>NZ_JAJGBK010000003.1 GCF_020696975.1 Methanoculleus sp.
AGATGGCCTTCTACGTCTGGAACGACTGGACCGATCTGCAGGAGAAGAAAGAGGAGACAGAGAAGGTCGAACACCGCGTCGACACGATGATCAAGCAGAACCCGCTCGCGATCGCGACGCTTCGCCCGGACAAGAGCCGGATCGACATCAACGACGAGTATGCCCGGATGTGGCGGGGAACCCGGGAAGAGACCCTTGCAAAGAAGCTCTACGACTATGACATCACCATCCTTGATGGCGACCACTTCTACGCCTGCTACGAGACGAAGAAGCTCGCACGAACCGATGTCATGGTCAAGTGGCCCGACGGCGTGAAGAAGTACCTGACCTTGAACGCCATCCCCATCCTCGACGAGAAGGGCGAGATCGAGATGGCCTTCTACGTCTGGAACGACTGGAGCAAGCAGCAGGAGGAGATGGAGAGGATCAGGGAACTTCAGGAGCGGACGAACGTCATCGTTCAGGAGAACCCGATGCCGGTCATCGTCTGGAACCCTGATACGACCCTGAAGATGGCGAACAAGGCTTTCCTGAAACTCTCAGGATACACCGAAGATCAGGCGCTAAGACTCACCATCCACGACTTGAAGTATCTCTCCCAGTCGGGCCAGGGGGCTCTCGACACCCTGCGGAGCCGGCAGGCAAGCCACGGAGAGGCCACGATAGAATTCCCATCCGGCACCTACATCCTTGACAGGCACAACATACCGCTCCTCGACGGTACCGGCAATCTGGAATCGGTCCTCACCGTCTATAACGACGTCACCGAGCAGCGGGAGAGAGAAAGCCAGATCCGGGATCTGATGGAGACCGCGAAGCAGGAAGGCGAGAAACTCGGAAAGAGTGCCGAAGAACTTGGGAAAGCGCTCGCCGCAATGGCAAAAGGCGATCTGACGGCGTTTGTGAACGCAGAATCCAACGACCCACTGGAGAAGGTGAAGATCGATTACAACGCCTCGCTGACCGCCATCCGCTCCCTCCTCGGGGAGGTGGCAAAAGCAGCCCATCAGGTCGAGATGACCACAAAAGAGGTCAGCAAGAGCTCCGACGAGATCATCCGGGCCACAGAGCAGGTTGCCAGCTCGACACAGCAGTCGTCGGAGGATGCACGGCGGCAGCTTGAGAAGATCGAGGAGATCGGGAAGGATATCAACGATCTCTCGGCATCTATCGAGGAGATTGCTAGCACGTCGCAGGAGGTCATGGAGCACGTCTCGAAGGCCTCGAAGGAGGGGAACGAAGCAGCCTCCCTCGGCGAAGTCGCGACGAAGAAGATGCAGCTTGTCGAGGAGATCTCCAAACAGACCGTAGGCGAGATCAGCACCCTCAACAACCAGATGCGCGAGATCAATAATATCGTCAAACTGATCGCCGACATCGCCAACCAGACCAACCTGTTAGCGCTGAATGCCGCAATCGAGGCCGCCCGTGCCGGGGAGCACGGACGCGGGTTTGCCGTCGTTGCAGGCGAGATCCGGAACCTTGCCGGTGAGTCCAAGCGGGCAAGCCAGGATATCGAGGACCTGATCCGGACCATCCAGGCCAGCACCGAGAAGACCACGGGCTCCATGCAGGCATCCCACCAGGAGATCCAGGCAGGCATCGAGAGCGTCAACAAGGTCATTGAAGGCTTGAATCGGATCGTCAACGGCGTGGAGGTGGTCGCCCACGGCATCACCGAGATAACGAAGGCCACCGAAGACCAGGCAAACTCCACGAACGAAGTCATGCAGAAGATGGACGAGTCCAACAACATGACCAAGGAGAGCCTGACCCGCACCGAGGATATGGCGGCACTCGCAGAGGAGGTCAGCGCGTCGACAGAGGAGGTCGGGAGCGCATCGCACGAACTGGCAGATATGGCCGGACAGCTCGAGAAGATGATGAGGCAGTTCAAGCTGAACTGAGAAGAGAGAATGGCAGCATCCGTAGACGTGGTGGAGTTCCAGCTCGGGAAGGAACACTACGCACTGGATATCCAGATCGCACGGGAGATCGTGGAGATGATGCCGATCACTCCCCTTCCCCGTGCTCCCCGGTACCTTGCGGGAATCATCAACCTGCGGGGCGAGATCACAAACATCATCGACCTCAGAGATCTCCTTGGTCTTCCTGAATCAGAGGGGATCGAGAACCAAAAGATTGTCGTGCTGATGCCGGATGTGGCAGGCGGATCAAACGTGGGAATCATCGTCGATGATGTCCACAGTGTTATCTCGGTTCGCGATGAGCAGATGGAACGCATCAATGACGGTATTACGTCCTCGATTAGCGGTTATGTTAAAGCGGTCATCAAGATAGGGAATGAAGAGAATAATGAGGCAAAAACCCTTATTATCTGGCTCGATGTCCAGAAAGTAATCGATGATCTCGGACATTTCCAGAACACCCCATAAACCGGCAATCAGGTAAGAGAAGAACGCAGCATGGATGACTTTATATCGCTCCAGAGGAGCATCGAAAGACTGGTCCGGATCAAGTGCTCAAATTATAAAGAGGACTATATCAAACGGCGCATCCTCTCCAGGATGCGCCTGACAAACGCTACGGACTACGAAACCTACCACAAATATCTCCTGGCAAATCCACAGGAGGTTGACCTGCTCCGTAATGCCCTCACTATCAACGTCACCAAATTTTTCCGGGACCCGGAGGTCTTTGAGGTGATACGGCGGGAGATTCTTCCGGATCTCGCCCGCCGCAAGAAGTCAATCAGAATCTGGTGTGCCGGCTGTGCCACGGGTGAAGAACCCTACTCGATCGCCATCCTTGCACACGAGATGATGGCGCTCCACCGGGATATCAGCGTAACGATATACGCGACCGATATCGACACCGTGGTGCTGCAAAAAGCCATGGCCGGGATCTACGATCAAAAGGCACTTGAGAATGTAGATGAAAAGAGAGTCCGCAAGCACTTCATCAGTCACGAAAACGGCACGTTTGAAGTCCGCCCTCACATCAGAGAACTCGTCAAATTCCGGCAGCACGACCTGATGTCCGGCGTTCCTGCCGTGCGGTATGTCGACGCTGTCACCTGCCGAAATGTCACGATTTACTTCACCGAGAAACAGAAGAACGATCTTGCACATCTTTTCCACACGGCACTTGGCATTGACGGCTACTATATCATGGGCAAGACGGAGTACCTGGGAAGAGAAGTGGAACACCTTTTTGTCCCTTATAACGTTATGCAGAAGATACTGCAGAAGAAGGCACCCTGACGCAAGTGCATGAGTGAATATTACCAGCGGCGACCGGAGGAGTCTGTATCCGTGCCGGTTTCGTCAAATCTCGACATCTGGTGCATGAAGGCCTTCCGCTGCTGGTAACGCTTCAACTCGGAGATCAACAGGCAGAGGTTCACACCGACAACGACGATGATGAGCATGAGGCTGATCCAGCGCTGGCCGTCGTTCTGTGATGTGATGAATGTTGCTACGAGGAGCACCACGAACGAGAGCAGATAAAAGATCACCCATGTACGCGCTTCAGGAACTTCCATGCTCTCAATTAGACATTTGTATAGTCCCCATATTAACAGTTCCGCTATTAAATTTCACATGAGGCAGGACATAATGCCAAAATAGTATTCCTTAGAACCCAGCGTGCTGAACGGCGACCGTATAAAGGTCATTGCCAAGATTAATTCGAAGGTATTTTTAACTCGCGCATCCCTCTACATCTGTGGATAAAGGCGACATTTTGAGCATCCTTGCTGCCCTGCTCATCGTCTCTGTTGCAGGAATAGTGTTTCACCCCCCTGCAATGGAGACCGGGCCAGAAGCGCCGGTAAGCAACCCGCCTGAGAGCGTGCCGACACCCCCCATCACCGCCTCCCCTGCACCGACATTGCCCGTGCCACTTGAGCCCGCCAGGATCTCCTATACGACCGGGATCTGGAGTTACCCACGTTGCTATCTCCCTGACAACCTCACACAGTATGGCGGGTCCGACCCCCTGTGGAAGGAGAGTCCGGATATCGTTTCGTTCGCATATATCGAGGAGGCGAGGGGGGGCGTCACTGAGACGTTCCACGTGCCTTACACGGTCTGGAGACTGAACTGCAGTGTCTCTGCAACGGTAAGGCCAGAGGCAGCACACTTTCGGATGGCGCTCGTGGAGCGGGAGAGCGGGATGATTATAGAAGGGGCAGATCTGCGCTATCCGGGCACGATCGTCAAAAACGTAGAGCGGGGAGGTAAGGACTTCTACATCATCGTCAGCGTGGATGATGTCGACTCATACCGCATCACCCTGGAGACGCTCCCCGGATACCTCTGATTCAAATCTTTTCGATGGTGACCCTGACCCGGTCCCCGGCCCGCACACCGTGACCCTTCGGGACGTCGATGTTGAACCAGAGCACTTCCGGATTCTCATGGCTCTTGTCCTGAGACATGAGGCAGTCCTTGTGGTCGTTGATGGTTGCCACAAACTCGACGGGTGCTTCGAACTCAATGATCTTCATGCCGTAGAATAGAGCGTTCCTGAATAAAATTATGATGGACGGGGAGTAACACGCCACGTCGTACTGTTTGAATAACTCCAGCGCCTGATATCCAGTTCATCACAGATCTCTGAGAGGATGGCAAGGTTAATGCCGACCTCTTTTGCCGAAAGCCCCAGATCGGTTGCGATATATTTGGATTTGAAGTATGATTTTCCTGCTTTCAGCCCCGACTTGAGGTGATACAGGATCTTTCGCTGAGTGTCGCTATATCTTTCTTTAATACGATCTTTTGTTGACATTTACGAATTCCCTCAGAGCAAGTGGTTTTAGTGCAAACCAATATATAAATATATCTATTTGGACTCGTTAAATCGCAAGATGCGTATACAAATCACTGCATACAAATGGGCATCATCGTGTCTATCGGTAGGGTGAAGATCATGATTTGCATCATGAGAGGGCGACCGGCCACCGCCGGCGCGGATACCGGGGGGAGCGGCCCCTCTCGCGTCGGGACTGGTTGTGGATACCGGGTCCTTGATTGGGTGAACCACTCTCCCCCCTGCTGCCGGAGTGTTCTGCCATCACCTCCTGCGCCCGAGGATCACGACAAGGAGTCCGGCGGCTGCAATGGCCGCAATGACGCCGATGATCGAGAGGGGGGCTGCCGAAGTCGGGCTGGGATTTACCTGTGCCGCCTGTATCGGCGTGAACGTCGGCAGATCAACCGTGGACGTCTCTACAGGTGCTGTCCCGGTCGTTACCTCACCCGTCCCGATAGTGACGGGAGGTCTGGCCTCCGTGGTGGTGGCGTTGAAGGTCTCGTTCTCTAACGATCCGTTGACGGTCTCGTTATCGAGGCTCTCATCCCCCCGGGTCCCATTGATGGTCCCATTCTCCGGGGTCGCGTAGAACCTTTCATCCTCGAGGCTCTCGTTCTCCAGGAATTCGTTGTCCAGGGTCTCTATAGGGGTCTCCTCCAGGGTATCCTCAGGGGTAGCAGGTAGGGTCTCCTCCGGAGTCTCTTCCGGGGTATCCTCCAGAGTAGCAAGTAGGGTCTCCTCCGGAGTCTCTTCTGGGGTATCCTCCAGAGTAGCAAGTAGGGTCTCCTCTGGAGTCTCTTCTGGGGTATCCTCCAGAGTAGCAGGTAGGGTCTCCTCCGGGGTCTCGCCGGGTGTCGGAGGGAGTGTCCAGGTCAGAGGAGTCGAGGATGCCGTGCTCTGGGCCGCTACGGGAGACATAAGGGCTGCTGCCGCCATAAGCAGCACAACCAGAAATCCTCCCAGTGTCCATCGGTTTCCTGCCATGAGGACTCCAGTGAGACATAATTGTATTTTTATATTTCGGTCAACATCAAAACTCCCAGGCCGCTGACTGCCCGGTGCTGCCCCACGATGCGGTGATACCATACAGTTACCCGGCAGGGAACCTCAGAGGAAGATACCGGAATAGCGGGATAAAAGGAGAATATCGGCGGCCGGAAAGCCTCTTCTTGCGGCCGGTCTTTAAACAACAATCAATCGGCCGGCCAGCCGGGCCATACTGCCAAGCAAGAAAGAAGTAGCGATCAGATTGGTGCCTCACCAATCTTCTGGATCAGGCTCTCGACCACCACGTCACGCATCCCTTCAACGAACTTGATACTCCCGACGACAAGATGACCGCCGCCGCTCACGCCGCCGCCGGCGATCTCGCTATGCAGTTCGCGCACCATCCTGGGTATATTCATCATAACGCCGCGGGAACGCAGGACGGCAAAGTCCGGGCCGAACCCGATTGTCACGACCGGCTCTCCCGGGTGGGCTTTGACCAGCCGGTCGTGCACCTCCCCTGAGGTCTTCCCCGGCGGGGGGAACGTGAACCGGTGGGCAAACAGTTCCACATCGAGCATGAAGAGGTGAGCGCCGTTAGGAAGCATCCTGCTCTCGACGTGGGGCATGATGGCCTCGAGCTGCTCCTCGATCGCGTGATTCGCCTCTTCGACCAGCAGGTCGACGAACCGCTCATGGCGGTCGGGATCGCCGGAGAGGTTCAGGATATCCTTGATGATCTCCCTCCCGTCGCTGAACCGAAGCCAGAACTGCTCGTAGTCGAGCGCGAGCGCGATATCGCGGCAGTCGTCCTCGGAGTATTCAGGCGCGGCGAGCGCCAGATAGCGAGCGCGCTCCGGCGCCTCGCTCCGGTCCCCGACCCCCGCGATCGCCGGCAGGTGCCGGATCTGGTCCTCGATCGCCGGGTTGACCATACGGGCGACCTCCGTTCCCAGCATCCCGGCTGTGATCCCGTAATCGCCACCCACGTGGTAGGGGTTGACATGCCCGATCAGGTAATCGTCCACGATCTCGTCGGGGTGGTGGTGGTCCACGACCATCACCGGGAGACCGAAGATCCGGGTCACCTTGAGCGACGGCATATCCTCCTCAGTGGATCCGTTGTCCATCAGGAGAATCATCGGCATCTTCTGTCCGTAGCGGACGTTGTCCTTGAGCGCAAAGTCGAGATCCCGCGTGATGTCCTCGATCTCATAGAACGGGGCCTTGGACGGAGACCGCTTGAAGAGGAAGTACTCCGCGTCGAAGTCCCCACCGCTCTCCCGGAGCAGCGCGGTCACCGCCTGTTCGATGGCAACCGCGGCGCATATGCCGTCCGCATCCGCATGGTGCCGAAGGATGATCGGCCGCGCGGTCAGGACCGCCTTGCGGATCTCTTTTGCCACCTGGCGCATCTGCGGTCGAAGGGCAGAAAGGACATCGCTCTCCACCAGGAACGGGAGGTCGGGGGGTTCCGCGCGCCTGTCGAGCGCAGCATCGATCCGCTCCCGGACCCGTGCCGCATCCTCCGGCTCCATGACCGCCATGGACGAGACCTCGATCTGGAGCTGATTGTTGCGCTGCATCACCTCACCCGTGAGGGTGACGACATCCCCGAGGTTCACCTCAGGGTAGGCGCGGACGCCCGCCTCGATGAACGCAGCCGCGTTTGCGGTGCCGGATTCATCCACGACGGTGAAGATTGTCGGCCCCGACGTCTGCTTGATCTGGGCGACTTCACTCTCGATCAGCACCGTCCTGCCTATCTTCTTCCCGATATCGGCAAGGAGGACGCTCGTCGTCTTCTTGGTCACATTCCGGGTCTGGTAGACAGTCGGCGTGACCTCTTCAAGGTCGATGTTGCCGTTGCTCCGGATCTGGAGGACGTGGACGATGATCGGGTCACGCTCGGTATGCTGCAACTTCACGTTGCTCTTATGAACGAGCCCCTTGACCCGGTCATTTAACTGGACAAAGACCCCAAACGGAGCAAATCCCTGCACCCGCCCGAGATACGTCTTTCCTTCCTCCACCTCGTCGAGATCGCAGTTCGCTCCGAGGCGATAGACAATCGTATCTTCTGTATCTTCCATGCTAATTCACCAAATCATTCTTCGGGCAGCTCGACGGTGTACCCGGCAAGTTCATACAACCGGCACTCACCATCCCGTCTGCCCTTTGCTATGATAATATCACCGCTCTCCAGTCGGACACCCTTCCCCGGACGGTAGACCCACCGGTCGCCGTGTTTGATGGCGAGCACGACCATCCCGGTCACCGTCCCGAGCGACGCCTCCTTGAGGGTCCTCCCCACAAGCGGCGACGACCCTGCCACGGGTATCCGCGTGATGATCTCATCCGACTCCCGGACGATCTTTTTGAAGACCGGCGGGATCTCGATATCGCGGAGGAGGACGTCAACGATAGAGTGAGCCGAATCGCTGATGGCTTGGGCGAACGAGGACATGTACAGGAGGCCCCGGAGATAGCGCACATCCTCGATCTTTCGTGCCGCCTCGAGGATCCAGAGGTCCAGGTCGTAGCGCATATCATCAAGCGTCGAATCAAGGGCGACCACCTCGTGCGCCACGTCCTTGTTGTTGAAGAGGAGGGAGGTGTACGCGAGCCCCACAGAGAGCTCGGAGAGGTTCTTCATCTCGATGATCAGCTGGACCGCCCGGTCAAGGTCATCGACATCGCCTGCATGTGAGGGCTCAACCCGGGGGCGCTCCGCCATCCCCGCCATCAGAAAGAGGATATCCTCTCCGGCCTCCGGGCCCCGCGCGATCAGGATATCCTCGCTCTCCACCCGGGTGGTCTTGTCCGGATCGTAGATCCAGCCTTTGCCACGCCGGATGGCGATCACCTGCATCCCCGTCGTGCTCTGGACCTTGAGGTCACCGAGCGTGCGGCCGGCAAGTTCACTCCCCTGGCTGACGATAACCCGGGTGACGATCTCCTCAGCCTCGGGAAAGACGCGCTTGAGTTTTGCTGGAAACCTGATATCCTTCAGGATGAGTTTTGCTATATCCGAGGCCGAGTTCGCGATCCTCTCCGCGGCCTCGGCCACCTGGAGCATGCCGCTCATCGCCTCCGCCTCCTCGAGGCGCCTGGCGCCGAGGACGCTCTGAATTCTGGCCTGATAGACCAGTTTATTCATGCTTTCCTCGAGATTGATCACTTCAAGCGCTATCTCTTTGCTGTCGAAGAGTATCGCAGAGTACGAGAGATCAACCATCAGTTCAGAGACATCCTTCATCTCGATCAGGGCGTCTTTGAAGCTGATTGGCTGGTATTCACGTTCCATCATGGGTCTGTTAACCGTCGATTTCATATATCCTTTCACTGCAATAGCAGGCCAATCGCCGCCACAAGCGTAGCCGCACCGATCAGGTCGATCAGGCTTGTGATGACAGGGATTCCAAAGTTGTCGGGATCGAGACCATACCGGAACGAAAGGCTCGCTGTGACGTACGCCACGCCATTCACCAGTGTCATGACGACCAGACCCGCTGCAAGACTGATAGTGACCAGCATTCCAAGCCCGGGGCTGTTTAACCCCATGAGCACCGCCGCACCATGCGCGATGAGCGCCAGCAGTGGAAGCAGTATCAACGTATAGAGGTAGGAAATAATAAAATGATGCACAACGCCGCGCTCGGGGAGAAATGAGGGGTTGAGCTCGCCTGTGTGCATCTCTGTCGATAGACGTGACCCGAGGATGCCGCCTATCGACCCGAGGCCGCCCGTAAACGGCGGTATCAGGACGAGAAAGACCGCAAACGCCACCAGACGGTCGAGGTTGAGCGAGTAGGTCAGCCCGGCCAGCGTGCCGAGAGCGCTGAGCGGGATGAGGAGAAAGAGGTTCTCCCGGACGATCGCTCCGATCCCTTCCTGCCGGTTGCGGGTGTAGAGGAGGGTGGCGACGGCGACGGCAACCGCGACGGCCCCGGCCACCAGGCGCACCCAGGGAGAGAGGAGCATGATGAACGTCGCGGAGAGGACGAGGATAGGAAGCGTGACGATATCCCCGGAGGTGGTGACGGTCGGGGCGGCGATCATATCGAGGTCGAGGCCGTAGCGGTAACTTGCAAGGGCGACGACCAGCGTAATCCCCATCACCACAACCCCCGCGATAACACCGCTCGTGACCGATATCAGCACAAGATCGGTGACGCCCACGACGGGATACCCGAAGAGCAGGCTTGCCGCGTAAGCGAAGATGCCAAGGACAAACGCTATGAGAATCGTCACCACAAACGATGCGCGGATGTTGTCGCCAAGGACGGAGCCCTCCGCAAACTCGATGGAGAACTCTCCAAGATGCATCGACGAGGAGAGGCGGGATGCGAATACGCCGGCGATGCTCCCCCGGGTATGAATGATCGACGGCAGAAGTACCATCAGGCCGGGGATCAGCCCGAGGACTTCACGGACGGAACCAAGGTAGATGCCTGCAATGCTCAGGACAGCAGCGCTGAGGAGCAGAGCGCCAAGGCCGGTGAGAATCAGGCGGCTCTGGCTGGATAGGCCCTGCTCCATCACCATCACCGTCCATTCCCATCAACTCCGATACGGGATCTCCAGCGCCGCCAGGTCGGCCGGCAGGATCACGTCTCCCTCATAATGTCGCTTTGCATCGCGTATATGGTTTGCTGTGCTTGTATAACGGGAACTTATGTGCATCAGGGCAAGCATACGGGCATTTAAGGCCGCTGCCGCCTCACCCGCTTCCCCCGCGGTGGAGTGCAGGACTTCGCGGGCACGGCTGCTCTCCTGGTCGTCGAACGTGGCATCGTGGATCAGGAGATCCGCATCCCGCATCATCGCGGCGGTATCGGGCTGGCCCTGAAGCGGGCGAGTGTCGCCGGTATAGACAATCTTCCTCCCCGGGCGCGGATCACCCAGCACGTCGTCGGGCCGGACTGCGGTCTCGGTGCCGTCATGGACGACACGGACCTCCTCCCCGCGCTGGAGCCGCCCGAAGAGCGGGCCCGGCGGGACACCGAGCGCGATGGCACGCTCGCGGTTGAATCTTCCCGGCCGCTCGTCCTCCTCCATCACGTAGCCGAGCCCGGGGATGCCGTGAGACGTCGCGAACGCCCGGACGGTGTAGCCGTTGAAGGGCACGACTGAGCCGTGCTCGAGGGCGTGAGCGGTGACGGGGAACCCCCGGGTGTGGCGGCTTATCCTCTGGACGAGGTCGATGAACTCGCCGACCCAGGGCGGCCCGTAGATCGGGAGGGGGTCTGTCCGTCCCATGAACGCAAGCGTCTCGACGAGCCCGAAGACGCCGAGAAAGTGGTCGGCGTGCCAGTGGGTGATGAAGATGGCGTTCACGGTGAACCCGGTCCGGGCACGCATCATCTGCTGCTGGGTGCCCTCGCCGCAGTCAAAGAGCAGGGTGTCAGAGCCCCGCCGGATCAGGACCGAGGAGGGGTTCCTCTGCGGCGACGGGAGCGCTCCCGCCGTGCCGAGAAAGTGGACATGCAGTGTCTCGCCGGCTATACGAACCACTTCCTGAGTGCTGCAAGGCTTCGTTTCGCCTCTTCGAGCGTCCGGCCCTCGATGACGACCCGGCCGGAGTAGTCCCGGGCGATGACCCGCCCGGCCTTCTCCCAGTTGATGGTCCCGTCCCCGAGCGCCAGGTGCTCGTCCGACCGCCCGTGGTTGTCATGGATGTGCAGGTGATTGACCTCGCGGACATGCGCAAGGAACGCGTCAACGAGGCCGTTGGTGTTGGCGTGCCCCAGATCGAGCGTGATCCCGATCCCCGGTATCCCTTCCGTGAGGCCGAGGATCTCCTCGGGGTAACGGCAGAGGAAGTCTTTGATACTGATCATATTCTCGACGCATGCAAGGACACCGTGGTCCTCGGCGTACTTCCCGATCTCGACAAGCGCAGTCTTCTGCATCTCCCAGACCTTCTCGGGGACGAGTTTCCCGACAGGGGAGACGAACCCGGGGTGGAACGTCACCCGGTCGGTCAGGTCGGCAGCGTGGTGGATGCAGCAGCAGGTCTGGCGAATGGACTCACGCCAGATGGGGTAGTTCAGCGAGGCGAGGTTTAAGTCGCTATACGGAGCGTGAACGGTCGCAAGAAGGCCAGTGCTCTCAAGGTTATCCTGGATAGCAGCGAAGTTCTCAGGGTTATCCAGTCGGTACTTCCCATCGGCAACGATCTCCCAACCGGCATATCCCAGATCCTCGAGCCCGTAGATCCAGTCCCGTGACTCCCAGACTTTTGACGAGGATGAAAAATACGGAATAAGACTCATGCTATCCCTCCCAGCCGGCAGAGCAGGGCGCGGACCTCTGCAGTGAACTCCTCAAGGGTTCCCTCGTTCGTGATCCGGCAGTCCGCTTCCTCCAGAGCCCGGCCGAGTCCCCATCCGAGTTCCCGCTCGTCGCGAACCCGGAGTTCTTCAGCGGTGAGGGAGTCATCGGACCGGCCCCGGCCCGCAAGTCTCCGGTAACGGGTCTCAAACGACGAGGCGATCCCGATCAGCGTGAAGTCGCGGAAGTGTTCTTTGAACGTCGTCACCTCGTAATCTCCCCGAATACCGTCCACCAGGACGACAGGAGCGCCAGTTGCCTCGATGGCCGGGATGGTGATCCGGGCGATGGCGTCCATGCCGAGGTCTGCGCGTAACTTCCCCGCGATTGCACCGCAGTTCGTATCCGTCAGGGGAAGCCCGGCCTCCTTCACCCGTTCGCGTATCGCGTCCCCCATGACCACGACGGGAATCCCGAGGTCGCGGGCGATCCGTGACACCTCTCCTTTCCCGCTCGCCGGCATGCCAACGATTCCAATAACCTTCATCAGGGCTTCTCCATCTTATTATACTCTATCCAGAACAGCGGACCGGGCCGGTGAGAGGCCGGCTGCAGATTCCTGGCGCGCCCAGGCCCCGGCTCCTGTGATGCAGGTTGTGGCGGCCGCCACAAGCGTCTTCATAACCGTGCGTTCCCGACGCTATTATGCTTAACGTCATCGCTGCATCGGCAGAACCGGGAGTGGTACGCCGCCGGAAATCTACCGCTCCGGGTCGTACCCGACCTCCCCGTCTTCCCGGGTCCGTATCCGGACCTTGCGGCCGAGCGGCGCTGCTGCCGCCTCGAGTTCCTGCCGGGCCAGAGGAACGAATCCGGGAGCGACTCCCTGCTGGAGCACAAGGTCCAGTCCGCGGGCAGCCTCCGCGATGGGCGGGAGATCGCCCTCGCGGCCCCGGAAGAGAGTGATCACGATCTCGCATGCCTCAAGGCTGCCGTCGATCTTCGCCTTCCTGCAGAGGTCAAGCGACTGTTTCACCTCATCGGCGGCGGCAAGCCCCAGGAGGTCGTCATAGCGCTCCCACGTTGTCTTGATATCGAGCGCGATCATGTCCACGAGATGACCCTCAAGGAGGGCCTCAATAACCCGGGGAAAGATGCCGTTTGTGTGCAGGCCCACAGAGAGCCCCATTTCGCGGGCGGCGGCGGCGAGGCGCATGAGCACAGGCCCCTGCAGGGTGGGTTCCCCGCCCGAGAAGACGACGGCGCCTGCAAGCGTGCGGGAACTCCGGATCATCGCGATGATCTCGTCTGCGTCACGCAGGTCCTCACCGCCCTGGAGGGCGACGTTGTGGCAGTAGAAGCATCGTGCGGGGCACCCTCTGAGAAAGACGGTGCAGGCCGCCCGTCCACGCCAGTCGACGGTGCTGATCGGGACAAAACCTCCGAAATTGACGTGCAAGTAATCACCAGGCGTTAAAGAAATGCTCCGTTATTTCTTGTAAGCCTTGGCTTTCCGGCTATGAAAAAAAAGATCTGAATAAGGTAAAGTAAAGTTTACTTGTTAAGAGAGCAAGCCAGATTTAGCCCGGATCCCAAAAACAAGCCTTTATCAACTCTTTTCCTCAAATATAAGGCCATGGGTCTCATAGAAGACGCCCGACACGGCGTCGTCACCGAGGAGATGCGGATCGTCGCAGCAGCTGAAGGTGTAACCGAGGAGTTCGTCAGGCGCGGCGTGGCCGAGGGCCACATCGTCATCCCGGTATCCCCCTACCGGAAGGTGAAGATCTGCGGTATCGGCGAAGGGCTCCGGACGAAGGTCAACGCGAGCATCGGGACGTCGTCGGATATCGTCGACGTCGATATGGAGGTCGAGAAGGCCCGGCAGGCCGAGCGTGCCGGCGCCGATACGCTGATGGAGCTCTCCACCGGCGGCGACTTTGCGGAGATCCGGCGCCGGGTCGTCGAGGCGACCTCCCTCTCGGTCGGGTCGGTCCCGCTCTACCAGGCATTCATCGAGGCCGCCCGGAAACATGGGGCGGTCGTCCACATGGAGGAGGACGACCTCTTCCGGATCACGGCGGAGCAGGCGAAACTCGGGACCAACTTCATGGCGATCCACACCGGGATCAACTACGAGACGATGAAGCGCCTGCAGAACCAGGGACGGCACGGCGGCCTCGTCTCCCGGGGCGGCGCCTTCATGACGGCATGGATGCTCCACAACGAGAAGGAGAACCCACTGTATTCCGAGTTCGACTACCTGGTCGAGATCTTGAAAGAGCACGAGGTCACCCTCTCGTTCGGCAACGGTATGCGGGCGGGTGCGGTCCACGACGCGACCGACCGCGCCCAGATTCAGGAACTGCTCATCAACGCGGAACTCGCGGACAAGGCGCACGCCGCAGGTGTCCAGACGATCGTCGAGGGGCCGGGGCATATCCCGGTCGACGAGATCGAGACGAACGTCGTCCTGCAAAAGCGGGTCACGAACAGAAAACCGTTCTACATGCTCGGACCGCTCGTCACCGATATCGCCCCCGGCTACGACGACCGGGTGGCCGCAATCGGGGCCGCGCTCTCCTCCTCCTACGGCGCCGACTTCATCTGCTACGTGACGCCGGCGGAGCACCTTGCGCTCCCCACGCCCGAGGAGGTCTACGAGGGTGTCATCAGCTCGAGGATCGCCGCCCACGTCGGGGATATGATCAAGCTCAAGAAGCGCGACGCGGACCTCGAGATGGGCCACGCCCGCCGCGACCTCGACTGGGAGCGACAGTTTGCGGTCGCGATCAATCCCGAACGCGCCCGGGCGATCCGGGACGAGCGGATGCCGGCCGACGCCGACGCCTGCACGATGTGCGGGGACTACTGCGCGTTGAAGATTGTTGGAAGGCACTTTAATTTCTGATGGGGAGGGGGGAGCGGGGGCGCTCCCTCCGGGATCTCTTTTTAGGTTTTTTCGGGTAGCGGAGGGTGCTTGTTTGTGCAAGTGGATCTGACCCGAGATGCCCCTGACAATCCCACGGCATCAAACGGCCTCTGTAGCACCTGTCTATCCCACAGTCACGTAACCCCGTCACGGCTTTCGTGGGGGTATCGCCCTTGGGGGAGGGGCTGACGGGGAGTGCGAGCGTAGCGAGCTTGAGCACCGCAGGTGCAAGGGGGGAGAGTCCCCCCTCCCCTGTCTCCGCCTCACAGATTTGCCTATGATCCCCACCCCACCCGGCCTTCGGCCTCCTCCTCCGCACCTGCGGTGCTCATGCTCCGCTCTTTCAGAGCATCGCACCCCGCCCCACAGGGGCGGAGGCAGTGAATGGCGATACCCACACGGTCCAGTGTACCTGGATCGCAGACAAATATCAGTCCAATATACTCGCACACAAGAACACCCGAACTTCCCTACATCAAAAACCGCACCATTATCGCCCCGCCCCATCAAAATACCCATAAGAGGTCACCCCAATGAAACCCGAACATGAGCAGTTAGTCAACGACTTCCTCACCCACGCCGACGACCTCGGCGACGACATCACCGGCGACGTAGAGGAGATGCTCGGCGTCGTGCCATTCATCTTCACCATCCTCCGGGACCGGCCCGACGTCTTCGCGCTCGCCGCCATCGCTGATTACCGGATCTCACGGCCGGACTCTCTCGACGCAAAGACCGCCGAACTCATCGCCGTCGCGGCCGCCGCCGGTGCAGGGGCCGAGAGCTGCCTGAAGGTCCACATGGGGGCCGCCCTGAAGGAAGGCGCGTCCCGCGACGAGATCCTCGACGTATTGTTGATCGCCGCAATGATTGGCAAAACCCGGGTCCTTGCCTCCTCCCTTCGCCGGTTCAGAGAGGTCTGCGGCGAAGGGCCGGGAGCAGAGAAGTGACCCCCCTCGGCCCGGAGCATGCATACTTTATGGTCTGGTTGAGCCAAAACTCTCTGCAATGAGCCAGACAAAGGCGGTCCTCCGCGAGCAGGCAAAGGAGGCCCGGTTCCACCTCTCACCCGAAGAGATTGCCGCGTACAGCAGCAGTATTGAAGAGCGGCTCCTTGAGATCCTGAATGGGTTTAAGACCGTCATGGTCTACGTTGCAAAGGCCCCAGAGGTCGAAACCGGCGACTTGATCGCGGAATTGAACCACCGGGGCGTGCGGGTCGTCGTGCCCATCATCGAACGGGAGACCTGCAGCCTCCGCCTCTCCTACCTGCCGGACCCGGCGGTCCTCGTCCCGAGCACGTTCAACGTTCCCGAACCGATCGGCCACGAGCTTCCAGCCCGGCCCGAGGATGTCGAGGCCGTCGTCATACCGATGCTCGCCTTCGATGCCGAAGGGAACCGGCTCGGCTACGGTGCGGGGTACTACGACCGCTTTCTCTGCCGGTACCCGCACCCGCAGAAGATCGGCATCGCGTTCTCCTGCCAGCAGATGGAGAGTATTCCTGCCGACGATAACGACGTAAAGATGGATTGCATCGTTACAGAAAAGAGGATCATCCGGTACAAACAGAATTGACACAGTAGTAAAATATAAATATGTGATTGACTTACCTATGGTAAACATAACAGGAGAGGAAATCACATGGCAACCATCGATTCTGTTGAGGTGACCATCAAGGAGGCGGCGCATGAAGACGCCGGCCGGGGGATCGCCAGACTGAGCATCGACACCATGAAGGCACTTGGCCTCGTCAGCGGCGATGTCGTCGAGATCGAGGGGCGCCAGAAGGCGGCCACCCTCATCTGGCCCGGCTTTCCCCAGGACACCGGTAAGGCAATCCTGCGTATCGACGGCAACACCCGGAGCAACGTCGGAGCCGGGATTGACGACAACGTCCGGATCAGGAAGACAGAGGCCGGATACGCAAAGAAAGTCACCATCCAGCCCACCCAGCCCATCCGTCTGGTGGGCGGGGAGCAGTACCTGGGAAGGATCCTCCGCGGCCGGCCGGTCACCGAGGGGCAGCTCATCCGGGTCAGCATCCTTGGCAACCCGCTCACGTTCGCGGTCTCCAGGGTGGCACCGAAAGGCATCGCCATTGTCACCGACAGCACCGAGATCGAGCTGAAAGAGACCCCATACGAGCCCAAAGAAGGGCAGCGGGAGGTGGCGGGCGACGTCCACTACGAGGATATCGGCGGTCTCGACCGCGAGCTGCAGCTCGTCCGGGAGATGATCGAACTCCCGCTCCGGCATCCCGAACTCTTCGAGCGCCTCGGCGTCGAGCCCCCGAAAGGCGTCCTGCTCTACGGCCCGCCCGGAACAGGGAAGACACTGATCGCAAAGGCCGTGGCAAACGAGGTGGATGCCCACTTCATCACGCTCTCAGGCCCCGAGATCATGAGCAAGTACTACGGCGAGTCCGAAGAGCGCCTGCGTGAGGTCTTTGAAGAAGCCCAGGAGAACGCGCCCTCGATCATATTCATCGACGAGATCGACTCGATCGCGCCCAAGCGCGAAGAGGTGAAGGGCGAGGTCGAACGCCGGATCGTCGCCCAGCTGCTCGCCCTGATGGACGGATTAAAGACCCGGGGCCAGGTGGTGGTGATCGCCGCAACGAACCTCCCCGACATGATCGACCCTGCGCTGCGGCGCGGCGGCCGGTTCGACCGCGAGATCGAGATAGGCATCCCGGACACCAAGGGGAGGCAGCAGGTCTTTCAGATCCACACGCGGGGCATGCCGCTTGCCGACGACGTGAACCTCGAAGACTACGCCCGCTCCACGCACGGCTTTGTCGGGGCCGATATCGCGCTGCTGGCAAAAGAGGCTGCAATGCACGCGCTCCGCCGGATCATCCCCCAGATCAAGATCGAGGAGGAGATCCCCGCCGAGATCATCGACCAGCTCCGTGTGACAAACGAAGACTTCATCGAAGCGCATAAGCACGTCGAGCCGAGCGCGATGCGAGAGGTGCTCGTAGAGATCCCCGATGTCAAATGGGAGGACGTTGGAGGTCTCGAAGACGTCAAGGCCGAGCTCGCGGAGGCCGTTGAGTGGCCGCTCAAATATCCGGAGATATTTGCATCGCTCGACACCGAACCCCCCCGCGGCATCCTGCTCTTCGGCCCCCCCGGAACGGGTAAGACGCTCCTTGCAAAGGCGGTCGCAAACGAGAGCGAAAGCAATTTCATCTCCGTAAAGGGGCCGGAACTCCTCTCGAAATGGGTCGGGGAATCGGAACGCGGCGTTCGTCAGGTATTCAGGAAAGCGAGGCAAGCAGCACCGTCGATTATCTTTTTCGACGAGATTGATGCGCTTATGCCGAAACGCGGATCTTATATAGGATCATCTCACGTAACTGAAAGTGTGGTAAGCCAGATCCTGACAGAGCTCGACGGCCTCGAAGAGCTCAACAATGTCGTGGTTCTCGGCGCTACCAACCGCCCTGACATGTTGGACGAGGCGCTGCTTCGCCCCGGCAGATTGGACCGGATCATATACGTTCCGCCGCCTGACCGGGACGGCAGAAAGAAGATCTTCGAAGTCTACCTCAAGAACAGGGAGATCCTTGCAAACGACGTCGACACCGACGAACTGGTCGACAGGACCGAGGGCTACGTCGGAGCCGATATCGAGGCACTGGTCCGTGAAGCAAAGTTATCCGCCATGCGCGAGTTCATCGCCGCGATGGGCAGGAAGACCGAGGAAGAACGGCGCCAGGCGATCGGCAACGTAAAGATCACGAGGAAGCACTTCGAGGACGCCCTCACCCGCGTAAGAGGCACACTGGATATCGACCGGCTGGAGGAGAACGAACGCCACTCCTGGCAGATCCTCTACAACCAGGAGCAGCGGTCGGCCCTTGAAGAGGCCGTCTCGACCATCCACCGTGCCGGGATGCGGGAGACCGGGAAGATCGAGCAGGAAGTCAAGGATATGACGCAGGCCCTCAGAGAAGCGGTCTACGCGAGAAAGAAAGACTTCAGTGAGATCAAACGCCTCACAAAGGAACTAAAGGCCAGAATAGAACGCCCGCTGCCCCAGACGGCTATGGCGTTCTGACGGGAGCGCCCCACCCCCCCGGGGCGTTCCCTCATCAGCAGAGTTAGAAACCACGTGATATACATGAGTGACAACACACCAGAAGACATCTTCCAGCAACTCAACGAACTGATGAAACGCCTCATGGAGCAGGGGCTCAAAGAGCAAGGAGACCAGAACAGGCCGTTTGCCTACGGGTTCAAGATCATCCTCCACGACGCCGGCAAACCGGAGACCCCGGCAAAGGAAGCAGAAGAACCCGCAGCAGCGCCGGCAGAACACTCGTCAGAGGGAAGCATCGAGCCGATAGCAGAGATGTACACGACCGATGATGACGTGACGGTGGCAGTCGATCTCCCGGGCATCGAGAAGGAAGCGATTCACCTATCACTCATCAATGGCACACTGACGATCATCGCCGGCTCAAGCCAGCTGACCTCGGTAGAGATGCCAACCGTGGACGCCGATTCCATGCAATCGAACTACAAGCACGGCGTCCTGGAGGTCAAATTCTCCCGGGGCAAATCGATCCATATAGACTGAGCACGCATGCTTGCCGGGAGGGACGAGATGATTGTGCCGGCAGATGGCAGCACCCCTTCTTTTCGCCTCCCTCAAGGGCGTTGTCCCGGCTCCTTTCATCGGAGAGAACGCGCGACCGCAGCAGGAGCCACCACCCCCATCCCTCCAGAACAAAGCGCCTACAGGCCTTCTAACCACTCTCCCGGCCACATCATCAGCCAGAAAGAGAAAAAGGCCGAACAATAGGCCTGGTGCCGCCTTCCACTGCCTGTGCTGTGCAGGAACCGGATCACAGGAAGAAAGAGCGAACCGCTATATGGGTTGCCGCAGCCAACCTTTTTTCAAGGCAACAACACCTACATATACAGTAATACCTATCTACTAGTCGTAAGGGCTATGCCCGCCCAGGTAGTGGTGATTAAATGGTTAAGACCACCGTGTCCGTAATTAAAGCAGATATAGGCAGTTTCCCGGGGCACTCCCGGACCCACCCGAAGATCCTTGAGGTGGCCGCCCAGAGACTCAAGGAAGCAGAAGGCAGCATCATCATCGACTCGCATGTCACCCACTGCGGTGACGACCTCGAGTTGATCATGACGCACACCAGGGGCGAGGATAATGAAGAGATCCACAAACTGGCTTGGGATATCTTCATGGAGTGCGCCGGCATCGCCAAGGAGATGAAACTCTACGGCGCCGGCCAGGACCTGCTCGGAGATGCCTTCAGCGGCAACGTCAAGGGGATGGGACCCGGTGTTGCCGAGATGGAGTTTGAAGAGCGGGGTTCCGACCCGGTCCTGGTCTTCATGGCCGATAAGACCGAGCCCGGGGCGTGGAACTACTTCCTCTACAAGATCTTCGCCGACCCCTTCAGCACGTCCGGCCTCGTCATCGACCCCTCGATGCATGATGGATTCACCTTTGAGGTTCACGACGTCATAGAGAAGCGCAGGATCCTCTTCAACACACCCGAAGAGTCCTACAGCCTCCTTGCCTATATCGGAGCACCGAGCCGCTACGTGATCAAGTATGTCTGGAAGAGGGACGGCACGATTGCGGCATCCACAAGCACCCAGCGGCTGAACCTGATGGCCGGTCGCTACGTCGGCAAGGACGACCCGGTCATGGTCGTCAGGGCACAGAGCGGGTTCCCATCGGTTGGCGAGGTCATCGATCCATTCAGGACACCCATCCTCGTTGCCGGCTGGATGCGCGGTTCGCACCACGGGCCGTTCATGCCGGTGGGCGTCTGCGATGCAAACTGCACCGCGTTCGACGGACCGCCCCGGGTCATCTGTCTCGGGTTCCAGGTCAGCGACGGGAAACTGATCGGGCCTGCAGATATGTTCGACGACCCGGCGTTCAACCGCGTCCGCGAACAGTGCTGCGATCTCTCCAACGCGCTCAGGGCCCACGGACCGTTTGAACCGCACCGCCTCTCGCTCGAGGAGATGGAGTATACCACTCTCCCCGGCGTCGAGAAGCAGTTCAAGGACCGCTGGGAAGATCTCCCTGAGTAACCCTTTTTTTGCTTGACCGGGCCGGCTCATGGCCCACACCGGGCGGTTGACCGATCATACGAGCCGCCGCTCCGGGTTTCAACCGCAGCTCCCGGATCTCCGATCGAGGGTGCCGGTTTTTAACCGGGAGTGATTGACGGAAAACTTAATGCGTGGGGATAACCATATAAGAACGGATGGTTAACGGCATTGTACTCCCCGTAAAGAAGGTTTTTTCTCTCGTTGACTCTAAAATCGTCGTTGAGATCAAGGATGACGGCAGGAAACTCCAGGGCAGACTGGTGGCGGTGGATGAACACCTGAATCTGCATATGGACGAGACCACTGAGTATAACGGTGACCAGAGAGGCCGCACACTGGGGACCGTCGTCATACGAGGTAATAATATCCTGACCATTGCACCCCTGCTCTGATAGCCATGCCTGACCAGGAGGAAGAAGCACTCAAGGTGATCCAGTCCCATCGGCAGGGAGTCCTCCAGAGCGAGCTCTGGAAGTTACTTGACATCGATAGCAGAAAGTGCTCAAGAATCGTGAAGCGGCTGCTGGATGCCGGGCTGATCGAGCGTATCGAGTTCCGCAGCGACGGGATAAAGACCTATCTTCTGCGGGCGAAGAAGCGGGCAATCGACCCCTGCGTCATCCTCGCAGGCGGGGAGATTCTCCCGTGTATCGGCTGCGATCAGGAATGCACCCCGGAAGATTGCGCACTCCTCCTAGACTGGATGTACCAGCTTGCTCTTGAAGAGTATCAGGAGTGAGCGACCACTTTTTTTATAGCGTATCTCCCGGAGACCGGAGGTGCCGGCAACCCTCTTCGTCGGGATGACGGAGATGCAAACCCCGGATAACACCGCTAATCGGCATCCCCGGGCAGCCTATAAGGATATTTCCAGTTTCACTCCCCTTGAGCCGGATTCATTTCCGTAAATACTATATAATCAGTAGCAAATCTCTCATCGAGGTATGCCCGGCGAGCGTAGTTCATCATGGGGGAGAGAATCCCGGGATCACTTCCGGAAGGGATCCGCGTCCGGACGAATTGTAAACCCGGCAACCCGCACCGGAGTGCCCGCAAGGCGGACCGCCGAGAGCGAATGCGCCCTCTCGGATACGCACGGGACGCTCCTGATGGTTGCCGTCACCATCATCCTCGCCGCTCTTGTCCTGCTGATGGTGCTCGCGATGATTCCGTCCTGGTCCTGGATGGAGCCTGCAGACCCGCCGATCGTCATCACCGAGATTGCACATACCAGTAAAGCGACCGGGGAGTTCACCCGCGCAAGCAGGATCGTCCTCCTCAACAACGGCAGTACGGCATACGAGAACGACGGCCTGAAGGCGATCTTCTACAAGAACGGCCAGAAAGTCTGCACCGTCCAGACGTTGAACGGCTACCGTCTCATCCCGTCGCACCATTACGGGGTAAAGACCCTCGGAGGGGAGGGGTGCCGCAACTCCCACTGGAACCCGGGTGAGGAGCTGGAACTGGACCTCACCGACCACACCTTCTACCCGGGTATACAGGTCACCGTTGAGATCATGGAGAAACAGACCGGGAAGATAATCTCAAAGCACAGCATGCGGGCATGAGACGGACCGCCTGCAGGGACCAGATATTTGTATCAATGCATCGCAAAGGGACTCGTATGTTTACGCTGATACTTGTGGCGGTCGACGGCTCGGAGATCAGCCGCAGGGCGCTCGAGGAGGCCCTGGCCATGGCCCGCGCCATGCAGGCCCCCGTGCATGCCGTACATGTTGTCCAGACCACGGTATACCCTGCACTCCCCCTCAGCGAACTCGAGCCTCCTGATGTAGCACGGCAGGCCGTCCTCGACTCGCTCGAACGGGAGGGGGACGAGATCCTCGCCGATGCGGGACGGCAGGCAGCCGCCGCCGGTGTCCGGATAACCATCCACAAGCGCCGGGGACACCCGGGAGCGGAGATCACCGCTCTCGCCCGGGAGCTCGGCGCCGACCTGACGGTGATCGGGTCGCACGGCAGGGGCCGGTTCGATCGGTTCATCCTCGGGAGCGTCAGTTCTTACGTTGTCGATCACGCGGCGTCAACGGTCATGGTCGTCAGGGGCTGACCCGGCACATCCCGACGAACGGACGAGACCCCGGGCGACGAGCCGGGCCACCCGGACCGGCTCGGGCACCTTTCCTTCATGCGTGAAGTCGTTGCAGATCCGGGTAGCATCCTCAAGGGAGAGGCCGTAGGGGCGGATGAAGAGCGTGTATCCGGAATGCAGCCCGACCGGGATCCGGTCGCCGAGCCGCCGGTATGCCGCGAGCCTGGCCGTATCGCCCGGGAAGTGCCGGCGGATGTCATCCAGGAGTCCTTCCGACGCTTCGTAGGTGGTGATGATGACGGGAAGACCGGTCGCGTCCAGAACCGCCGCCGGGTCGATGATATTGTACCAGGCGATGACGCTCCCGCTGATCATCAGGAGGTTGAGGTCCCGGCGTGCAAGATCGGCAACGATCCGGATGATTGCATCGGTGGCGTCCGACCCCCCGACGGTCACCCGGGCAAAGGCCGCCCCGTCGATCCGGAGGTCCTTTCGCATGACGATGCCCGCAAGCGTGGACCGGTCCCGCCCCGAGTAACTCTCGGCGATACCGAGGACCCGGAGCCCCGATTTGGCTACGTGCATGCGAAGTCCTTATGATTCTCGGTAGGATATAGTATACCGATGAACATCGAGTACGACGAGGTATGCATCTTCATCCCCACGCTGAACGAGGCTCCGACGATCGGCAGACTGGTCGAGGGGTTCCGGGAACGCGGGTTTCGCCACATCCTCGTCATGGACGGGAACAGTACTGACGGAACACCGGATATCGCGCGAGCAGCAGGCGCGGTTGTCCGGACACAGACCGGAAAAGGGAAGGGCAATGCCATCATCGAGGCCGTGGAGATCATCGATAAACCCTACGTGCTCATGCTTGACGGCGACGGAACCTACTCGCCGGACGACGCGGAACGGATGCTCGACCCGCTCGGCCGGGGATTCGATCACGTCATCGGCGACCGCCTCGGCAACCCTGAGACGGGAGCGTTCACGGGATTGAACCTCCTCGGCAACCAGGTCCTCAACCTGATGTTCAAGATCGCGCACGGCAAGGACCTCCGTGATATCCTCTCCGGCTACCGCGCCTTCACCCTTAACTCGATCCGGCATATGACCCTCAAAGAGGCGGGGTTCGAGATCGAGACGGAGATGGCGGTCGAGGCGGTACGGAACGGGCAGCGGATCACGGTCGTCCCGGTCAGATACCTCGCAAGACCCGGCACCATGACCAAATTAAACCCGTTCCATGACGGTATCGGGATATTCTCGACGATATACCGGCTCGCAAAGACGAATAATCCTATCTTTTACTTCGGGATCATCGGCCTTTTCATATCGCTTGCAGGAGGCGTCATCGGCATCTACGTCGTCCTCGAATGGCTCAAGGATATCGAGCACCTGCCGCTCACCATCCTCACGGTTCTCCTGATCACCGTAGGTTTTCAGATCTTCATGTTCGGCGTGATCAGCGACATGCTGCTCGGGTTCCACCGCGAGACTATCCACCAGATCGAGCAGTTACAGAGTTCTCAGAAGCCGCCCCGATAGGAAGAGGATCCGGCAGGCGTACTCGGCGATCGATGTGTAGATGTACGCCTCATCAAGCGTTTTTCCGGCGGCAAACGTCCCGTGGCCCCGGACGATGACGATGTGGCCGTCCCGGAGCGCCCCGGAGACGTTCTCTGCGATCTCGTCGGTCCCCGGGCTCCCGGTGACGACCGGGATTGCCGGGCAGAGCATCCCCCCCTCGCTGTCGGCCGGCCGGATGATATCGGCATCGAGCGAGGCGGCAACGGCGTGAACCGGGTGGGCATGGACGATCGCGCAATGGGGCGTCTCCCGGTAGACCGCCCGGTGGACCCGGTACTCGCTCGAGGCTTCACGCGGGGCGTCGCCTTTCTCCGGAACAAAGGCCGGCATCTCGCAGGTGTCGAGGTAGGCGCCGGTCCGGGTGATGTGAAAGCCGCCTTCCTCCGCCCGGACGCTCATGTTCCCGAAATTCGCTCCGACAAGCCCTTCGAGGAAGAGCCGCTTTCCGATCCGTTCAAACTCCTGATCGAGCATGCTATGCACCAGACTGACGTTGTAGAATACATTGGTACGATAGGGATATGTGCATGCCTCTTTCGGCGCGGCGGGGCGCGTGGCGATACCCCCGGCCACCGGAGCCGGGCTCTCTTCCCGGGAAAAATGGCCTACACAAATTTCAGGCCGACGTCCCGCAGTTTGTTGAACCGCGCGATGTTGAGAAGGAGGGGCGTTACGCTCTCGACGAGGGATGCGGCGCGAAGCGGCCCCGCATCGTAGGCACGGAGGCTTGAGACACTGTTGACAAGTTCCATGACCGTTCGTTTTGCACCTTCGTCATCGCAGCAGACGGCAACCGAGTAGTCCAGCGCCTCGTCGAGCATCTGCCACCTGTTAGCGGCGACGTTGTTGAACGCGGCACAGACGACCGTGCCCGGAGGAAGCATCCCCCGGATCATCATCGCCGCCGAGCCCTCCGGGGGAGGGGCGTAGTAAAAATAAGTCGTTCGTTCGATCGGGTTGACAGGGCTGATGACAATCTTCTCCTCAAACCCGGTCAGGGCCTTGAGGGTGGGGGCCACGTGCTTGAACGGTATCGCAAGGACAACGACGTCTGCCTCGTCGACCGCACGCTGGTTGGTGACGCCAAGCAGGCTGCACGCCAGATCGCGCTCCTCCAGAGAGGCCCTGCAGAGATCGCAGGTTGCGATCGCCTTTGTCTCCTCGCGCGACCCCACGATCACATCGTAGTTCGGAGAGAGCCGGAGTGCCATGCCCTCTCCGATATCGCCGGTTCCGCCAACGATCCCGATCTTCACTGCTCTACCAGCGGGGTCAAGATGCTCTCAAGCCTGGCGAGGTCCTGGACACCCACGAGTTTCTGGACGAGGGCCCCGTCTTTCTCGATGACGAGCGTCGGTACGAACTGAATGTCATACTTCGCGGCATACTGCCGCGTCTGTTCTGAATCAATACCGACATCGATCTTCCTGATGTCCACCCGGTCGCCCATTTTTGCTTTGAGCTCGTCGATGATCGGTGACTGCTGGTGGCACGGACCGCACCACTCGGCAAAGAAGTCCATTAAAACCGGTTTTCCCATAAGACTATACCCCATTCACACAGTGGTGTGAACGGGGCAATAAATGTTGTTGTAGGGTTGTTATTTTGAGAGGATCGCCATGATAATCTTTCCGTACGCGGGCCTCGTGACCAGAATACCGATCAGGACACCGAGTATGGTGATGATGGCAAAGCCTCTGAGGGTGGAAAGATCCATGAGCGCCAGAGGGAGCATGGCAATGAAGACCGTCGCCGCAGACGCGACAATGATCCCGAGCGCCCGTCCGTAACGCTTCAGATAGAGGTTCGGCGACGGGACGCGCCCTTCGTGAAGAACCTCGTCCGTGATGATGACAAGCTGGTCGATGCCGGTACCCACCACCGCTATCAGGCCGGCGATGGTGGCGAGATCGAGCTGGACGATGAACCGGGAGATTCCGAGGAGGATGATGATCTCGGATAAGTTGATCGCAAGCATCGGGATCACGATCGAGGGCTCACGGTAACGGTAATAGACGACGACACCCACGGTGAGCAGCGCGAACAGCCCCGCAAGAGCGACCACCGTCTTGAACTGCTCGCCGAGCGCCGCCGGGACCGAACCGGACCCGACGATATCCACCTTCACCGGCAGAGCGCCGGCTCGCAGGTGGATCTGGAGGGTCATCGCATCCTCAAGCCCGGCATCACCGGTCCCGGTGCTCGCCGAGAGCGAACTGACCGGGCCCGACCGGAGTTCTGTCGCAAGTCTCCCGTCGAGGGGAGCGCTGTAGACGGTCTCGTTGTCGAGGATCATCACCAGGTGATGGGCTCTCGGGTTGTCGACCGCTCCGGATTCGAGGGCGGCATTCCGGAAAGCCTGGGCCCCCGTCTCGGTGAGCGAGAACCCGACGCCCCATGCCTGGGTTTCAGGGTCCCTCTGCGGCACGCCGACACCGGCGATCTGGTCGCCGTAGAGGACATGCTCGGTCTCGTTTCCGGTGGTCTGGACCCGGATCTCGAAGAGACCCTGCTTGCCGACGATCTCCTGCGCCGTCGCCATATCGACGCCGGCGAGTTCTATCCGTACATACTGCGGGTACTCGCTTCCCGTCGGGGTGAGGAGGTTGATCCGCGCATCCTGCATCCCGAGGGCGTTCACCTTGTCGTTCAGGATCCGTTTCACCTCGTCTGCGGTGAAGGATGATACGCCCTCCTGATAGGTGACGATCGAGGCGCCCGATGCCGCGAAGATCGGTTCAAGATCGGCGCGGGAGACGCTCTTTCGGATCTCAAGGTGGTCCTCGTCGATCTGGATGACCTCCGCCTCGAGGCCTGTGCGCAGGTTCTCTACGAGGTCTCCGACCGAGCCGTCTGTCGAGTAGGTCACCACCACAGACTGGAACTCCATCTGCAGCCATGAGCCGCCCTCAAGGTCGAGACCGAACTGGAGGTTCCCCTCAAGTCCCTTATCAGGGGTCGGGGGTGCGAGGTAGATGCCGACGAGGGAGCCGACGACGAGCAGGAGGAGCAGGGCGACCCGCCAGTCTTTTATGAGGTTCTTGATGGCTTCGCTGTTCATCTCTTATTCCCCCGGAGAATGTATTCCTTCAAGATCCCGGCGTTCAGCATCCAGGTGTTCATCATGTCGACAAAGAGCCCGATGAGGAGGACGCTTGCGATCTCGCTGATGATCTGGATCTGTCCCGCCGTCGAGACGACCCACATGGCGGCGATGGCCGCAAGCGTCGTGGTCGTCATGATGATTCCGGTTCTGAGGGCGCCGGAAAGTTTCTCGTCGAGTTTTCCCTTGCGCTTTAAGAGGCGCGTGGTTAAGAGGACGTTACTGTCCGCAGAGTAGCCGATCAACATCAGCAGGGCTGCCGTTGTCCCGAGGGAGAGCGGAATGCCGATGACCTGCATGGCCGCGGCGGTGATGGTGATATCGGAGACAGCCGCGAGGACGATGGCACCCGACGCTATCAGGTGCCGGTACACCAGGAAGATCACAATAGCCACTCCGATGAACGAGAAGATCAGCGCGAGGAAAGCCTGGCCCTGGAGCGTCTTTCCGAACGTCTCACCGATCTGGTCTACCTTCGCATCAGGGTAGTGTTCGTTGATGAGCGCAACGAGGCTCCGGTATTGGGTATCATCCATGGGGCCGAACTGGAGGTACTTTCCGTCGCCGATACCCTCACCCACCGATAGCAGCGGATACCCGGCGAAGGTTGCCTCTATCGCCTCTCTGCTGTCGGAGGTAAACACCGTCACCGCCGTTCCTCCCACAAAGTCGATGCCCGGTGTTACGGGCAGGCCGGTGGTGAGCGTGGTGTAGCCAAGCACAACCACAGCAAGGAGGAGAAGAACGAGCGGCAGCGCTACCATCTGCCGCGGAGAGTATTTGTTGATTTCATATCTGGGAAATTCCATGCTGTATAACTGTACGATTGTGATAGGTTAAAGGGTTGCTCATTCATATAAGGTGCGAATCGAGATCCGGCCAGGTAGCGCGCCCATGTCCCGGAACCTGCCGGACGGGACAGGGACCCTTCTGGACCGTGCAGTGCTCCCGCTCCTATCTAACGAGAGGTCGCGATGCACAGGACCAGGGCCCCCCTCAAGTGCCTGATGTGCCGCCCATCATGCGTCGCCGGGGTGCCTAGGATACGGGGCACTTGCAGGAATATCTATCGGGGAGAGAAGGAGAGCCTCGTTCGTCATACCGTGATTGTATTCGGCTAAAAACGGATCACGGCGATTAAATAAGCCATTCGGGAGAATAGTGTTATTATACACCCTTTTGCCACATTTCGTCAGACAACCGTCGTCCTCCGGGCATAATACCGGATTAAACGATTGAAAAGAAAAGATATATATAAAATACCGAATCACAAGCACATATGAGATCACCCTATGAGCTCAAAAAAGAGATAGAAACTCGACTCAAAGGTTATCTCTCACGGGACCGGGACGGAATCCGGCACGAGCTGCTCAACCTCTTCATAAAGGTAAAATCTCTGACGATACCCCAGATCTACGGGAGGTTGCAGGAGCAGTTCTCGATCAGTTACCACTCCGTCGCATCCATGGTAGGCATCATCGCGTCCCGGATAGGCATCCTGCATGTGAGGCGGAACGCGGAGGGGACGAATACCATCTATGAGTTAAAGGATCAATACGTAGACGTCGTGGCAAAGATTCTCGGGACAACATAACACTCAAAACCATACCTCTTTTTTTACATCGAGAACCAATATGAGGGACTATCATGCAGAGCAACATAGGGGAGTCAGGACCATCGCGGAGCATATACGTCACGGACGACGTCCGATCATATGTTCTCCAGAGAAAACGCGATTTCAGAGTGAGCACAGCCTGCAGTGGCCCCATCCTTCTGCCAACGTCAGTAAAACCGCCGAAAACAAGTGATCTCCAGGTCCCCGTCGGCGATTACACCGTTTATGTCTCAAAATACCAGGCCCGCTACATCGAGTCCATCCACAGGGGAATGATTCCTATATTCTATGACGAATTCTAGGCCATGAGTTTCGAAGAACTGGAGCATACAGCCGACGTCCTTATGCGGGTGCGGGGCGCGGACCTGGCTGAGATCTTTGCCGAAGCAGGCCGGGCCATGTTCCACGTGATGTACGGGCCCTGTGAAGATCGCGGCATAACGAGGGAGGTCTCCCTCGAAGCCGGGAGCCTTGAAACCCTCCTTATCGACTACCTCTCGGAGCTGCTCTTCATCACCGAGGTCGAGAACACCGTCTTCTGCACGTTCGACGTCGATATCCAGGGCACCCGGCTCTCCGCAACGGCACGGGGCGAACCCTTCGATCCCGCGCGGCACTCCGGAGGGACACTCGTCAAAGGGATATCCTACTTCGATCTCGAAATCGTTAAAGAAGAAAAGGGTTATGTGGTGGAGATCATCTTCGACATCTGAGGGGTTGCCATGCTTGCCGGAATCAATAAAATCGGAGACCTCGAATGGGAGGTTCCCATCGGGTATGTTCCCAACATGCGGGTACCGGGACGTTTCTTTCTCTCCCGGGCGCTGACAGAGACGCTCGAAGAAGGAGCCGTCCGCCAGCTCGCGAACGTCGCAACCCTCCCGGGGATTGTGAAGCACTCACTTGCCATGCCCGATATCCACTGGGGATACGGGTTTCCCATCGGCGGGGTTGCCGCGTTTGATATGACCGAGGGGGTAATATCCCCCGGCGGCGTCGGATTCGACATCAACTGCGGTGTCCGGCTGATCACGACACCCCTGACCGAGGCCGATCTCGCCGGCAAGAAACGGGAACTGATCGAGAGGCTCTTTGCTGTCGTGCCGACGGGCGTGGGTGCGAAGAGCACCATGCGGGTCTCAAACAAGGAACTCTCTGATATCATGGTCGACGGCGCACGGTGGGCGGTTGAGCATGGGCTCGGGACCGAAGCCGATCTCGCCCGGTGTGAGGGAGAGGGCGCGATGCCGGGGGCCGACCCCGAAGCGGTCAGCGCCAAAGCCCGCCAGCGCGGGGTGCCGCAGATCGGGACCCTCGGCGCGGGGAACCACTTCCTGGAGGTCCAGGTGGCGCGGGAGATCGTCGATCCCGATGCTGCAAAGACCTTCGGGATCGCCGAAGGGCAGGTCTGTTTCATGGTCCACTGCGGCTCACGGGGTCTTGGCCACCAGGTTGCCACCGACCACCTGCGGGTGCTCGAGAGTGCGCTTGCACGATACCAGATCAAACTCCCCGACCGGCAGCTTGCCTGCGCTCCCGTTGATTCCCCCGAGGGCCGCGCCTACTACGGCGGCATGGTCTGCGCTGCAAACTACGCCTGGGCAAACCGCCAGGTCATCATGCATGAGGCAAGGAAGGTCTTCGCGCAACTCTTCGGGATTGATTACGACGAGATGCGGCTCATCTACGACGTCGCGCACAACGTCGCAAAGTTTGAGCATCACAATGTCGACGGCGCGTCGGTGGAGGTCTGCGTCCACCGCAAAGGCGCGACGCGGGCGTTCGGCCCCGGAGCCGCCGGTATTCCGCACGAGTATGCAGCGGTCGGCCAGCCGGTGATCATCCCGGGAAGCATGGGGACGTCCTCCTACCTCCTCCACGGCACGGCGGCCGCAATGGAAAAGACCTTCGGGAGCACCTGCCACGGCGCGGGGAGAGTGCTCAGCCGGTCGAAGGCAAAGAAAGAGGTCAGCGGAAAAGAACTCCGGGAACACCTCGCAGAAGAGGGGGTCATCGTACGCGCTCACAGCGACTCGGCCCTCGCAGAAGAGGCGCCCGGGGTCTATAAGCCGAGCGGGGAAGTTGTGCGCGTCGTGCATGAAGCGGGCCTCTCGGAGATCGTTGCCCGGCTGGAGCCGCTCGGGGTGATCAAGGGGTGACCTGCCGGACCGGGCTAGTCTGGGACAGTCCCCTCATGTTCTCGCGGCTCATCGAGGACTGCGGCGCCTGCTGCGAGATGGTCAACCCCCATATGCTCGCCTCTCCCTTCTGGCGCGGGAGGTTCGTCTCGCTCATCGTGCCGACGGGGTTTGCAAACCCGTCCTACTCGAACCTTCTCCCCGCTCTCCGGGCTGCAGAGGGGCGTATCCGGCGGTTCGTCGAGAACGGCGGGCGGCTGCTGGTCTTCGGGGCGGGATGCTGCCGTGACGACGCCTACGACTGGCTCCCGTTCCCGGTAACCTACACGTTCTCCTACGGGCCGCGTGCCGTCCGGTTCACCGGCGAGAACAACTATACCTCGCTCTTCTCCGGATACGACCTGACCGCCGTCGAGTGTGACGGCTCCTTCCCGGACCACGGCGGCGAGACGCTTGCCGCCACGGCTGCCGGCGAGGCGCTTCTCGTCGGGAAGGCGATCGGGGACGGCATGATCCTCGTCTCCAGCATCCATGAGTATCCTTCACGCGAATTTTTGAAGGAGTTCTCCTGCGGCGAGAGGGAAACCTTATTCTAGATAAACCATGATGAAAACTAGGGATACGACCATGGAGCAGTACGTCATCTCTGTCTCTTCGAGCGCGCGCGATCTCGCTCCCGTCATGATTTGCTTCCATGATCTGCTTGGCCGCCTGCCCGTCACGGCACGCTCCCGGGACCGCCCCGGGGTCAGGATCGAGGACGGAAAGGTCATTGACGAGGCCTACACGGGTCCCGTCCTCGAGAGGGTTCTGGCCGAAAACACCACACTGAGGGTCAGACCAGAAAGTGGGCCGTACAAAGGCATCCCGGTAGTGGTGGCACCGGTAAGGGACGATGAGGGCAGGGCCATCGGCGCGATCGGGATCGTCGATGTGACCGGCATCTTCGATCTGGTGGGCTTCATGGAGCAGAGCGCGGAGATCCGAAGACAGGTCTGCGGCGAGGAACCGGGTCGCCTGTAGCGGAAAGGTAATGGACATGAAGGATACGGCAATCAATGTACTGAAGATTCTCGAAGAATCACCCGGCCCGGTATCGGGCGAGCGGATTGCAGAGCAACTGGGTGTCACCCGATCGGCTGTCTGGAAACAGGTGCGTGAACTCCGGAAGCTGGGATACAGTATATCGTCCTCACGGGTGGAAGGCTACCGCCTTGAGGCGCCGAGCAACAGACTCCTTCCGTACGAGATCCATAAAAGGCTCCGCACCCGGTTCATTGGAAAGCAGATCCGCCACTTTGACCGCACGGCTTCCACGAGCTGGATCGGGAAGAAACTTGCCGGCGAGACCGACCCGGAGAAACTGCACGGCATGGTGATCATCGCCGAGGAGCAGACCGGCGGGGTCGGAAGGCTTGGGCGCGCCTGGGTCTCGCCGGCCGGCGGCATCTGGGCCACCATCGTCTTAAAGCCGAAGATCCCGCTCGACCACCTCTTCATGATCACCATGGCCGGGTCGGTTGCGATTGCCCGTGCCATCCGCAAGGAGTACAACATCAGTGCCCTCATCAAGTGGCCTAACGACATCTTCATCGGGGACAAGAAAGTCGCCGGGCTGCTCCTGGAACTTGCTGCAGAGGCGGATACCGTGCATTACGCCCTGCTCGGGATCGGGATCGACGCGAACATATCGCTCGCCGAACTCTCGTCTCCCCTGAAGGATATCCTGACCTCGCTCGAGGCGGAGGTCGGCCACGAGGTCGACCGTGTGGCGCTGCTTGCCCGGGTTCTCCGGGAGTTCGAACTGCGCTATCAGCAGCTCGAAGACGGCGAATACGACTCCATCATCCGCGAGTGGAAGAGTCTCTCCATGACGATCGACCAGCGGGTGGTCATCAAGACGATCAACAAGACCTTCGCGGGAGAGGCGATCGATATCGACGCCCACGGCGCTCTGATCATCCGCAAGGACAACGGGAAGGTTGAGCGGGTCATCGCCGGGGACTGTTTCCAGTTCTGACCACTCATACACTTTTTAGGGTACCGGGCTCCGGGGAAGACCTTCCCCCGGTAACGGAACACCCTGAGAATTTTTTCCGAAGCATGTCTCCAGGATCATCCGTCCACCTTACTGCCCTCTCCCGGCATTCTCCTGAGATTATGTGATGGGAGCCACCGGGATTACCCGGCGTTCGTGCATCAACAGACATTTATGTCAACCACTCAAAATAAACAGGTTGACATGATCCACAGGGCCCGGATTCTCGCCTACAGCGGTACCTTCATCGCGCTGATCGCCGCCGGGAGCTGGATCTCCATCCCGCTGCCCCCGGTCCCGCTCACGCTCCAGACCCTCTTTGTGCTCCTTGCCGGCATCGTCATGAAGCGGTACGCGGTGATACCGGTCGGGCTTTACGTCCTCCTCGGGGCGGCGAACCTTCCCATCTTTCATAACGGCACGGCGGGCCTCGGGGTGCTCCTCGGCCCCACGGGCGGGTTCCTGATCGGCTTCATCCCCGCCGCCCTCGTCGCCGGGATCGCCTACGAACACGAATCACCGGCATCGCGGATCACAGGGCTGATCGCGGCCTGTGCAATCTATCTCCTGGCTGGCGCCGTATGGCTTTCATATTCGGCTTCGATCCCGCTTCTTCAGGCGGTCCTGCTCGGCGTCGCCCCGTTTATCATCGGCGATGCCGTGAAGGCTGCAGCCGCATACGCCATAGGGAAGCGGGTGGCATGATCCGCATCACCGGTCTCCGACACCGGCTGCTCGACATCCCCGGCCTTGCGGTGGATGCGCGCCACATTGCCGTGATCGGGCCGAACGGGAGCGGCAAGACGACGTTGCTCTCGGTCTGCTCCGGGATCGAGGAGCCCGAAGCAGGATCTGTCCTGCTCCTCGACCGTCCGCCGTCCGCCGTGAAGATAGGATGGGTGGGGGAGTTCCCCGACCGGACGCTCCTCTTCTCCCGGGTCTACGACGAGATCGCATCGACGCCCCGGTTCCGCCACCGCCCCTGCCCCGAGACGGACAGGGCGGTCCGGGCGGTTGCGGAGGTTGTCGGCATCCGCCACCTCCTCGGCAAGAAGGTCGCGGCCCTCTCCGGGGGGGAGAAGGCGCTCGTTGCGCTGGCCGCCGCCTGCGCCGGCGACCCCGAGGTGCTCGTCCTGGACGAGGCTGATTCGCACCTGGACGGCGTGACCGCGGAGCGCGTCCAGCGCGTGGTGCGGGAGAGCGCCGCAGCCCACGTGCTCTGGTGCACGCAGTCGATGGACGTTGCGGCTACCGCGGACTGCGTTCTCTTTATGGAGAACGGCCGCGTCAGGCACCACGGCACGCCGGAGGAGGTCTTCTCCGCGCTCGAGGAGACGTGCTTTTACCCCACGCTCTGGAGGGTGTCCCGGTGAGAGTCGAACTTGCGGATCTCGTCTTTTCGCAGGATTCGTTCACCCTCCGGGGTAGCGGCACGTTCGACGAAGGCGTGCACCTGGTCAGCGGGCCGGTGGGGAGCGGGAAGTCGACGCTGGCTCTTCTGCTTGCGGGGCTCCTCCGGCCCGAACGCGGGGCCGTCCGGCGGCACGGCGTTCTGACGACGCAGCTCCTGCTGCAGTTCCCCGAGCACCACATCACCTCCCCGACGATCGCCGGGGAGGCGGCTTCCTGGGGACTTGTGCCGGAGGACGCGCTCGCGCTGGCGGAGTTGTCGGCGCGTGCGGACGACGACCCGTTCCACCTCTCCCGCGGCGAACTCAAGCGGCTGACCCTCGCCTGCGCGCTCCTGAGAGATCCTGACCTGCTGCTGCTGGACGAACCGTTCAGTTCTCTTGACTGCACCGCGAAGAGGAGGGCCTGCAGGATGCTCGAGAAGCGGGATGCCGGCATCACGGTCGTCTTCTCGCACGAACGCGCGGTTCTTCCCCGGGTGGACGCGATCTGGGAGATGGAGGAAGGCGTTCTCGCGGCCCGCGGCAGTGTGCCCGACGCGATCCCATCCTGGCAGCACGCCCCGCCGTATCTCAGGTGCGCTCTGGAACAGGGCGCCCGTCCTATGAACATCAGGCTCTCCGACGCCCGGGAGGCGCTATGCAGGATCCGCGGCTGAGGCTGCTTGTCACCGTTGTCCTCTCGCTTGCTGCGTTTGCAAGCACGGCGGGAGCCGTCGCCGCCCTGGTCTGGTGGCTGCTTGCGACACCGCGCACAAAGGTCCTCCCGCGACCGGGCGTGCTCCTCTCCCTGATTGCGATGATCGCCGCCACAGCGCTCGTATCCGCGTGGGGAGGCGGGCCGGGCCTCTCGTACTTCGTCCGGATGACCGTGGTCCTGCTGCTTGCTGCGTGGGCATATGCCGAGACGGAGGAAGGGGAGATGCTTGCCGTGGCGGTCTGGGCACTCGGTAACCGGATAGGATTCGAGATCGGGCTCATTGCCGAGATGGGGATTGGGGGCCTTGCGGTGATCCGGCAGGACATCGAGCATGTGCGAATAGCGATGGCGCTGAAGGGGATCCGGCCGGGGATCCGCTCGATCGTCCCGCTCGCCGTCACCCTTATCGTCACAGAGATCCGGCGATCTGAGGAGATCGCAAGGCTTCTCGCCGTACGGGGCTATACGCTCGGGGGGCGGATCAGTCCGCGATTCAGAACAGGCTCAAAGGATGTTCTGGCATCCCTATCGGCCGTAATTCTCGGGTTTTTATCCTGCCTGTCTCTTCGCGACGTTTTTATATTATTAGGATGAATTTTTTAGAGGCTTTATTGGTATTTTCTCAGCCCTTCGAGGTGCAAAAATTCGATGTGTGCTGCCAAATTTGATACACTCAATATAACCGACACCACGCTTAGGGACGCGCATCAGTCACTCATCGCCACCCGGCTGCGGACTGAGGACATGCTCCCTCTTGCCCGTGCTATCGATGACGTAGGCTTCTTCTCTGTCGAAGCCTGGGGCGGGGCGACCTTTGACAGCTGCATCAGGTTCCTCAACGACGATCCCTGGGATCGTCTCCGGATGCTGAAGGCTGAACTTCGGCGCACGCCCATACAGATGCTCCTGCGGGGCCAGAACCTTGTAGGTTACCGGCATTACCCTGACGACGTGGTGGAGAAGTTCGTGGAGGCGTCGGCACGAAACGGGGTCGACATCTTCCGGGTCTTTGACGCGCTGAACGATATCAGGAACATGAAGAAAGCGATGGAGGAGGTCCAGAACGTCGGCGCGCACCTGCAGGGTGCGATATCCTACACGACAAGCCCGGTCCACTCCGTCACGACCTTCATCGATATGGCGCAGGAACTCTATGCGCTCGGCTGCGACTCGATCTGCATCAAGGACATGGCCGGCCTGATCATGCCCCACGATGCCCGCGACCTGATCTCGGGGATCAAGAAGGCAGCAGACGTCAAGGTCTGCCTCCACTCCCACTGCACGAGTGGCGTCGCGCCCCTGAGTTACCAGGCGGCGATCGATGCGGGCGTGGACATCCTTGATACCGCCATGTCACCGTTCGCCCTCGGCACCTCCCAGCCGCCGACGGAGAGCGTTGTCGCGAGTGTCGCCGGAACGCCGCGCGATACGGGGATCGACCTCATCAAGCTCCGCAAGGTCAGGAACATCTGCCGCGAGATGCGCGAGAAGTACGAACCGCTCTTCTCCGCCATCGCTGACCGGGTCGACTCCGACGTCCTGATCTACCAGCTCCCGGGCGGCATGATCTCAAACCTTGTCTCGCAGCTCAAGGAGCAGGACGCGCTCGACCGGCTGGACGAGGTGCTCCACGAGATCCCCCGGGTGAGGAAGGACCTCGGCTACCCGCCGCTCGTGACGCCGACAAGCCAGATCGTGGGCACCCAGGCGGTCTTCAACGTCCTGATGGGCGGGCGCTACCGGAACGTGACGACAGAGGTGAAAGACTACGTCCGCGGCCTCTACGGTCGCTCCCCCGCCCCGATCAGTCCCGAGGTGCGGGAGGAGATCATCGGCGACGAGGAGCCGGTCGCGGTCCGCCCGGCCGACCTTCTCGCGCCCATCTACGAGCAGATGCGGGCTGAGGCGAAGGAACAGGGACTCGTCACCCGGGAAGAGGATGTTCTCACCTACATCATCTACCCAAGCGTCGCTCCCTCCTTCCTCCGGGGCGAGCGCCAGGCCGAAGTGATCCCCGAGACGGTAGTGGCCGTACCGGGGAGCATTCCGGATATTCCCCGCACCATGGAGGTGGAGGTGGACGGCGAGATCTTCTCGGTCCGTATCGTCACCGTCGAGGGGAACTCGGTCAGGGGTTCGGAGGCCACACAGTCGGCAAAAGAGAGGATCCCCCGCGGGGAGGTCGCCGGCGGCGTCAAGAGCAACATGCAGGGCATGGTCCTGAAGGTGATGACCGAGCGTGGGAGCACCGTCAAGAAGGGGGATACCCTCATCGTCCTCGAGGCGATGAAGATGGAGAACCCCATCCGCAGCCCCCACGACGGCACGGTCTCGGAGATCTTCGTGGATGCCGGCGATGTCGTGCAGAACGGCGACGTGCTGATGGTCATTGAATGAGAGGCTGGCCAGGGAGATGAAATACTTCGATAAGATCCTGATCGCCAACCGCGGCGAGATCGCCATCCGGGTCATGCGCGCCTGCCGGGAACTGGGTATCGACACGGTTGCCATCTACTCCGATCCCGACAGGAACGCGCTCCACGTCAAGTATGCCGACGAGGCGTTCAACGTCGGGGAAGCGCACCCGTCGAAGAGTTACCTCAACAAGGAGCGGATCTGTGACGTGGCGAGGAAGACCGGGGCCGAGGCGATCCACCCGGGCTACGGGTTCCTCGCGGAGAACGCCGGGTTTGCAAAACTGGTCGAGGACGAAGGGCTGACGTTCATCGGGCCTTCGTGGAAGACGATCGAGGCGCTGGGCTCGAAGATCGGGTCGAAACGGATGATGCGCGAGGCCGGCGTCCCGGTCCTTCCGGGCACGCCGGAAGGCGTCACGAGCGTCGATGCGGCGAAGAAGGTCGCCGCAGAGATCGGCTACCCGGTGATCGTGAAGGCGAGCGCGGGCGGCGGCGGTATCGGCATGCATATCGCCGAGAACGAGGAGCAACTTGAGGAGGCGATCGACAAGGGGATGCGGATTGCCCAGTCCGCCTTCGGGGACCCGACGATCTTTGTCGAGAAGTACCTCACGAAACCGCGCCACATCGAGATCCAGGTTCTTGCGGACGCGAAGGGGCACACCGTCCACCTCTACGACCGCGAGTGCTCGATCCAGCGCCGGCACCAGAAGCTGCTCGAGGAGGCGCCCTGCCCGATCATGACGCCCACCCTCCGGGAGCAGATGACGGCGTCGGCCATCGCCGCGGCAAAGGCGGCGAACTATAAGAACGCCGGGACGGTCGAGTTCCTCTACGCGAACGGCAACTACTACTTCATGGAGGTGAACACCCGGCTGCAGGTGGAGCACACGGTCACGGAGTTCATCACCGGGATCGATATGGTGAAGCAGCAGATTGCCGTCGCCGCCGGTGAGGACCTCGCGATGGACCAGGAGGATATCGGCATCCGGGGGCACGCGATCGAGTGCCGGATCAACGCTGAGGATCCCCTGAACAACTTCACCGCCGATCCGGGGAAGATTGTCCGTTACCGCTCCCCCGGGGGGCCGGGGATACGGGTCGACTCCGGCATCCACATGGGCTACACCATCCCGGCCCACTACGACTCGATGATCTCGAAGCTCTGCGCGCTCGGCTCCAACCGCGAGGAGGCAATCCAGCGGATGCGCCGGGCCATCTACGAGTATGTCATCCTGGGCGTGAAGACGACGCTCCCGCTCCACTACGCGATCATGCAGAACGCCCACTTCATCGCCGGCGACACGCACACGCACTTCCTGCAGGAGGAGCATATCGCAACGGATCTCCGCCGCTATCTCCACGATGAGGAGGCGCGTATGCAGACGCTGGCCGCGTCGCTCCGGCAGGGGAAGCACGTGGCGGCGATCGGCGCAGCGGTCGAGGTGTATCTCCGGAAAAACCTGAAGTAACTCCCCGTCCTATTTTTTCGGGGAGCATAAGGTTTATTTGTCAATACATCATTGTTATGATGCACTTTGTGCGCTGCGGTGGCCTAGTCGGTTAGGGCGCCAGACTCATAGGGTTTTGAGAAAAAACGGTGCGTCCAAACCTGGGACATCTGGAAATCGTGGGTTCGGATCCCACCCGCAGCATGATTTTAGAAGTTTTCCAATCTAATTTTGAAAAGGAACTTTTTCCTTCGAGATTGTTCTCTCACGATCCTACTCGGCTTCCGGGGATAAAGAGTCTCTTCATGCATGGTTATCGCATCCCGAACTCAAGTCCGATTCAGGTTTCATATCTGCCGTCATGCTTGGGGAGCATAGTTGCATGAAAGTGTGGGGTCGCTGAGAGTGATGTGCCGCCCGAAGAGATCTTGTTTTTTGGCCCATGGGTGTACAGCGTCGTGAATGGCGACCTTGGCTCTGAGGTCGCCATCTTCGATGGTTTCGACAAGGATGTTCTGGCCGAAGACAGAGTAAGGCAATGATACAACCCGGATGGACATCAATGACAATGTCGATGGTACCGGGAACCATGAATTTGTGTCGCGGGCCACCTATCATATTCCATGATTTAATGTAGAAGGACCGTGAGGGGGAGGTGTTGTCAAAAGCGAGAGGGGCGTCGGTGATGTAGCAGTACTTGACTCTGACGTGAGGAACCCGACAGGAACATAGGTTTTCAAGGGCTCCGCTCTCAAGCACGTACTTGAGGGATGAGGATGCCTCAAACCGCTTGTTTGTATTTGCCCCGGTGTGGGGTGACAGTTTGAGGAGACCGAGGGCTAGGAACTTTTTGACAACCTGGACAACGTACTGGCGCGAGACTCCGACGATGCGGGCGGTCTGGCTCTGTGTGTGGTTGCCGGTGGCGAGGAGTGTTAAGATGCGTTTTGTGGTGGGATTGAGGGTTCTGAGGGGGAAGGAGCCAAAATCGTGCGGGTGGATCGGGATGATGCCATTCTCGTCCATCTCCTTGGTGTATGGGGATTGTTGGCCAATTCTATAAAGCCTGATGATCTAATTGCGCAGCGGCACAGCGCCGGTCGTTCAGCGCAACATCCCGGCGCCGAAAGTCCGGCGCGAAAAGCAAGTCACGGAGGGGTCAGGTTGGATCTCTGATTGCCGACCTTTTTGCCGGGATGTTCTTGGTCTGAAAGGAAGGAAGAGCAGATTGCCGCTTTGCGGTTTTCCTCTCTCAGCACTTCAATTCTCTTCCTTGAGGTGCCTCAGGAGCAGGGGAGAGAGGGCAAGTTTCGCCTTTCCTTCACAGAGCCAGCTGCACGGAACAATCGCTGCCAGGGGTGCTGGTGCATCATATCGAGGAGGACTTCCAGAGTAAACTCCTGCCCGGCAGTTCCTGCACCCTCCAGAAGTTTGGCCCCGCACTCATCGCAATACTTTGTCCGTCTCCTACTCACAAGTCCCATAGTTTCTACAGGGGGTAAATCGAGGGGCCTCTGAAACTTTGGAAGGATTTATCGGTAGCAGGGTCCTTCATAACAAGCCCAGGGCCCCTCGATATCATAAAGTCCCCCTGCGACCATCCGGTGCCGCATTGCTACATAACCGAGGGGCTGCTCGACTATGCTCTTGTCGCGGTAACCTCCCCGACATAATTGCCGGGATCTTATGGTTATATTTACTTATACAACTAACAGGCACTCATGCCAGCGTGTAAACCGAGCACACACAGTCCCCAGCTCGACACGATCCGGATGGTCGAAGAGTTCATTCAGGAGCACAGCGGCGAATACAAACGGCGGGCCTTGTGGGAGAACCTGCCGAAGAAAATGATGTACCAGACGTTCAAGACGATCATCGAGTATCTTCTGGAATCGGGGAAGATAGCAAGCGATTCACGGGGGACGATCTGCTGGATTCACGACCCGGATATGGTCCGGAAGTATTCACTGCGTGAAGACCTGCGGTTCCGATGAAGTGCCGGATCTATTTTGCAGACGAGCAGGTGCGGGAGGCCTTCCTGGCCCTTCAGGCCTCCCCGGATCCCGGGGATCGTCGGTTAGCCGAACTGCTGGTCCGTGCTCTCGGCAGAATAGAGGCAGACGCCTTCTGCGGGATCCAGGTGCCAAAGAAACTGATTCCGAAAGACTACCATAAAAGACACGGACCGCTGAAGAATCTCTGGAAGTATAATCTCACTCGTTCGTGGCGGCTATACCGTAGTCCGCGACGGCGATATAAACGCAGTCATCATCGAGTGGCTGGACCATACCGGCTATGATCGCCGGTTTGGGTACTGAGTGTAACCTTCCTGGATCTGCGGCTCTCCCTGCTCTTGTCGCATGGATCCCAAGGTCCAGTGCATATTCATCGACCAGCACCCTGAGGTCGAGGTCGCTGTGCTGTATTCGCCCCTTCTGCAAACTTCCGTAAACCCTTACTCCGGACTTATTCCGGGAGCGGAACCGCCGCCACAAAGGCGCTCTCCTGAACAATCCGGCACCTTTAGGTGTCGAGCACTAATACTATTCTACAAGGCGAACAGGCGCACGCAAAAGCCCTGCAGCAACCAGAGCGACCCAAGCTACGTCCACCGGGAAAGAAACATATGGCTGATCCAGTTTATCTTGTCTCTAAAGATGATACCCTGGTACCGATGCGAGAGACACTCTACGAGTATGAAGCCGAACTGCAGGGGCTCCTTGCGAACCATCCGGAACTCCTGCTCTCAAATGCCGATGATGCACCGGCACTCCTGCTAATGAAGCAGGAAGTCGGCGTCCCCGGAGACGAGAACGAAGGGGACAATTTTTCCCTCGACCACCTCTTCCTTGACCGGGAGGGGGTTCCCACACTCGTCGAGGTGAAGCGAAGCACAGACACCCGCATCCGGCGGGAGGTCATCGGGCAGATGCTTGACTATGCGGCAAACGCCGTGGCATACTGGTCGATTGACCGGCTGCGAGGGATGTATACTGCAACGTGTGAAAAGCGGGGAACCGACCCGGATGAGACTCTGGCAGACTTTCTCGAAAGCACTGTCGATCCCGATATGTTCTGGGAGAAGGTGAAGACCAACCTCCAGGCAGGCAAAGTGCGCCTGATCTTCGCCGCCGACACAATTCCCAACCGTCTTCGACGGGTTGTCGAGTTCCTGAACGAGCAGATGGATCCCGCCGAAGTACTGGCGATCGAGGTGCGCCAGTTCACCGGAGACGGTGGCGTGCGGATGGTCGCTCCCAGGGTCATCGGCCAGTCGGCAAAGGCAGAGCAACGGAAAGGTGCTCCGGATGTGCGGAGGTGGAATGAAACCGAGTTCATGGCCGAACTCGGACAGCAACACCCCACGTTGGTCTCTGTAGCAAGAAATCTCCTGGCATGGGCGAACAATCAGCGCCTTTACATCTGGTGGGGCAAAGGAAAGCATAGCGGGTCTTTCTTCCCCCTGCTCAGTACACCCGGCAGGAACTATCAGGTCTTTGCGGTGTGGACGACCGGCAAGATCGAAGTCGATTTCAAATACCTGAAAGGATATCCCCCATTCACCGAGGAACAGACGCTCCGGGAGTTCTTCCACAAACTCAACGCAATCCCTGGGGTTCGGATACCCGAAGATGGGATTCACCGTCTCCCTAGCATTCCACTCAAAGTGTTAGCGGATGAGGCGAACTATCGCAAATTCATCAATGCAGTAGAGTGGGTATATCAGAAGCTCAGGCAGCAGTGATCACGAGAGGGTGGGGGTGCCTCAACTTCACCTCCAGCACCCTAGTCGCCAATCAATCCTTGAGTAATCACTTCACCAATCCACTCAGATAAGCAACATATTTTCCGGTATCTGTATGCGAGACGTATATATTTCTCCCAATCCTCTCTCGTCTAATATATCCCTTCTTCTCCAACTTTTCAAGGATTGTTTTATTCAGTTTCATTAACTGACGACTTTGAAGGGTTCTTCTTTGGTTATCCTTGTGTTTATCGCTATCGGTCAGTTTAATGTCATCACAAAACAACTCTTGAAAGCCCTCGACCTGTAGTTCTTGTAACTTGCCTAGTAGATCCCTGGTGTTAACTTTCTTCTCCTTTTCACAGAGATATGCCAGTATATTCATACCGATGGGGTCTGGCATGTCGAACTTCAGGTTGGTCAAGTAAGTGACCTTATTACTGTCACAGATGCTGAGGCCATGCTCCTGCCGCTTATCCGGCTCGTCGGGATAATCATCAGCATGGACGTAGTAGACCTGCACATCATGATGCATGCCAACGAGCGTTGCAGCTACGGAAGTCAAGCGTCCGGCTGCAGACATATTCATCTGAATCCTGTTTCCTTCGGCCTTCTCCCTGACAATAATTTTTGAAATGCTTTTTGTTACTTCAAGGAAGTCAAATAAATTTACTGACTCGCACCTTACGTCGATTCCTCTTTTTAACAGGGTGTCTCTCACTTTGTTCGCGTAGTGGCGCTGGTTATCAACCATTTTCATTGCAGCAGAAGGATCATGCCATCGAGTGAGAATATACACTCGATCTGCATTACTATCTTCAAACGGTTTCACCGCTCGGTCATACTCATGACCGAGTGGAATAATATGGACGACTTTTTCCATCCCCGCCATCTCAGTCCCACCTGCACCCACAATATGCTAATGACGTTAACGATGCCAATGACGTTAAGGAGAATGTGTATATCACCTAGAAGAGTCCTTCTATTTATCAGGTGTGAAAATGACTCGATCACCTTCTAAGCGTGGTATAGACTACGAAAAACAGAAATCAGCCGAACATGGGGCTCGTCATGTCGGCGGCCCTGGCAAACATGACTATGAGAGAGGAACAGCCCGAGGCGAAGTCAAGTGTCGCACTTCCCCTGTAACAAAGCCCGAGTTACAGCGACTGGTGAAACAAAAAGGGATCACTGAGGTAGACAGCAAAGGGGGCTACACGGGCCCTGCAGTTGAATACCGGGATCGGTATCGTCCGAATGTAAAACTCTTCAAGCGTGGGAAAAAGATCTAAAGGAGAGGATACTTTGGCTCAAAGGATTGCAGGAATGGGATTCTCTGCATCGGGAATCGTAGGCGTTCTCATTCTTGCTGGTATTTTCTTATCCGTGACTGATGTAAGCCGGATAGTGGGTCAGATTGCCATTGGAAGTGGTGTTGTCATCGGTGTAGCATTGGGAATACTTGGCGTTGTGGGTGTTGCCTCAAGGTATTGCTAAACAACAAGCCCGCATTTTTCAAGATTCACTAACTTGACCGAAGTGCTTGGACGGCCCTCTCACCGGCCTTGAGGGTGTAGGTGGGTGTCGGCTCTTACCCCTCGCAAACGTTCAATATACTGAACGTTCAGCCACTACATTGTTTAAATCCCCGGCGAAACTTCCGCCATACCCGGCGGATCAACTTGTTATATACTCGTACAACAACCCTGAGATCATGTCAGCAAGCGCCGGCTCCGCCCACTCTCCCACACTCGATACAATAAAAACGGTCGAAGACTTCATCCGGGGGCACAGCGGCGAATACCGCCGCCGGGCGCTGTGGGAACGCCTGCCGCGAAAGATCATGTATCAGACGTTCAAGACGATCATCGAGTACCTCCTGGAGTCGGGTAAGATCGCCATCGGAGCGCAGGGTGTCGACGGCACCCACTAGTTCGTCAAGATGGCTCTGCATGCTGATCCTGCCCACGAGCCGGCGGGCATTCTCCTGTGCATGCGGTCCGGAGGCCCGCTTGTCGTAACGCAACGTCATGAACCCTTCACGGGTAAGGGCCTCGGCCACTAGGCGGCCGCTACAATTGGTGCCGGGCAGCAGGGGGGAGCACCAGTCGCGGTCGGTCGGTCCGCTCCCGGCGACGAAGACGATTCCCGGGTGAGGGGCCGTGCCTATAGGCCGGGTCAGGGTGCCCCGGACAGAAATCCCGCCAACGTCCCACGCGACCTCCTCGGAGGTGAGCGTCATGATGCACCCCTGGCGCGGGGAGGGTATTAATAACTGCGAGCGAGGCAAGGCCGGGTTCCTCTCCCTTGCCAACAACTCTGCCGGAGGGCGCGGCCCACCGGCAGGCCGGATGGTTTATGTGGTTCCTGAGCTGTATCCCGCATGCATAGAGCAAATCAAGCGGCGCTGGCGGAGGTGTGCCCGGCGGCATGCGAGGCACCGGGAGACGCCCCGCAGGAGAGGAAGAGAGGGTCGATCTGGGTCGCGTATGTTCGGGGCAGGGTTATGGGGGTATGGCGATGAACCGCTGTCGTTCGACCGGGCGCCGGGCCATGGTCCCGCGCGCCGCCGCGGGATGAGAGCATGCTCGCCGCGTTTGCCGGGTTGAACCCGGTTCTCCAGGCACTTCTTGCCGGGCTTTTCACCTGGGGACTGACCGCTCTCGGCGCCGGGGGCGTCTTCTTCACGCAGGCTATAGACCGGCGGAGACTGGACGGCATGCTCGGGTTTGCGGCCGGTGTCATGATTGCGGCCAGTTTCTGGTCGCTCCTGCTGCCGGCGATCGAACTCTCCGGATCGACGGGTCTTAAGGCCAGCATCCCGGCGGCCATCGGGTTCATTGCCGGCGGGGTCTTCCTCAGAGGGCTCGACACCCTGCTCCCGCACATCCACCCGGGCTATCCACTTCCAGGGGCTGAAGGGCCGGTATCGTCCCTCCGCAGGACAACGCTCCTCGTCATCGCCATCACGATGCACAACATCCCCGAAGGGCTTGCGGTCGGGGTTACATTTGGCGCCGTCGCTGCAGGCCTCCCGCACGAAAGCCTGGGAGCGGCGGTTGCTCTCACTCTCGGCATCGGCCTGCAGAACTTCCCTGAAGGCTTTGCCGTATCAGCCCCGCTCGCCGGTGAGGGGTATTCCCGGGCAAGGAGTTTCTGGTACGGCCAGCTCTCCGGGATTGTAGAACCCGTTGCTGCTGCTTTAGGAGCAGCCGTGGTCTTTATCATCCAGCCGCTCCTCCCGTATGCCCTTGCCTTTGCTGCCGGCGCGATGATCTTCGTCGTCGGGGAAGAGGTGATCCCCGAGTCGCAGATGCACGAGAATAAGAGGATAGCCACAACGGGCCTGCTCATCGGTTTCGTGACGATGATGATACTGGATGTCACGTTCGGCTAATGCGTGCGGGCCGGGAAGAACCCTTCCCGAGACGGTCATCCCGTCGCCGCCGGTCCTGTGTGAAAGATGCCTCATTTTGCCGCTCTCAGCCTATCCTCAGCACACCCCACACAAAGGTATTTCAGGTATGACGATAGATTAAATGAGGTAAATGGGGCGCGAAAACGCAACCGATGCATCTTCCGTCTCCGTTCATATCCGGGCGAGGGTTGCCAAGCCAGGTCAAAGGCGCTAGGTTGAGGGCCTAGTCTCGTAGGAGTTCGAGCGTTCGAATCGCTCCCCTCGCATTCGTTTTCTCGGATCCACCAACAAAGAGTGCCCAGGTAGTGTAGTGGCCTATCATGACGGCCTGTCACGCCGTCGACACGGATTCGAATTCCGTCCTGGGCGTCAATTTTCCCCGTGCTCCGTGTAGCATCCCTGTTCATGACGCCGCATCCCCTTCAGACCCCGGCATCAGACTGCATGCCATCCTCACTTAGGGAGCCGTCGATGGCGTTCATGTATGCCCGGCACCGCTCATGGTTCAGGGGGAGAGAACCACCCGGATCACAAGCCTAACTGCCCATCTGGCTACAGGTGCTCCGGGCAGAGGAATGGCTCACCCCTGAAAAAGGAGCATGAAGAACAGTGCCGGCCAGGGAACAGGCGCGGGAGCGAACCATTCTACGGCAATTCACCCCACAGAAACGTAAGAATAGAAGAGATGATGCCCGGGTCAAGAGGGCTTACACCAGTGCTTCCTGGCGCTGCTGGCAGCGTGCCTGCAGTTCATCCCACTCGTCCGGGTGCTCCTCTGCCCACTCCAGAAGCGCATGGATGACCCGCTCACGCGACTCGGAGTCCCCCCGATAGTCCACCAGGACGCAATCAACCACCACTTCGATCTGTTCTTCTGGATACTGACCATCTCCTGCCATAATGAGCCCTCCTGACACATTCCAGGTGCCCACACCGGGTGAAGATCCGACACCTTATAATCCTGATCCTGCCCATCCAGCGCATTCCAGTAATCAAACCGCTGCCCCGAATAAGGCACCGCAACCAATTTTGTGGCAATCCTACCCACATGCGCGGGAGATTCCCGGGGAACGCATGCCGGCACAACGCCGCAGGAGTTATCGCGCCCAAAAGAGAACAATAAAGGAACGATCATGAAGCTCGGTGTGCTCTTCTCCGGCGGGAAAGACTCCCTCTTCGCCTGCTGGAAGGCGATGCAGAAGGAGGAGGTAGCCTGCCTGATCACGGTCGTCTCCAGAAACCCCGAGAGTTACATGTTCCACACCCCGAACATCCGCCTCGCCGCCCTCCAGGCCGAGGCGGCGGGGCTCCCCCTCGTGGAGGTGGAGACGGAGGGGGAGAAGGAGACGGAACTCCAGGACCTGGAACGGGCCCTCCTTGCCGCCCGGGAGCAATTCGGGATCGAGGGGGTCGTCACCGGGGCGATCCTCTCGGTCTACCAGGCAACAAGGGTCCAGCGGGTCTGCCGGGAACTGGGCCTCTGGTGCTTCAACCCGCTCTGGAACGTGGACCAGGAGACCTACATGGAGGAACTTATCGATGCCGGCTTTGCGGTCATCATCGCCGGTGTCTTCTCCGCCCCCTTCGACGAATCCTGGCTCGGGAGGGAGATCGACCACCGCACCCTCGATGACCTCCGCACAGTCGCCCGGAAGCACCGGATCACCCTCACCGGGGAAGGAGGCGAATTGGAGACGTTCGTCGTCGACGCACCCTTCTTCTCCCGGCGGATCGCAATCACGGAGGCATCGAAGGCCTACCGGAACTACAACGGCGTCTTCAGGATCGAGCGGGCGGAGCTGGTGGCGAAATGATCCTGGTCGTCGACCTCTGCTACCGCGACCGTTCGCTCTCCCGGGACGAGTTCGTCGCGCCAGTCGAACGGCTCCTTGGCCGGATCGGGGCATCGTTCACGACCCGCCACTACACCACCGTCGATGCACCTGAGGTCGCGGCCGCGGACGCGGTGGTCCTCTGCGGGACGGCGCTCCGGGATACCGGGTTTGCCGGACACCCCGGGCGGTTCGAATGGCTCCTCGCGTTCGAGCGTCCGGTGCTCGGCATATCCTCCGGCATGCGGGCTCTCGCGGCAGCCTTCGGCGGCGGCACCGAGCCATGCTGCGAGATCGGTATGGCTGACATTCGGGTCCTCGCCCCCGACCCGCTCTTCGCCGGGAAGGAGACCTTTCCGGCATACGAACTGCACGAATGTGCCATGCGGGTTCCGGGCGAGTTCATACCCCTCGCCGCCTCGGACCGGTGCCTCCAGGCAATCCGGCACCGTTCACTCCCTCTCTACGGCACCCTCTTCCACCCCGAGGTCAGAAACGAGTGGGTCATCGAGCGGTTCCTCCAGCTGGTAGAGACCGTTCAGTAAGACTTATCGCCGGATATCGGATATGGGTAGCAAGACAGCGGGGCGTATCCCGGCGCACCGCGACGGAGATGATGCCAGAATTACCCGATACCCGGATTCTGCCGGCGGGGGTGTGAAGGATGCCCGACCCCCTCAGGCTGCTCGTCATCACCGAAAGCCCGGGCGATGCCCGGCTGGTCGAGCAGGCGCTCCGGGAATCCGGGCTCCCGGCCGAGACGGTCTCGCACCGGCAGGTTGCCGACGGTCTCAGCGCTCTCCGGCGAGAGCCGTTCGATCTCATCCTGCTCGATCCCGACCGGGATCCCGAATCAGTGACGCGGGTGAGGGGTGAAGCCCCCGGCACTCCGGTCATCCTCTTTGTCTCGCGTGACGACCTCGATACGATGGTCAGGCTGCTCTGGCACGGTGCGGACGATTACCTGGTCCGCGAGGGGCTCACCCCAGAACTCCTGATCTGCACCATCCGTCACACCCTCGCCCTGAAACGTGCGGAGGTGGCGTTCGAGAGAATAGAGCACCTGTGGCGTGAGATCGGTGGGAGCCTGCACGAGGGAGTCCTGGTGACCGACCGCGAAAGCACTATTGTCTTTGCCAGCACCCGGATGGGGGAGATCCTCGGCTACACTGCGGATGAGATGCAGGGAGTCTCCTTCCTCACCTTCGTCGACCCGGATGACGCCCCACAGGCAAACGTCCTGCTCGAACAAGGCAGGGGCGGACATGGAGAGGCCGAACTCCGGCTCCGGCGATCCGACGGGGGTATCGTCGACGCCAGGCTCGCCGTCTCCCCGGTCACCGGCGGAAGCGCCGGGTACCGGGGCCTGGCCATCGGTGTTGCGGACGTCACCAGGCAGAAACGCGCGGAGGAGAAGGTCAGGCGCAGGAACACCCAGCTCTACGTCATCAACCAGGTGGTCAGGACCGCCACGTCGTCAGCGGACCTGGACGAACTGCTGGGAGGTGTGCTTGAGAAGACCCTGACGCTCCTTGGTTTTGAAGGCGGCGGGGTCTACCTGATCAATCCAGGCCGGTCCAGTGCCGAACTGATCACCGCGACCGGGCTCCCGGAAGACTTCTCGTTCCGGCGACGGATCATCGACCTGAACGCCCCACCCTACGACAGGGTTCTCGGGCAGGGTGCGGCGCACTTTGTGGAGGACTACCCACGTGCCTGCCCGCAGGATGCCGGATCAGGGATACAGGCGTTTGCGAGCATTCCTATTATGGCCGGAGAGCGGGTCATCGGCGCCATCAATCTGGTCAGCCGGACCGTGCACGTCTTCTCACCGGACGAGCGGGAGGTGCTCGTCTCCATCGGCCGGGAGGTCGGGAGCGCTGTCGAGCGGATGTGGCTTCACAAGCAGGCGAACTTCTACCTGGACCTCATGACGCACGACATCAACAACGCAAACGCCGTCGCCATCGGCTACGCAACACTCCTGTTAGAGGCACTCACCGGGCCGGAGAAGAACCTCGCCCGGAAACTCGCGGCCGCCGTCAGGCAGAGCGCCGAGATCATCGGGAATGTCTCGACGATCCGCCGGATTGTTGAGGAGGTCCCCGCGCTCGGGCCGGTGGATCTCGATCCTGTTGTTAAGGGGGTCATCCCCTTCTTCCCGGACGCCGATATCCACTACACCCCGCAGGCCCGATGGGTCGCCGCCGACGATCTCCTTGCCGAGGTCTTCATAAACCTCATCGGCAACGCCGTCAAGTTCAGCGGTCCAGGTGTCTCGATCGGGATCACCACCCGGGAGGAGGACGGGGCCGTTCGGGTCTCGGTCGAGGATAGCGGCCCCGGGATACCGGACGCCGAGAAGCCCCGGGTGTTTGAGAAGTTTAGAAAAAGCGGCAGAATGAGCGGCAAGGGTCTCGGACTCCACATCGTCCGAACCCTGATCGAGCGTTATGGTGGCCGGATATGGGTCGAAGACCGGGTACCGGGGCATCCGGAATCCGGCGCCGCGTTCCGGTTCACGCTCAAGGCGTGCCCGCCCGTCACCGGCCGTAACGGTTGATCGTGTTGATCAGGGCTGCGAACCCTTCCATCTCCTTATCGAGCACTTCAGTTCGGGTCATCCCCATGCTCATCTCCGCATCGGCCGTCAGCATATCGGGGCCGCGCACCACCTCGCGGTCGAGACCGTCCGCGGAGAGGATCTTTCGGGCCTCGGCGTCGTGGACGAACGCCCGGCCGGGGATGACGACGACATCCTCAAGCCTTGCCAGGTTCACCCCGGCGAGGTCGTCAGCGGTGATGAGGCAGGCGATCTCCTTTCTGACCCGAACAACCCGTGAGGTGGAGCCGCGGATCGAGAGGAGGCGCTGGATGAAGGGCGCCGCGACGCTCCCGGTGATCACCGTCGCGCGCTTCCGGACCCGGGGGAGTTTCTTCAAGAGATCGGGCTCGTGGAGGAGCGCAAACGGCGAGCCGATCGAGGGGTCGCCGAGCGGGGTTCCGCTGATCTTCATCGAGAATCGCTCGTTTAGGTCGGTGACGATATCGTGGAACTCGTCGACGGTATGGACCTGCTGCCCCTCGATGAGCGGCGCGTTACCGAGGATGAGCCCCTGGTCGGTTCGGTTTGCAAACCGCATCAGGATCAGCCCTTTTGCGCCCCGCTCCTCCAGCCACGCACAGGTCTCTTCGAGGACCTCGCCGTCGTTGACACCGGGAATAACAACCGCAGCGGCGTAGACATCGATCTCACCGCAGAGCCGGTCGAGGACCGCGAGCGAGGCTTCCGGTGTCGGGTCGTGCATCCACTGCCGCCGCAGATCCGGGTCGGCGGCGAAGACAGTGTAGGATACCTCGGAAAGACCGTTCTCGACGAGGAAGTCGGCTATGCCGGGGTCGTCGAACCCCTTGCCGCTCGTGTAGCCGATATGGATCGGGACCTCCATGCTGCCGAGGAGTTCGATGAGGTCGCGGAACTCCGGGTAGCAGCTCGGGTCCCCGCCGCCGCTGATGGTGATCCGGTCGATGTCGTCGCCGGTGATCTGGAGGTTTGCCAGCGTCTCGTCGGCGACGGTCCGGAGGTCCTTGAACCCCTCATATCCTTCCCGCACCCCCCGGGTGCAGTAGTCGCAGCCAACCTGGAAGGGGAGGCAGTATTTGCAGCCAAACGACGTCGTCCCTTTGACGTGTTTGAAGTAGCAGTACGAACAGAACCCCCGGCAGTCGAGGCCGGGCCGGCCCCCGAGATCGACGGTGAGATGCGACATCCTGCTGGTACTTCTGTGCTCCTCTGTTATGAACGTTGCAGACCCGGTTCCTGCCGTCCTGCGATTCGCTCCGGCGGGCCGGCCGGCGGCGCATCCCGCACCTTTATGATTCTACGGCGCGAGGCTGCAGTGGAGGAGAGGGTATGCGGACGAGCCACCGGCTGCTGCTCCGGTTCTATCACGACCCCGGCTACGACTTCTCCCGAATCGAGGTCGAGTACGTCGACCGGGGGGCGCCCGGCGACCGCTCGACGGTCCGGGGCGACCGGGTCGTCGCGCTCGATGCGCAGTACCTGGAGGTGGACGCCGGGACGCACGTGGCGTGTATTCCGTATCACCGGGTCCGGCGGATACTGTATGATGGTGAGGTTGTTTGGGAACGCGACGCTCCGATAGGAGCGGAGCGTGAGCACCGCTAGGTGCGAGTTATGGTGATCAACCGGGGGATGCCGAGGAGGAGTGAGGGGAACCGGCGCCACCTTTTTTACCGCAGACCGCCCACGATATAAGGTATGCCCCAGTGGCTTAGCTGGCAGAGCGGCTGACTTGTAATCAGCAGGTCCCGAGTTCAAATCTCGGCTGGGGCTCTAAGAAGCCAACTTATTAGCCTATTTTAAATTGAGCCTCATATTCTCGATCAATTCGTGGACGAGAGGTATGGAAACATATATTAGTTCTTCAGATGCGTATATCTCATCGTATTACGTATAACGCATATGCACGCCACATGTGCGGGGTGGGTGTAATGGCGAAGGCTATAGAGTTAGGGTTGAAATTAAAAGGTGAGGATGCTCGCAGGTTTGAGAGATTCCTTGAGCACAATGACCTGAGTACGCGCGGCCAGTTTTTAGTCAGGGAGGCTGCGGTGCGTTCTCAAAAGCGATCTTAATGGTAGAACCATTCCTGATGAAGAGTTGGAGTACATCACTCTCCACGAAGGAATTGATGTTAATTCTTTTTCTTGTTGTAGTAACCCCGAAGAAGTTGATTTAGAGGGATTTCTAAAAGAAGATGCCTTACGGTGTCAGAACAGTTTCTTCTCAGTCACGCGAGTCGTTTTCTGGAAAGGGACCCTTGTGGGATATTTTACGCTTGTAACCGATTGCATCGAAAAAGAGGAGATGATACGGGGAGATCGAATAAAGGGTTATAAATATCGATATTACCCAGCAATAAAAATTGCACGGCTGGCAGTTCACGACGATTACCGACATTGCGGTATCGGGACTAACATGTTAATAGAGATCTTTTCTATTGTGGGCGACACTACCGAACATGTCGGCTGTAGGATTCTAACGGTTGACTCTAAACCGACCTCTGCAGGGTTCTATGAAAAATCAGATTTTCGAAGGGCATTAGTCAACCCGGAAGGCCCACAAAAGGACACCATTCCATTTTATTTTGATGTTTTACATATCATCCAGGCGAGAAAAAGTTTGTAGATCCCATTATTGACCTTGTTTGAAAATACACCCAAAATGAGCCCGGCGCGCTCCGGAGACACAGACATGCTGAAAAAGAGAGGGGTATGGTTAAAGCGTCTCAAATCTCACCCGGCCCCCCTCCGACCCAACCGCACCCCCACCCCATCGTAGTCCTTTTCACCAGATCCAACCCATATTTATACATGGCCTCTCACGTCCACCGGATTGAGGTTCGTTATTCTCACGATCCACGGCTACAGACGCGTACCGAGAGGTTCCGCTCGCTGGGCATCCCCGTGCGCGAGCTGCACCTTGTCGACGTCTATACCGTAGCGACCTCCCAGAGGGACTTTACCCCTGAGGAACTCTCGCAGATCGGCGCGCAGCTCAGCAACCCCGTTGTCCAGCACTACTCCGTCGACCGGCCGACCGAGGCCGCCTTCGATTATGCGATCGAGGTCGGGTTCCTCCCCGGGGTCACCGACAACGCCGGGACGACGGCAAGACAGACCATCGAGGATTACTTCGGGTTCCGGTTCGGCGAGGGGGAGGCGGTCTTCTCGTCGCAGCTCTACCTCGCCGCCGGCGACCTCACGCCCGAAACCCTCCAGAGGCTTACAACGGCTCTCGCAAACCCGCTCGTCAACCGCGTCCACGTCAGGAGCCGCGAGGAGTACGGCAAGACGGGGATGGACCCGATCACCCCCTTCGTCCGCCTCCACGACCTGCAGGCCGCCGGAACCGTCGATCTCGACCTCCCCGACCCGGAACTCGCACGTATCGGGAAAGAGGGGATCGTCGATCCCAAGACAGGGGAGCGGCGCGGGCCGCTTGCCCTCGACCTCGCCCAGCTCCACGCGATCCGCGACTACTTCCGGGAGCTCGGACGGAGGCCGACGGATGTCGAGCTCGAGTCGCTCGCCCAGACCTGGAGCGAGCACTGCAAGCACACGATCTTTGCCTCAGCCATGGACGACGACGTCCCCCGGGGGCTCTACAAGACCTGCATCCAGGCGGCCACCAACACCGTCCGTGAGGCAAAGGGCGACGACGACATCTGCGTCTCGGTCTTCACCGACAACTCCGGCGCAATCGTCTTCGACGACGAGCACCTCGTGACCTGCAAGGTCGAGACCCACAACTCCCCCTCGGCCCTCGACCCCTTCGGCGGGGCGCTCACCGGGATCGTCGGGGTGAACCGCGACACGATCGGGTTCGGCCTTGGGGCCAGGCCCTGCATCAACATCTACGGCTACTGCGTCGGCGACCCCGATACCGAGCCGGCCCTCTTCCGCGGGAAGAACCGGACGAATCCCATCCTCTCTCCCCGGAGGATCTTCGAGGGCGTCGTCCGCGGCGTCGATGTCGGCGGCAACTGCTCGGGCATCCCGACGCCGCAGGGGTGGTGCTACTTCCACGACCGCTATGTGGGGAAACCACTCGTCTTCGCGGGCACCGTCGGCGTGATGCCGCGTGCCCGTAACGGAAAGCCGCTCCACGAGAAGCAGGCTCTCCCCGGCGACCTCATCGTCATGGTCGGCGGCCGGGTCGGCAAAGACGGGATCCACGGGGCCACCTTCTCTTCAGAAGCCCTCGACCCGGCAAGCCCCGTGACCGCGGTCCAGATCGGAGATCCCATCACCCAGAAGAAGTTCTCCGACGTCATCGTCAAGGAGGCCCGCGACCTCGACCTCTACCGGAGCATCACCGACAACGGGGCGGGAGGAATCTCCTGCTCCGTCGCCGAGATGGCGCGAGAGTCGGGCGGGTGCCACGTCCTCCTCGACCGCGTCCCGCTGAAGTACCCCGGCATGGCGCCGTGGGAGATCTGGATCTCCGAATCGCAGGAGCGGATGACGCTCGCCGTCCCGGAGGAGAAGGTCGAGGCGTTCATGGACCTGATGAAGAGGAGAGAGGTCGAGGCGACCGTCATCGGGAGGTTCACCGATACGGGGAGATGCGTCGTCGAGTACAACGGCGAAGCCGTCATGGACGTCGACCTCGACTTCCTCCACGACGGCCTGCCAAAGAAGCATCTCGTGACAAAGCCCGTAAAGGCGGCCTATCCCGAGCCCGACTTCCCGTGCCCGGACCGGCTCGACGACCTCCTCCTCGCGATGCTCAAAAGGAAGAACATCTGCTCCAAAGAGTTCATCTCGACCCGGTACGACCATACCGTCCAGGGCGGGCACATCCTTGGCCCGGTCCAGGGAGCCGGGCGGGTCCAGACCCCGGCCACGCTGACGAAGGTCGTCCCCGGCTCGATGAAGGGCGTCGGGCTCTCGCAGGGCCTCTTCCCGTCCTACTCGGAACTCGACCCCTACCGCATGGCACTCGCCGCGATCGATGCGGCAATCCGCGGGCTCGTCGCGATAGGCGTCCCGATGGAGACGATCGCGCTCCTCGACAACTTCTGCTGGTGCTCCTCCGACGCGCCCGGGCGGCTCTGGCAGCTCAAGCAGGCTGCGTTCGGGTGCCGGGACGGCGCGGTCGGGTTCGGCACACCGTTCATCTCCGGGAAAGACAGCATGTATAACGACTTCTCCGGGTTCGACGCCGACTCTAACCCCGTGAAGGTCTCCGTACCCCCGACCCTCCTCATCACATCGATAGGCGTCCACCCCGACGTCACGACCGCGGTCTCGATGGACGCGAAGTTCGGCGGCGACCTCGTCTACGTCGTGGGGGAGACCCGGGAGGAACTCGGCGGGTCGGAGTACCTCGCGCACCTCGGTATCGAGGGGGGTACGGTCCCGTCCCTCGATATCGAGGCAGCAAAGGCGCGCTACGAGAGGATGACCGACACCATCGAGAAGAAACTCGTGGCGTCCGCCTTCCCGGTGACGCACGGAGGACTCCTCGTCGCCCTCGCAAAGGTCGCGATCGCCGGGAGAATCGGCATGGATCTCGCCATCCCCGGCGGGATGCGCCCGGACACCTACCTCCTCTCGGAGTCGCTCGGGCGGCTCGTCGTCACGGTCGCCCCCTCCGACCGCGAATCCTTCGAGGAGATCTTCGGCAGCGACGCGCACCTCATCGGCCGCGTCGGCGGCACGGCCTTCCGGGTATCGGCAGGAGGGAAAACCCTCATCGAGCAGCCGGTGACGGCAATGGAAACTGCGTATAAAGCGCCTTTCGGGGGGTATTGATATGGTTCGCGCAAACAATCCAAGAGCCCTCATCATGAGCGGCTACGGGATCAACTCCGAGATGGAGACGGCGGAAGCTCTCAGACGGGCCGGCATGGCGTCCGATATCGTCCACATCAACGACCTCATCGCGGGAGAGAGATCCCTCTCCGACTACCGGCTGATGGTCTTCCCCGGCGGGTTCTCCTACGGCGACGACACCGGCGCCGGCAACGCCTACGCAAACCGCGTCCGAAACAACCTCTGGAGCGACGTAAAGGAGTTCCTCGCGGGAGACAACCTGGTGCTCGGGATCTGCAACGGCTTCCAGATCCTCGCGAATCTCGGCCTCGTTCCCGCGTTCGATCAGGACCGCCCCCGCGAGATCGCCCTGATGCCGAACCGGAAGGGTGTACTGGAGTGCCGGTTCGTCACGCTGAAACCTGCCGCGGATAACCTCTGGACGAAGGGCATCTCGCACCTCTACTGCCCGGTCTCCCACGGCGAAGGGAACTTCTCCTGCTCCGAGGAGACCTTAAAGCGGATCGAGCGGGAGGAGATGGTCGCGTTCCGGTACTGCCGCGACGACCTCTCCCCCGCGGGAGGGGAGTACCCCTACAACCCGAACGGGGCGCTCGCGGATATCGCCGGGATAACCTCGGCGGACGGCAAGGTCCTCGGCCTGATGCCGCACCCCGAGCGGGCCATGGAGTTCGTGAACCTCTACGACTGGCCGGTGAGAAAAGAGCGGCTGAAGCGCGAGGGCAAACCCCTGCCCACCGAGTCGATGAACATGCAGTTCTTCAGGAACATCGTTGCGTACTTCGGGGAATAACCCCCGGGATACTTTTTTCAGGATCCCGGGTGCCCGGAAACCCGGGTAAAGGGATGACATTCCGGTTCACGGGGAAGAAGGTGTGAGAGCCGGATATCAGGCTTACCCCGGGCAGGCCGGCAGATCGGCCGGTGACGGAAAACTAGAGGTAGTCGGGAGGGTAAGAGGGAGTACGATGAGTACCCAACAGGAGATGACCGACGAGGAGAACGGAGAGGTGTGGGAGTTGCGGCTCTACGTCGCAGGCCAGACCCCGAAATCGCTTGCAGCGTTTGCCAACCTGAAGAAATTCTGCGAGGAGCACCTCTGCGGGCGATACCGGATCGAGGTGATCGACCTCATCGAACATCCCCAGCTTGCACGTGGCGATCAGATAGTCGCCGTACCCACGCTGGTCCGAAAACTCCCCCCGCCCTTAAGAAAGATCATCGGCGATCTCTCGAACACCGAGAAGGTCCTGGTTGGTTTAGATATACGGCCCGGGAATAAAACCTGATTTAAGGGAGTTGACCAGGTGAGCAACGAGAGCGACAGAAAGGCCCGGACCACGGAAGAATTCGAGGCGGCACTGAAGGATACGGACTCCCGCTACATTCTGCGGCTCTATGTAGCGGGGATGACCCCCCGGTCACAGAGGGCGATCGAGAACATCAAGAACATCTTTGAGACGAATTACAAAGGGAGTTATGATCTTGAGGTGATTGACATCTACCAGCACCCCGAACTGGCAAAAGAAGCCCAGATCCTCGCGGTGCCCATGCTCATCAAGCAGCTTCCCCTGCCCATCAGGAAGTTGATCGGGGATATGTCGGACGAAGATCGTATCCTTGTCGGGCTTGGGATCAAGATGTTGGAGTGAACTTGCGCTCTCCCGGTGAATACGCTCCAGAGGACTCATCCGAAATGAACGTACCTCGATTACCGCGAGAGGAGGAACTCCTTCGTGTACTGGAAGAACTCTACGGAGGCTTTGCGGAGGCCGAAGAGACCCTTTCGGCGATCCGACGGGGAGAAGTCGATGCCTTCCTCGTCTCGACGGACGAGGGCGAGAAGGTCTATACCTTAAACACCGCCGAACACCCCTATCGCGTACTCGTCGAGCAGATGCAGGAAGGGGCTGCGACGCTCTCCACCGACGGCACCATCCTCTACTGCAACGAGTCGTTCGCCCGGCTTCTCGGCATACCCCTTCAGGACCTGATGGGAGAGTCGATCCATGGCTTCATCGCCCCTGTCAGTGTGGAACGGTTCCGGGGGATGATGAAGAATGGGGACCCCTCCGGCACCGCGGGCGAGAGCATGCTCCAGGCGCGTAACGGGAACCTGGTGCCGGTGCACCTCTCCCTGAAACTCCTGCGGATGGACGGGCTGCAGGTCTTCTCCGTGGTTGTGACGGACCTGACCGAGGAGAAGCAGTCGGAGGAACTTCTCAGGAGAGCCTATGCCGAACTCGAGAACCGGGTCAAAGAGCGGACCATCGAGCTTGCCAGATCCAACCAGGCCCTGCGCGAGAGCGAAGAGCGGCTGGCGATGGCTCTCGATGCCGCCAGTCTCGCGCCCTGGGAGATCGATCTGACCTCCGGGAAGGTTATTCCGTCTGAAGCGCTGGTGAAACTCTGGGGTGTTCCCGATGCCGGCGCACTGCAGACGCGCGACGATTGGAGGACCGTCGTGGTGCAGGAGGATCGGCCCCGTATCCAGCAGGCCATAGATGAGGCCATCGCCCGCAATGGTGAATACATGGCTGAATTCCGCATCCGCCGCTCATCCGACGGCTCCCTCCGCTGGGTTGCAAGCCGGGGCCTGGTACTCCAGGACCCGGAAGGGCGGCATCAACGCCTCATCGGCGTTGCCGCCGACGTAACCGAGCAGAAGCGTGCCGAAGAAGAACGGGCACGGCTTCATAGCGAACTCGAGAGTGCGCACCGCGAGGCGAACCTCTACCTGGATATCCTGACGCATGATATCGGAAACACCGAGAATGTCTCGAATCTCTACACCGAACTCCTCCTTGCCACCCTCGACGGTGAAGCGGCCAAATATGCAGAGAAACTCCAGCGGAGCGTCAGGAAGAGCATCGAGATCCTGGGCACCGTCTCAAAGATCCGGAGAATTCATCACGGACTGCCCGAGATCCGGCCGGTCGAACTTGATGCAATCATCCGTGATGAGATCAGCCGGCATCCAGACAACAGCATCCACTACGAGGGCGTTTCATCCCTTGTGCAGGGTGACGAACTCCTCCCGGAGGTCTTTTCCAACCTGATCGGCAACGCCGTCAAGCACGGCGGTCCCGACGTCGCGATCGTCGTCCGGACGGAGGATGAGGGGGGGTTTGTGCGGGTCTCGGTCGAGGATACCGGTCCCGGTGTTCCGGATGCGGATAAGGAGGCGATCTTCCACCGCTACGAGAAGAAGCAGCGAGGTGTCGGCGAGGGGCTCGGGCTCTATCTGGCCCAGATCCTGGTCGAACGTTACGGCGGCAGGATTTGGGTCGACGATCGGGTGCCGGGCCGCCCGGAATGCGGCGCAGCGTTCCGGTTCACGCTGAAAAAGGCCTGAAAACTGTGTTGAGTCCCGGACAGGGAAGACCCCGGGATTGTGCCTCTGCGTGGCTCGATCGGTGATACGGCTCCCCCCGGCCCTCTTGTGCGGGGCAAAGAAGCGCCGGGTCACGGCGTTTCGAAGCATTTTATGGTGAATGCGGATCATCAAACGAATATGGATCAGGTAGGAGGTGCTCCGGCACCGTCCGGGGATAGCGCACTCGCTCTGGCAAAGGTGCCGAGCGGCATCCAGGGTCTTGACGAGATCACCGCCGGCGGGCTCCCGAAGGGGCGGCCGACACTTGTCGTCGGAAAAGCCGGGAGCGGGAAGACGCTCTTTGCCATGCAGTTCCTGGTGAACGGGGCGGTGCACTACGATGAACCCGGTGTCTTCGTCTCCTTTGAGGAGACGGCAGAGGATCTGGTCAAGAACGTCCGCTCCCTCGGCTTCGACCTCCCGGGGCTGATCGAGGAAGAGAAACTCTCGATCGACTATGTCCGGATCGAGAAGAGCGAGATCGAGGAGACCGGCGAGTACGACCTCGACGGGCTCTTCATCAGGCTCGGGTATGCGATCGATTCTATCGGGGCGAAACGCGTCGCGCTCGATACCATCGAGGTCCTCTTTTCAGGCCTCTCGAACGAAGGCATCATCCGCGCCGAGCTTCGTCGGCTCCTCTCCTGGCTCAAGGAGAAGGGCGTCACGGCGGTCGTGACCGGCGAGAGCGGCCAGGGCGAATGCCTGACCCGGCACGGCCTTGAAGAATATGTCTCCGACGCCGTCATCCTCCTCGACCACCGGGTGACCAACCAGATCTCGACCCGGCGCCTGCGCATCGTCAAGTACCGCGGCTCCACCCACGGCACGAACGAGTACCCGTTCCTGATCACGGCGCGCGAAGGTATCGTCATCATGCCGGTCACCACCCTCGGCCTCGAACACGAAGCTCTCGAAGACCGGGTCTCCACCGGCATCGAACGGCTCGATGCGATGCTCGGTGGCAGGGGTTACTACCGAGGCTCAAGCGTCCTGATATCAGGCGCGCCAGGCAGCGGCAAGACGAGTTTTGCCGCGGCTTTCGCAGATGCGGCCTGCCGGCGAGGCGAGCGGTGTCTCTACTTCGCCTTTGAAGAGTCGCCGAGCCAGATCGTGCGAAACATGCGATCTATCGGGATCGACCTTCAGGCCTGGATTGATGCAGGAAACCTTGAGATCCGCTCATCCCGTCCGACGGCGTACGGCCTTGAGACGCACCTTGCCACCATGCTCCGGGATGTGCAGATCTTTCGGCCGGACGCTGTTGTTGTTGACCCCATATCGAGCCTCATCACGGTAGGCAGCGAGGCGGACACGAAGGCGATGCTGATCCGGTTCGTCGACTATTTAAAGGTCAACCAGATCACCGGGCTCTTCACCGACCTGACGCGGGCGGATGGATCCCCTGAACAGGCGAGGATCGAGATGTCGTCGCTGATGGATGTGTGGATCCTCCTCAAATTCATCGAGTCCGGCAGCGAGCGGGACCGGGGCCTGTATATTCTGAAGTCCCGGGGCATGGCGCACTCCAACCAGGTTCGGGAGGTCATCATCACCGATGAAGGGATCGATCTCGCAGACGTCTACCTCGGGCCAGGCGGTGTGTTGACCGGCTCGGCGCGCTACATCAGCGAGATGGAGGAAGGGGAGGAGGTCCGGAACCGCGAGGACGAACTTCGCGCCCGGCGGATTGAGGCTGACCGGAAGCGCAAGGTGCTCGAAGCCCGGATCGCAGCCCTTCAGGCGGAGTGCCAGGGGGTGCAGACAGAGTTCGACCGGTTCTCCCGCGAGCTGGACCGGAAAAAGCGAGCCCAATCAGAGGAGAGGGGGCACCTTGCCCGCATGCGGCAGGCGGACAGAGCAGCGCGGGAGCATGACCGGGAACAATGAGTTGAGAGGCGCCTGAGAGGAAGGGAGTTCGGTATCCCGACTCAATGCGGTGAGGATTACCTGATGAGCCACATTGCTGGAGTGATCGGCCCTCTGCGGTCCCGCCCTTATCCTGTCTGCGTCGCCCGGTGGAACGATCCTCCCCGGCATCGCAACAATATTATTCTCCATAGAGAATTATCCAGCCGGAACCGGGGGAGTTGCCACGAAGATCAGGGTCACCCGCTGTTTTGCAGAGGAGAGCGCCGATACGCCTGCGGTCCTCCAGATCGAGGTCGATCAGGCGGACGTCCCCTCCGCAGACGAGATCCTGACGTTTGCATCCATGCACGGGAACTTCGTCTGTGTCTCCGACCGCATCTTCCGCCGGTTCGAGATCCTTCTCCCCCCGGAGAGCCGTCTTGAGATCCTCAAAGATGCGCTTCTGGAGGTCATACGCCTCGAGCCGGGATCGGAGGGGCTCAACCCCTACGAGGTCGAGGACTTCATCGATGCCCTCGAGAGGGCCCGGCAGAAGGTGCTGGGCGAGGACGAACCATCCTGACACCCCTCCCGGTTCGTTCACCTTTTTTGCGGAGGACCACGAACCCATAAGTGATCGGAGTGGCAGAAGAGGAGAGAGATGGGTATGGGGGGCTTGCGGTCAACACCATCCATACCATGGACTGCATAGAGGGCATGCAGCGCCTGGCGGCAGGTTCGGTCGATATCATCGTCACATCACCGCCTTACAACATCGGGAAGGAGTACAACTCCTACGACGACAAAAAGCCCCGCGAAGACTATCTCGACTGGATGGGACGGGTTGCCGCCGGAGTGGCGCGCATCCTCGCCGACGACGGCTCGTTCTTCCTCAACATCGGCGGCAAACCCCGGGACCCCTGGATACCCTTCGATGTCATCCAGCGGTTCCGTCCTCACTTCGAACTGCAGAACGTCATCCACTGGGTCAAGTCGGTCGCGATCGAGAAGGAGGATGTGGGCAACTACGAGCATATCGCCGGGGATATTGCCGTCGGCCACTACCAGCCGGTGAACAGCGCCCGCTATCTGAGCCAGTGCCACGAGCACATCTTCCACTTCACGAAGAAGGGCGACGTGGCCCTCGACAAACTGGGCATAGGCGTGCCCTACCAGGACAAGAGCAATATCGGCCGCTGGAAGGCAGCGGAACGCGACCTCCGCGACCGGGGGAACACCTGGTTCATCCCCTACCGGACCATCCGCTCGTCCCGGCCGCATCCGACGAGTTTCCCGGAGAAACTCCCGGAGATGTGCATCCGGCTCCACGGCTGCCGGCCCGGGACGCTCGTTCTCGATCCCTTCATGGGCATCGGGAGCACAGCGCTCGCGGCAATCGCCGTCGGCGCGGACTATATCGGGTTCGAGATCGACCCGGAATACCGGGCGATCGCAGAGGCCCGGATCGCCGAAGCACGCCGGCAAGAAGGACCGAACTGATGCAGACTCTTTCTTCGGGCATGACATACCCGGCTCTGCCCCCACCATTATTCCTCAAAAAAATGGCCTGAACCACGTACATTATATAATTCAGGCGGCATGTAGTCCCTGCCAGAGGGAGAATAATGGATATCAAGTATGTGTCTACGACATGCCCGTACTGCGGCACCGGGTGCGGGTTCAACCTTGTCGTCCGGGACGGCAAGGTCTTTGACGTGGCGCACTGGCAGCGCGCACCCGTCAATGGGGGCAAACTCTGCCCCAAAGGACGCTATGCCCACGAATTCATCAACAGCCCCGACCGCCTCACAAAACCGCTCATCAAGAAGGAGGGCGGGTTTGTCGAGGCGACGTGGGACGAGGCCTACGACCTGATCGCGGAGAAGTTCAAGTCCTACAAGCCCGACGAGATGGCCTGCTTCTCCTCCGCACGGACATCGAACGAGGAGAACTACCTGATGCAGAAATTCGCACGGGTGGTCCTCAAGACGCCGCACGTCGACCACTGCGCCCGGCTCTGCCATGCATCCACCGTCGCCGGGCTTGCGGCGGTCTTCGGGTCCGGCGCGATGACCAACTCGATCGTGGACATCGCCGAGTCAAAGTGTGTCTTTGTTCTTGGGAGCAACACCTTCGAGCAGCACCCGCTGATCGGGCGGAGCATCATCCGCGCAAAGGAGGGCGGCGCGAAGGTGATCGTCGCCGATCCGCGCAACACACCGACCGCCAAGCAGGCCGACCTTTACATGCCGTTCGTCTCCGGGACGGATGTCGCCATCCTAAACGGCCTGATGCAGGAGATCATCAAGAATGGCCGCGAAGACAAGGATTTCATCGCGAACCGGACGAAAGACTTCGAAAAGCTCAAGGAAGTCGTCATGAAGGATGATTACAGTCTTGAGAATGTCTCGAAGGTCTCCGGTATCCCGGTCGAGAGTCTCAAGACCGCCGCCGAGTGGATTGCAGAGGCCGATGTTGCCACGCTCATCTACTCGATGGGGATCACCCAGCACACCGTCGGCGTCGACAACGTCAAATCGACCGCTAATCTGATGATGCTCACCGGCAACCTGGGCAAACCCGGCGGCGGCGTCAACCCGCTCCGCGGCCAGAACAACGTCCAGGGCGCCTGCGACATGGGAGCCCTCCCGAACGTCTACTCCGGCTACCAGAAGGTCACCGATGAGGCGACCAGAAAGAAGATGATGGAGACCTGGGGTGTCGAGGATATCGCCGAAGGCAGGGTCGGCTACACCGTCACCGAGATGGTCAACATCCTTGCCGACAACCCCGGCGAACTCAAAGCGTTGTACATCATGGGCGAGAACCCGATGCTCTCCGACCCGGACATCGAGCACGTCAGGCACGGGCTTGAGAACCTCGAGTTCCTGGTCGTGCAGGACATCTTCATGAGCGAGACCGCCGAACTTGCCGACGTCGTTTTGCCTGCGGCATGCTACGCGGAGAAGGACGGCACCCAGACGAACACCGAGCGGCGTGTCCAGCGCTGGAAGAAGGCCCAGGACCCGCCGGGCGAGGCGAAGGAAGACTGGAAGATCATCAGCGAACTCGCGAGCCGGATGGGCTACGCGAAGCAGTTCCCCTACCAGAGTGCGGAGGAGATCTTCAACGAGGTCGCCGCCGTCACGCCGTCCTACCACGGCATGTCCTACGCCCGTCTCGACCCGGACGGCCTGCACTGGCCATGCCCGACGGCGGAGCACCCGGGCACCCCGATCCTTCATAAGGAGACGTTTGCCATGCCCGACGGTCTCGGGGTCTTCTCGCCCATCGAGTGGAAACCCCCCGCCGAGGTTCCGGACGCCGAGTACCCGTTTGTCCTCACGACCGGCCGCACCATCTGGCAGTGGCACACCGGCACCATGACCCGCCGATCGTGGAGCCTCGAGAAGGAGGCGCCCATCGGCTGGATCGAGATCAACCCCGAGGATGCGAAGGAACTCGGAATCAAGGACAACGAGGTCGTCCGGGCAAGCACCCGCCGCGGGTCCGTCGATATCCCCGCACGGGTCACCCCCGGGATCATCAAGGGAGTGACGTTCATCCCGTTCCACTACAAGGAGCACCCGGCAAACAGGCTGACTCATAACGCGCTTGACCCCGTAGCAAAGATCCCGGAGTTCAAGGCCTGCGCCGTGAAGGTCGAGAAGATTGCGGAGGTGTAAGAGATGGCAGGAAAAGGAGATTTACTCTACGCGTGGACAACGGACGACGAACTCCGCGCGAAAGCGGAGACGGGCGGGGCGGTCACCGCGCTGCTGCGCCACGCTCTCGAGAGCGGTATGGTCGACGGGGTCTTTGCAGTCAGGAAAGGCGCGGACGTCTACGACGCGGTCCCGGCACTGATCACCGATCCCGCCGAGATCGGGGGGATTGCCGGGTCGCTCCACTGCGGCACCCTGCTCCTCCCCAAACAGATGCGGCGGTGTCTCCTCGCGACCGACCCGAATATGCGGATCGCGACGGTCCTCAAAGGCTGCGACGTCAAGGCGATCTACGAGATGGCGAAGCGTGGCCAGGCCAACCTGGACAACATCATCGTGATCGGCTTAAATTGCGGCGGCACCATCCGGCCGGAGACGGCGCGGATCATCGTCCGCGACAGGCTCGGTCTTGATCCCGATTCGGTCGTCAAGGAGGAGATCGACAAAGGGAAGTTCATCGTCGAGACAGAGGACGGCCAGCACGCCTCCGTCTCGATCGACGAACTCGAAGAAGGAGCGGAGGACCTCCTCGGAAACGAGGGGCTCGGCCGCCGCTCGAACTGCCGCCGGTGCAAGATCAAGATCCCCCGCCAGGCAGACCTCGCCTGCGGCAACTGGGGCGTCATCGGGGAAAAAGCCGGCAACGCAACGTTTGTCGAGGTTTGCTCCGAGAAGGGGGCGAACCTCCTCAACGCCGCCGTGCAGGCGGGCGCGCTGGCGACGGAGACGGCTCCGGCAAAAGGGATCGAGATCCGGGGCAAGGTCGAGAACGCCATGCTCAAACTCGGCGACAAGTGGCGGGCCCGCTACTTCGGAGCGCTCGGCGAAGGAACGGAGCGCCTGAACAAGATCCGCGAGCAGACGAGCAGGTGTATCAAGTGCTACTCCTGCATCGAGAACTGCCCGATCTGCTACTGTATCGACTGCAGCACAAGGAAGGATTATCTGGTCGAACCGGGCGTGATTCCGCCCCCGTTCATGTTCCACCTCATCCGGTTCGCGCACATCTCCGACTCCTGCGTCAACTGCGGCCAGTGCGAGGAACTCTGTCCCGTCGAGATCTCGAACTCGGTCTTCCTCCACGCAATCCAGACCGATCTCGAGAAACTCTTCGGGTTCCACCCGGGCGAGGACATGACCCCGCCGGTGCTGGCGCTCGTCGAGGAGAAACCGGAGCGCGAACGGCTTGAGGCGACGGGAAGCGACCAGATCTTCGACATCTTCCGCTGACGGGGTTCAACCCTCCACCATCGGCCCTTTTTTCCCGTCAGAACTGCTTTCCGGCGCCGTATGGGGTTCTATCAGGGTGCTGTTCGCCGTAGAATGGTGTTTCCCCCCGGATTGCGACGCCTTTCTGACATACGCTTTCATGATGTCCGTTCGGGTGACAAAACCCGAGAGCATCCTCGGGTCTTCTGCCGGGACGACGGGCAGATGGTGGATGTCGTGCTCGGTCATCAGATCCAGGGCCTCGCGCAGCGTGCAGGAATGATGCACAGTAAAGACCCTCGAACTCATGACATCCTCCACCAGTATGTCGTGCTCGCCGTTCGCCCGGTTATCCCGGACATCATCGAGGGCGATCATGCCGACAAGCTTCCCTTCACCATCAAGCACCGGAAACCCGGTATGCAGCGTCTCGTCGATCAGACGGAGCACCTTTCCAGTGGTGTCATCGGACGATACGGCGACGATCCGGTCGCGGGGCACCATAACGTCGTCCACGTGGATTTCCTGGAGAATCTCGATGGTATACTCGTCGCGGTGGGCCGCCGACCGGGACCGGTTCAGCACCTGTTCACGGAAGATGGTGGACTGACCGATGAGAAGAACCGCCACCGAGACGGCACCCATCGCCGGCACGAGCAGGGAAAAGTCGCCGGTCATCTCCACGACCATGATCATGACTCCGATCGGCGCGTGGGAGATTGCCCCGAAGAGAGCGATCATCCCGACGACGACGAAGACCGGCACCGATTCAATGGGCACGCTCCCCGGGAAGGCGAGGTGCAGCAGCGACCCGAAAGCGCCACCTGTCGCCCCGCCGATCACCAGCCCCGGCGCGAAAACGCCGCCGCTCCCCCCGGAGCCGATGGTGAGCGACGTCGTCAGGATCTTCGCAAACGGGAGAAAGAGCAGCACCCCGATCGGGAGCATGTTGTACAGCGAAAGTTGTGTGAAACCATATCCGGTTCCAAGGCTGGCGAGCCCGACGATTGCCGCTTCAGGAGAGAAGGCCGCAAGAGCAAGAACGAACGTGCCGGTGAGAAATGCCCCGGTGAAGGGTTTGAAGTGATTCGGGATCTTCAGACTGCTGAATACCCTTTTAAAAACCCTGTTCGTCCCGTAGAACGTGTTTATGTAGATCAGGCCGACGGCAGTCGAGACCACGCCGAGGAGGATGAAGAACGGAATCTGGGAGACGTTCCAGAAGGTCACCCCGGGGCCGAAGACCGGTTCAAAGCCTTCAACCAGGCCAAAGATGGCATACCCGATGACCGAAGCCAGAAACGCGGGAACGATTGCTTCGGTCTCGAAATCCTGTTTGTAAAGGATCTCCGCAGCGAGGATTGCCCCCCCAAGAGGCGCCATAAAGATCGTGCCGATTCCGGCGCCGACACCGGTGGCGATAGCAAGCCTCCGCTCACGCGCAGAGAGGCCTAAAAGATCGGCGGCGATCGAGCCGAAGCCGGCCGACATCTGTGCGGTCGGTCCTTCACGTCCGGCGCTTCCTCCCGTCGAGATGGTCAGGACGGCAGTGACCGCCTTGATGAGGGGAACGCGCCAGCGTACCCGTCCCTCGCCATGAAACGCTTTTATTGCCGCATCGGTCCCGTGCCCTTCCGCTTCCGGAGCTAAGGTGTAGACCAGAAGGCCGGAGAGGAGTCCCCCGAAACATATGACGGGGAGAATCATCCAGAGATGATCGGGAGGGGTCCATTGAGCGATATCCTGGAGAGTTTGCCCTTCCTTTGGGAGCTGGAACCCGACGATGCCTTCCATGAAAAATGCAGTTCCCAATTTCAGTCCTTCAAAGAAGAACAGAGCACCGATACCGGAGATGAGACCGACAACGATGGCGATGAGTATAATCCTTCTATAGGGAGTGACGGTTTCCTCGATCTGCATGGAATACAGGGAGTAAGTTTGTTTAACATTTATGTTATTTGATTAACTTCGCGCGGCAATATATAGCAGAAGGCTATGCGCGTCTGTCAGACATCCCGGTGCGCCTTCACAGTCGGCATTGCTCCCGGAGCTGCCCGGGTGGCCTCCCGCGATGACATCCTGGTGCCGGTTACCACCAGATGCCCGGCAGCACCCCTATAATCCCCGATATCCCGGGAACGGTGAAAATATCTGAGCAGGCCCGCAACCGCCGGAAATCCCCGGCATATGCGCCTCACAGGAGTGCAACCACAACCGTAAAGGAGACGCTCCTGCAACGGCACCCATCCCCCGAGAGGAACGGGCGACCGGTCGAGAGAGGACCACCCGGAGCATATATAACTGAACCACGGCAGACATGGCATCCTTGAATCACCCAGGGACGATTATTTTACCGGGTTTTTGCCGCCCTGAAACGAGTACGGCTCGCGATCAGGAGATCCGCGCGCCTCCTCCCGGATATCCGCCCAAATACCATCCCAAAAACCTGTTTTATTCCGCGTGCAGCCAAAAGTGAAGGCAAAAGAGCCGTTTGTCGACTATTGATGTTTAGTTGCAGGAATTAACTTGCGGCAGAGATAAATGCTTGAATTTAGATTATACGTCGCAGGCATAACGATCATTTCGAAACCTATTAATAGCACTCTCAAATTACTGATTAATTAGACCTATCCATTCGGATTACCTGATGGTATAGGTAGGACGTTTAGAGAGGTGTATGAAAAATGGTGTTCCATCCTCCAGTTGCTATCGTAGCAAAAGCGGGTGATGCAGGAAAGTACAAGGTCGGACTGCCGGCCTGGAACATGGTCCTGCGTGGTATCCTGTCCGGAGCGTTCATCGCGATGGGTGCTGCTCTGGCGACGGTCTGTTCGACCGGTATCCAGGCAACCGACGTTGCGATGCGGTTCGGTGCCGCGAGTCCCGGTATCTCCCAGCTCATTCTGGGTGCTGTCTTCCCTGTTGGGCTTATCATCACGATCATGACCGGTGCCGAACTCTTCACCGGCGACGCGATGCTCGCCCCCATGGCAGCGTTCATCCACAAGGTCAGCTGGGCAAGCGTGCTCAACCTCTGGGTCTGGGTATATATCGGAAACTTCATCGGGTCGGTTATCTTCGCGTACATCATGGCATACGGGCCGTGTGTCAGCTACGATGCCGCCGGAGTCGCAACAATCACCGCGTTTGGTACGAGAGCAGTAGGGATAGCGGCTGCAAAGACGAGTTACGTCGGCGCTATGGCGTTATGGTCGCTCTTCCTCAAGGCAATTGCCTGTAACTGGCTCGTCAACCTTGCTGTCCTGCTCGGTATATGCGCCGATGACGCGATCGGCAAGATCGTCGGTATCTGGTTCCCGATCTTCGCTTTCGTCGCCAGCGGGTTCGAGCACAGCATTGCGAACATGTACTTCATCCCGGCAGGCATCTTCGTCACGGGTATTGACCCCTCAACGGCGGTCGCTACGGTCAACTGGGTAAACATGTGGACCAACAACGTGATTGTGGTCACACTCGGCAACATCGTCGGCGGTCTGTTCTTCGTCGGTGTCCTCTACTGGGTCGCATTCAGAAAGGAAATTGCAGCCCTCAAGTAACCCTGATTAACGATGCAGATTGGAAATGTCAAAGTGAGGGTGTCGCCAGTTGTCCTGGCGGTCTTCCTCTTTTTTATTGTCCTGATGGCAGCGTATGTCCTTGCTACCGGGGATGTACACTTGTTGATCTGGGGCGTACCCGTGGCGGTCATGCTGGTCCTCATACCAATAGCGCTCAACTATATGAGCCAGACACAGTATGCGTCACTGGTGCCCGTATACGAAGCAGAAGCGAAGAATGCCCGGATACGGGAGATTAACCTGAACAGGCTCGGCGAACCGGTACGCATAAAGGGTGTCGTCGAGCGGGTGTATTTCCAGTTCCTCAACCGGCCGCAGTACCTCGTCGCCGACCGGACGGGTGAGATATCGGTCAAGATGTTCACCTCGCCGGCGGAAGACGTAAAGAAGGGGGATGTGGTCGAGGTGCTCGGAGTCGTCGTCAAACGCTACATCCTGTCCGGGGATGCGGTCATCAACTGCGTCTCCATACGGAAGATCAAGAACGATCAGCAATCCTGACGCCCGGAGGGTGTCAAGCAATTCAGTGAAGGGACGGCGGAAACAATACGGTTTCCTGCCAACATCACCTTCGTATCTAAAACGTATTTTCAAGTCCGTCATCTATGGGCTTTGCTCGAGGTTTTTTGTTGAGTTCCTCGATATACTCCTCGAAGAGATGGATCCGGGTGCTCACGGGGAAGGGAATCCCGATGGTGCTGATGACCGCTTCACCCGCCTCAAGCGTCTGAATCTCGGTATCGAGACGCGAGAGGTCCTGCTTTGCGCTGCTTGCTATCATCTCGCGGTCCCCCCGGTCGGAGAGCCCCATCACCACGAAGGTGTTTAACTGGGCAAGGACCCGGGCATCGATGTTCTTCGGCTGCTGGGTGACCACGCAGAGCCCCACGCCGAACTTCCGCCCCTCCATCGCGGCTTCCCGGAAGATCCGGGTGTTTCCAAGCCCCGAGCCCAGCACCCGCTGGGCTTCCTCGATGGTGATCAGCACCTGTTTTGGCTCCTCCTCGCTCTTTGCATCCTCACCCTGGTGGCTGCGCATGATCTTGCGCGTTATGATCGAGAGGACAAAGAGTTCGCTCTGTTCGCTCATCCCCGGGATATCGATAAGAACGACCTTGTTCTCGTGAAGCGCTTTCATGATGTCCGGGATCGAGGAACCCTGCCTCCTGAGAAAATCCCGGTTACGGTTGAGCATGCCCGCGACCCGCCGCTGCATCACCGAGAGTGTGCTCGGCGAGAAGTTTTTCAGGTCGTTCGCAATCCGGGGATGCCGGCCGGTGTAGGTATCGGCATCAAACGTTGCAAAGTCGGTGTTCTGGAAGAAGTCGATCACGTCCGATCCCGGCGTGCTCTCGAGCATCTCCACGACCTCACGCTGGGGCGGTGAGTGCTCGTAGAGGAGGAGGAGGTCGGGCATCCGGAAGTCGTCGTAGTCAAGATAGAGCTGGTTTAAAAGATACTTTCTCCTGAACTCCTCCGACCGGGTGGAGAAGACCGCGAGCCCTTCCCGGCCGGCCTGGTAGTGGATGAGCCCCAGGGTATCCTGACCGCTCGACGACCGCCCACCGGCAACGTACTCGCCGTGCGGGTCGACAATAAGGAGCCCGAACGCCCGGGCCTGCATGCAGGACGCACAGAAGACCTTCATGAAGTTGCTCTTCCCCATGCCCGTCGTGGCAAAGACGCCCATGTGCTGGCGCATCACCGCCGGATGGAGCGCCACCCTCACGTCCCGAAGCACACCCTGACCGGTCTTCATCACACCGACCTCGATCTCCCCCATCACCTGCCGGAGGAACGCGAAGTCGCGGGACTCCGGCCGCTCAACGCGGGAGAACTTCGCGGGGATCGTCCGGGGTTTCCGGAATGCGCCGTCTTCTCCCACGTAACCGAGCGGGATCGCCTCGACGAGGATGAAGACGTCCTCCCCAATCTCGTAGAAGTGCTCGGTATGGGGACGGGTATCCCACTTGGGGTCGGAGAAGTTGCAGTCGTGGAGAAGGTCGCTCACCTTGGCAAAGAACGTCAGCCCTTTGACGCGGTCGGTGATCTTTAAGATGTCCCCGAGGAAGAGTTCCTCATCGTGGGGGATGGCAAACCGGTAACTGAGCACCCGGTCCCCGATCAGCCGGTATTTCGAGGCGTCGTCGCCGTCAATATCGATCAAACTCATCATGGTAATCACCAAAGATGCCGGTGTAGTCGGCAAGGTTCATGCCGAGCAGGTCCATGCCACGGATGATGTCCTGGCGGACCTGGTCGACCGCATCCTTCCCGATCTTGGTCGTGAGATGGGCATCGAGGAGCGGGTAGGGGTAGCCCGGGACCCTTCCGTCGTCGGCAAAACTGGCGAGCGCGGAGAAGACCCGGTCAACCATCTCAGGGCTGTAGTATTTCGGGATCTCCACCTTGAACGCGCGCTCCGCCCGCGGGTGCAGCCGCGCGACGTACTGCTCGCCCCGCTGCTTCCAGAGGTAGGTCTCCCGGCGGTCGATCAGGCCATCGGCGGCGGAGACACAGATGTACCAGGGTTCAGGGACACCAAGGTCGCGGGCAAGCCCTTCCGCCGCCGGGACGATCGGGTGCCCCCCGCCCCAGGTGAGCGACGTCCGCTTCGTCACCGCGGCGATGAGCACTCCCCGGAGATTGCAGAGGTTCAGGAGGTTCTCGACAACCTCGTCGTGGCTTGCGTGGCGGACCTGGAGCGTGCCGTCGAGAACGATGAGGTCCCCGGTATCGAGTTCCGCGGCCATCTCCATCGCCGCCCAGAACTCGAGGGTATCCCGGATGACCGCGGTGTTCCGGATCGGGTCGTCGTGGTCGAGGTGCACCTTCGGGGAGGAGTGGAAACAGTCGTAAAAGAGCGTATCAAAATCCTCGTTCCCGGTCCCCGGGTTGACCGTGACGATGTGGAGAGGCGTCGTCCGACGGCAGAGACGCGCGTCGCCGGCATACGCGCTGACCGATGCCCGGACGGCGGCAATCGCAAAACAGCCTGCATCGAGGACGATGGCGTTGCTCCCGTCCACCGCGCAGACGGCCCCGCCGAACTCGGGGCGGCAGCGGCGGTACGATGCCACGTCGAACCCGCCGGCGGCTTTGAATCGCCCGGCAAGGTCCTCCGGGACGGAATCGCGGATCCTTCCTGCGACCCGCCGGATCGCGTTCAGGTAGAGGGTCTTCTGTTCCACCATCACTCGAACTCCTGAACCCTGCTTGCCTGGTCCGCCCCCATCTCGACCATGAGTGTCGTCGAGAACTCGTCCTGAACCTCCGTGATATGGGATATGAGGAGGATCTGGGGGAAATGGGCCTCCTGGGTCCGGAGTGCCCGGAGGAGGTTGTTTCGCCGCCCTTCGTCCTGGCTCCCGAAGATCTCGTCAAAGATCAGGAACGTGGAGTCATGCACCTGGTTCACCTCGGCAAGGAACCGGGAGAGGGCGACCCGGAGGGCTATGGCGATGTCGTCCTGCTCCCCGCCGCTGAACCGGTCGGCCGGGTAGTCATCTCCCATATCGTGGACGAGGACGGTGAAGTCGTCGTCCAGCATCACCGTGCCGTAGCGACCATCGGTGATCTCGGCAAGCACCCTCCCCGCCTCCTCCTCGATCCGGTCCCGGACCACCTGCAGGAGATAATCCCCGTAGTCCCTGATGAGCGACCGGGTCAGTTTGAGGCGGCCGATCTCCTCGGTGAGCGTCTCCTGCTGCCTGACGAGGTCCTCCGACCGGGAGAGTCTCACGGTCTCGCCCTCGATATCCGCCTTCAGGCTGCTTATCCGGGCAGCCGCCGCATACTTCTGCTCGCGTGCCGCAGCAAGATCCCTCTCACAGGCCGCGAGCGCCTCCTCTGCTGCCGCGACCGTCTGTTCATCAAAACCGAGCTCTTCGATGGCCGCCCTGGAGCGGAGCAACTCGCTCTCCCGTGTCGCGAGGAGGTTTCGTTTCGCCTCAAGCGCCCGGGAGAGACGCGGGACCTCCTCGAGGCGGACCCGGAGTTCAAGCGCTCTCCGCTGTGCCGCTTCGGCACGGCTGCACTCCTCACCGAGGCTGGCGAACCGTCCCGGATCGAACGAGAGGCGCGCAAGCGCATCCTGCGCGATATCCTGCCTCCCCCGGAGAACGTCTATCTTTGCGAGAGTGGCGTTCAACTCCTCTTCCAGTGCCGGCCTCCTCTGAAGGCGCGCCTGCGCCTCGGCGTACGCGCGGTAGGACGCCTCAAGAGCCTGGGCTTCACTCTCCAGGCGCTGCCGGGTCTCGGGGTCGAACCCGAGCCGGGAGATCTTCGTCTCGACCTCCTCTTTACGGGCAAGATAAGTCTCGACCTCGGCGATGAGCCGCTGCCGCTCCTCCTGGAGGGCAGGGAGGCGGCTGCACTCGCCCCGGAGGGTATCGGCCGCCGCCCGCTTCCCGGTGAGGGCCTGGATCCGCTCCTTGAGGGCAGTGTGCGCCGCAGGGTCATACCCCTCCACGCCGAGCGCCCGTATCGCGGCACGGTGCTCTCCGGCCTCAGCCTGCCACCGCTGCAGGGCCCCCGCGCTCTGCTCGTACCGGGACGCATAAAGAGCATGCTGCTCTTTTAAGCGCTGGTAGGCGAGACGCTGCCGGTGAAGGTCCTGCAGCGTGGCGGTCAGGGTCTCGCGGTCGACGGTTGCCTTCGTATACTCGTGCTCGAGATCCGCAAGCGTCTTCTGCATCGACCCGGCAGCGGTTGCAAGGTCCCCGACCAGTCCCTCGTAATGCTCGCCGAGGCTCTGGTGGCACATCGGGCAGGACCCTTCCGGACCTGCGGTGAGGATCTCCGCCCGGTGTTCTGCCAGCCGCCGGATCTCCTCGCGGATCGCCTCCTGGCGCTCGGCACATGCGCTGAGCCGCGAGGTCAGGTACTCCTTCCGGCTCTCTGCGGACTCGATCTCTTCCTCGATGGCGCCCATCCCGGCAAGTTGCCGGGCAAGCCCGGCGATCTCGCTTTCGAGCAGGCTCATCTCTTCGGACGCGGTGCGAACCTCCTGCAAACACCGCTCCTCCCGCCGGGCATACTCCTGAGCCTGAAGGAGCACCTCTTCACGTGCCCGAAGGGCATCGAGATCGTGGACCTCCGCCTCGAGCGCACGAAGGCGCCGGACCTTCTCCTCGATCCCCTCGACCTCGGCCCGGTTCTCCCGGACCCGCCGCTCTGTCTGGACGAACCGTTCGTCCATCCGGGCGAGTTCTTCGCGGAGGGCGTCATACTCCGGCTGAAGTGCCTTCAGCGCCGCGATACGGTCGCGGAGGGTCTGCCACTCCCCGACCTGCCGTTCAAGCCCGGCAACCGCCTGCTTGCTCTCGCTCAGTGCGGCGAGTTCGGCTTCGATCTTCGCGCGGCGCTCACCGTACTCCCGGCCCTGCTCCTCTGCGGCCTTCGCTTCAAGGGTCAGGCGGTCCGCGGCGACCTTTTCCTCCGCCATCATGGCGAGTTCCGCCTTCAGGGATTCGTATCGACCGGCAAGGCGGGCAAGTTCTGCAAGTTCGTCCTGAAGTTGCTGCCGCTCCGCAATCTCTGCCTCCTCCTCCCGGCACTCGGTACGGAGCCGTGCAATCTCGCTCGTGAGCATCTCACTCTCCCGCGCGAGGTGCAGGTAGCGGTCGCGCACCGAAAGCAGCCGATCACGCTCTTTGCGGGCGCGCTCGAGCATCTCCGCGGCATCCCTCTCCCCGGCACCGATCCGCTCCAGTTCGTCCTCCGCATGGGCAAGTTCGGTGCGAAGCGTCACGAGACGGTCGCGAATGGCAGCGGCGTCGAGTTCCTGGAGTCTTCCCGACAACTCCCGCAGAGTTCCTTCCCGGGTATCGATGACCCCTTTGAGGTCCTCCATGCTGTCCTTCTTGAGGTAATCGATGCCCAGCACCTGCATGAACCAGTCTTTGCGGGACCCGGCACGGCTCTCAAGCAGGGTGAGGAGTTCCTTCTGCCCGGCGTAGATGGTGTTGCGGAAGTCGCCCGCGCCCATGCCGACGATCCGCTGCACTTCCTGCCCAACCTTCTGGACGCTGCTTGCGAGGAGTCTCTGGTTCAGGTAGAGGTTCGCCTCGTGGAGAGTCGAGGAGGGGCGCCGCTTGAACCTGCGGACGACAGCGTACTCGTTGCCGCCGGCTAAAAAGTCGAGGCGGACCTCACAGACGTCCTGCGGTCCGGCAAAGGAGCTGACGATGTAGTTTCCATCGAGCCCGGTCCCCTGGAGCCCGTAGAGGGCAAAGAGGATGGCAGCGACAATACTGCTCTTGCCGGTCCCGTTGTTCCCGACGATACCCGTGATGCCGTCCTGGAAGGTGATCTCCTGGTCGCGGAACCGCTTGAAGTTCCTCATCCGGAGTTTATTCAGAAGCACTCTCCACCTCTTTGTGGCGCGCGATGACCGACCGGAGGACCGCCGTTCCGGTCTTCTTCACGAACTCCTCGTCGCCCCCGGCAAGGTGCTCCCTCTCCACGAAGCGCTCGAACTCGGCGACGTAGTCGAGGCCGACGAGCGAGTCCTCGTAGAAGATCCGGGACGGATCGTCGACGGCAAGCACCTGCAGTTTGAGGTCAAGCATCCGGCTCCGGACCTCCGCGAGGGCCTTCTGATCGAGTGCACGGAGCGTCTCGCGGCGTATCCCGTCGAGGGTGACCTGGCAGATCGCCTGGTAGACCTTCTTACCCGCGCTATCGGCCGCATCGAGGATCCCATCCACGACCTCTCTGGCCGAGAGCCCGTCGCAGTTGATCCGGCCGAGGCTGATCATGGGGGTGCGCGGGAGGTCGATATGCTCGACCTTCCCTGACGCCAGGTCTACAGCAAGACCACCCTTCTCCTCCGCTATCTCACCGTAGTTGCAGTGCTCAAGCGACCCGCTGTACCAGGCGTTGTCGGCGACCTGCACCTGGTTGTGATAGTGGCCGAGAGCGATATAATCGAACCGGTCGGAGAGGATCGTCGCATCCAGTTCGTGCTCGGCGACGGTGTGCAGCCTTTTATCCTTCAGGATGCTTGCAAGACCGTGGGTGACGAGAACATTCGTGCCGGAAGAGAACTCGATCCCCTCATACGCCGTCCGGTATCCTTCGGGAAGGAGCATATTCGGTATCAGGTGAAAGACGGCGTCCCCGAGTTCGACTTGCCGGTAGCGGTTGTGGTGAGCGACGTAGAGATCGCCTGCCCGAAAGCCGCCCCGCTCGAGCACCTCAAACGGCGATGCCGTGTAGCGGGTCTTTGCCATACTGTGGTTGCCAGCGACCATGAGCACCGGTATTCCCGCGTCCCGCAGGCGGGAGAGGGCGTCGAGCGCCGTCGTGTAGGCGCGGGTCTTCGGCTTGACCTGGTGAAAGAGGTCGCCCGCATGGACGAGTGCATCGGGGCGTAAGCCGATGATCCGGTCGATGGCGGCAAGGAAGTTGTCGTAGATGAACTGTTCGCGCAGGTTCATCCCGGTCTCCGGATCTACCCGGTTAAAAGCCGACAATCCGAGATGCGTGTCTGCCAAATGAACGATCTTCATGCCCAATAAGTCTCCGTGTCCCCTGTGTATAAATGCCTGATCTCCGTGGCGTGAAAGTGTTCGGCACGGCCCCGTTGCCTGAAACACGCTTAAACTAATATATCCTCACTGATATTTGTATGGTGATCTCGTGTCAAAAAGAGCCGTAGATGCAGTTTTTCAGGCGCTCTTCCTCCTCTCCGACCTCCGGTATCTGCTACGGGAGACAGCTCCCAGGCATGACCTTGACGAGGCGCAGAAAGCGCGCGCCGCAACAACCCTCGAGAAGGTGAAGCGGCAGATCGCAACCCTTGAAGAGGAGTTGATCCGGTGAAGTGTGCAGTCGATATCGAATCCCGCGACGTCGAGGAGATGTACATCAACATCGACCCCATCCAGGCGGGCGGACGGCTCACCGCCGATGCCATGAAGGCGGCGATATCCTTTGGGGACGGCTACTCGGTCTGCGACAACTGCCGAAACCCTCCCCGGCTCGACTACATCAAAAATCCCCCCATCGCGCAGTATCACGCGGACCTTGCCGCGTGGCTGAACATGGACACCGCGCGGGTGGTCCCCGGAGCGCGCCGGGGGTTCCAGGCGGTCGCGAGCACCTACGTGGAGAAAGGCGATCCGGTCATCCTCACGTCGCTTGCCCACTACACGGAGTTCATGGCGGTCGAGGCGGCCGGCGGGATCCCGCGGGAGATCCCGAAGGATGAGTTGAACCACATCACCCCCGACGCCGCGGCAGAGAAGATCGAGGCGGTGATCCGGGAGTTCTCGCGCACTCCACCCCTGCTCTTCGTCGACCATGTCGACTACCAGTTCGGGAACGTCCACGACGTCGCGGGCATCATAAAGGTCGCCCACCAGTACGACATCCCCGTCCTCGTCAACGGGGCCTACACGGTCGGGATCATGCCCGTCGACGGCAAAGCGCTCGGCGCCGACTTCGTGGTCGGGTCGGGCCACAAGAGCATGGCGGCCCCGGCACCCTCGGGCGTCCTTGCGACGACAAACGAGCACGCAGAGCGGGTATTCCGGACGACGCAGGCAAAGGGGGACGTAACGGGCAGGACGTTCGGGTTAAAGGAAGTCGAGATGATGGGCTGCACCCTGATGGGTGTCACTGTCGTCGGCATGATGGCCTCGTTCCCCCATGTCCGGGAGCGGGTGCAGCACTGGGAGACCGAATTGGCGCACTCGCAGGCGGTCGTAGACGCACTCCTCTCCATCAAGGGGACGAAGGTCCTCTCCGACTACCCGCGCCAGCACACCCTGACCCGGATCGATACCCGGGAGTCCTTCGATACGGTGGCGCAGCAGCACAAGAAGCGCGGGTTCTTCCTCTCAAGCGACCTGAAGAAGCGGGGGATCACCGGGGTCATCCCCGGCTCCACCAGGGTCTGGAAGTTCAACACCTTCGGGCTGACGGAGAAGCAGATCCGGCACGTCGGGGAGTCGTTTGTCGAGGTTGCCCGGGCAAACGGGCTGAATATTGTCTGAAGAAAGATCTGGAAATTCATTTTTTGAGCGGGCGCGTGTGTGCTGGAGCGCTGCCCTACCTATCGCGTATCTGAATTTTGAGAGTTTTCAGGCACCTTTCGCTTGCGTACACCCATGCGCGGATTTCCAGTGGATATCGCGTCTGGGGGGTAGAGACAGGGGAGGGGGGCATACCCTCCTCCCCTGCAACCCCTCGCACCTAACGGTGCTCATGCACCTGCCCTTCGGCCAGTCGCACTCCCCAAAACGTGATATCACCACGGAAGCCGTGTAGGGGCGTGTGTAATAGAAGGTAGGGAAAAAGGGCATGGAAGCGTGAGGAAAACCTTCACCCGGCCTCCTCAACCACCCCGTTCTTCGCGCGATACCGTCGCACCGTCCTCGCCGCCTGCTCCGCGAGGCTCGCCACATCGTTCTCTTCCTCAATCTGCGCAATCGTCTCCGCGGGCGCCGCCGTCGAGGGGTAGCGGGGGGCGACCGTGCACCCGACATTACCGGGCCGGGCATTGAACGTCCCGATGACGCGGGCGCGCTCGATGATCTCCTCCTTATCGAACCCGATGAGCGGCCGGAGGACCGGAACGGGCGTCGCCGGAGCGATCACCGCCATGTTCGCGAGCGTCTGGGAGGCCACCTGCCCCAGGTTGTCGCCGTTGACGAGCGCGTAGGCGCCCCGCTCTTCCGCGAGGATCCCCGCCACCCGGAGCATGAACCGCTTGCAGAGGATGCACCGGTAACGGGGTTCTTTCAAGCCCGTGATCACCTCAAAGAACGGCTCCATCTCCACGACGAGGAGGTCGAGCGGGTGCCCCGGGACCCAGGCGGAGAGCCGGGCATGGTTCGCGAGGACGTTCTTCTCCTCGTCCTCCCCCCCGAACCTGCCGCTCCTCATGTTGACATGCACCATCCGGCACCCCCGGCGCATCATCAGCCACGACGCAACCGGCGAGTCAATCCCTGCCGAGAGGAGGCCGATCACTTCGTCCTGCGTCCCGTAAGGGAGCCCGCCCGGCCCCCTGATCATCTCATCGTAGACAAGGCCGCCGAACTCCCGGGCCTCCACGAAGACCTCATAATCGGGCGCCGTCAGGTCCACCCTGGCCTCCGGTATCCGGTCGAGAACGGCTGAACCGACCGCAGCCCCCAGCTCCTGGCTGTTGAACCCCGTAACACCCGACCGGCGCGCCCGAACTGCAAACGACATCCCCGGCCGGAGGCGCCGCTCCGCGTGCTCGACGGCTGTGGCCGAGATCCCCTCGATATCGGCTGTGGTCACCGTGCAGACGCTCGCGCTCGCGACCCCGAAGGTTCTCGCGGCCGCCGCAGCGATCCGCCGGGGCTCATCACCGTAGATCAGGACCCTTCCCCGGGGGGTCTCGATGCGGTGGGTGAGCCCTTCGGCCTCAAGAGCGAGCCGGATATTCTCCGTCATGATCGATATGAACCGCCGTTTCACCGGCTCACTCTTGAGGAATATCTCGCTGTACCGGATCATCACCGCTTCCACGAGTCCGCACCCCCCTCCCGATAGCCCGCCTGAGCTATCACGACATCCTCAAAGCCGAGCTCTTTCACCGCATCGAGCAACTCTTCCAGCCTCCGGCGGTATGCCGGGTCGGCCTCGATAGAGGCCCGGCGCCCGTCGGTGCACCGGACCCGTATAGTCCCCGGGATCTCCCGCGCAAGAAGGGCTTCCGCAGCAGCGACAAGCGCAAGGCATTCCCGGGTGACCGTCTCCCCGGTGGGGATGCGGGTCGCAAGGCATGCGGACGGCGGTCGGACGGGAACCCCGAGCTCCCTCGCAAGGGCCTCGACATCCTCCTTTCCCATACCGCACTCGGCAAACGGACTCCTGATCCCGAGTTCGGAGAGAGCCCGCAGACCGGGCCGCGTGTCCGCCCGATCGTCGGCGTGGGTCCCATCGACCACCGTCCGGCACTCCCGCCGCTTCGCCTCCGCGACGATTGCCTCCATCATCGCCCGTTTGCAGACGTAGCACCGGTCCGGCCGGTTCTCCCGGACCGCGGGGATATCAAGCATATCGAGCGTTATCACGACGTGCGGGACGCCCAGACGCTCCGAGAGCTCTCGAGCCGCCGGGAGTTCACCCGGGGGGGTAAGACCGGTATCGACGCTGACGGCGATCGCCCGAACCCCGTGCCGCCGGGCGAGGGCCAGCAGGACCGAACTGTCCGTCCCGCCGGAGAGCGCGACCGCAATGGGCTCAAAGGATCTCAGGAGCGAAGCCAGGCACGACATATCTCGCATCTTCTCTTCTTATACTCGCTCGAACTACATGAATCTTCGCGCATCACGCCAATCAGGTTCACAAATCGCGGCAATTTAAGTCTTTGCACCAGGAGCAAATGATTTTTAACAGAGGCACTCCGAATGTGTACTGATATGGCGAAGAAAGCGAGTGCCAAACAGGCAGAACCCATGAAACTCTTCTATATTTTTTACAATCAGGAGCGCTGGGACAACTGGATCAAAACGCTGGAAGATGCAAGTTTCGAGCCGGCAGAAGGCGAAGAAGTCTCCGAAGGGGAGCAGATGCTCTACAGTTTCACCGAGGATATCACCCTCTCGGTCTTAAAGATCATCCGCCTCTACCAGAATGGCCGGTTCACGAAGGAGGAGGCCATCGAGAAACTCGACGATGTGGAACTGATCGTCATGACCGGCCTCCCCGAGGGAGACCTCGAGGACATCATCGGATCGCTCCAGCTCTCGCTGCTGGTGCTCTTTACCGCCTGCCGCAAATACCTCGATGGCGAGTTTGATAAGGATATCAAGACGCTCGTGAAGAAAGGCCGGGGTATCGACGAGGAGAACCTCGAGGAAGCGCTCGAGGTTGCGGCAAATATCGGGGCCGCCGTGGTCGACGGGGCCACCTGCTGTGCGAAGTACATCAAGGACGACGCGGAGAACCCGAGCCTCTTTGACGAGTGGCTCATCGAGATCGAGACCATGAGCAACGCCATGAAGTCGCTCGCGAAGTTCGACGAGGAGCCTGGAGAAGCGTCGTGATTGCGGATAAGGCCCGGTTCCGGGCGGCACGGAAACTTGAGCGGGCTGCGGGGTTCCGGCTCCCGGACCATATCTTCTCGGGCGCGTTTCTTGAGTCGCTCGGGAGGGCAATCAACTTCGATAACCTTGACCACCGGATGCACGAACAGCTCCTCGCCTTTTTCCGTGACTTCATGGACTGCAAGTGCAAGAACGCTCCCTTCTGCGGGTGCCCGGAGAGGAAGTTCACCTTAACCATCATCGAGTTCCGGGAGATGGGGCTCGACCACCGCCAGATCAGTGCCCATCTCCTCGATGAATACGGGATCGACCTCTACCCCGCCGACATCCTGAGTTTTCTCGAAGACTCCGTTCACATGCTTGAGGCGATACGGGACGTCGCCGAGCTGCAGGGGCGCGAGAGGCTGGCGGAGAACGCCATCGATCATATCAGGAAGATCGAGCACTAGGCCGGCCCCCCCGCGTTTCTCCAGCACTACCGGGACACCCGGCGCTCAAGCCGCCGCGTTCCGCATCATGGGGGCGACGTTGCATCCCGCCATCTCCCCGAAGCAGAAGAGGAACCGCTCCCTGATACTCTCCGGGAGTCTTCCCTCAGGGATGAGTTCAAACCCAAGTTTTTCATAAAACCCGATCAGGGGAAGGGTAGAGTGGATGTAGATCGTCTCGGAGCCGCATTCTTCGAGAAGTCTCTGCACGGCCTCCCTCGCATACCCGCTCCCGCGGTACTCGTCGCGGGTGAAGACACAGTCCATCTCGAGGCCACCCGGGTGGCGGGTGCAGCGTGCCGTCGCCGCAAGGGTTCCGTCAATAAAGACACCGAAGATCCTCTCCCGGCCCGGGTCGGCCTTCTGGCCGCGGTAGTGCGTCCAGATCTCCTCTGCAAGCGGGAACTCTTCATGCTCCAGTTCACGGACTTCTTTCGTCATCGTGGATACGGATTGTCGCACCTGTTATTTCAACGGAACCGGCAGGGCATCTTCGGTGTTCAGAATGGATAGGATTGCCCCGCCCGGGTGCTCCAGTGAAGTCTCCCGTCGAGATCAGAGCACGCCGGGCCAGGGGATGCCGAGTTTTCCGGCAAGCTCCTTCAGTTCGTCATGGATACCACGATCCATCCTGAGAAGCAGCAGGACGTAGACCAGGCCGCCGAGTGCGACCGCCGCGAGGACGAAGACAACGTTCGTGAGCGGGACGAGGTACGAGTAGCCCGCGATGACGGCCGCCATGACGAGCGCGGCAAGGACGATATTGCCCACGGCCCGGGGTTCTATCCGCACCCGGATGCTCCGGGAGAGAGCGCGATGGGCGAGCGCTGTGTTCAGCACCATGGTGACGAGCGTTGCCGCCGACGCCCCGACGATGCCGTATGTCGGGATGAGGGCGAGGTTTAGCGCAATATTTGCAGCAACCGCAATTGCCGTCACCCGGAACGAGTCTCTCGGCCGGTCGAGGGCGATCAAGGTCATCGTCAGAAGGAACATGAAGGCATGGGCTACCTGGACGAGCAGGAGTATCATAAGGGCCGGTGCCCCGGTGGAGAACGACGCCCCATAGAAGAAGTAGAGGAGCCGCTCGCCGAGGATCCAGCCGCCGAGAACGACCGGGACCGCAAGCAGAAGCGAGTAGGTGAAGGCGCGGGCAAGCGCACGCTCCACCGAAGCGAGGTCGTGCTGTTTCCCCCAGTAACTGATCTTCGGGTAGAGCGTGGTATGGAGCGCTGTGGTGACGAACGTTGCAGCCAGTGTGAGCTGGAGCGCCACGCGGTAAATACCGACCTCGGTATCGGTCAGGAAATAACCGATCATGATGGTATCGGCGTACGAGAAGACAAGGGAACCGCTTGAACTGAGAAAACCCCAGAATGAAAAGGCAAAGAGGCTCACGATGTGCGAGCGGCCAAACGGTGCGAGCTTGAGATCGAGGAACCGGTAGTTGACGAGCCCCGCCGCGAGGAGCCCGGCAACGAACCCCCCGGCGAGCCCCGCAACACCGTAGCCGAGGACGACCGCAACGACCTGGACGACGACACGGACCAGGTTATCGATCAGGTGGCCGATCTGGTTGACACCGACCTTCCCGCTGCCGTAGACCCCGTTAATGGTGATGCTCGTGAAGACGCTCGCGACCAGCGCAAAGACCAGCCAGGGAAAGACCCCTGATGAAGTGATGTCGACAAGGTATGGCTGTGCGATGAGGAGGAGGGCCACCGAGACGACCACCAGCATCACGCGGAGGACGAGAAACGCGGTAAAATATGCATTCTGATCCTCGCCCTCGCTGATCCGCTTTACCGCGGCACCCCCGAACCCTCCGTCCCCGATCAGGTTGAAGATGCTGAAGTAGGCAACAAAGAGGAAGTACGCACCCAGTATCGCGGGACCGACAGTGTGGGCAAAGAGCATCGTGGAGAGAAACCCGACGGCGGTGAGGCCCAGGGTTGAGGCGAGGCTGATGAGGCTCTGACGCTGGATCGGGTCAATACGCATGACACGGGCAAGATACCCCCTGGGTCGGAACACAGCATTGGTTTCGCCGTCAAAAAATTTATTAGTTTTGAGCGCAAGCAAGGGGCGAGAGCAGTCCGGCAAGACGGGTCTTCCCGGTCCGGGACGCGAGGCAGCAAAAATTACTGGCGGTGAGATCTTGGATGTAGGGGTGATCGGTGTCGGAGTGATGGGCAGGAACCATGCCCGCGTCTATTCGGAATTGAAGGCGGTGGACTCGCTCCACCTGCACGACCTCAACCAGAAGGCAGCCCGCGACCTTGCCGGCGCTTTCGGGGCAACAGCCTCCCCGACAGTTGCGGACCTGCTCCGAGACGTAGACGCAGTGAGCGTCTGCGTCCCGACGCCTTACCACTTCAAGGTTGCCGAGCAGGTACTCGACGCAGGGGTATCCCTCCTCATAGAGAAACCCGTCTGCGCCACAGCGGAAGAGAGCCGGCGGCTTATCGGGAAGATCCCGAACGGTCTCGTCACCGGGGTCGGACATATTGAACGGTTCAACCCGATCGTCCCCGAGATCAAGAAGATCGTCCGGGATCCGCTCTATATCGAGATGAAGCGGCATAACCCGGCCTCGTCCCGGGTGAACAGTTCCTCGGTTGTCGAAGACCTGATGATCCACGACGTGGACATTGTGCGAAACGTCCTCCTCCCCGCCGGGGACTATCATCTCACCGGCGGCGGCAACCAGGATGTCTGCAGCGCCCTCTTCTCATTTAATGGGACACCTGTCTACCTCTCGGCAAGCAGGAAGTCTTCAAAGAAGATCCGGATGATCTACATCGAGGAGGAGGAGTTCACCATCGAGGGGGACTTCATGGCCCAGGAGATCTATATCCACCGAAAACCCGGGCAGTACGCAGCCGATGATGAGCGTTACGTGCAGGAGAACATCATCGAGAAGGTGCTCGTGAACAAGCAGGAGCCGTTAAAACTTGAACTCTCGACGTTCCTTGACTGTGTCGCCAAAGGAAGGGAGTTCCCGGTCAGCCCTGCCCAGGCACTGCTGAATATGGAGATCTGCGAGGACATTGCGCGGTGCTTCTCACCTATGATGGTGCTGGCATGAGCGGCAGGCTGCAGTCGATCGTCAACGCGAGAGGCCCGATCAAGAAGATCGGTGTCGTCGGGATGGGTTACGTTGGTATTCCGGCCGCGGTGCTCTTTGCCGACGCACCGGAGTTCGAGTCAGTCGTCGGATTCCAGCGTGATTCCCCGTCCTCCGGCTACAAGGTCGCCATGCTGAACCGGGGGGAGTCGCCGCTCAAGGGTGAGGAGCCGGGGCTTGAAGAGCTCCTCAGCAGGGTCGTTGGTGCGGGTAAGTTCCGGTGCACATCGGATTTTGCAGCGATCGCGGAGTGTGATGCGGTGACCCTCTCCATCCAGACCCCGTTTAAGGACCCAAAAGACCTCATTCCGGACTTTTCTGCCCTGACCGAGGGACTTCGCGCGGTGGGGAAGAATCTCTCGGAGGGCACGCTCGTGGTCCTCGAATCGACCGTAACCCCGGGAACGACCGAGCGCATGGCCCGCGATGTTCTCGAAGAGGAGTCCGGGCTCGTCGCCGGGGAGGACTTTGCACTGGCGCACGCCCCCGAGCGGGTGATGGTCGGGCGGCTGCTCCGGAATATCCGGGAGCACGACCGGATCGTCGGCGGGATCGACGACGTCTCGACGAGGCGTGCGGCCGAACTCTACCGGCCCGTTCTCACGACCGGCACGATCATCCCGATGACCGCGACCGCGGCCGAGGTGACGAAGACCGCCGAGAACGCCTTCCGCGATCTCCAGATCGCCGCGGCAAACCAGCTCGCCCTCCACTGCGAGGCAATGGGCGTCAACGTCTACGACGTCCGGGCGGGAATCGACTCCCTGAAGGGTGAGGGGATCACCCGGGCGGTCCTCTGGCCCGGGGCCGGGGTCGGCGGCCACTGCCTGACAAAAGACTCCTGGCACCTTGAGAGGGGGGCACAGGTCCTCGGCGGCGATCTGTGGTATCCGCACGGGGCCGGGTCGATCTTCGGCGTCGCACGAGCGATCAACGAATTCATGCCCCGGCACATGGTCCACCTGACGGTCGAGGGGCTCAAACGGGCCGGGAGATCCCCGGAGGGTGCGAAGATCGCGCTCCTCGGGTGGGCGTTCATCCAGAACTCGGACGACACCAGAAACACCCCCGCAGAACCCTACCTCGCGACGATGAAGGAGGCGGGCGCGGAGGTCGGGGTCCACGACCCGTTCGTTGAGAACTATCCGGGCATCGAGGTCTCGCACGACCTGGACGCGACCCTCGCGGGGGCGGATGTCGTCACGGTCTTCACGGCTCACCACCACTACGCCACGCTTGATCCTGCACGGGTGAAGGAACTCTCGGGCCGGGAGCACCCGGTGATCGTCGACGGCAGGAACGTCATCGACCCGGATCTTTTCATCCGGGCGGGGTTCATCTACAAGGGCATTGGCCGGGGTGACAGGAACAGTCACCCTCTCACCCCGTGACGGTGATGCCATGAAGGTCGCACCAGTCGTCGACGGCGGGCGGCCTGCATGCGGGAGCCTGCATGCCCGAGGTCTCCTCCAACATCCACCTGCAGGCCGGGGGTATGCGGAATGGGCCGATATCAGTACAAAACCAGAGATATCAATCATTATTCCGTTATTCAACAAAGGGCCCTATATCCAGCGGGCGTTGCAGTCTATCGTGGACCAGACCTTCCAGGACTTTGAAGTCATCGTAGTAGACGGAGGGTCAACGGATAACGGCCAGGATAAAGTGAAGGAGTTCGGGGATCCCCGGATCTGGTTTGTCCGACAGCAAGGGACCGGGGTCTCCGCCGCGAGGAACCAGGGAGTGGGCATAAGCAGGGGTGATCTCATCACGTTCCTGGATGCCGATGACGAGTGGATGCCCCATCATCTGGAAACGATCCTGATGTTACAGAAAGAGTTTCCAGACGCAGGAGCCTACACGACGGCATACAAGATTCAGAAGGTGAGTGGCAGGCTTCGCTGGGCAAAGTATCGGGCGATTCCACCTGCACCCTGGAAGGGCTTAATCCCGAACTATTTCAAATCCGCCACGCTCGGCGAATATCCGGTGTGGACATCGGTTGTATGCATCCCTAAGGAGATCTTCATCGAGATGGGCGGGTTCCCCGAGGATGCATGGTTTGGAGAAGATGCCGACCTGTTCGGCAAGATCGCCCTCAAATACCCTATAGCGTTCAGCTGGTATATGGGAGCAATCTATCACTGGGAGGCTGCCAACAGGATCTGCGGACGGCAACTGCCTCTTGCTCCGGAGCCGTTTGTGAAAACCGCCATCCGATCGATAGAGAGCGGCGGGGTTCCCGGGGAGATGCTTAATGATGTAAAAGAATACGTCATGAAGAAGGAGATTGCGAGAGCTGCACGATGCCTTGTCGCCGGTGAAGCAGGTGAAGCGGCCCGGATATTGGAGGCCTGCAGGACAAATTACCTTCGGCGCAGAAGGCTGATCTTGCGTACCATGGCTGCCATGCCGTCTCCGTTGTTTCAGGTGGGCCTTAGACTGAGAGAGTTGATCGACATATATATTTAAGATACGGCAGGAGCCGACAACCCGGGGTGAGGCGGAGTCGCAAGCCCATAAAGAGCATGGGCTGCCTGCGGAATCGTGCCCCCGACGCAAGAAGGGAGTAACCAGGAGATCGGAAGTCCAAAGATCAGGGGTTCAAGAAGAAGTATTTTTTCAAAAGAGTCTCAACAGAGCCGGATCACCTGAGATCTCGGTAAGTTTATTAGGTTAATGCCGGTATAAGCCCTGCGAAGGGATGTCTGCAGTATCCTCGATATCCAATGGTTCGCAGAAGGCGTACGAAGTCTGGTCCCTGCTCGGGAAGGGTGTAATCAAAGAGCTGCTTAATGTCGGACTGAGAGTTCTAAACACCATAGTGCCGAAGAAGGATAACCAGATCCTCTTTGCAAGCCTGCCTGACTATTCAGACAACGCAAAAGCGCTGTATGAATACGTCATAGCCAATCAGGTGCAGCAACCATACGATACCGTCTGGCTGGTCAATGACCCTGAGATACTACAGGTGCTGGCCCGGAACGGGGTCACGGCACATATCGAGAAGAGTATTCGTGGAATCTATACCGTCTTCAGATCGAAGTATATCGTCGTGACCCATAACCACTACTGCAGGTTCAAAGCGAAGAACCAGTATCTGGTAAACCTCTGGCACGGGATGCCGCTGAAGGCCATGGGCTATGCAGACCGTCTCGAAACAGAGGATGCACTGCATGACATCCGAAAGGGGGTAGAGGCCGAGGATATCCTCATTGCGACATCGAGTATCACGAAGAACACGCTGGTCACCAGTTTCCTTATCGATCCGCGAAAGGTCGTCATTACCGGTCAGCCGCGGAACGACTATCTCTTCATGAACCACAGGGAACCTGAATTGGCCGAATTGCTCGAGAGGGACGTCTCCGGTTATAAAACACTGATACTCTATATGCCGACGTTTCGGGTGGGTTACGGCAGGGTCGAAGGCACGGCAGAGCACCTGGACCTGCTACGATCTGAATGCCTCAACAGGTTCTTGCAAGACAATAACATACTCTTCGTCCTGAAACTCCATCCCTATGAGGAACAATACTGGCTTTCTCAAGAGAGTTTCAAAGAGTCGGATGGGAATATCGTTGTCTTAAGATCGGAGCGGCTTACGACCAGCCTTACCAGCATCTATGAGGTGCTCGGTGAGTTCGATATACTGATCACCGACTACTCTTCGATCTACTTTGATTTCTTGCTCCTGAATAGACCAATAATCTTCTTGCCGCTGGATCTGGAAGAGTATTCACAAACGCGGGGCTTTCTGCTGGAGCCTTACGACTTCTGGACACCGGGGCCAAAGGTCGCAACAACTGACGCGCTTATCGATGAGATCCAGAGGTGCATTGCCGATCCTGCGTATTATGAACAGGAGAGGATGACGGTCAACAACCTGATCAACGGGTTCCAGGATGGGAATTCATCCAGGCGAGTCTGGGAAGAGATCCTCTCCAGGACGAAGGGCTCTGACCGAGGAGGATTTTAGAGCGATTCTCAACTTCGATACTTATACTTAAGGAGAAGATCGGCGGTCTTCCTCAGACCGTTGTTGCCGCTCAGTACCTCATAAACAAACGTTGCAATAGGCATATTGATACGCTGCCGGTTTGCCAACTCAAGTATCCCTTTGACGGACTTCGCACCCTCGAAGGTCACGCCGGACTCAAAATACGGAGCCTTTATGATATTCTTCCCGACCATCAATCCCAGTGTTCGATTACGGCTTTTATCCACATTTGCTGTCAGATTAAAATCCGCAAAACAGCAGAACTTCGTGAATATCTCCTTATCGCGGGATATCACCTCCAGGAAGGAACACATCTCCTTATAGCAGATATTCAAGAACGTATAGTGCTCGTTATAGTTACTATAGACCGAGTCCCACATCCCCGTCCCAATAGCGTAGACGTTCTTGAGCACACCGCACAACTCGACCGCCCTGACATCGTCGGAGAAATCAAGGGTGAACTCCTCGAAGAGCTCCGAGATCGCTGCCCTTACGGAGGGACTGTCGGTGCCGACTGTTGCCCCTGCGATATGGCCGTATGCAATCTCATCGGCAAAGTTCGGTCCGGAGAATGAGGCAATCTCAGGGTTCCCTGTCTCCTCAGAGATTATCTCGCTCATCGTCTTTAACGACGGATACTCCAGACCCTTGGAGACCGTAACGAGGATTGCACCCCTCACGTTATCACGGATGGTATGAATGACCGATCGGACCTCGCTGGAGGGCACAGCAATAATAACAACCTCGCAGTCCTGAATATCCGCTCCATCGCCGATCAGTCTTGCGTGAATATTGGGGTTTAAGAGCAGACCCGGGAAGTAGTTCGTGTTGGATCTGTCATGGTTAATCGAATCAACAACCTCCTGCCGCCTTCCATATATGGTAACCTCACCTGCCTGCCTTGAGATGCTCTGTGCAAGGGCGGTACCCATACTTCCAGCGCCGATGATCCCGACGTTTCCTATCATTGAATCTGCCCTCGCGTGCCATCGGACATTCCTGCAATGCACTCTGCATACTCATAATCGTGGATATCATCGATCTCGGTCCACGGTCGCCCGTTTGTATACAAGTATGCAAGGCTTCCATCCTGCGATAAGGACTTGTAGATAAAGTCGTAATAGTTATTCAGGTCATCAGCAATCAGCACCTTCAGCAGGCGTTTTGCTCTATCAAGGTCGATTTTAGCGATCTTTGAGATCCCGATGAACTCCCCTGTCGCTTCTTCTATCGGCACATGCTTTCCCATCTCTTCTATCCGGCTATCCACGACCCTCAGTTTAAAGGACTCGTTGGTGAGCGGCTTTCTGTTATCGACCACGATCGCAGTCCGGCGTATATCCAGGAGCTCACGCAGTATTGCATAGTCGTAGAGCATGTCGCCGTTAAATACGACAACGTCTTCATCTACGTCCGCAAGGCCGATATCAAGCGAGTAAGCCGTATTTGTACGGGCGTAATCCCAGTTATAGGCCAGACGAACCTCGATACCATATCGGCTCTCAAGCGCCCTGCAGGCATCCAGTACGACATGCCTCTTGTAGCCGGCAACGATGATGACCGCATCTACACCAGACGAGGCCAGGTCTGCCACCATCCTCTCCAGCAGCGTGCACCCATTGACGGGGAGCAGGCATTTCGGGCCAATCTTATCCAGATCGATATCGCGGCTTAATCGTCGCCCCCGTCCCGCTGCCAAGATTACTCCGATCAAAGCAACTGGAGTTTCAGTTTTAAAATATATAGTTTTCCCAGCGCTCCGGATATCTCGTTGTAGTATCGCAAAGGCCGTTGTTGAGGAGGACCACCAGGCTGGCTGCTGCGCACTATTCTGGGTAGCGGCCTTACTACGGCATTTTGGGCCCGGGGTTTCCTGCCAGGATTCTTCTTAATCTCGAACACCGGCTAGTGAAGAGTTATATTACAATCTCAACAGAACCTCAAGGTGTCCAGGCAGCCATTCATCATCCGCATCCAGAAACACAACCAGCCCCACCCGGCCCATCTCAATCCTCCGATCCTCGCCGGCGATATCCCCTGATTCTCCTGCTGGATCAGTTGGATCCAGGGGGTCGTCAATCTCCTTGACAACTGCAACCCCATCGTCGGAACCGTCGTCCACCACATTCACCTCAACGTCCTGGACAGTCTTGGCGAGGACCGAGTTTACGGCGCGGGCAATGTATAATCAAGGAACTGTCAAATAGAGATATTACTCTCGCTAGCGAGAATCTCTGTATCAGACTACTTTGGGGGCATGGGCGTATGATTTCAGCAGTGGCACGGTGACCGTATGATTCAAAGTTAATTCACTCTTGATAGGACAGCAGAAGGTTATAAGAAATTATGGAAAAGGTTCAGTTGATCTGGAACTTTTTCGACAGACGCTGACTAATTTTTTGCCTTAACTTCATCGATCTTCGCCAGTTTTTTGTTGTCACCCATTTGCTTTATGAGATATCTCCAAATGATAGACGGGAAAAAGATACCAAGAGGTAGCAATCCACGAATCCCCATATTTTTCTGTATTACCTTTATTTTTTCAAGATAGTTTGCTATAATCTGGTTCTCGCTCTCCCCTCCTTTCAGGTAGTACACTACAGGTATACCAATATACGTCGTACTTCGCCCGGATCCAATTAAGACCCGGAGCAGCCAATCAAAATCGGCGTAAATTTTATAATTAGTGTTAAATTCCCCATATTTTGTAAAAGTAGATCTTTTAGCAAAGGTGGTTTGATGGCAATATCCTCTGCGGATCAGATCCAGGATACCGGTACGGTAACTGGAACACCGCTGCTCATCAACTGCATCATAATAGATATAATCTCCGTAGAGTATATCACTGTCCGGGTTAGCACTGAATCTTTCAGCGATATTTCTCAATACATCATTGTCGTGAAGATAGTCCCCCGCATTTAAGAAGTAAACAAGATCGCCGGTCGCGCGTTCCAGCCCTTTATTCATGGCATCGTAGATACCATCATCCTTCTCAGACACCAATATGTCAATATATTCCTCGTAATTTTTTACAATCTCAAGGGTTTTATCGGAAGATAACCCATCGATAAGGATGTATTGGATGTTTGTATAAGTCTGGTCGACAACACTTTTTATTGTTCTATCTATAAGTTCTTCGCAATTAAAGCATACAGTTATTATGGATATTTTACAATCTTCCATATAATCATCCTTTTAGAGGCTATAAAACATCATAGGTATGTTATCTATGATGTCACCCGGTTATTAACATTGGGTTACGAAATTAGAGTAAACCGCCGGGTGCTTTTGAACCCTATACTCCTCTTCGGAACATTGCAATATCCTACAGAAAAGAACGAAATAGTTCAAATATTCCTGAAATTTCCGCAGCTCGGGCTGTTCCGGGGTTTGTTATTTGAGGATGGTCCGATAAAACGCAAGATACTCACGTGCCATCCTCTCCAGCCCGAACCGCCGTGCCGCGTCCTCCGCGGCCTCCCACCCCATTCGCTGTCGGAGTTCCTCGTCTTCGAGCAACTCAAGAACCCGCCCTGCCATCGCGCGGGCATCCCCCACCGGCACGAGAAATCCCGTCCGCCCCTCCACGATCTGCTCAGGGATGCCGCCGACCGCGCTCGCCACAACCGGGGTGCCGCAGGCCAGGGCTTCGAGGACGGTGTTAGGGAAGGTGTCGGCCCGAGCAGGATGGAGATAGAGGTCGGCGGCCTGGTAGTAGCAGGCGACCTTTCGGGGGTCTTTCTGGTAGGGGATGAACCGGATCTCGATATTGCTAATCCGTTCCGGCGGGGCTGCTTCGCCGAGGGCGATGCAGAGCACCTTTGTTCCGGTTTTTGCGATCATCTCAAGGGTTGACTGCAGGGTCCTGTAATCCTTCCAGATGTTCTTTCGGATGCCGTTTGCTGCAAAGAGGAGGACCTTTGCACCATGCGGGAGCCCGAGTTCCCGTCGGGCCTCTGCCCGGTCAGCGGGGTGGAAGATACCTAGATCTACGCCGTTGGGAATTACCCCCGATGCCACGATCCCCGGTTTCAGCATCGATTCTTCGACCTTATCCATGAGCCACCGGCAGGGGGTGACGACATACAGCCGGCTCATTCTATAGATCTCTGCCTTGCGCTGCCAGTTGTAGGCCGTCGCATCTTTCCTGATCGCCGGATAAATCGAGAGAGCCGGACAGTCACCGCACCCGGTCTTCCACCGCTCGCAGCCAAAGGAGTGAGCGCAGTGACCGGAAAGGAGCCAGGCATCGTGGAGGGTGAGCACGGTCGGGACCTGGTGGCTGAGGTGGGGGAGGGCACGGAGGTCGAAGTAACCGCCATGGAGGTTGTGGCAGTGAAGTATATCGGGGGGTTCCGGGGTTAGATCGAGCAATTTCCAGGTTCCAGGGTGATCAAAGTCCTCATAGCCTTTAAGATAGGCGTCGATCCGGTCGGGATTTGTCAGGAAGTCAACTAATTTTGTGACACCTGATGCATGAGGAAAATTCCGGATACTGGCTGGAACGAGTCGGAAAATTTTGTTAAATCTACTTTGAATGGAAAAAACGTCAGAATTCCGGGATTTTTTTATCCCTACAGTCAGCCATGAGTGGTGACCATAAGCGCGGTAAGACGTATAGAGGTCCCATGCAATTTTTTCGGCACCCCCGGCGATGTCATGCGTGCTTACCTGAAGGATGTGAAGAGCAGGTTCACTCATTAAACCAATCCTTCATCCAGGATGAAAATACTTCTACATCCCAGCCTCTGACCAGCACTCTGGGGAGACGGTACGGGTCTGTACTTCCAATGAGGGTTAAGCCATAGTTGGCGCATGCTGTAGTGATACCCGCTTCTTTCACTATCTCGACGGTCTTTCGATTAAAGTCTACTCGGCCGCCAAAGGGGTATGAAAAATTCTGCACTGGGTGACCAAGCATCTCCTCAAGTGATTCTTTACCCCGGATAATCTCCGTCCTTTGTATACCCACTGGCTGCATAGAGAGCATTGTGTGTGTTGCCGTATGTGCTCCAATTTCTATCAGCCCTCCCCGATCAAGCTCTTTTAATTCGCTTACATTGAGGGGTCGGTGTGTCTCCCGCCCAGTTCTTGGCATCCCTGCCCATTGCGCGATAGTGGAAAGGATGGACTCTTGCTCTTCATGGGAGAGGGGCTTGAGGAGCCGATGAAGGTCTCGGTAAACAGCATGTTGTGGACCAGGATCAGATGCCATGGTCACGTTCCAGGATTTTGGCTCGATCTCATATCTACGTCTACTCTCGGCCCCTAGGTCTCCGGACAGATCCCAATTCCATTTTCTTCCTTTGACGGTAAGTTCCAGTTGATCTGGGAGTTGATCCGATAGCAGCAGTAACCTCTCCAAATCATCCCACCAGAACTCTCTGTCGCTGTCAACATGGCTGGACGTTACAAATACTGTGGCCGGAATCCCATATTTTTCTAAGAGTGGTTTTGCATTCCAGAGATTGTCCGCATAACCGTCGTCAAAAGTTATGACGACAGATTTATCCGGAACTTTCCCTGCTTTCAGTGCCTGATACAACTCAGAAAGACTAATGGGATTATAATGCTCGGAAATATATTCAAGATGCCCGGCAAAATGTTCAGGAGTGACGCTGAGAAGCTGCGGGTCAGTATCCAGGGTTACCACACGGTGATAAAGGAGGATTAGCCCTTGAGAGTGAAGACCCTTCCAGATTCGATCTGGTAATTGTATCAATCTACGGATGCCCATTGTTATCCCAAGTCAGTTGTCTGTTTTGGACTTCACCGCGCGGACGGTGATAAGCACTTGATAATCAGGATCTTGATATTCAAAATGTTCTGGTTTGAGTTCTTCGGCAGCAAGACCATGTAAGAGGGCAATCGCGACGAGTACGTTTCCATACGCCTCAACTTCGACATTATCTGTTGAGAACTCTTTTTCAAAGAGCCGCTGTGCCGACTGCGTAGTGAAACGCCAGAACTCACCCCACCGGTCCATGTCATAACGAGATATCTGGCTTATCCCCGGGACCGTTAGTAGGAGGACACCGCCCGGTTTCAGGATGCGGTGAAGATGGTTTACTGCTGAAGGGAGGTCGTAAACAAACTGGAGAGTCTGGGTCAGGATGACGCAGTCAAAGGAATTAGATGGAATATGATCTGCGTGCGCGATGTCAGCCACGATCGTAGCGGATGGGTTCCCCTTAACTGCATGGAGTATATCGGACTTTTCAACACTGGTGCCACCGAATTTTTTGGTGTAGGTGTTGTCCCCAATCTCCAACACTCTGCCGTGAATATCCTCTTTGTGCTGCGAAAGGAAGTTTTCGATATAGTGTCGATCAATAGGTTGCCCCCGGTCGTAGCCGAAGAGGGTGCTGGCTGGATAGAGACGATCTAGTTTTCCGAGATCGATCTGACAACGGAACCGTCTTTTTATACCCAATGATATATATCCTATCTGATGTAATATGCCAGAGGCGACGGATTTCATTAGAATAAATATTGTTGCTGGCATTTATGAAATATCCTGCCTTCGAGCGTAAACCAGACAGAACCACGTTGTTTGAGAGTGCAGGCGGAAAGGGGGTTTACTGGCGCTACATGTTTCCCTATCAAAGTCATGGATCAGATATCTGAACCTATTTCGATCGAGGATTGTCAGTAGTTCTCCCAATTTTTGACTTTCGTCTGGCCAGCCATGGTATTCGATCACCATTTCATTTATATTATGAAGTTTTCCAGATTCTTCTATTTCTTGAAGGACAGCTAACTCCTGTCCTTCGATATTGAGCTTTAAAAAATCGATAGTGCCCGAGATGTATTTACTCAGTCGGACAGTCTGTATTTTCATGTTACCTTGAGAATTTTGGACAATTTTCCCTCCATCTACGTTATCTGAGCTGAAACTTAGGACGCCCTCATCTTTTGCCAAGCCTGCGTTAATTAAGGTGACGTCATTCAGACCGTTAGTGGTGAGATTATGCTGTAATATCTTGAAAATTTCTGCGTCCGGCTCGAAGCATATGATCCTGGCTTCAGGATATACGGACTTAAAATAAAGCACAGACATTCCAATACATCCGCCACCGTCGATGATAAGGGGCTTGGGTTTTTCACTCTCAAAATGATAAATTAAGCGGCAAAAGATGTCCTTATACTCAACATATAGAGATAGAATGTCTGTGTATGTGATCCGGTAACTCCCAATCCTAGTTATGCCCATCTGGAATCGGGCTTGGATTATTGATCCCACATTCCGCAGGTCTTCCATCACAAATAGTATTTTTCATATTCCTTCCCTAACAACCCCAAAATCTTCCACAACTCCTCATTCAGATTCGCCACCCGTTTCACCCTCCTCCCCTCCTCGACCACCACGAACTCCCGCACCCTCCGGAACCGGAAGAACACCCACTTCATCGTGGGTCGTTGCGTCTGTTTTTTCGTCTGGCTGGTCACCGTCTCCCCGGTTCGCGCCAATTCCTGCCGCAACCGAAACTCCGTAAGCGCATAGATGAACAGGCAGAGTACCATGACCATCGCCAGTGCCTGGATCCGGGATGTCTTCTTCAGAAAGATCTCCGCGACCCGAAACGACGTATCCTTCAAGAACCGAAACCCGCGTTCCACCGCTCCCTGTCCTTTGTAGTTGGCGAGCAGTTCGTCGGCCGACACCGCCGGATCGTTCGTTGCCAGGACAAACCTCCCGAGGATCCGCCGCTCTTCGGCAAGAACCTCAGGATTGTCCTCGATCTCCGCTATGACCTTATATGACACCAAAACCGGTTCCCCGTTCTTCGGTCGCCCTCGGCTCTTCTCCTGCTTCCGGGTGATCGTAGTGACGTCAAGATCAGAGAACTGGTATCGTGGACGCTTGCTGAGCCACAACTCAGCTGCTCTACGCGCATCCGGTTCACAGGCAAATTCCCGGGCACAGAGTTTCCGCAAAGATTTCCTCGCCTGATCAAGGTTCTTCGTTAGGTTCTTCTCAAACGTCTTCTCCTCCCGTTCATACATCGGAGCAGACCGATACAAAACCCACTTCTGCCGGATCCCGGCATACTCGCTCGAGTGTTCCTGGTAGGTGTAGCGGTCGTCGGTGCAGGGCAGAAATGGATCGTCGGTTCGAACCAGATTCTGCACCTCGCTGATCGTAACGGGAACCCGGCTGATCCAGAATGTGTGTTGCCCAAGAGTTTGCAGGTTCTTAGCCGTGTAAAAGGCCGAATCCGCCACATGGTAGACTTTCTCATCCGATTTCAGGTTCTCGTTGAGGTGCTGGATGATGGATAAGATCGATTCTTTGTCAGATTCGTTGCCGGAGAACGTCTGAAGGAAGAGCGGGACCCCATACTGATTTGAGGCCATCCCGAGGACAAACCGTTTGAGATCCCACCGGCCATCCTTCGGATGGCCGTAGGTGATCGTGATCTCGCCCAGATCACAGTCGGGCTCATACGCCCCGGTGACGCTGAAGTTGGTGGTATCGACATGGATGCAGTGAGAACCGAAGTCGGTGGTAAGGAGACATTCTGCCACGATCTCGTTGAATAACTCAGTTGGGCCGTAGGCGGCGATCGCATCCAGGGTGCGGCCGAGCACATCGTCGTTGAGGTGGTCCCGGGTGACCCCGGCACCAAGGAGACGTTCAACGGCAATGTCATCGAAGAAGTCAGGGAACAGGTAGAGCCGGCGTTCGATGAACCCGAGACCGTTGAGAACCATGGCCTTGAGCACCTGAGCATGGGTGAGGTTGTGGTGACGGGTTTTTGGGAGGGCGGCATCAATCACACCGGCGATCTGCAGGGAGTCGTAGGCACCGGCGACAATGCCGAGATGACCGATGGAGAGGATCGAAGAGTCATCAAAACCATCAACGAGAGGCATATGGAAGGTTATTTGCTGAAAGTACAAAGATCTTGCGGTTTTGGATATTCAGAGAGGGGTGATTTTTACTGCGGATGATCGGCTATAATATGTTTCATTGTTTTCCCGATACCGCTGGTGGACTGCACCTGCTGCAAAGTCTGCGGCCTGTATGCAGGGTTCTGTTCGAGAATCAACGTGTTCGACGACGAGTTGGTCAAGTGGTGTCGCACAGGGAACGCCGTTATCGAACATGCGGTAAGCGAGATAGTCGTCAAAATGGTCACGTTGAAGGTTGTACATTGATTTGTCCATGCAGACGTAAATATATCCTTCGATCGCATATTGGTTGGCAATCTTGGATATCAGTGACCTGGTGAGATAATTATAGACGATCTGCTGTTTATCCCTCAGCCTACCGTACACCTGATCCTTCCGGAGCACCGCATAGGCGATGTCGAGATCGCAATCGGCTATGCACTGCAAAATACGGTTTTTGATCAACCCTTTTGTGTTGTTATACTTGAACTCAGGGAGATCCCTGAGTGATTTCTTGAGTTTTCTCTGGCGGATCTTTTTAAAACAGCGCCGAATCGTCTGCTCATCACGGACTACAAGGGCCGCAAGGACAAAATAACGAGACGCCCTTTGTCCAAATCCGAGGTCTCCAGATTCATCGACGTATATTTTCACGCAATAGATAATTGGGGGTACGCCCCATAAAGACTGTGAGGATTCCGGCACCCTCCCGCCTCACACCGGTGTGTCCTGTGATGCACCTCTCCACCTGGGCCGTCATCCCGATATACCCGCGGACACCCAATTTTCAGACTTGTTAGCAAAATAAGAAACATTCATATTACCGAATCGACAAAGGAAAACCCATGATTGGTTCCCCGGCAAACCGTCTATTCTGTCTTGTCCTCCTGCTTCTGGTCATTCCGGCCGCGGTCTGCGGCGCTCCGGTCACCCGGACGCTCTCGACTGCGGAGCCCGGGGCGGATGAGGTATTCACCGTCTCGCTCTCGATCGAGGATATGGCCCTCGGCGGGGTGGTCGAGACGCTGCCGGGCGGCTACGCCTTCGCGGGAACCGAGCACCCTGACGACCGGGTCCTCGTCCGGGGCCAGCAGGTCGCGTTCGCGGTGATGAACGATACCGCGGTGACCTACTCTGTCCGGGCCCCCGCCTCCGGGAGCGGGGATATCACCGGAACGTGGGAAGACTTCCTCGCCGAATCGGACGGCCTGATTGCCGCATCCCACGTCGCGGTGGACGGGATCGAGACGTCGGCAGAGAGCGCCGGTGTGGGCCCGACCGCCTCTCCTGCACAGCAGGCCGCCTCGCCGTTTGCGGTCCTCGCGGCGGTTGCCGGCCTCACCCTCGCCGGGTGGTGGGGTGGTCGGCGATGAACCGATGGTGCCTCCTCTTCTTTGCCGTCCTCCTGCTCATCGCCGTCCCGGTCTCGGCCTCGCCGGGTGGCGGCATCCCCGGGGATACCGACGGTGACGGGGTGCTCACTAGCGCCGATTACGCGTCGGCGGCCCTCGCCTACCTTGATACCGCCTACATGAACGGCGCCGGAGACCTCGACCGGACCGATATCCGGGACGCCGCCTGGGTCTACACCCACTGGGACGGCCGGCCGTGCGAGATCACCGACTCGACCGGGAGGACGGTGACGCTCTACCGTCCCCTGCGCCGGGTCGTGACCTTCAGCGGCGAGTCCCTTGAGACCCTGCGGTCGCTCGGGTTCGATATGGAAAACGTTGTCGCCGTCGACAAGTACAGCCACGGTAAGGATACCTTCTTCCCCGAATGCCAGGAGAAGGCAAACGTCGGGTCGATCTGGTCGCCCGACATGGAGCAGGTCCTTGCTGTCCGGCCGGACGCGGTCTTCCTCTACGCCACGATCAGCACCGCGGCCTGCGACGATATTCAGAGTAAACTGGAGGCAAGCAGCCCCGGGATCCGGGTCTTCCGGTTCGACTGCTTCAAGCCCGCCACTTACCCGGGTGAGATCCGGACGATCGCCTCGATGGTCGGCCGCGAAGAGCGCGGCGAAGCGTTTGCCTCCTTCTACGAGTCGACGATGGACCGGATCCGGGACGGCACGGCGGACATCCTGGCCGATGAGCGTGCCCGGGTCTACTTCGAGTACTGGTTCGACTACACGACCGTTGCGGCCAAAGCGGGATACAACGAGAAGACCGAACTTGCCGGAGGGGTGAACCCCTTCGCCACCGGGACCACCGAGTATCCCGTCGTCGACCCCGAGGCGATCGTCGTCACCGACCCGGAGGTCGTCGTCAAACTGGCCGGGCAGGGCCTGGCCGCCGGCGGCTACGCGGGCCACGACCCCGCGGCGCTCGAGGCCGTCCGGTCGGGGCTGCTTGAACGGCCCGGATGGTCGGGCATCTCCGCGGTGGGGGACGGCCGCGTCTACGTCATCCACTCCGACATCCTCGGGGGCGCCCAGCACTTCATCGGGACGGCCTACCTCGCGAAGTGGTTCTACCCCGACCGGTTCGCCGACCTCGACCCGCATGCCGTCCACCAGCGCTACCTCACCGAGTTCCAGGGGATCGACTTCGACCTCGCATCTCAAGGGACGTTCGTCTACCCGTGACCGGTGCAGCCATGGAACAGAATGTCATACTGCGAGAGGGGTATACCCGGCTGAAGAAGACCCGGACGCTCTTCATCGGCGGCCTCCTCACCGCCCTCATCATCCTCATCGGCGTCGCGATCACGCTCGGGTCGGCCGACCTTACCGTGGGCGAGTCCTACCTCGCGATCCTGGCCGGCCTCTTCCCCGGGACACTCAACGCCCCTGACCTCGCAACGACCATCGTCTGGGACTTCCGGCTCCACCGGGTCCTCTTCGCGGTCGCTGCCGGGCTCGGGCTCGCGGTGGCGGGCTGTGTCATGCAGGGCATCCTCCGTAACCCGCTCGCAAGCCCCTTCACCCTCGGGATCGCGTCTGCGGCCACCACCGGCGCCTCGATCGCCATCGTCCTCGGTGCCGGTGTCGCCGGTGGGGAGTACCTCGTCATCGGCAACGCCTTCCTCTTCGCCCTGCTTGCCGCGCTCGCCATCTACGGTATGGCCCGCTACCGGGGGATCGGGTCCGAGACGATGGTCCTTGCCGGGATTGCCGTCATGTACCTCTTCTCGGCGGTGACCTCGCTTCTCCAGTACGTCGGCAGCGCCGAGCAGCTCCAGGCGGTCGTCTTCTGGACGTTCGGCTCGATCGACAAGTCCACCTGGCCGAAACTCGGGATCGTGAGCCTTGTCCTCGCCTGCACCATCCCCTACCTCATCTACCGCGCCTGGGACCTCAACGCCCTCGCGGAAGGCGACGAGGTGGCCGCCAGTCTCGGGGTGCCCGTGGAGCGCTCGATGATCGTCTTCATGCTGATCGCCTCCCTGCTCACCGCGGTGATCATCTGTTTCACCGGGACGATCGGGTTTATCGGGCTCGTCGCCCCGCACATCACCCGGATGGTCATCGGCGGCGATTTCCGCACCCTTCTCCCCGCCTCGGGCCTTGTCGGGGCTCTCCTCCTCCTTGGCGCCGACAGCATCGCGCGGAGCGTCCTTGCGCCGCAGGTCCTCCCCGTCGGGATCGTGACCGCGTTCCTCGGGGTGCCGTTCTTCATCTATCTCTTTCTCAACCGGAGGAATGCCTGATGGCCCGGCTCTCGGTCGAAGACCTCTCGTTCGCCTACCGGGACCGTGAGGTGCTCCGCGGGATCACCTTCTCGGTCGCCGCCGGCGAAGTCCTCGGGCTCGTGGGGCCGAACGGGTGCGGGAAGACGACACTCATCCGGTGCATCGACGGCATGCTCACTCCCCGGAGCGGCAGGGTGCTCCTCCAGGGGCAGGAACTCCGCACGATGCACCGCCGCGAGGTTGCCCGGGCGATGGCCTACGTGCCGCAGTCGGTCGGGAACCAGACCTCCTCGACGGTCTTTGAGACCGTCCTGATGGGGCGCCGGCCGTACCTGAACTGGACCGTGAGCCCGGCGGACGAGGAGAAGGTTGCGGAAGCGCTCGACCTCCTCGACCTGCGGGACCTCGCGCTCCGGAAGGTCAGCGAACTCTCGGGCGGGGAGCGCCAGCGGGTGATGATCGCCCGGGCGCTCGTGCAGGAGACGGGGGTGGTCCTCCTTGACGAGCCGACGAGCAACCTGGACGTCTGCCACCAGATGGGGGTCATGGAAGTCCTCCGCGGTCTTGCCAGCGAGAGGGACCTTGCGGTCGTCATCGCGCTCCACGACCTGAACCTTGCGGCCATCTACTGCCACCGTCTCATGGTGCTCTCGGCCGGGACGGTCTACGGCTACGGGGCGCCGGAGGAGGCGCTCACCGAGGAGATGCTCCGGACGGTCTACGGCATCCAGGCGGTAGTGAAGCGGGACCTTTCAGCACCCTATATGGTTCCGGTCCGGCCGGGACACCCGGCGGGCGAGGTTTAGGCCCTTTTTCTCACCTCCCGGGCGAATATGGCGATGACCGCGATGAGGACGACCTGCCACACCCGCAGGCCCCCGTCACCAACTGTTGCTCCGGGCAACCCCGAACCGTCCGTGGGTGCCGGCATGGCGCGGCTCGTGCGTCCGGAGTAATTATCCCTGGCCGGTCCGTCAGCCGCCGGGGAAGGCAGGCCCTCCAGGCCCAAAAATAGGTTCGTTGATCGTAGTTACCTCGGCCGCGGGCGTCTCTCGACCCGCTCCGTCGTGACGACCTCGGATGGCGGGGGTTCCTCCCGCTTCATGGCCTCCGCCTCCTCCCTGCTCGGGGGTGTCATGGCCCCGGCCGACTGGATCAGGCTGAAGTCCGCTGCCTCGGGCCAGTTGTCTTCATCGAAGCCTGGTTCGTCGTCCAGCCGCCGCTTGTCGATGTTCACGACGAAGTCGTCGTCCCCGGGCCGGTAGATCACGGCTTCGGGCGGGATGGCAAATCTCTTTGCCGCCATACCAAGTACGCCGCCGTACCTGAGCACCAGGTACTGCACCCGGCCTTCGGGGAACCCGATCCGCATATCCGAGATCTCGCCAAGATCGTCTCCCTGCGGGTTGATCACGTTCTTGTCCAGGATATCGTCGGCCGACATGAACCACTGTTCTGCGGCCGTCCGTGTCCTGCGTTCCAGGATAACCTCTGATCGCTCCTGCATCTTCTCCATCTCCATCGCTCCCACATCAGGGAGGCGCACCCCCTGAAGTGGGGCGTGCACTGAGTGCCGGGCCTCCATAAAATGATTACGCCTGCAGGCACAGGATCCGCCGGGCCGGTCTGCCCTTCCTGCCGGAAGGGATGGTGAAAAAATGGGCGGTTTTGGCAATATTTGTCATATTTTTTACTCTTTATCGAAATGCGTCCATTTATTTGCCCTGGAAAAAATAGATTTGTTTATATACTGCGTGCGTCAATCCCCTCTTCATGGGGTCTACCATCAGACTGAATCTCACCACGATTCTCGAGGCAACGGGCGAGTTGCAGCGCTTCCTTGACCTGGGCGCTGCCAGCCTGCAGGCGAAAGGGGCGTTATCCGAAGAAGCCTCCGAGGCCCTGATCTTTGGACTGGCCGACGAGCTTGAGGATCACCTGCGGGCGATGCGTGACAGGCAGGGGTCTGCCGGCATCAGCGATCTTAAAGCCTGGACCCGGGCCTGGATCGACGAGCGGCAGGGAGCACTCGCAGAAGGTTTTCGACCGCAGAGGGACCGGGGATAGGTGTCACCCTCCCGGGGCGGACGATACCCGGCGATCGGCGGGCGGGCCGGCCCGGGTCTCCGGGTGACCTTATCATTTATTACCACCTGTATCACAATGCGCCCCCGATGCCTCACTTCGACCTCTTCTTCAAGACCGAGGAACTGCGGCGGAGGCTTGAGCCACACCTCCGGCTCATCCCGCCGTATTTTCAGTTCACAGTCCGGACCGGGACGCCGGAGGTCCGTTACTTCGACCAGAAGGACCCGATGTGGAAGGGCTTCCCCTTCCCGGTCCCTGATAAAACCGTCTACGTCTTTGACGACGCGATCCCCGCGCGGGCCCTCGGGGGCGGGATGCAGAACCGGGCGAGTATCAGGGTCACACCGGAGGACAGGGATGATGAGGCGATCATCCTTCGCATCTGGCACGAGATCCTGCACGCGATCGGGCAGCCGGCCGATGATATGGTCAAGCGGGCGGGCGAGTGGCAGAGCCTCTCCGACCGGCTTATGTGGGCGGCCTGGCAGTCGCTCTCCCGGCCGCTCGATGTGCCGCTCTGGCACCGGAAGTTCTACTCCTGGCTGACGGACCGGGCAGCCGCCGGGACAGGGGGGAGGTAGAGCCGCGGGCAGGCTCCCGGCGCCCCCTTAACGGCCGTGGCGTGGCTTCTTAGGCTATCGGGTCTCTGCCTGCCGGCAAATTTATCGGAGGGCAAAGGCAATCTGATAGAATGAGATCTCTCGCGATTTTATTCACTCTCATGCTTGCTCTCGGCCTGTCTTTGATCTCGGCCGGTTGCATGCAGAACGAGTCCGGTGCAGCTGACCTGACACTGAACAATACTGTACCCCAGGCACAGTACACCTCGAACGAGACGCTCGTCGCCTTCGTCGAGAGCGCGGCTGCTTATGTAAGAGAGAACGGGAAAGAGAAGGCTCTCGCTGAATTCAGCGACCCGAACGGCTCGTTCATCCAGGGCGAGCTCTACATCTACGCGTATGACTTCAACGGCACCACCCTCGCCCACCCGGTCAACCCGGAGAAGGTCGGCGTCAACCGCCTGAATGAGACCGAGGGGAATGTGGGCGCGTTCCTCCGGAAGATGAACGATGCGATCCGGAGCGGGGAGAGTTTCCACCGGATTGCCTACATCAACCCCGCACATAATGGAGCGGTTGAATCAAAACTCACGTATGCCGTGCAGATGGACGAGAACTGGTGGCTGGGGTCCGGGATCTACACAGGCCCTGCCGATCTGCCTGCGGCAGCAAACCCGACGGTCCGGGCCGATTACCCCACGATGGTCGGTGTCTGGAGAGCGGACGACGGGGCCGTGTACTCCCTGAACGATACGATCGAGGAGATGCCCGCCGGAGAGAACACATGGGTGGTCAACGCGCAGAACGACCGGGTCATCAGCGGGTTCAAGGTCTTCTCCCTGCCGGACGGAACGGTGGAGAACCAGACGTTTGTAGGGATATTCAACCCGGACAAAGAGACCATATCGTTCATCGACCAGCCGGGAGGATGGGCGACGGGATCCCTGGCCGATCAGGACACCCTCTTCATTGCCTGGACGAATCCGGGCGGTGATGCGGCAACGATGGCAGGAACTCTGACCCTCCACCGGGACAATACCGCATAATACTCTCTCTTTTTCTCAGATATGATCTAAGGGCCGGGACCCTCGAAGTCTCCCGGAGGATACACCGCCGGGTCTTCCCGCGTGGTCCCTATCGGGACGGCGGGCACCCAATTCTTCGTCAGGGCTCTCCGGGAGATTGAACCGGATTCCCAATTCTCTGCAGGCGGTCTTCTCCTGCTCCGTTACGGTGTCGGACGTAATGCCATAACCGGCCTCTAAATCCCCATAATTGTTCATTTAACCGGATTTTTCCGGGCATTCTCCACAATCCGCGGCGATGCATTCCGAAATCCTCAAAACACCAGAGGAAAACTTATACTGGTTTCTGGATGACCCTTGAACTCCTGATTATCCTGCTGTACCTCGCAGCGATGCTTGCCATCGGTTTCATCGTCCAGCGCCGTGGCGGCGTCGAGACGTCGAAGGGGTACCTGGTCGCCAATAAAAATGTCGGTCCCCTCCTCATCGGGGGGACGCTCTTTGCCACGTTCTGGGGCGGCGGCACCCTGCTCGGGGGTGCCGGGGCGGCCTACGGCGGCCACATGCTCGCCACCATCGCGGACCCGTGGGCCTCAGGCGTCACGCTTCTTCTGATGGCGATCTTCTTCGTGACGATTCTGCGGAAGATGAAGATCGCGTCCCTCGGTGAGATGTACTACCTGCGGTACGGGACGCGGGGCGCGCTCATCGCCTCGCTCCTCTCCCTCCCCACGCTCCTCTTCTGGACCTCGGTGCAGATCCTCGCCATCGGCAAGATCCTCAACGTCCTGGTCGGCCTTCCCGGCGTCGAGAGCGCCGTCCTCGCGGGGCTGATCGTGATAGTCTACACCTACCTCGGCGGGATGCTCGCCGTCATCATCACCGATAACATCCAGATGGTTCTGATCCTCCTCGGCCTTGCGTTCCTCATACCGACGGGCATCGCGTTCGTCGGCGGTTTCGAGGTCATCGCCGCGAACACCCCCACAGACTTCTGGTCGATCCTCCCAAGCGACGCCTCCCCGAGCGGTATCGGGTGGACCCTCACCGGCATTATGGCCTGGTTCGCCGCATGGTGCGGTATGGGGCTTGGCAGTCTCGCGTCGCTCGATATCTCGCAGCGGGTCTTCTGCGCACGCGACGACCGGGCCGCGAAGCAGGGGCTCTGCCTTGGCGCGGGGCTCTACTGGGTCGCCGGCCTCGGGCCCATCTTTCTCGGCCTGCTCGGGATCGTGATGGTCAACACCGGCATGATCGACGGCGCCATCCTGGCCGAGGACCCCGAGCTGATCGTGCCCTTCCTGGCAAAGACCCTGCTCTCCCCCTGGATGATGGCCATCTTCGTAGGCTCCCTGATGGCGGCGATCATGTCCACGGCGAGTTCCGCGATCTTCGCGTCGGCCGCCGTGATCTCGACCACCATCGTTCACGGCGCGGTCTCCGATCACGCCAGGGACGACAGAACGGTGCTGCGGTTCACCCGCGCTCTCGTCGTCGTCATCGGGCTCTTCAGCATCGGGATCAGTTTCGTTGCCCCCGGCCTCTACGACCTGATGATCTTCGGGTTCACCCTGCTCTTCGCCTGCCTCTTCTGGGCGCTCGTCTGCGGCCTCTTCTGGAAGCGGGCGAACGCACCCGGCGCCATCGCCTCGATGGTGGGCGGCCTCATCACGACGGTGGCGGGCGCCGTCGTCCTCTCGGTGCAGCAGGGGACGCCGACCCTCGTCCCGCCGGACAACGAGTGGACGGTCTTCTTCACCTTCGCCCCGACGGTCGTTGCCGGGATCATGATGTACGCCGTCTCGATGCTGACGCAGAAGACGCATCCCCCCGTCCCGCTCAAGGATACGGACGGGGTTATCCTCAAGTGGCCGGACCTCGAGGCGGCAACCGGCGGGGCGGTGACGGGGAAGGGGTATCCTGTGGCCCGGGCGGCGGCAGGCGACGAAGAGTGAGGATGTTCCCTCGCCCCCATGACGGCGGCGATCGGGTTGCCGCGAACTTTGACGACCGGGGATGGTTCGGGCTCACAATCTGGAGTACTCCCGCCGCACCTGCATTTTTATGAATGCCCTCGGAGAAATTATGATCAATGAGACTGCCGCACGAAAGCCGGTCCGGGAAGGGTAGCGAGGCTGGAGCGCCGGCGATCTCGCCGGACGAGTTCTCGCAGAGACTTGCATCCACCCGGATTGAGGCGGAGAGGATCATCGCCGCGGCAGAAAATGACCTGGCCACTCTTGCCGGGATGAAGTGGAGCCTTGAGTACACCTCGCCCATCCTCGGAGCGGTGCTCCTGATCAACCTGGGGCTTTCTATCGCATACACAGGTGAGTATCTCCTCTACTGGATTATGGCGTCCTTCATATTCCTGATGATAAACCCCTTCCTCCTTCTGCTCCCGACCAATACGGGGGATCTGAAGTCTTACATCAGGTATTTCAACGATCTTGGGAATCGCGAGAGGACGAGTCTTGAGGAGATCATCTCGTGGGAGAGTCTCGAAAAGGGCGCCGCCATCCCTGCCGAGGCGATAGAGACGGCTAGAAGGCTCACGCAACAGAGGGACTCCCTCTACGAACTCGGCTGGAACCTCTTCTTCATCAACTGCCAGCCGCTCGCCCCGGGTTTTCTCGTGCTCTTTACCCTCTCCTCGATCTTCGCACTTGCAGGCTGGCTCGTGAACGGTGAGTTTGCACCGCACTCCGCCGTGATCGTCGTCATCCAGTCCGCCGCAATCATCGTCTTCTATGTCGCTATCGTGTATGTGCAGCCGTACTCGCGGGGCTTTTTTGCGGGGGTACTCGGCATGCAGTCCCGCATCAAAGAGCAGTATAATGAGGCCTGGACCAGGGGGCTGAAGTATGCGCTCACCGCCGCCGTCGTGACGACCGTTGCCGGCATCATCACCATCGCGGCGATCGTCCTCCCCGGGGTGACCTACAAGAGTTTCATCTCCGCCGAGGCCGATATCGAGCTCGGGGCCGGCATGTTCGCCCTTATCTTCCTCGCGCAGATGATCGTCGTGCGGCACCTGCAGGGAGGTTACAGCCGCACGCTCGTCGAATCCCTCCTCTCATCCAGGATCGAGACGATCCACGAGGAGGTGCTCCCGGCCGTCGGAAACCTCGTCGCGGCGTCGCTGGGCGGCACCGTGACGGCGCAGATGGCACAGGATCTCGAGAGAATAACCCTTGACCTCACCCGGTACCGGGCGCTCAAGATCGACTACGCGTCGCTCTTCGGCTACTTCCCCGTCTGTATGGTGACGCCGGACGTCGGTGTCATCATGCGTGTCGCCGGGACGGCGGACGACGGCCGAAAAAGATCCCCGGCCGACAGGATGGCAGCGTAGGTTCCCGGCAACTCCCGGGTAGGTCCGACCGATCTTCATCAAGCGATGCCGTTTCATGCTTGAACGATATCCGCCTGCCCCCGTGCCTGCAGGCATCGCGCACCGCCCCTTATTCCCTGAACCGCCGCACGAAACGGGATGGAAACGCGAATCACAACTCTTATTCCCCGGGAAAAAAACATTCTCTCCTTATGAGACGCGTTCTTCTGACCCTTCTCCTGATTGCCTGTCTCACCTGCGCCGGGTGTTTCGCCCCGGATGATACAGCGATCCCTGATCCCGTACCGCAACCGCCCGATAGCGAGTTCGCCCTCAACGAGTCCGTCCATCCGGGCGACGACTTCTATGCCTACGTCAACGATGCATGGATAGCGGAACACCCCATCCCGGCCGATAAGCCGTATTACACGACATTCACCGGGATGCGCGATCAGGTGGATAACGACCTCCGTACTCTCCTTGAGGATGCGGCGGCCGCACCGGAGAGCGCCGATCGGAACGTCACCCTCCCTGGAAGATTCTACCGGTCGGGCATGGATACCGGGGCGATCGACCGGGAGGGACTCGACGGGCTCTCAGACCTCCTCGCCATGATCGACGCAATCGACTCCCGGAGCGATCTGACCGGGACCACGGTCGTTCTCCTGAAAGAGGGGTTCGATCCGGTCTACTATTACTGGGCCGGGGCCAATCCCGAGAACAGCACCGTGATGGTTGCGGCCCTCTACCAGGGCGGGCTCGGCCTGCCGGACCGGGACTATTACTTCCGCGACGATACGAAAAGCCTTGAGATCCAGGAGGCCTACCGGGATCACATAGCCCGGGTGCTGGTGCTCGCCGGAACCTCCTCAGAACAGGCCGCCGCCGACGCAGAGACCATTTACGCACTGGAAGAGGCCCTCGCTGCGGCCCACCTCACCTCTGAGGAGAACCGCGACCTGCAGATGACCACGAACATCTACACCCTCGCCGAACTCGAGGAGCGGTACCCCGCCATCGGGTGGGAGACCCTTGCCGCCATCCCGGGCTCCGGCCCGGTCGATACGGTGCACATCTATCAGCCGGGCTACGTGGAGAGGCTTAACTCCCTGCTCGCGACCGCGCCGCTTGATGACTGGAAGGTTTACCTGCGCTACCGGCTGATCGACCGGGCATCTCCCTATCTCTCTTCATCCTTCGAGGAGGAGCACTTCGCCTTCTACCAGACGGCGCTCTACGGTGTTCCCGAGATGAAGCCCCGGTGGCAGCGTATCGTAGCGGCGGAGAATGAGTTCCTCGGCGATCTGGTGGGGCAGGCGTATGTCGCCCGGTACGTCGATCCCCGGACCCGCGATATGGTGTCGGGGATGTTTTCTGCCATCCGCGAGACGTTTGATACGCGGATAGCAGACCTCACCTGGATGAGCGAGCCGACAAAAGCCGCGGCTCGCGAGAAACTTGCCGCCATGGGGGAGAAGATCGCGTATCCCGACCGATGGACGGACTACTCGGGACTGAACCTCTCGGATTCGTACATGGGGAACGTCCGTGCCGCCAGAGCCCACACCTTCATCCACGGGCCGGAAGGGCTTGAGAAGATCGGCGGGCCGGTCGACCGGAGTATCTGGTTCATCCCCCCGCAGACGGTGAACGCCTACTACGACCCGACCAGAAATGAGATGGTCTTCCCCGCAGGCATCCTCCAGCCGCCGTTCTTCGACCCGGATAGAGACCCCGCCTTCAACTACGCGGCACTCGGCTGGGTGATCGGGCACGAGATGACGCACGGTTTCGACGACCAGGGGAGGCAGTACGACAAAGATGGGAACCTGAGGGACTGGTGGACGGAGGAGGACGCCGCGAACTTCAACAACAGGACGGTCCTGCTCGTAGCCGAGTATGACGCGTTCGAGGTCCTCCCCGGCCTTTACGTCAACGGCAACCTCACCCTCGGGGAGAACATCGCCGACTTCGGGGGCCTGACCATAGCCTACCACGCCTGGAAGAAGGTGGAGAACGGGTCGGCCGACCCCGCCGCGGACCGGCGGTTCTTCCTCGCGGCCCCGCACCTCTGGAGGGCGAACGACCGGGAGGACTTGCTTCGGAACCAGGTGCTGATCGATCCGCATTCACCGGCGAAGTTCCGGGTGAACGGCGTTCTCTTCAACATCCCGGAGTTCTACGAGGCCTTCCCGGAGATCGGGCCCGGCGATGCTCTCTATCGCGAGGTCGAGGAGAGGCCGGTTATCTGGTGAGGGGATTCGGTCAGGCCGGAGAGCGCTGCCGGCCTCGAATTACAATTTTTAATATAAGCGATCGGACCCCGGTGAACCTGGACCGCCCCTGCTCGCGAGAATAGGTCACTTCTGATAACCTTTAACCTCGAGAACCGGACCTGTCAGTCGGTCTTCTGCAAACCTCTTCGCCTCGTCGGGGGTGAACGCGTACTCCGGCTCATATCGGCTCCCTCTCGGGCGAAGACGCATTCCGATCCGGCAAAAGAGGCGTTGCCCCTCGGCTGTCGGTAATGCAACAATCCCCTGACCCTTACCGGCAGCAATCTTTGCTACTTCCTGCATCAGCCGCTTCCCGTAACCCCGGTGATCCTGTATGACCCCTATGCGGGAGACGTAGATGTTCTTCTCGTCGCCGTAGCGTGTGCAGAACGATAGCGCTCCAAGTAGTTGTTCTTCGGGGGATTCGAGGATTAACAGGTCCTCGTCAAAGTCCGCGATCCCGTCCCATGCATACCTGGCTCCGCTGTTTGAATGGATTATGTCCGCCCATTCTCGCCGGGCTCGTTCCAATACTGCTTCTCTCTCCTGGTTCCTCCCAGGGATGAGCGTAACCGTCAGGTCGTCCATATTCTCTGATAAAGAGTATTCTCCGGTCTTCCTTTTTAAAACCAGACGATGACGCCCACCAGGTGGAGAATAAATCCGCGATTGTGGCTCTATTCCAGAATTCCTAATGCTGGCCGGTCCGGATGGGTTTGTAGTCGGAACGCCGGGGGCGAGCGGATAACGGGGCCGGAGCGGGAGCAGGCTCCGGGGGAGAACAGGGCTATCGCCTTCTTCAGAGCCCCCCGGCCCCTACCGGCGAACACGGTATCCGGCTGCCGTGAGGATATTGATGACGGCATCATCCCATTCCCTGCCGGAGAGCCCTTTTAACGTCGGCTGCACCCCCTCCCAGAGCCGGCCGAGTTCGTCGTCGTCCGGGAGGAACGTTGTCTGGTACATCACGCGTCCGGCCCTTTTGCCCTGGGCATCGAGGATGACCAGGCGCCAGCAGCAGTAGTCGCGGCAGAGGTCGGGGCGTGTCAGGTGGACGGTGCACCATCCCTTTTCCGTCTTCCCATCGAATCTCAGAAAGGGGCATGCCTCCGGCAGCTCCTTGATGCTGCTCCTGTCCTCGAAGAACACGATCTTGTCCGGGTCGACCTGCACTTCCTTCGTCTCCCCGGTATAGGCGTTGTGCACGACGAAGGTGTGGTTGCCGCGCTCTTCGATCGTCGCGTAGACGTTTCGCATGTGGCTGCAGCAGCTGCCGCACTGGCAGCACTTACACGCCGTGGCGACCGCCTCCCCGAATGCCGGGCGGTTGGTGTACTGGTATGCTCATTACCCGGTAGTACTCATCGCAACGATGAAATACCTGCCGGGAACTCCCATCCCGGTCACTCCGCGACCTTTTTCAGCGTGAACCGGAACGCAGCGCCCTTCTCGGGGTGGCCGGCCACCCGGTCCTCGGCCCAGACCCTGCCGCCGTAGCGCTCGACGAGGATCTGCACGAGGTAGAGGCCGAGCCCCTCGCCGACGCCCCGCTTCTTCTTCTCGTACCGGCGGAATATCTCGTTCTTCTCAGTGTCCGGCACACCCGGGCCCGTATCCTCGACCGTCACCAGCACCTCGCCGTTCTGTTTCTCGACCCTGACGGTGATCTCGACATCGGGACCACCGAACTTGACGGCATTGCCGATGAGGTTGTTGAAGATCACCGGGAGGAGGTCGTCCGCCCGGACCCGGTAGTGAGCCCCGGTATAGTGGATGGCCCTGCCCGGGAAGTTCTCGATCACCCTGCTGACTGCCATATCGAGATCCATCGGTTTGAGTTCGCGAGATGCCTGATGGATCCGGCGGATGGTGGAGACGGTGCCCAGGATCTCGATACTCTTCTGGATGCTTCGCTGGAGGTTTTCTGCGTATCTGCCGGCCTCGCCATCCAGCATATCGACGAGCAGTTCGGCGTAGAGGTTCGAGACGTTCTCGGTGTTCCTGATGTCGTGCGTGAGGATGTCAAGGTAAAGGTTAGCCTCCCGGTTGGATACCTCCAGTTCGTTCTGGAGCCGGAGAAGGTCTTCAGTCCGGCGCTGGAGGCCCTCCTCTGCACGTTTGCGCTCGGTGATATCCTGCGCGAACTCGATGAGACCGGTAAGTTCTCCTGATTCGTCGGTGACGGGATACCCCCGGAGGAAGAAGACCCTCCCGTCGGGTGTGGTGATCTCGGCCTCCCGGGGCTGCCTGGTCTCCCGGGCAAGGACAACCGGGCATATGTCGCAGACACCTGTACGGTTGTGCCATATCTCGTAGCATTGATGCCCGACCAGGTCCGCCGGTTCCCTGCCGATGAATGCGGCGGCGGCGCGGTTGACCCAGAGCACCTTGAGGTCCGTGCCGTAGTAGGCGAACATCTCAACAGTCGAGTCGAGAATAAGGGCTTTCTCCCGTTCTGCCCGCCGCAGGGCATCCTCGGTCCGCTTTCGCTCCGTGATGTCCCAGGCGTTTACGACAAAGCCCCTGATATGGGGGTCGCCTATGAGGTTGGTCACGATCGCCTCGATCATGTGCATTCCGCGCGGACCCCTGAAGCGGACCTCGAACTGCATGCTCTCTCCCGGCCTCCGCGCCAGTGCCGATACCATCTCTTTGACCTGCGGCAGATCTTCAGGCTGGATCATATCGTACGCATGCCGCCCGACCAGTCTCTCGGACGGAAAACCGTCTATCTGCTCGATAGACGGGCTCGCAAACCGGATCGTTAATTCCTCGTCGATGATGAGGATGAACTCGGAACCTTTCTCGATGAGGGTCCGGAACGTCTTCTCGCTCTCCCGCAGTTCGGTCTCCGCCCGGTGCCGCTGGAGGGCAATCGAGGCAAGGTTCCGGAAGACCTCGACGGCCCGGAAGTTGACCTCCCCGCCCTCAAGCCGGGTGAGGATCACGGCCGTCCCGAAGACCTCGCCTTTCCAGGCGAACGGGATGCAGTACATCGGTCCGAATCCGGCAATGGCCTCGAACTTACGGCAGACCTCATGGGAGATCTGGCCGAGGGCGATCTCCTGCAGCCCCCCCTTCACCTCCTCGATCTCGCCGCTGAGCATGATCTCCCGGATGTGCGGGGGGAGTCCGACCGAGATCCCGGTGAGCCCCTCCCCGAAGACCTCGATGATATCCGGCAGGAACGGCTCGATGCCGAAGAACGCCCGCGGGCTCAGGGTGCCTGCCTGGATGTCGGCGGCGCTCACGATGACGACGGAACCGGGCGCGAGTTCATGGAGGTAGGCGCCGATTGCAGAGAAGACGTCGGCTTCGGGCGGCATTGCGGCGAGTTGTGTCGCCGCCCGGGCGAGGAAGGCCAGATCGGCTGATCTCCGCCGCACCTCTCCTTCGGCGGCTTCCCGGCGGGTGACGTCGCGGAAGCGGACGATCCAGTCGCCGGTCTCCTCAACCCGCCGGGAGGAGACGGCGTACCACCGTTCCCCGGCCCGGACCGTGACTTCGCCGGACCCGGTGTGGGTGCAAAGCAGCGCGAGGACCCGCTCCCTCTGGTCGGCGTCCGGGAGGATCCGGTCGGCGACGATGCGGACCGCATCCGCACCGCGGGCGTCGCCGGCTGAGATCCCGGCGAGGCGCTCCATGGACGGGGTGATGGCCCGGACGTTCATGCCGGAATCGGCGAGGATGACGGCATCCCCCATGGCTTCCAGTATCTGCAGTATCTCGGGTCGTACCTCCATATCCGGCTCAGTGGTCTGCATGCGGCCCGGCCCCGTCCGGCAGGATCGCCATAGGAAGATCCTCGTTGCAGGGCTCTTCACGGGGAGAACGTCCACGGGAAGTATATAATGATCTGTCCTGTCATCCTCAGGATGAGCACCCCGCGGCCGGCCCCTCCGGCGCCACCGTGCATGAGGACGGCGGGTGGCAGGGCTACGGCCCGTGGCATCGGTTCACAATGGGAGATCTCCCCTCACCGGGGAGATGGCCCCGATGCGACCCCGGCGATGAGAGCAGTGAGAGCGCACCCGCAGCAGAGTGGCGGGAACTGCCGCCAATAGGAAGATGTCAGGATATTTTGAAAATGCAGCCCGTTTGGGGATATTTATATGAGGGAATACGATGAATAGAACCAGTCAAAGAAATAGCAGGGTACCTGTATGCCAACAAGCAAGAAACAGATGGAGAAGTTAAACAGAGCGAAGAAGGCCAAGGCAGAAGAACTCGCGCAGCAGGCGGCTGCGGGTAGTCAGGCTGCCAAGAAGAAACTCAAGAAACTCGAGAAGAAGATTAAGTGAGTTGCCCGGGGCTTTCAGCTGTTTTTATTTTCTTTTTCGACCGCCGCTCTGAACTCTTATAACTGGTCCTCAATCGATCCGTTGGCGTCGCGAAGGGTCACGATCCTGCCGCAGCCGCCACAGACGATCGGTTTGTTCGCTTTCAGGTGCTCGACCGTAACCTGAAAGCGGAAAATTGCAGTCCTGGCAGCGCATTGTGAGTCTGGGACGCCTTTTATCAAGCATACCCAGATTTAAGGGCTGCGAGGGGATAGTTTTCGATAGGCGGCTTCTTACCAGTCTAATCGTGTCAAACCGGATTACGATGCACTCTTTCCACCTCTGCCACGGGGATCTTTGTGGATTCTGCGGGTAGTTGTCACCCATAAAGCCAACGGGATCGCACATACCTCGCTCTCATACTTGTTCATCCGTTTTTACGTGTAAATGCGAAGAATCATCGATCACGGCAATCAACGATTGTATTCAGGAGTACTTACTTCATATCGCATTACGGACGACTGAATAAGGCATGGTTACACCGTTCAAACCAACGAGATGGACGCTGCTTTTCCTCCTGCTTGCAGCCATGATGGTTCTCATGGGAGGAGCTGCAGTTGCGCCGGCTCTCCCCTTGATCAGCGAAGCATTTCCCGATGCACCAGAAGCCATGATCTCCATGATCATTACGCTTCCCGCGCTTGCGATAGCCCTCACCGGCTTTTTCATCGGAGAACTCTCGGACAGGATCGGCAAAATACCGGTCCTTGCCGCCTCTGTTGCTCTCTTCTCCATCGCGGGGTGTTCCGGATATTTCCTCACCACCTTACCCGCAATACTGGTCGGGAGGTTCATCCTCGGGATCGGCATTGCCGGGATCATCTGCACGACGTCCGCCCTGATTGTCTGCTATTACGATGGGATCTCCCGCGCCAGGGTGCTCGGGTACCAGGCGGCCGCAATGGGCATGGGAGTGGTGGTCCTCGAGATCAGCGGCGGGTATCTCGCAGGGATATCCTGGCGTGCGGCGTTTCTCATCTACCTGGTCGGTGTCGTCATTCTCGCGGGTGTTCTCCTGACGATGAGGGAACCCGCTCGCGTGAACGTCGAGAAGACGGCGGGAGCACCCGAAGAGACCTTCCCGGCCTCCCTCCTCCTCCCGGGATATGCAACCGTGTTCCTCGGGAATATGCTGTTCTTCCTGGTGCCCACGAAGTTCCCTTACCTGATTGCGAATCTGGATGTAGCACGAATCCTGGGCGAAAACTTCGCGCTTACCGCCGGGATATTCCTGGGAGCCATGGGCTGCGCCTCTTCGCTTGTGGGACTCGTTTACGGGAGAGTCGCCTGGAGGTTCCACCGGTATACCCTGCTCACCCTTGTCTTTGTCTTCTTCGGGACCGGTCTGTGCGGCCTCGGGTTTGCCACGTCGCTTCTCGCCGTCGGGGTCTCCGTGATCCTCGTCGGTCTGGCCCAGGGCATCCTGATGCCGACGATCCTGAGCTGGATCGCCGCGATCACGCCGAAACCGTTCATCGGCAGGGCAAGCGGCGGGTTCTCGGTGGCCATGAACCTCGGCCTGTTCGTCTCCACGCTTGCCATCGTGCCGGTCATCGCCGTTGTCGCGACCTACGGCAACCTCTTTCTGGCGTTCGGGTCTGCGGCGTTTGCGCTTGCCCTGCCGTATGCTCTCGCGATGGTGAAAAGGCAGTTTGCCCCGCGGGAGGTTGCCGTTGACCTGAGGCCCGGGGCGGAGTGAAATCTTTTTTTGCGGTTCCGTAGTTCAGGTTGTGCTGCGAACGGGGTTTGGTTGACCTGGAGAGTGTTGTTATCACCCTCCGCCGGGCATCTCTCTTTGTGATTCTGGAGAGGGCGTCTTGAACCCCTCTCCTGCAAGATAACCGGAGACAATTGGGAGTCCATTTCCCCGGTATGCCGGGTGGCCGGGAACCCTGCTGTGCCGTTGGCAGACTCCGGGAAGGCAGGCCCTGGATGCGAGGAGAATGCCTCGCGGTCGGCCTCTACGAGACCACTGCGGATGGGGTCGGCGGATGTGAGGTCACGGGCCCGGACAGCGCTCCTGACGTTGGCAGCAGTGGCAGCAGATTGCAGCAGAATGGCAGCAGTTGCTGCCAACAAGAGATCGCCCGGAACGAGGAGGATTCTGGGAAAACTGGCTGATATACTGGTAGAGATCTATGTATGTAATTATATGTACAGCAGAATAGGAGAACGGAGAGCACGGGCGATTGGCCTCCCACGGGGAACCGGGGTGCCTGTGTTTCCCGCACTGCTGCACATGAATTGGTGAAGTCTTTGTATCGGGACGGAGATGCCGATCTGAGCCTCAGAAATGCTTTGCTCATTGGCAGCAGTTGCTGCCAACGTGCTGCCAGATGCTGCCAACGTTGGCAGCGGCCGACCGATAGTAAGGAGATGCGGTGGCCTCGTTTACAGTATCTATCAGAATGTATCAAATTGATAGATACTATGATAGGTCTATCGGGCCTGGAACAATGATACCGCCATCTGGCCGGACGACGGCCCGACGAATGACAGCAATGACAGCAGTTTTCAGCAGAATGACAGCAACTGCTGTCAATGAGACGGTGCCAGGAGCGGTGAGGATTCTGAAAATGCTGCTCTACATGGGGTATATACCTGTACAGGTACATATATGTACAGCAGAATAAGAGAACGGAGAGCATAGACGATGAGCGTGCCGGTGACGTCCGGGGTGCCTGTGTTTTCCGTGCTGCTGTCATTCAAACAGGGGAAACTCCGGATTGTGCCCTGAATTAAGAAATCGCATTTATTCATCACTTGTTGAATGACAGCACCTGCTGTCAACGTGCTGTCACTTGCTGTCATCTGCTGTCATTCTCCACGCATGGTCAACCCCGGCGATTGCATAGTCCTCCCGGCGGCCGCCGGTCATGCAACGCTTCAACCACCCTGGCTCATGATCAACTGGTAGTCCTCTTTCGGGTTCTCTCGCATCGCCTGTCCCCTGATATGCCCGGACCACATCTTGTTCGTAATGGGTTGAACTTCACCAGGTGAGTGAAGACCTTGATGGGCCTGAGGCTGATCCGGGGCGGGAAGAGTTCGTTGCCGAGGTTCGCCGGTGCGGTGAAGATCCGGGATGCGTCTTCGTACATCGGTGAGGTGACCTCAGAGGCCCCGGCGATTGCAGGTGGGAGGACCTGTCTGTCAACCCCGCCAGATTAATGGAAGATCATCAGTATACCCATACAGAAAGGAGTTCGATCCAATCACGGCAGAAGGAGAAGCAGGTGCAATCCATCAAATGGCCCGGCGGATGGCGGCCGCGGTGACAAAGGGAGATCTCGGGTTGCTCCTCGCCGAAGAGGTCGGTCGTTACTCGCTTATGGATCTTCAGATCATCGGGGGACGGCTGCACGCGGAGATGATCCGGCTGCCCGACCCCTACCGGAAACAGATCCACCCCTACATCACCGAACAGTTGTTCGGCGCTCACCACCAGCTTCTTGCCATGCACCGGTCGGGCCGGTTCCTGTCCATGACCGAACCGATCACTGATCGTGCAACGTTCGTTGAGTTCTGCCGTATGATCCCCGACGGATGCTTCCGGTGGGATGAATCCACGGAACGGATCCCGTTTCGTTATACACCCCGGCATCGGGTCTTTTACTACCTCATGTCGGCCTTCACGATCTTCGTGCTCGACCGCCCGGGCCACCCGGTGGGGACGCCGTTCCCGGGAGGGTTCCGGGTCGAAGAACGCAACGGGTCGTATTATTGTCTCATCCGCGACCGCGAAAAGGAGGTCCCGTTCTCGATCTGCAACTTCTGCCCTGCCCTGCAGACTGAGGAGGGGTGATCACGGCGATGAAGTCCGCTCACCACCTGAAGGGATCTGAAAGGAAGGCGAAGCCGGCACCCTTTTCTTGATCGGTACAACGATACACGGGTATTTATACAAACAAAGAAGATATAGAACCAGCCAGAGACGTGGCAAGGTACCTGTATGCCGACAAGCAAGAAACAACTGGAGAAACTGAACAGAGTAAAGAAAGCCAAGGCGGAAGAACTCGCGCAACAGGCGGCCGGGGGGAGCGAGGCCGCGAAGAAGAAGCTCAAGAAACTCCAGAAGAAGATCAAGTGAGCCGCCGGAGTGCCCGGGTTTTTTTCTACGACAAATAAGCCTGTGCGCCGCAGGGATGGCGCCGGTCGTGTACGGGATATGGCGCAGGACGACCTTCTGCTGCAGAGCATCCGAGAGCCTGTCGCCGCCATCCGCATGAACACGTCGGGATGCGGCCGGATGGAGAGGAGCAGGCCGGCTATCCGGTGACGGGCTTTAACCACGTTTTTTCCCGCCCCGGGGGGCCATGATACGCGCTGAGATCCTTTCGCTGAGCCGAGCGGAGTCTGCTTCTCTTCATCGCTCTCGCGCCCGACCGAAACATTTAGGATATATTAAATAGGGTCACGGCGATGACATGATATTTATCTTTCAGAAATATCCCGGATTCTACCGCACCATGGAATCTGAAGGATACTAATTGGATAATCCCGGAACAGGCGGGTTTCCAGGAGTGTCGATTAATAATGGCAGACAGTGACAAGGTGAACGATATTTTTGGCAGGGCCGGGGAGATTGCATCCGGCGCTGCTGATAAGGCAACCGTGATGATCGACTCTGCAGCGGCCAGGGTCTCAGCGGGTGTCACGGAGATGCGCGAGGAGTCCAGAGCATCTCCCCGTATAGACGACGGCAACTATGCACGGGACGGCGACGCTCACGCAGCTGCGGAGGCGGGCGATTACGTCCTCTCCGGTGAACTCTGTGTCTCCGACACGGCAGACGATGCAGCGGCGGAGATTGCGGTCAAGCATTCTGCAGGCGAGGTCGTGAAAGGATGCGTGCAGAAGAGGTTCGACGGCTTCAAGAGCGGTTTAGCGAATAGGAAACTCCTGATCACCGCAGGAGTCATGGCCCTGGTCTGGTTTGCCCTGACCATCCTCCCGGCCCTGGGGTTCAACCCGGCGCCGGTACAGTCCCTCTCGTTCCTGACCTTCGCGCGGGGCGGGCTCTCCGGCGGCGTGCCGGGGTTCATCGGCGGCCTCATCGGGAAGGGCCTGATCGCCTACTTCGCGACGCTGCTCATCGTCGGCGGGATCTCCGGCGAGAGCATCGTCGCAAGCATCCGCTCTTTTGCCGCACAGTTCTCCGGGCAACGGTGGGATATCACATCGATCGCCCCTCTTCTCATCGGCGGCGGTTCGGCCCTCTTCGTCTACAACTTCCTCGCGGGAACATCGTCGTTCATGAACTGCATGGTGGGGATCGTGGCGTTCCTCATCGCGGCCCGCGCTCTGGCGAACCGGGCGGGCTGCGTGCGGCAGGTCGTTGCCGCGGTCTTTGCAAAAGAGGGCAGGGCCGACTCAGGACTGGTCACGAAGGTGATGGCGGGATGGGCAGGAGGGTTTGCTCTCGGCGTCGTCCTCTCCATCTTCGGGGGATACACCTGTTACATCGCCGGGTTCCTCCTCCTCGTGGCCGGCGCCGTCCTGATGGTCACCGTGCAGAAGCAGGCGGGAGGTGTCCCGGCATGAGGCCGATGGCGAGACTGCTGCTCGTGCTCCTTGCAGCCTTCTTCCTTACCGGAACCGCGGCTGCAAGCTACTCGCTCACCGATACCAACAACTACGACTACAAACTGGCGAGCAAGTACATCCACAGCATGGAAGACGAGGGGTTCGTCGTCGATATGCCGATCGGCGTCTACAAGAAAGGGACGGACGAACTTCTTGCGACCGAGAACACGCTGTTGATCATCGGCAACCTCGGGAAGGTAGACCCCGAGGCGGAACGGCTTGTCCTGACCGAGATCCCGACGGATGTCTACAGTTACACCTACCAGGGCGACGCAGGCGGCGGCGAGATCAGGCAGATTACGGGAAAAGTCACTGCCGGCCGCTACATCTTCACCGAGTTCGGCCTCACCACGAAGTACAAGACGGTGGGCGAGTATGCCAGTTACTTAAAGACCGTTCTGGAAGAATCGGTCAAGAGTTCCAGTGCTGAGATCGAGTACGTGGATACTACCATAAACGGACACCGCGTCATCGGCGTGCGCGAGTTGACGGACGATCTCAACTGGGCGGCCGGCGGCAACGTCGCGGATAATCACCTGGAGAACACGTTCACCTACTACGTGATCCGCGAGGACTTCTACCCAGCGGGCTCAGGGCTTGCTTACATCAGGATACGGGGCCATGTCGGCCTCGAACATGACAACGGCCGGTCATTGACGTATGATCCGTATCCCTCGGAGAGCCAGGTGGCTACGGCACGCTCCGAGATGAGGAAGGCGTACGAGGATGCGAACAAGGTCGTGGACTCGGTCATCGCCGATGCGGCGAACGCAAAGGGAACGCTCATCGTCGGGAACTATGACGAGGTCTTCGGCGGCTACGGCGGCGGCGCCTTCTCTATAAACACTCCGGGCGGGGGCGCCGGCGAGAGCGATTACGGCATACCGCTCGCGGTCATAACCGGGATCGGTGCCGCAGGAGCCGCGGTTGCGGGCGCTGCAGCGGCGGTCGGCGGCGGAAGGGGCGGCAGCGAGACGGAGCGTACCAGCACCTACCGGATGAGGATCCGCAAGGACTTCGAGGATTACATCGTCTGCGGGAAGAGTCCCGAGACTATATACGCCCAGATGATCGAGATCACCGCGGAGGGCGAGGAGATCGAGCGCGACGACCTCACCGCGACGCTCTCGATAACCTCCGGCGGCGGCCTCCGGGTCGAAGATCCGACGTTCACCGGCGGCTACATGGGAGCGTTTGTCTCAGCGGATGAGCACGAGCAGGCCAAGGAAGGGATCGTCAGGGTGGCCTACACCGGAAAGGGCGGGTCGTTCACGAACAACATCCACTTCCGGATCATCGGCGAGCCGAGGATCCGGTTCCCCGAGCAGGGGAAGGCGATGGACCTGCGGCTGAACGTCCTCTACGGCGATGGGATGACCTACGACGTCGAGGTCGAACTCGTCGACTTCATCGAGCCGCCGAAGGAGGTCACGATCACCCAACTCGACGAGGCGCCGTTCACGAGCTCCCTCGAGCAGATCGACGAGACGCACTACATTGCAAAGATCGTCAACACGAGCCCGCTGCCCGAGAAGGGAGCCCAGGTGACGAGATACGGCGCGAGGGTCATCGCCACCACCGAGGATGACGAGGCCGTCGAGGAGGCGTTCACGGTGATCTTCTACCCCGAGGGCATCAGCGTCACCGACGTCGTCTACGACGACGAGGGGCACGCCCGGTTTGCGGCCTACGACGATCTCGACACGGAAGAGGACGACGTCCAGCCGACCGGCTTCATCGTGAACCTCGCCGTGAGGGTGACCGAGGGCGAGAAGGAAGTGGTGAAACTCCTGGACGGGACGGAGTACACGCCCGTGTTCGGCGAACTCAAGGGAACCGACCCGAGGACGGAGGTCCTCGCATCGAGGTTCAAGTACACCATCGAGAAGAAGCCGGACAACACCAACAAGGCCTACAAGTTCACCCCCGCGCAGCAGATCGGCGAGGATGAGAAGAATCCGTACTTCCTGGAGCTCCCGATCACCTGCGAGTACGGTGACGAGACCTACGAGCTCGATCTCCCCATCCGCCTCATCGGCGACAAACTCGGGGTGCGCAAGGACCGCGAGACCGAACTCGCCCTCTTAAAGAAGAGGATCCAGAAGTTCGGCATCAACCCGGACACCGCCCGGTTCCTGCGGGAGAACGTGCAGAACTTCACTGCCGCCGAGCTCCGCCTGATGAGCAAGAAGATCGTCTACGACTCGATCGTCTACTACACCCAGGAGTCGGCGGACTTCATGGAGACCGCCGATACCATGGACGACTGGATAACCTTCCTCTCCGTCGTGAAGTGGTTCGGCGACCAGGCGTTCTCCTACCTCATGACCATTTACACGGGGCCTGCGGGAGAGGCGATCCTCACCCCCACGAAGGAACTCACGGTCGAGCTGATCGGCGAACTCTCGGCCGACCTCTTCATGGGCAACGGGGTGAACTGGGACGAGATCAAGGTCGGTGTGCACATCTCCGAGATGATCGAGAACTACACCAAGTCGTGCTTCGAGGATATCGGCAAAGCGAATCCGAAGAAACTCGCCCAGGTGATCGCGGGGCTCTGCGTCTTCAACCTGGTGCGCCACTACACCTTCGATCTCGACGAGAACGGGAAACGCAGCCTGTACAACGCGATCATCTCGTCGTTCTCCGACATCTCGCTCGAGTTCTTCTCGAAGAAGTTCGGCGATTTCCTCAAGGGCAAGGTCAACGACCCGAAATCGGGCCTCTCCAAGCTCCTGAACTCGTCGGCGGCCAGGATGCTCGAGGATATGATGCCCGAGGGCAAACTCGCGGTTCCGGGCGTGAACACCCTCACGGAAGACGTAGCGGTAGGCCCCATCCTCCAGAAGTACGTGGAAGGGCTCTTCGGCGTCGGTGCGTCCTACGTGACGGAGGAGTTAGGAACGGCTGCTGCCGAGACCCTCTATGTGAAGGTGACGGTAGACGTGCCCGGCTCGGAGCGGGAGATCGACTGGTATGTCGTCATAAACCCGATGAAGGCGGTCGACAAACTCCTGGAGTACATCTTCACGTCGCTCTACGAGTCGTTCCCGTTCCCGACCGCGGAACTCGGGGAAGCCGCCGAGCGGCGCGACCCGCTCTACATGGATCCGAAGACCAACCAGCGGATCGGATAATTCTCTTTTTTTTTGGCCGGGGTTGAACGTCCGGCGAATCGGCCGGGGACGAAGTTACGTATCGCGTTTGCAGGTGTCGGGCATCGGCGCCGCGAACTATTAACTTCTCCCAGAATTGGTATTCTACGGAGCCCCGGAACAGGGTTGCCGTCGACGTGAAGCCCGAAGCGGAGTGAGATATTTTTTGCGGGGTTCTGTATTTTCAGGTAGTGCTAAAAGCCGGGTCCGGTTGAGTGAGCGAGTGTTGTTATCACCCTCCGCCGGGAACCTCTCTTTGCGATCACGGGGAGGGAGTCTCAAACCCCTCTCCTGTAAGGTAACCCGAGACGATATCGAAGATCGTTCCCGCGACGGCAACCTTCGCAGACCACATGGCTCCTGTAAGGTAACCCGAGACGATATCGAAGATCTGCTCTGCCTCGCGCACGGTTCCGTTGGCGGAGGCTTTACCGTACGTCAGGCCATAGTCGGCGGCCTCCCGCGCGGTCTTCGCTCTGCGGAGGTCGGAGACAATTGCAGGAGGCAGCAGCCCTCTGTCGACGAACAACTCTTCGATGGCGGCTATAAGGCACTCGTGGCTCTTCTCGACGTAACCAGCGCTAAAGAGCAGCGATTTGCAGGCGTGGAACATTGAGTAGTATGCTTGATGATCGTCCACTTGAAGTCCGAGTCACAGAGGGAGTTCTTCGCCGAATCGAGATCTCGTTTCGCTTCGGCTAACTCCTTCTCGACCATCGCACTGCTTGCGGGCCGTTTGACCACACCCCGGCGGCTCACGCAGTCCTGAAACCTGTACGACATTCCTCACCCGCCTAGAACAATCCCCTGCCAGATGCTATCGAAGAATGGAGCATCTTCGGTCTTTAATCGATAGGTTTCGTCCGGAGTATGGACGACCGGGGAGAGTTCCCGCGAGAGGGCGGCCCGGTGCCGTTGCAGCACCTCCCGGACGGCTTCTTTTTCGGCGGTCTCGATATAGAGGTCGATATCGCTCGCGGACGTGTCTTCCCCTCGTGCACAACTGCCGTAGAGGACGACGCTCGCCGTCACCTCCTGCAGGTCGCGGACGAGGGGCTGCAGTTCCAGGAGCGTGAACCAGATCTTCGTCTGCCGGAGGAGGACGCTCTCCACCCTCGCCTGGTAAAAGGCAAGGTTTCCCACATCTTCGCGGGCGACCAGGCCCATTGCCTCCAGGTCTTTGAGGTTTTTGCTGACGAGCGAGACGTCGCGCCCCACCGTCCGCGAGAGTTCCCGGACGTGGAACTTTTTCGTGTATTCCCTTCCGAGGACGACGAGGAGGATCAACGACGACTTCCGGAGGAGCGAGCCGTATGCGTCAAGGAAATCCCAGGGGTGGAGGTTCCCGGCCGGGGTGGGCTCCGGGGTCTTGTTGTGCGGGTGTCGTCGGGTGGGGTTTTCCATTTGTTGATTTAAATTCAACGTATGTTGATATTTAGTCATCAGTTGTTGAGTATATGTCAACTGAAATACATAAAGGCATCTCTGTGGGGAATCGTCACCGGCACAGGCGTACCCGGGCGACTTCTCTATCCCCTCATTTACAATATCTATCAGTTTGTTACATTTTGATAGATAATGATAAAAAGGATCGATGCAATAGATGAAATTTAACCATGAAACTCCCTCACACTCCCGAATACTCTCCGGCAGATGTAAAAAAAGCCTGGGAGCATCCGGATACCAGAGATGTGATCGACGCGGTCTTCAACTACAACAAACGGTACCTGCACTGGGAAGAGCTCAAACGGCGCGATCTTCCGGTAGACCCCCTCTACGTCTGGATACTGATGAAGGCCTTCAGAGAGAGGGATATGAAACATGTCTCGTTCGACGATCTTCAGTTGAAATATAATCTTCTTGATGATTTCCTCGAAAACCTTCATTTTCTTGACAGAACGGCAGCGGAGATCATCTCATTGGGCCTCGATTCGCTGCCCCAAAGTCGGAACCAGTTCATCATCAACTCTCTGATGGAAGAGGCGATTGCATCGAGCCAGATCGAGGGAGCCGCAGTCACGAGGACAATTGCGAAAAAGATGCTCCGTGAAAAGAGGAAACCCGCCACCAAAGACGAGAGGATGATCCTGAATAACTACATCACGATGAAGAGGATCACTCAGATAAAGGACGAAGATCTGACCCCGGAGCTGATTCTGGAGATCCACAAGACCATCACCAGGGATACGCTCGAAGACCCGGACGATGAAGGTGGGTTCAGGGACAATAACGAGATCGGGGTTTTTGATTTCAGAGGCAATGTCCTGCACACACCTCCCGATTTCGCGTCGATCGAAGGACTCATCGAGGAACTCTGCGCCTTTGCAAATAATGACGACGGGCAGTTCATCCATCCGGTGATCAAAGGCATCACCCTGCACTTTTTGATGGGATACATCCATCCGTTCAATGACGGGAACGGTCGGACTGCACGGAGTATCTTTTACTGGTACATGCTCCGGAAGGACTACTGGCTGTTCGAACACATGGCGGTATCCAGAGCGATAAAAGATGCGGAGGGGCAATATAAACTCGCATACCTCTATACCGAGAGCGATGAGAACGACCTCACGTACTTCATCCGCTACAATCTTGCCGCAGTAAAGACCGCGGTCGACAATATCCAGAAGTATATCGAGAAGAAGCAGAAAGAGAGCAAACAGGCGTTAACCATCCTTCAGAAGAACGAGGGGCTGAGCCTTCGCCAGGCAGAGATCATCAAATCCCTTATCAAACACCCGGATAAGCCGATCACGATCAAGGAGATCGTCGAGACATACCGCGTGGCGTATGGAACGGCGAGGAGTGATCTCTTCCGCCTCGAAGAACTGGGGTACCTGGCGAAGCGGAAGTCGGGCAAGGAGTACGTCTTCATATTCAGGGGTTGGAAAGGATGAACTTCTGATATCGTTCAGATATCTATGGTAATCGGAGTTACTCCTGCTCGGCCAGCCGAACCGCTATCCGCATCATCTCACGCCCGCGTTGCGGCAGCTCTTCATGGCCTTCCATGTACCGGTGAAAACGCAGCGCATCCTCCCGGGTCAGTTCCAGTCCGGTTTTCAGTGGATTTGCCATGGTTCCGACGCCTCCTCAAGCGGACGATCACAATATAAACAGTGGGTCATTCATATTGACGCGAGAGTCTTCATGTTAGCCTAAAATCTCGATTGCTTCTCTTAAATACTGAACAAAACATCTCTAATTAACTATTCAGCAATGTTAGCACGTTTGAAAAAGTATTTAATATCTGAGTGGGAATAAGGCCATTATCTAAAAGGTGAGGAATAATGGCTAATGAGAGAATTAATAACCCCAAGACTCATGCGGACTACCGTATCCGCCAAAGAACGACAAAGAATGGCACAAAAGGTCAGATAATGGGTCGGTACAGGATGCGCAAGTAGTTTGGATCAGCTGCAACGATTTCTTTCACATGACAACTATGTGAGCAGGTGTTTGCAGGATAGAGGAGCTTAAGTTAGTGATCAAGATATCTTTGCCGGAAGGGGACTCTCTTTCCATCCTTCCACAGGGGGATTTTAATATAGAAACAACTTTCCTCCACATTTCTGCCTACAATTTGCTCAAGTAATTGAAATTGCAGTTTACAATTTGAAAATATAAATTCGAAACGCATATACGAACTATCTCCCTTATTGGCAATAGTTGAGAGACTGAACGCCGGGTGTGTCAATGCTAGGTAAACATCATATCTCTATCAGTATTGGAAGTGGACTTCTACTCACAGCACCTTGGTTTTTATCCGCGCCTGTGTCGGTTACGATTTTCATCGCAGGAACGATAATTGGATCACTGTTACCAGATACTGACGCTGCAGATTCAAAATTACACTATATGGATGGAATTGCGAAATTTTTCAGTCTAATAATGAGGCCAGTTGTTTTCCCGCTTACGGGATATGTGTTCTATCTTCTCCGTCAGCCATTCAATCCATCACACAGAGGGTCTATGCATACATTCCTAGGTTTGGCCGTTTACACATCCATACTTGCAGTAATTATTAACCTTGGCCTTGCCGTCCTTGGATTCTGGAACGTCCTTCTGCTATTTTTCACAATTGGGTTGTCTTTTGGGGGGCTTTTCCACATATTTGAGGATTGCTGCACGAAAAGTGGAATTTGTCCGTTAATGCCGTATAGTAAACATTGGTTTGGAGGTGGAATCAGTACCAGAGATCACCAAGATAAACGCCCAGAACAGTATTCCACAGGCTTGATCGTATTGGCTGTTGGCATAATGATAGCCGAACAGCATTTCAGGTTTGAACCACTTCAGGTTGCACCTTTCTCTATCCTGATATTCACTATTGCATGGGTTACTATCTACATAATGTCCAAATCATCTGCGAAACGGCAATATAGGCGTTGATTTGAGGGGACAGAATGGAAAAACCTAGTTTAGCCAAACATTTGCTGAGGCAAGATGGTATCGTTATCCCAGAGAAAATATTTAAGCAAAAGTTTATGGAACAATTTGAACGGGCACTATATTCAAAACAACCAATAATCGTTTCATACTTTTTTAAAAAAGCATCAAATAATATGGCCGAATGTCTTAACTATGAAAATATTGAGGTGTTCTTTAACCGCCTCGTTTCAGATAAGTATTATTTGGAGGGAAAGTATTGTGACTTAATAACAGAAGATGATAAAAAGATTCTAAATTTGGTAGCAAAAACTTCGCAATCCCCCGTAAAAGATTTTCTAGAAATTTCTGGGCCATTAGTTTACCTAACAGAAGTAATTGGAGAACTAGAAGAAAAATGGGGGGAAATACCTCAAACAATTCAGATTAGCGTGTTTATTTGGCTCTTTAGTACTACATTCGAGTTAATTTTGCATATGACGGACAGGCGACTATTTGCAGTTATACTAGATGATGATTCGATCAATAATAACGACAGAAGAATTGTGAAATTTCGAGAGGATGTTAAAAGAGATGAGTATCACGACCATGCACTACCCGGGATGATCAATGGCGTTCTTCAGGCAATTCTCGGGATGCCTCCTAACAACAATTCTATTTTTGGAAATAATAGCGATCCTAAATCTATTCGGAATAAGATCTCACATTCAAATTTGTTTTACGATTCGGAAAAAAATAAAATTGTCCGCCTTGATGGCAAGGAGTACGAAGTTGAAGATCTCCTTAAATATTACTTTCATATGTATCAATTTTTAATAAAGTGGATAGAAATCTCTCTGGATTCTCCGGTTCAAGATATTGATCTTGAACAAAAATTTGGAGGCGAAATGGAGTCTTTCTTTAACACATATTCGCAAAAATTTGCGAAATATCAGCGTTATGGGTACCAGAAGTATTTTTCGATGTATATTATTAATCTGTACAGGGAAGCCAAAGGTAGCAGTTGAAAATGATGTAATAAGAGTGTACTGTCCTTCAAGTAACTTTTCAGAATCACATGATTTCACATGTGAGAATGCACTTTCACTACTGACCTATAACCCACCCAAAAAATGCGAGTGGCAGGATTCGAACCTGCGAACTCCTTCGAGAATCGATCTTGAGTCGATCACCTTTGGCCGCTCGGTAACACTCGCGCCTGTACCTTTTGAACCTCAAAAGTAATGAGCTTGATGGCGGCCGGCCCCGCCGGACGAAGACCCGATCCCGGACGGCCTCCGGCGCCGGGCGGCTCCTCTACATGAAATCCGCAAGCCCCAATTGCTTCTCCGGGGGCTCGCCGAAGGTCGACTCGATCTGCATGAAGAGAACCTCCACCCGCTGCTTCGTGTACTCGGTTATCGCGTAGGTCGCGCATATGTTGCGCGACATCTCCAGGTACTTCTTCACCGAACCCTCGTGGACGGTCGGAATGACGTTCCCCCCACAACGCGTGCACTTCCCGGCAAGCGGCATCCGCCGGTACTTCGCGTTGCACTTCATGCACCGCACCTTCTGTTTCGAGAAGGCGTTGAGGTTCCCCTGGAGGTCGCGGATGAAGTGGGTGTTCAGGACCCGCTCGGCAACGTCGTCCTCGTCCACGGCACGGATCTTCTTTGCGAGGTCGAGTTCCGCCTCAAGTTTGTCGAGCATCGAGCCGAGTTTCGTGTAGGTCGACTCGAGCGGCCCCGCCGATATGTTCGATGTCGGGTGGGTGAAGAGGAACCCCTCGACCTGGGCCGGGGTGCCGAGCCGCCGCTCCACCCGGTCGACGTACTTGTCGAGGTCTTTTGGGTGGGTGTAGGTGAGACAGCCGTTGTAGACCTCGATCGGGTAATGGTCGCAGACGTCGACGTTCAGGCTCTCCTTGTCGACCTCCGCCGGGTCGATCCGGGTGGTCAGGACGAGCGGCGCATCCATCGTCCCGCCCCGGGTCTCGGGGAGGTAGGCGCGGGAGAAGTTGATCAGCCCGTCGAGGAGGAGCATCACGCAGTCCTCGTCGCCGTCGCACTGCCCGCAAAAGATGCCGTTTGCGATCAGCGTATGGTTATCGGCGACCGTCAGACAGTAGACCCGGTCGTCGAGCGCCTGGACGGTCTCGCGGAAGACGACCTCGTCCGCCACGACGAGCCCGCCCTCCTCCACCGGGACCCGGTCGCCGACCGCGACCTCGAGCGCCCGGATCTTCCGGAGGTAGTCGGTATCCCAGACGAGCATCGCGTGATCGGGCGTGACCGTAAGGATCTTCCCCCGCTTCGTCGCGAACCGGATGAGGTGCGCCGGGGCCCGGTGGACTGAGACGGAAGTGACCTTTTTGATGCTGACCTTTCCCTGCGGGTCGATGCTCTTCACAAAATACGGCTGCCGGGGGTCGGAGTAGAACGTCCCCACGTGGTCGATCCCCGGCTTTGCGACATCAAAGTTCTCCACGACGAACTGCCGGATGGGGACCGTCGTCCACCCCCGGCCGCCCGAGACGGTGATCTCCGTCTCGCCGGAGAAACAGTTCCGCCGTTTTGCTGCGTGGAAGAACGGGTGGCCGTAGCCGACCGGGGCCTTCGAGTACCCGATCAGCCGGACGAGGACCCCGGCACTCGTGTGCGGCGCAAGCCCCATCAGGAGCTGCCCCACCAGGTCAAGCGGCTTCTCCGCCCGGTAGAAGGGCTCGAGCCCGTAGACCCGGACCAGGAGATCGTCGACGAACTTCGCGACCCGCACGAGCCACTCTCCGCAGCCCTCCGAGACAAGGATGTCCTGGTGGCGGAGTTCCAGCACCTGGTCGGCGCTGACGAGTTCCCGGCCGTAGGTATCGTGGGTGTAGCCGAGTTCCCGGAGCCGCTCGACGGGGACGCCGACCTCGTCCGGCCGGAAGTGGGTCAGGGGAAGGTCGATCATGTCGTAGCGGACCGTCCCGTCTTTGAAGACATAAAGGTTCTGCAACGCCCGGAGGATCCCCTTCTCGATGGATTCCACCGGCCGTTCGCGGGAGATCAGCCCCTTGACGCCCTTGAGGAGCGGGATCGCCGACTCACGCACCCCGAGGTGCGCGAGCGCCGCCGCGTACTCGCTCTTCACGTTGATCGAGACCTTCTGGAGGCAGGCCGTCGGCATGTTGCACCGGGGGCAGACATCCTGCCCGACGTCCTTGCCGCACTTTGGGCACCGGAATACCGGGACCGTGTGCGCCCCGCATTCGCAGAGGTTCTTGTAGGTGAAGGCGCCGCAGGCGGGACAGCGCCGCTCGCCGACCTCCACCTCGATCACGCCGCCGTCGGTGTTCGACCGGGGTTTCGAGGTGCAGGCCGCCTGGAACGACCGGCGCGACCCGCCCTCGTCCCCGATGGGGAAGAGCGAGTGGGGCGGCGGTTTCATCTCCCGCGGTTTCGACTTCCCCGGCCGCCCCATCCGGCCGCCGACCCGGGTCCCGGCCCTCGAGCGGACCGTAAAGCCCGAGAGGTGCATCACGAGGTCGAGCGAGTTCTCCATCGGGGCGTCCTGCCACGCCGGCCGCTTTTCGAGTTGGAGCGTCAGGCCGAGGCAGGCGAGCAGCACCAGGTGTTCGCCGATCGCGATTCGGTCCCCCGAAAGGCGGTGGGGGACCAGGAGTTCCTCGAGGACTGCCTTCACCTCCGGGGTGTTCTCGAGCATCAGCACCCCGTCCTCGACCCTGCCGCCGGTGCTGACCGCGTCCGCAAGGAGGGCGATATCGGCCGGGGCGACGTCGTCCCACATGTAGGTGTAGTCGGGATGGAGTGGGACCCCCTCGAGTGCGAACTCGATCGCCTCAAGTTCGTTTGCCGGCCGCCGCGTCCCCCCTTCGAGCCGCCACCACTCCTCGCAGTAACTCGGGGGCATCAGGGGGTGGTTGTTCTCCATGAACTCCCCGAAACTGATCAGGATCTCGCCGACGTCCAGGATCTCCTCGATCTTTCCTGCGATCCGTTTGGCCTCCGCCGCGTCGTCGACCCGGAGGACCTCGCCGCTCCGGAGTTTGACCGTCGGCCCCTGGATCGAGTCCACGGGCACGATCCCCGCCGCCTTTCCCGGCCGTTCGACCTTCATCTGGGTCCCGACCGCGAGGAAATCCCCGAGGATATGCATCGTCGCCGGGTTCAGGCCCGCGGCCGCAAACCCGGTGTTCCGCGCCCGGCCGAGGCGGAGCCGGAACCCGCCCTTGCGCATCGGGTACGAAAAGACCGGCCGGCCGCCGATCAGGTCCCGGATGTACTTGTCCTTCGGCTTGATCGCGGCGCCCTTATCGTCGTCGCTGGTCTTCGGGCCGCCGCCGATCATCACCTCCAGCCAGTCCCATCCCTCCATCTTCATTTTCCGGACGTTCTTTAAGACTTTCGGGGCTTTCAGGGCGAGCCCCTCGGCGACGACGAGCGCCATCCCGCCCCGGACGGTGTTCGTCTCCACCCGCTCCAGGTTCCGGTAGCCGCTCACCTCCTGCTGCTCGGTCGGTTCGCCGTCGATGCAGACCGGGCAGTTCTCGATGATCATCCGGAGCTCCTTCTCGCTCGGGAGATACTGCAGGCTCATGATGTTGTTGTACTGCCGGATCTCCTCGATGTAGCGCTCCACCTCCTCCGGGCGGGGGATGTAGCGGTTGATCCCGAGCGCCTGGCGGACGTAGTCGCCCACCAGGACCGAGAGCGCCTGCGCCGTCCCGCCGGCACTCCGGATGGGGCCCGCGTAGTAGATCTTTAAGTACTCCGTCCCGTCGTCGTTCTTCCCGAGGCTGACCTTCCCGATCCCCTCCGTCGGGGCGGCCACCACGCCTTCGGTCAGGAGCGCCATCGCTCCCCGGATGGCGTGGTCGAGGATCTCTTCAGGCGTCGTCTCGCCGAATTTCCGGGCCACAAAATCGTCGCCGATCCGGAGCGCCGCCTCTTCTCGCGACATTGTCTCTTCGAGTTCCCGGATCCGGGCCGCGATCCCTTTGTAGCCGAGGAGCGCCTCCACGCGGTCGGCGAGGTCGCTTGCTATCGGGATCTCGATCGCCGTCGTCGGGTCGAGTCCACGGGCCCGTGCGGCAGCGGCAAGCGCCATTGCGGACTCAAGACCGGCCTCGAGTCCGTCGAGGTACCGGGCGGTAGCAGGTGAGACCTCCATACATGAAGTATGGGTCTTTCACGCATTTAGAGAGCTCGGGGCCGCGTGCGGGGCCGGCCCCGGCGGCCTGTGAAAAGAGGCAGATTTCTGAGATATCTCGAATCCAGGCGTTTTAACCGTGCGGAATACATCCCCCTCTCACAGGCCGTCCGCAGCCTCAAGGGAGAAGAAGATCGTCGACCCCGTCCCCTCCCCGGAGTTCCGGGCCCATATCCGGCCTCCATGCCGCTCGACGATCCGCCTGCAGATGGCGAGGTCGAGGCCGGGAGACTCGAGGTCGTGCCGGGAGGGTTCGGTCCTCTTATACTCGGCGAAGACCCGCTCGAACTGCCCGGGAGTCATGGCGACGCCGGAATCGCTGACCGCGACGATGACGACCCCTTCTTCGCGGGCGGCGCTGATGCTGATCGTCCCGGTCCCGTTCGGCATGCTCCTTGCCGCATTGGCGATCAGGTTGTCGAAGACCTCGCCAAGGAGGACACGGTCGGCCCTGACGATGAGCCCTGTCGGGACACGGGTGTTGACGGTTATGGCCCGTGCCTTGAACGGGACGGCGTAGTTCCTCAGGACGTTCTTCAGTTCGGCGCGCAGGTTCAGCGGCTCGAGGTCGAGTTCGACGTGCAGGGAGTTCATATGAGCCAGCCGCAGGGTCTTCTCGACCAGGTCCTTCATGTAGGTGACGTTGCTGCCGGTGATCTCAAGGAGGCGCCGGAGCGCCGGGTCCTGCTCCAGCTGCAGGATCCGGGGCATGAGCGCGACCAGCGGGGTCAGGGGGGCCTTGAGGTCGTGCCCGAGTTGCGATATGAACTCGTTCTTCTGGGTGAGGAGTCTCTCCACGTCGGCGGTCCGTTCCCTGACGATCACGTCAAGATCCTGGTTGACGACACAGAGTTCGCTTCTCAGCGTCTCCAGTTCCTGGTTCTTCGCCTGGAGGTTCTTCGTAAACCCTTCGAGCGCCTTCTCAGTCTGGACGCGTTCGGTGATCTCGACACCGAGCTGCAGCATCAGGTTCGACCCGTCCGTGTCGGTGAAGGGGTAGGCGTGGACCTCGTAGGCCTTCCCGTCCTGGTGGCTCCACGTCCACTGCTGCGAGCTCTTGCGGGTGAAGACCGGCGCTCCCCGGCAGGGGTTGCAGGGTGTGGGAGAATCCTGCTGGACCTCGTAGCAGGGTCTGCCTTCAGGGTCGCCGAAGATCTCCCGGAACGCCCGGTTGGTGAACCTGAACGTGTGGTCCTCTCCCTGCAGGCTGACGTAGGCAGGAAGGGTGTCCAGGACCGAGAAGAGGCGGCAGCGCTCGGCGCTCAGGGTCTCCTCCATCTCTTTGTACCGGGTGATCTCCGAGACCCGGCAGGCTATGGTGGCCCGGTCGAGGTAGAGCCCCGAGAGGGCGAACCACCGGGATGCTCCGTCCCGGCCGACGAATTCCGTCTCGATAACGCCGACCTGCTCCCCCGGCTTTACCATGGCGAAGAACCGTTCGTGGTCTTCGGTAGAGGGCCAGATGCTTGATACCGGCAGGTTCTGCAGGTCATCTCTCGTATATCCCAGGATATCCGCGAATTCACGGTTCAGATCAGCAATCGTCCTGTTCTCGCTTCGAAGAAGGAACGCCCCGCCGGGCCCCCGCAGCATGTTCTCCCGGCGGCGGGTTGAGTACCCGATGGTTGAGGCGAGCGACGCGAGAGCAATCATGCCGACGAAGGGGAGGAGCGCCGCCGGGAGGGGTGCGGTCAGGTCGGGGTATGCCCGGAGCGAGACGATACTGAGCCCGGCCAGCCCGAAGACGGTAGCGACGACAATCCCCCTCTCGTGGTAGTGGTAACCGGCGAGTATGGCGGAGATGAAGAGGAGGGGCCAGAGGATGAGGCCGGTTCCGGGGGGCTCCACGAGCGCGGTGATGAGGACTGCAGTAAGTGCGATGCCTGTAATCAGTACTGCCCGGGAGTTCCCGGAGAGCCCTTCCCGCAGGAACCGGGAGGGAGGTTCTGCCACATGAGGTGCCATCAGACTTAGAATCTGAGGGCTTTTGGATCATTTATTGTTCACGGATCGGCCCGCATCCCTGGCGGTTTCCAGTGCTTCGGTGAGTGGGGTGGCGCCCGGCTCTCCCATCTTCCAGAGGAGAAGCGCAGCCCGCTCCTGCGTCTTCGGGTCAGGGCTCTTCATCAGGCGGAGGAGCGGTTCAACCGCCGCCTCACCGATCCTCATGAGGGCCATCGCGGCGAACGGCTGGAGATCCGGGTCGGCGCTCTCGATGATACCGACGAGCGGTTCAACGGCGACCTCCCCCATCCCCACCAGGGCCGCCGTCGCGTAGCGCCGGAAGTCCCGGTCTCTTCCGGCACGCATCGCCTCGAGGAGCGGGTCGATTGCAGGCTCGCCGATCTGCACCAGCGCCCGCGCGGCATACCACCGGACGTCGTTATCGCCATCCTGCATCGCGGCGATGAGCGGCCTGACGGCTGCCTCTCCATGCTCGCCGAGTTCGGCGGTCGCGGCCCGGCGCGCCGCGAGAGGACCGCGCCTGAGGTCGGCAACCAGTTCACTAATCCGGGTCTCTTCAGTCATAGCGTTCAGGTGCTCCTTCGCTGGTGTTATGTCTTCCTGACGGCTCCGAGTGCTTCCCGGGCGGCCTCGCGCACCGCCTCCTCCTCATCGTTCAGGGCCGAGATCAGGGCATCGACCGAACCGGGATCGCCGATCTCCCCGAGGGCCGCCGCCGCCCCCGTGCGGACGCGCCGGTCATCGGCACCGAGCGCCGCAATGAGTGGCTCAACGGCAGACCTCCCGACCCGGCCGAGCGCGGCGACCACCGCCTCTCTCACCTCCCTCTCGTCCGTCCGGAGCGCGGCAAGAAGGACGGGGACGGCAGGATCACCGATATCCCCGAGCGCACCCGAGGCTCGCTGCCGCACTTCCCCATCAGGGTCGCGGAGGGCGCCGATGAGGGCCGTGACTGCCCTCTCACCCCCGATGCTCCCGAGCGCCAGCGCCGCCCCCCGCCGGACGCGGGTATCTCCGGCAGAGAGGGCCGCGATGAGCCTCTCCCGCGCAGGCTCGCCGATAGCCCCGAGTGCGAGGGCCACCCGGCTCCGGACGTAGGCGTCCTCGTCGTCGAGCGCCTCCATCAGCGCCGGGACCGCCGCGGGGTCGCCGATATCGCCGAGAGCGACCGCAGCCATCCACCGGACGTCGACGTTTCCGGCGCGCAGGCTCTCGGTGAGCGGTCCGACGGCCGGGGAACCCAGTTTGCCGAGCGCCTCCGTCGCCTTCCAGCGGACGCCGCTCTCGGGGTCCGAGAGGAGGGCGGCGAGCGGCCCGACCGCGGCGGTCTCTCCCGCATCCCCGAGACACCCGGCTGCCTGGTAGCGCTTCTCTGGGTCCCTGCTCGAGAGTCGGGCGATCAGTCTCCTTGTGCTCCGGTCGCACGCGGCTGCGTCGGGCTCACCGACACGGAGGTGCAGGCCGTCGGCACGCCGCCGCCCCGCGACCTCGAAGAGGTAGCCGAGGAGGTATGCGACGAGGATGAAGACCCCCGCACCCACGAGGGCGCCCGCTCCCGGGGGGCCGGAGAGCGTGTATTCGATGGCGACGCTGAGGAGAGCAAGCAGAATCGCCGGGTATACCGCGCGCCTCCCGTACCAGAATGCGGCGAGGACGATCACCGGGTAGAAGAAGTGGATATACGCAACGCCGGCATCAATCAGGAGACCCAGGAGAACAGAGAGCGCCGTGGCGAGAACAATGATTGCAAGCCTGCCCCATGCCGGTGTATCTGGCAGACCTGCAGGACTCATCCTTATGAGTGGATGCGGGCCGCACCCATAAAGAGTTTGTGCGGCGGGGTCTCGCCCTCACCGCGATTGTGGCGCTGCAGGCCTGGCCTTCCCGCCGCCGGTCCTGGCGAGCATGTCAAGCGACGCCCCGACGAACGCCGGGATGTCCTCTGGCTGCCGGCTCGAGACCAGGTTGCCGTCGATCACGACCTCCCGGTCGATGTACTCCGCACCCGCGTTCCTGATGTCCTGGGCAACGGACTTCCAGCCGGTGATCTTGCGGCCCCGGAGCACCTGCGCGTTGATCAGAAGCTGCGGCGCGTGGCATATGGCGAAGACCGGTCTCCCGCTCTCGACGAACCGGCGGACGAACTCGACGGGCTCGTCGTGGGCCCGGAGTTTGTCGGGCGAGTAGCCGCCCGGTATGAAGAGCGCGTCGAAGTCTTCCGGCGTTACGTCTGAGGCTGCCCGGTCGATCGTGACCGGCGTCTGCTCCTTCTTCCCGTGGACGGTCTCTCCTGCGGAGAGGCCGACGTGGACGAGTTCGTGGCCGGCTTCCCGGAACGCCGCCGCCGGTCGCGTATACTCGACATCCTCGAACATATCCGTAATCAGGACCGCTATCCTGCTCATTGTCCATACCTCCCCGGGCCGGACTGCCGACCCGGCACCGGATCGGTTCGGCCGGGAGATATAATGTTGCCGGATGGCCGGCCCCGGTCCCGCTGCCCGCCCATCCCGGCCGCCATTGAGGCCTTCTCGTGCGCGTTGGGGCGATCTCTATATCTTTTTATAGCCCGGTGCAGAACCGGAAGTGTATGGCCGTGTCGAATCAAAGCCCGGAGGGGGGCCCGAGCGCAGAAGGAGGGTCTCTCCCCGGGTGGCACACCCTCTCCGCCGGGGAGATCGAACAAAGACTCGACACCGGCCCAACAGGCCTATCTCCGGGAGAAGCCGAGGTGCGGCTGCAACGTTACGGGCCGAATGTTCTCCAGGAGGAGGCCCGGGAGACCCGTCTTCAGGTCTTCCTGCGGCAGTTCAAGAGCGTTCTCATCGTCATCCTGATCATCGCGGCAGCCGTCTCGTTCCTCGTCGGCGAGGCCATCGATGCCGCGGCAATCCTGATCATCGTCGTCTTGAACGCCCTGCTCGGGTTCTCCCAGGAGTGGCAGGCAGGGGAGGCGATCGAGGCCTTAAGGAAGATGCTCGTCCAGCACGCCGTGGTCGTCCGCGGCGGGGAGGGTCAGGAGATCGAGGCCTCCGCGATCGTCCCGGGAGACCTTGTCGTCCTCGAGATGGGAGAGAAGGTGCCCGCCGACCTCTTCATCACGGAGGCGACGTCGCTTGAGGTGGACGAAGCCCCGCTGACCGGGGAGTCGACGCCTGTCGACAAGGCGCCGGGGTCGCTTCCCGCCGGGACCCCGCTTGCCGAGCGGAGCAACATGGTCTTTGCAGGCACGACGGTGGTCAACGGGCGGGGGCGGGGGATCGCGGTCGCCACCGGGATGAAGACCGAGTTCGGTATGATCGCCGGCCTCTCTCAGCGGGTCGCGGACGAGACGACCCCGCTTGCCCGGCAGATGGACCGCCTCGGCCGCGACCTCGGGCTGATCGCCATCGGCACAGCCGTTCTCGTGGTCATCGTCGGCCTCCTGCAGCAGCGGGGTCTCCTTGAGATGTTCCTCGTCGGGGTCTCGCTCGCGGTGGCGGTGATCCCGGAAGGCCTCCCGGCGGTCGTGACGCTGACGCTCGCTCTCGGGATCAAGAACCTGATGCGGAGAAACTGCCTGATCCGCCACCTGCCGGCGTCGGAGACGCTCGGTGCGGTCTCGGTCATCTGCACGGACAAGACGGGGACCCTCACCCGGAACGAGATGGCGGTCGTCAGGGTGAGGACGCCTGATACGGAGGCCGAGGTGACCGGGGCCGGGTATCTCCCGATGGGCGAATTCCTCGTTGAGGAAAAACCTGTCGACCCCCTCACTGACCCGGGGCTCCGGCAGTTCCTCAGAACCGTCCTCCTCTGCAACCACGCAACCCTTGTCCTCGAGGAGGGAGGGTGGCGGATCTTCGGCACGCCGACCGAGGGGGCGCTCGTCGTCGCGGCGACGAAGGCCGGCCTCTCCCGTGATGATGCCCCGGAGGCGGTGAAGGAGTTCTCGTTCAACTCCACACGGAAACGGATGACGATCGTCTACCGGGAGGCGGAAGGGGACGTCGCCTACGTGAAAGGGGCGCCGGAAGTGCTCCTCGCCCGGTCGTCCCGGCTGCTCCGCGAGGGGTTGGCCGTGCCGCTCACGGACGACCTTCGCAAGACGCTTCTTGCCGAGATTGAAGAGTACGCGTCGCAGGGACTCCGGCTGCTCGGGGCGGCATACCGCCCGCTCCCGGCCGGCATCGAGTTGACCGAGGATGCGGTGGAAGAGGACCTGATCTTTCTCGGGTTCGCCGGGATCGTCGACCCTCCACGCCCGGAGGCGGCGGAGGCGATACGGCTCTGTCGGAGCGCCGGGATCGACGTGATCATGATAACAGGCGACAACCCGCTGACCGCCTACGCCATCGCCCGGGGCCTCGGGCTCCCGAGCGAGGGGGCGCTGACGGGGGCCGAACTCGAGGCCCTGAACGACGACGAACTCGAACGGCGTCTCCGGACGACGAAGGTCCTCTCCCGGGTCACGGCGGAGCACAAACTCCGGGTGATCGATATCCTCTCCCGGAACCGGGCGGTCATCGCCATGACCGGCGACGGCGTCAACGACGCTCCGGCGTTGAAGAAGGCGAGCATCGGTATAGCCATGGGGATCAAGGGGACGGATGTGGCAAAGGAGTCAAGCGACATGGTGCTCGTGGACGACAACTTCGCAAGCATCGTCGCCGGCGTCGAGGAAGGGAGGCGGGAGTACGACAACATCAGCCGGTTCACCCGTTACCTCCTCTCCTCGAACGTCGGCGAACTCGTCGCGATCGTCGGCGGGCTCCTCCTCGGCCTGCCCCTCATCCTCATCCCCGTCCAGATCCTCTGGATAAACCTGGTCACCGACGGCCTCACCGCCCTCGCCCTCGGCCTCGAGCCCGCCGAGCGGGACGTCATGCAGAGACGGCCGCGGGACCCCGCGGAGGCCATTCTCACGCGCAACGCCTACCTCGTCATCCTCATCCTCGGGGTCTGGCTCGGTCTGCTGACCATCTACGTCTTCTCCGGGCTCCACGAGGTCGACCTCGACCGGGCGCGGACGATGGCGTTTACCGGTCTCATCATCTTCGAGCTCTACAACGTGCTGAACTTCCGGTCGTTCCGCTACCCTCTCTACCGGGTCGGGTTCTTCTCAAACCCCTACCTGCTCCTCGCGATCCTCGGGAGCCTCGCCCTCCAGGCACTGGTCGTCTACGTCCCGATCTTCAACATCTTCCTCGGGACCGCGCCGCTGACCCTGGCCGACTGGGGGCTGCTCGCCCTGCTCGGGCTGCCGGTCCTGATTGCGGGGGAGGCCTACAAGATCATCCGGCTCCGGGCCGGGAGGGAGGACGAAACGCCTCCCGTACCGGCCTGAACCTTTCTGCCGGCACCCTGCCGATCTCCGGGGGTGCAGCGCCGAAACGGCGGTTTTTTCCCTCCATAGAGGCAGCATAAACCGGCATGATTATGGGAAGACCGGGCCTACCTGAATTCTACAATTTGTCCTTTTCGGGGAGTTCTATGTTTATCTTTCAGTCTCTCATACCGTGCCCTGCCGCACCGGGCCTCTACCGTCGCCGGGGTGGCGGAGCATGATCGTCGGCCCGGAACTGATCGCCGTCGCGGTCTTCCTCTTCACCTACGCGCTCATCATCGACGAGCGGATCCACCGTGCGGTGGTCGCGATGCTCGGCGCATCGATCATCGTCCTTCTCCATATCGTCCCGTGGGAGATGATCCCGGAGTACATCGACCTCGGCACCATCTTCCTCCTGATGGGGATGATGATCATCGTCAACACCGCCCGGGGCAGCGGTCTTTTTGAGTACATCGCTATCAAGACGGCGAAACTTGCGAAAGGGAGTCCTATGCGGGTGCTGTTGCTCTTCTCGCTCGTGACCGGCATCGCCAGCGCGTTCCTCGACAACGTCACGACGGTCCTCCTCATCACTCCGATGCTCCTCTACGTCGCAAGCGTCATGAAGACCAGTCCGATGCCCTTCCTGATTGCTGAAATATTCGCCTCGAACATCGGCGGGGCGGCGACGCTGATCGGCGATCCGCCGAACATCATGATCGGATCGGCCGCCGGCCTGACGTTCAACGAGTTCATCATCAACATGGCGCCGATGATGGTTGTCAACCTCGTCGTCGTCCTGGGGCTGCTCGCTTTCATCTACAGAAAGGACCTTCACGTCTCGCCCGACGAGCAGGAAGGGATCGAGAGGACGTTTGCGGAATTAAAGGAGCAGGAGGCGATCCGCGACCGGTCCCTCTTCAAGAAATCGGTCGTCGTCATCGCGCTCGTCATCGGGATGTTCTTCATCCACGACCAGCTCGGTCTGGAACCCGCCCTCGTCGCCCTGATCGGCGCGTCCATCCTTCTCTTCTGGAGCAGGCAGTCGCCTGAGGAGATATTTGAGAAGATCGAGTGGCCGGCCCTCTTCTTCTTCGGCGGGCTCTTCGTCGTCGTCGGGGCCCTCGTCCAGACCGGGGTCATCGCGAGCGTCGCCGGGTTCGTGGTCGAGAACGTCCATTCAGAAGGCGAGGCCATCCTGATCATCGCCTGGTTCGCCGCCATCGCCTCAGCCATCGTCGACAACATCCCGCTCACCGCCACCCTGATCCCCCTGATCCAGGGCATGAGCGGGGCGATGGATATCTACCCGCTCTGGTGGGCGCTCTCGCTCGGGGCCTGCCTCGGCGGGAACGGCACGGTCATCGGGGCGTCGGCAAACGTCGTCGTCCTCGGGATCGCCGCACGGAACGGCCTCACTATATCGTTCGTGGAGTTTTTGAAGGTCGGAATGCTCGTGCTCTTCGTCACGGTGGCGATCGGGACAGCCTTCCTCTGGCTCAACTTCGTCGTCCTGTGAGCCGGCCTTACCAGGTCTTCGGGATTTTGGACTCGAGGCTCCCCCGGGCGGCCTCGACCTCCTGGATCCGGCCGACCACCCACTTGTACGCGGTCGCGGCCGCCTCCCGGGCCGATGCGCTCGGGTCCTCTTCTCGCATCCTCTCGAGCGGCTCTCGTGCCTTCGGGTCTGCGATCGTTCCGAGGGAGAGGGCCGCCTGCGCCCTGACGTACTCGTCAGGGTCCTGGAGTGCCCGGATCAGCCCGTCGACGTCCCGGGCATCCCGCATGGTGTCGATATCATCAATGGTCGCCATGATAACCTCCTGATCGCTCTCGCGTAGGCGTCCCGGCGGTATATAGCCTTGCCGGGAGGGTCCCGGCCTCCTGTAGTGGGCTGATTTTGGGCCGGGGTGGAGACCTCCGCCCGTCCGGGTAAAATGCACAATCTTATTTCGCCAAAACGATTTACATAACATATGGACCCCCCGTCCGTGAAATCAGTTGCCAAAACCGGCTCTTTTCGCGATATTCCCGTCGACATCCTTCGCGGTCTCGCGATCACGCTCATGATCATGGCGAACCTCACGCCGGCGCTCCTCCTGCCGCCGGCCCCGGGCTGGTACCGCTTCCTCTCCTCTCTTGCGGCCCCGCTCTTTATCGGCCTCGCCGGAATGATGGTTGCCCTCTCCCGAACAGGCAAGGGCAGGCCCCTCTCGTATATGGCCACGAGGGGCGGGCTCGTCATCCTTGCCGGGGTGTTCCTTCACCTGCTGGTATTCGACTGCGTCCCGTTCCTCGACATGGAGGTCCTCTACCTCATCGGCCTTTCGCTCCCGCTCGCCTACCTCTACCTTGGCCTCCCGGAGCGGAAACGCTGGGCTGTCATCGTTGCAATCGTCTGCATAACGCCTCTCCTGCACGCGGGGTTCGGCTACTCGGAGGAGGCTATCGTTACCCCCTACGTCACGCTCGTGCCCTTCTCCATCTCCGACGACCCTTTCCCGGCGCCTCTCGACGTCGTCCGGGCCTGGTTTGTGGACGGCTGGTTCCCGGTCTTCCCCTGGCTTGCCGTCGCCCTCTTCGGTGCCGAGGTGGGGGTGCACCGCTGGAGAGACCGGACCCTGCCGCGGTTCCGGTTCCAGAACGAAGGCCTTTACGGCTTCGGGCTCGTGCTTGCCGGGGCAGCCCTCTGGACGCTCTTTCCCGGTGCGCAGTATATCCGTGAAGGTTACGTGGAGTTCTTCTACCCGCCGGCCACCGGCCTCTTACTTCTCTCTGCCGGTCTCATTCCCCTGGGATTGACGGTTCTCGATCATCTCCGCGGGCAGTATGCGCTCATGGATCCCCTGCGGGCGGCCGGAGAATGCTCGCTGGCCATCTACATCGTCCATTACGCCATCATCGTAAAAGTGGTCGAACCCCTCCTGATCCAGTTGCCGTTACCGGCGTACATGGCAACGTACCTGGTTCTCTTTGCCGGCATGATCCTTCTTGCGTACCTTCTCCGGCATGTCAGGACGTCCTGGCGCGGGCAGCCGTTCCTTGTCCGGTTCCTGATCGGGAGCTGACCGTCTGCGTCCGGGGTCAGCCCCCCGCAGCCTTCCGGCCGGCAAGCCTCCCCACCACCTGGGTGTGGGCGGCGGATGCGGCCCGCCGGACGCCCGCGTCGGAGTCCGAGAACTTCAGTCGTTCCAGGGGCTCGAGCGCCCGTTCGTCCCCGACGAGCCCGAGGGCTTCGGCGGCGGTCAGCCGCACGATCTCCTCGGGGTCCGAGAGCGCCTCTACCAGCCCGTCGATATCCCGCCTCCGCCGCATGGCATCGATATCTTTCCTCTCTGTCATACATCCCCCTTTTCGGCCGATACGCGCATCTATGCCTCTTTCACATTAAGAACGTTGCGACGGGCCGAAGGGCCGGAGTTCAAGCACCGCACAAAAGAGTTTGACAGGGGGAAGCGGACCGCTCTTCCCCTTCTTACGACGTCGCGACCTCGACACACTCTTTCCGTGTCCCGATCCGGGCGAGCGCGCCGCACATCCCGGGAACGTAGGCGAGGGCTTTCCCCGAGTCGACCATGATCGAGCCGAACTCGTCCATCCGGGGCGAGACGACCATGCAGGTGTCCGTAATCACCCGGGCGCCGCTCTTCTCGATCGCGGCAACAAGGTCGGGATTCGCCGCCGCAACCCCCCGGGCGGCGAAGATATAGAGGGGCTTTGTCGTCGTCTTTCCTTTGAGAAGGTCCGCAAGCTCCCGGAGTTCGTCCGCCGAGCAGTGCGGGCACCCGACCGCGACCGCCTCGACCTCCTTCTCTTCAAAGAGGGCCCGGACCTCGTCGCCGCTCACTGTCACCCGGTCGAGGTCGTCGGTCGGGAAGTTGAAGACCCGGGTCTCGGGGGTGATCTTATCGACGTGGAAGAGCGCGACCGCCCCGGTCGCGGCCATCGCGGCGCCGAGCGCCTTTAACTGGTCGCGGTTCGGCCGGATATCCGTGAAGATCGGGATCCGGTTCCCCACCTTCTTGCCCGCCACGTAACCGATAGCGCCCCAGTGGTTAGCCCCGCTCTCGACCTCGACGACGACCTGCGGCCGCCGATTCTCGACGATATGGAGCCCGTAGTACGGGGTCTTTCCGATGATCGCCGCCGCAAGGGCGCTCGGTCCGCCTTCGCGGTTCGTCCGGGCGCCGAGGACCGAGTTCGCGTAGGCGACCGCCGAGGACTCCGACCAGGCCAGGTGCTCCCCGTACTCCGTGATGCGGAGGTAGTAGGGCGTGCAGGTGCACTCGATCTTGATCCCGAGCCGCCGGTAGGCCTCGACGACCTCCGTCTGGCGGGCGGCGAACTCTTCCTCGATCCCGAACTCCTGCCACCTGTCCTGCGGCATACCGATGGGGTTTAAGACCGTCGGGACGACCACCCGGGCGTTGAGGCTCTGCAGCCAGGAGAGCCCCCATCTCCCAATGGTCTTGTAGGACGCACCGCTCACCTGGGCGCTCGCGATCGGGACGAGCCTCTCGGCCCCGTACACCCCGCCGAGCGCGACCAGGATCTCCATCATCTTCTGGCGTGTCTCGCCGAACTCGCCGGCGAGCACCCTTTCGTCGTCTTTCTCCAGATACACTTACAGCCACTCCGCTCTCTTGAATTCGTCCTCGCGCCCCATAACCATCGTGGCATCGACCCCGACCTTCACGTTCGTCCCGTCGGCGAGGCGGGTCGGATCGAGCGACGAGCCCCGGACACCGGTGACGACCATGATGTCGGTATCCCCCCGGACCCGTGTCGCGATCGCGTACTCGACGTCATGGGGATCGCGGATATCGATGTCCTCGTCGACCACGACGACGTGCTTTAACGAGGTATGGGCGGCAAACGCCGCCATAATGGCGTTCTTCGCGTCGCCCTGCGTATTCTTCCTGATCTGGACGACCGCGTGGAGGTAGCCCGCGCCGCCTTTTGTGAGGAGGACGTCACGCACCGTCGTCACCTCAGCCACAGCGCGGTAGATCTTCGGCTCATAGGGGGCACCCATCAGGAGTTTGTGCTCGTCGCCGGCCGGAAGGATGCCGTGGTAGATCGGGTCCTCCTTGCAGTACATCCGGGTGAACTCGATGATGTGCTGCTGGCGCACGGGGTCGTAGGTCCCGGTGATGTCGACGAACGGTCCTTCCGGCGCCTTCTCGACGGTGATGTAGCCTTCGAGGACGATCTCGGCGTCGGGGACCCGGACGCCGTTTGCGCACTCCCGCAGGGCAAGTTCCCCGCCCATCAACTCCGCGGCGTAGGCGAACTCTTTGCCTTCCGGGACGCGGGTGCAGGCGGCGAACGTCACGAGGGGATGGGTCCCGACGGTGACCGCGACCGGGAGTTTCTCTCCCCGGGCGAGGGCTGTTTTGAGGAGGGTATGGGTGTGGCGCCCTTCCACCAGGCGGGCGACGACTCTCCTGTCGTCAAGGACCATCATCCGGTGGATGGAGGCGTTCTCGACGCCGTCGTAGCGCGAGAAGACGATCCCGGAGGTGAAGTAGCGCCCGGCGTCCCCCGGGAAGTGCTTCATGACCGGGATGCGCGAGAGGTCGGCAGGAACGCCGCCCTCGAGCCGCCCGGCATCCACGACGCGGCCGTTGTAGGTCATGCCCGCAAGGTGCCGGACGAGGTCCTTCTCGTCGACGCCGAGCGCCGCTGCAAGCGCCTGGCGGTTCCCGAGGAGGTTCATCACCCCCCGGTGGCCGTCGAGGTCGTGGAAGAAGAGGATCTTATCGGTCCGGCTCGCCATACGGGGAGCCTCGTAGACGGTCGAGCAGGGCCGCTCGATCTCCTCGACCCTGCCCTGCTCCCGCATCCGTTCAATAAAGTCACGCATCGTATCCGCTCCATCGGGTTCCGAGGTTGTGTCTGACCCCCATGTGGTCGAGCACCCGGGCCACCACCATATCGACGAGGTCGTCGATCGTCTCGGGGTTCTGGTAGAAGGGGGGGCTTGCGACCATCACGGTCGCGCCCGCCTCGTCGGCGGCAAGCATGTTTTTTAAGTGAATCCGGGAGAGCGGCATCTCCCGGAGGAGGAGGAGGAGAGGCCGCCTCTCCTTGAGGCAGACGTCCGCGGCCCGGCCGATCAGGTTGTCGGCGAGGCCGTTGCTGACCGCGGCAAGTGTCTTCATGCTGCAGGGGACGATCGCCATCCCGTCGTAGCAAAACGATCCGCTCGCGATATCGGCCGCGAGGTTGCTGTTCTCGGCATATATGGCGTCGAACCCGTCCAGATCCACGCGCTCGATCCCGGCTATCTGCCGGGCGGTATCGGATATGACGATATGCACCGTTGCCTCTTCACAGAGCACCTCGAGCAGGCGGCGGGCGTAGACGACCCCGCTTGCCCCGGTGACCCCGACGACGAACTCCTTTGTCATGCGCTCCTCATACGTTATGTCACTACGAGTTTATCCTGTTTTGTCGCCCGCTTCACCCGGAGCACCTCCATCGCCGCCTGCTCCACGGCGTTCCGGTGTTCCCGGGTGGTGTAGACCCCGAGCCGCCACTGCTGCCGCCGGGTGTCGTTTAAGGTGTTGATGAGGGGAGAGACCTCCTCGATATCCACCATCGCGTGGCTGTTCCTGACCCGGACCTCCATCGAGAGGGCCCGCGGGAGCCGGGGGATGTCCACGAGAACCTCGTCTTCCGGGACCCCTGCGGTCTCGGCGATCGCCCGGGCGAGGTCCCGTTCCCGGGCGGGGCCGGGGTCCTGCTGGAGGGCGGCGGCGTTCACCCGGTCTTCGCCGACGTAGAGCGCCCGTTTGTAGAGGTCCCTGGCGTAGACCCGGCGGGCAAGGTCGCGGGTGATGGGGTGCGGGGAGTGCTTCAGCCGCTCCATGCAGGCAGCGTCGTCCATCCGGACGAGTTCGCGGGCGTCCGTGCCGGGGACGTTCTTCGCCTCCTCCCGGAGGGCGTGGACGAACATGCTCGTCGCGATCCGGCTCACGTGATGGAAGTAGACCGCCGGGCGCATCAGGGTCCGGGCGATGAGGAGCGACTCGGCGGCGTTGATCCCGCCCTCGTACAGCGCGACACCGGATGCGGTCAGGATCGTCGACCGGATCAGCCGGTGGGCGTCGACCGTCCCGTAGGGCACGCCGGTGTAGTGGGCGTCCCGCATCAGGTAGTCCATCCGGTCGACGTCGAGGCTCCCGTGGATGATGCTCGCGAGCCGGTGTTCTCCGGAGACGACGGCGCAGACCTCGGCGGGGCTGATCCCCTCATCCTCGAGGATCCCGGCGGTTGCCCCCTCCCGGACGAGGTGGTCGATCTGGTGGTGGCTCCTCCCGGTGAGCTCCTCCATCACCGGCTCGGTGACGTGGGAGAAGGGGCCGTGGCCGATGTCGTGGAGGAGAGCAGCCGTGGTGACGAGTCTTGTCTCCCCCTCATCGAGGCCGAGCTCCCGGCACATCAGGCCGGCGAGGTGCATCGCCCCGAGCGAGTGCTCGAACCGGGTGTGGTTTGCGCCGGGATAGACGAGGTTCGCGAAGCCGAGCTGGGAGACGTGGCGGAGCCGCTGGACGTCCGGCGAATCCAGCAGCCGGAGGGCCGTCGCGTCCGCCTCGACGTAGCCGTGGACCGGATCCTTGATGATCTTCATCCGTTCTGTTAACTTCTTGGGAGAGTGGTGATAAAGGTATTTGGAAATGCGCAGGGTGGAGGGTGGTTTTCTTTCGGCGGGAGCGTGGTGTGGGTGTGGGGGTGGAGCGTTCAGGCGGCGGGGTAGGACGCTCCGGCAGGAAAAGGCCGCATAGATAAATTATGCGTTCTGTGGATGATCTGTGATGAGTCCCCCCTCAAAACACGGTTGGTTTGCCTTTTTTCGAGATTAATGACCATAAGTTCATTTCGTTACCTTAAAGGAGGTGTACAAGGAGTCAGATTATGTGAATAACTATGCCAAAGTTTTGTCCCGAGTGCGGGACGCCGTTACAAAGCATTAATGCAAAGTTTTGCCCTGAGTGCGGCACCGGACTGATACAGGGAACGCTGACACCCATTGCCACCGCCGGAACCCAGATCCAACCCTCTACAGACGATGACTGGTCAAAGCCTATCGACTGGTCGGAAGAGGAATACCCGGAAGAAGTTACCCCGTCACCCGTGAACGCCTACGAGCTTGGGACGAAGCTGGAAGAGATTGTCGATTCAATTTACCAAGCGGAGGGCTACAAGACCGAACGGCGGGTCAGGATGCCCGGGCAAGGCGGCTATACAAACGAGATCGATGTCATCGCTAGGAGAAGGAAAGAGCAGGTCGCTATCGAGTGCAAGAATTTTACATCCGCAGTCGGCATCAAAGAGATCCGGGACTTCTCCAAGAAACTTGATGACCTCGGTCCTGGCTGGCGTGGTGTCTTCGCCGCTTTCAACGACTTCACGCTTGATGCCCAGAACTTCGCAGAGAGCAGGAACATCGAGACCCTCGGTCACGAAGACATCATGGAAAAGTGGTTCGCTGTCTCTGCCGGCAGAGTCAGCCGGCAGGGAGAGCGACTGACGTTAAGATCCGCTCTGTCTATCAAGTCCGATTACCTCATGGTGACGACATTGCCGCTGCAAAACAAACATCTGGTCGAGGTAAGCAGCGCCCGGCTTACTTTCCATCCCTACGTCAAAGTCCCGTATACCTTCAAAGCCCGGGTCTACGATCCGACCAAGAAGCTTCATAGGTTTTCCGACGACGGGACGGTCGTCATCGATCTGCTCGACGGCAAGGTGCTCAACAAGCAGGCCAAGAAAGGGGGTTCCATCTTAAACTCCCTGAGTTCCTCGAAGCAGAGCGCCGACAATGTTCAAACGCTCAAGACCTTCAGGGAAGTGATGGACTTCTCGCCCTCCCCTGAATACTCCATAACGATCGGTTCAGACTATCAGATCACCGAACTGAAACCCGAAGTTACCAAGCGTACGGTAGAGAGAGCGACAATCGAATACATCACGGCAAGGAATACTCAGGACATGGCGTATACCCCTGCAAAAGGGGATGTCATTCTGGACATAAGACACCGAAAGTTCGTGCCGCGAAGGAGCGACATAAAACTCTTCAAGAGTGAAATGGTTCTGGTCCCCAAATGGGCGATTTATTTCAACGCGTTCGGCACAATTTACACGAAAGAAGTCTTCGCTCACTCCGGGACCGTCCTTGAGAATACCATCCAGTACTGCCCGCAGCACTTCAAGCTCGGTGCCATCAACGTCAAGAAAGAGACCACTGCCGTATGTGAGGTTTGCGGCAAGGCCTATTGCAGTGAGCACATCTCTCAATGTCCTGTCTGCGGGAGATGGGTCTGTAGCGATCACGCTTCGGTCTGCAGTTCATGTGGCAAGACGTTCTGCAAAGAGCATGCGAGTAAGATCTGTCGGGGGTGCCACCAGCCGCTCTGCTCCGATTGCGAGGTCGAATGTCCGATCTGTCACAAGCCATACGGAGCGAACCATACCCTGATCTGCGATAAGTGCGGGGCGGCCGTCTGTCCGAGTTGTATCACGACATCGGGGTTACTGCGGAAGACGAGAATATGTAAGAACTGCCAATAATTTTTAGACCTGAATTTTAGGGATGATATCGAAGTATTAGAATAGTTTGTCCAACTTCTTTTCAAGAAAACTCTCTATATCCGTCGTATAGGCCAGCAACAGAACTGCACACTTCTTATCGACAGGTTCCCACCACGCACAACCTTCACGGAGACATTCTGCCTTAATCAGGGGACAAAGCATACAGGGCGTCAGCTTACGGGCCGATAAACGTTCCCAAGTTAATTTACTCTTCTAATTCATTTTGGGCCAGCTCCGGCTTCCGATGCATCCGCGCCTGCAACTTACAAATACTGCCCCCTAATTTCCCAGTACACCCAGACTCTGGATGGATGCCTCCCAGACCAGCACCGCAACGCTGACTGCTTACAACCACATCGGGTCAGTGAGGCAGTACAGCCCGATACCGATTGCGATCACCGGAGGCTAAGTTCGGGGATGAGGATGGAGAGTTCGGGCTTCTAGGTTATAGTTACCTGCTGGCCTGTCATGATGCAGGGTTGCGGCGGGAGAGAGAAAAAAGGGTTGCAGAAAGGATGTAGAATAAATTATTATAGATTAAAACTTGAGACAACCATCTCTTCTGTATATAATACGTCATTACTAGAATTATATTCTAACTTCACTTTTATGTTGGATAATGCATAGAGGTCACATAATTTGTAACCTGCCACTTTCCAGTATTTCTCCCTCTCTTCCCGAATATCCCAAGCAATTACTAAGTGCCTAGCGTCGGAGTCAATTTTGGTTCCTGTGCTATAATAAAAAGAACGAAGACCATTATCCCAGTTCTTGCTGACAACTTTAGACTCCAGATATGTTACTCTCCCGAAAGCATCAACAACTTTCATGTCTGGATAGCCAGATTTTTTTAATTGAGTTGGCTTCAACGTTGTTTTTTTCAATTCTTCCACAAAAACTTCTTCAAACTGTTTACCAACATCATTTGGTCTTTCACCGTGATATCGAGTCCTAGTTCTGTCGATATAGCGTATAAAGTTACGAGCAGCCTTTTCTAACTCATTAAAAAGAACTAAATCATCGGGATTATTCCCAGGATCTAACTTTTCTACTTTGAAACCGGTTGTTCCTTCAACTAGGTCCGGGAAAGCAACTTTTCCAGATATCTGGGCAACCATAGAATGTAATTCCTGAAAAGAGGGGATTTTGGTCATCAATAGACCATATTAGTTAACTGGCTAAAAAGCTTTCTCCTGAGTTGCTTTCAGTTTTGATGCCTCCACATGGTATACGAGCGTTTGCAATATCTATGTAGGTCGGATCTATTTCAAAGCCGATATAGTTGACACCTAGTCTGGCACATGCAACTGCGGTTGTCCCTATGCCCATGAACGGATCTAAAACCAAGCTTGTGCGGTCAAGCCCGTGATCCAGAATGCACATCTCAGGTAATTTTGTTGGAAACACCGCTGGATGCGGTCGTGAATCTTGTATTGTTTCATAGGGGATGAACCATGTATTACCCCGGTCTCGCTTATCTGAGCCATTAGGAGATTTCCATCGTTTAATGTTGCTCTTATCTTGGTATGGAACACCAATCGCAATTTTATCGAGCTTTACAGTGCCCGTTTTGGTAAAGTGGAAAATAAACTCATGACAGTCATGATGAAATCTCTGGCTGTTGACTGGCTTATAGTGACCAACGGCGATGTCCTTATCGAACTTCGCATATTTTTTAACCTGCTCCCCAGGTATGGCAATAGACTTTATCCAGTGAATCATATTTTGCAGGGCAAACAAATCTTCGAATGCAAGAGCGACTTTCATCGGGATCCAGGGATTTGTGAGCGTCCCTCCAATGTTTAGGAAAAAAGACCCGTCATCCTTCATCACCCGTTTGCACTCGATTGCAACTTTATGCAGCCAATCGAGATATTCCTGCTCGGATTTTTTATCTTCATAGGTATTATATTGGATGCCGATGTTATACGGCGGTGATGTCACAATAACGTCTACAGAGTTATCCTTCATTTTCTTTAGTCCTGCTAAACAATCCATTTGATATATCCTATTTACTTCGGTGATCTCAGTCATAACCTGCTCCCTGCATTTTTCTGTTAAAATACGCCTTACTCTGTAGTTGGGTCACTGGTAACAGGATCCAATAAGATTATTTTCACTCGCTTCCCTACCCAGTCGACTGGCACGTACACCCTACCCGAGTTTCCAGAATTTTTTACAGTTTTCTCTAATATTTGGAATCCGTTTATTTTTATTTCCATTTGTTCGTTCATAAATTCAAATTGTAGCCATACAATAAATACATTGTGCTATTATATAGCCACAATTAGGTTAATAATCTTCTACTATCTTGAGAGAAAGTTGTTTTGGAATCAGGGGATAGAATTGACCTAGCCCTAGTTTTGAGCATGTATTATTCTACCTACTGGAGTGTGCATACTGCTTCCCAATCACGGCAGCGCCATGACCATGACCCAAGTGAGTTGAGGTCCCAGTCAGTCAGATGCGAAAAGATGCAATAGTATTAGATGGTATTGGAATGATTTGGGATGAATTATAATACAGTGTGATACACTGTGTTACAGTGGGTTAAATTGGATTAAGAGGCACTAAATGGCTTATTTTCGACATCGTCGGCGACAAGAATATATATGCTGACAAGCTAATTAGAATTACAATCAATAGGGGGTGTCAGAAGAGTCTGAAACGAGATGATCAGAGATGGACGATGTTCGCGCATCAGTCCATCTGATCAAATCTCCTAAATAGATGCAATTTCACCAATTGCTATATCTATTCTAGGCGTTTTGGTATAAAAAAGTAGCGCAAATTGAGCAAAAAATGCCGGAGGTTAAAACCTTGATTGGTACGATAATCGCCCTCATCGTAATGGGCGCCATTATCGCATCCATCCCGGTGCTTAAAGATGCAGGAGAAGCTATCGTCGCACTTGGCGTACTTGGCTTCGCCTGCTTAATTGCTGGGATGATCATTGATGCAACAAGTGGAATTGCATGAGGGGAACTAAATCATAAAAACTCAACTCTTTTTTCCCCCTCAAAAATTCCCTGAATCAATCGGACTTTTGGTCTGTTACACGCCACCAATGCCAAGGACACCAGCAAGTTTTTTCCGAATCTCTATCAGATCATCTTTCTCAAGGGTGAATCTATAATTTCCATTGAAATATTCCCGGTTTATTGTGAAGATTTGCTCGCATTTTACAACTGTATCATGTTCCAGCTCAGGATATTTTCGTGCTTCAAGGAGGTAATGATAGAATGACCGCATTACTCCTTTGTCGTTATCCCAGTGATCATCCAGCCGGAAAGAGGTCATTGGAACACAAATAATCGTCAGGTGCCGCGGTCGGGAAACGATCCTGGGGTTCATGACAACAGCAACAAAATGAGCCTTTTTGATCGTATTTGGTGAAACTCCTGTGTGCGCTGTGAGATCAAAAAAATGGACTGAACCAGGACCAATGGGAGATGGTGATGAATGCAAACTTATTCCTCTTTCAATGCAGCCATCTGTAATTCGTGGATATATTCAGGCACTCTATCCTCGTAACCATCATCCATGTTCATCTCTAACTGACAGACACACTCAATTGCCTCTTGGTAATCAATGAAGGAGCAAAACTCATCCATCTCGTAGTCACTCAGCTCAAATTCTTCAATTGGAATCTGATCCATCTTTCCATGGTTCTTCCAGAGTGCCATACGGTGCGTGATCTCGCTGATCTCTTCAGTGTGATATGCTTTGAGTAGTCTTATGATTTTATCAAACAACTCCCTTTCCTCATCGGAGAACAAAGAGCGATTGCATTGCTGCTTTGGATGATATGTATACTTTGTTCGCTCTTCGTCGATCTGCTCGACACAAACATCATATTGCGGCTGAGTTGCTCCAGAGACCTCGAAAGCATGCGCGGGAACTGGCCCTGCTTTCATTCTGATGTATTCATCGTCCAGTAATGTGTTGCCGTAGTTGTTATAGTGGATAAGATCTGTGAAGAACACGAACTTCATTAATTTTGTTCTTCCAATGTCTGGGTACTCCTCCATTGCGTAAAGGAGTGCGTTTAACCTTTTCACCCTCTCCATGATCAGCACGCCCTCTGTCTGAACGCCTCAATGGATATTTGAGTCTATAATGTAATACTATATAATATTTGATATTATTGCCCGCGTTGCTCATCCCTGTTCGCTATAACGACACGGATTCTTTACACGATAGCATTGCTTTTCTGCTTCATACCGTATGCATCCCCACCACAGCAAATGAAACTCTTAACCCCCCGGACACCCCACCTACAATAACATTCAGCCATGATCACCTTCCTCTCCGGCGGAACCGGGACGCCTGCGCTCATCCGGGGCGTCCGGCAGATCCTCTACGACAGCGAGATCGCCGTCGTCGCGAATACCGCCGAGGATCTCTGGATATCGGGCGGCCACTGTGCGCCTGATATCGACACCGCCGTCTTCCTCTTTGCCGGCATCCTCGATACCGGGCGGTGGTGGGGGATCAAGGGCGACACCTACGCCACCCATAACTACCTCCCGAAGGTGGCGGGCGGGGAACCCTTCCCGGTCGGCGACCGTGCCCGGGCCGTCCAGATCGCCCGGGCGGCGCTCCTCGGCGCGGGTCTGACCCTGACGGAGGCGGTCCGGGCGCAGTCCCGTGCGCTCAACATCGGGGCGACCGTCCTCCCGGTGACCGACGATGCGGCCGGCATCCTCGTCGACACCGGGACCGAGCGCCTCCCGCTCCCCACCTACCAGATGGCCGCCGCGGCCGATACCGAGGTGCGGGAACTTATCAGGCCGGCCTCCCCGGCGGTCACGGACGAGGTCCGGGCGGTGATCGAGGAAAGCGACGCCGTCGTGATCGGCCCCGCGAACCCGGCCGCAAGCGTCCTCCCCATCCTTGAGTGCGCCGGCATGCGGGACCTTCTCCGCGATCGCTTCGTCGTCGCGGTCTCCCCGTTCCGCGGGGACGTCGCGCCGGACCCAAAGGACGCCGCGCTCATGTACGCCGCCGGCGAGAAACCGACCTCCCCGGGGGTATCCCGGCTCTATGGGGATATCGTCGACGTCTTCGTCCAGGACCGCCACGACCCCGATGAGGTCCCCGGCTCGCTCCGCCTGGAGACCGGTCTCCTGCACAGCCGGCAGGCCGAGTCCCTTGCCTGGGACATCACGGCGGTTATACGGCACGCTGTTTCGTGAAAATAGGGCATTGACCCCCGGGCAAAGTTTGGCAAAATTCATATACGGATGCGCTTGATACGCTAATTATCCAATGATAACCTTCCTCTCGGGCGGGACCGGGACCCCGAAACTCCTCCGCGGAATGCGCGAACTGCTGGACGAGCGGGAGATCGCGGTCGTCGTCAACACGGCCGAGGATATGTGGCTCTCGGGCAACCACCTCTCGCCCGATATCGATACGGTCATGTACCTCTTCGCAGGCATCCTCGATACCGGCAAGTGGTGGGGGATCCGCGACGACACTTACATCACCCACGACCTCGTCGCGAGGCTCGGGATCGACGAGTTCATCGCCGTCGGGGACCAGGACCGGGCGGTCCACGTTGCGCGGGGCGAGATGCTCCGGCGCGGGATGCGGCTCACCGAGGCGACAAAAGCCCTCTGCAGGAGCCTCGCCGCCCGTGCGACCGTTCTTCCCATGACCGATTCTCCCGTGACGACCTACGTCTGCACGCAGAAGGGCGAGATACACTTCCAGGAGTACTGGGTGAAGCACCGGGGAGACGTGCCGATCGACGGCGTCGTCCGCCGGTCCAGCGAACCGCCGGTCGCGACCGACGAGGTCATCAGGGCGATCGAGGCGAGCGATGCCGTGGTGATCGGGCCGAGCAACCCGGTCACGAGTATCTCCCCGATTCTCGAGTGCGCCGGGGTGAAGGAGGCGCTCCGCCGGCAGTGCGTCATCGCGGTCAGCCCCTTCATCGGGGATGCCCCGGTCAGCGGCCCGGCGGCGGCCCTGATGCGGGCCTTCGGAAAAGAGGCTTCATCCGCCGGGACCCTCAGTCTCTACGAGGAGTTCGTGGACGTCTTCATCCAGGATATCCGTGACCCGGTCGCGGTCGAGGGAGCGCTCCGCCTGGATACCCTGATGGTCAACCGGGGCAAGAGCCTCGACCTCGCAAAGAACATCCTCACCCTGATCTACGGGTGCTGAAGAACCCCTCACTCTTTCTTCTGCTTGCTGCGATAGTCCTCTATCGCCGAGTGGAGCGCGTCCGCCGCGAGGTTCGAGCAGTGCATCTTCCGGGGCGGCAGCCCCTCGAGTTCGGTCGCCACGTCGTCGCGGGTGATCTTCATCGCCTCATCAAGCGTCTTTCCCCTGGCCATATCGGTCACCATGCTGCTCGTCGCGATCGCCGAGCCGCACCCGAACGTCCGAAACTTGATGTCCTCGATGACGTCGTCCTTGACCTTGATGAAGATCTCCATGATATCCCCGCAGACGGGGTTGCCGACCTTGCCGTAGCCGTCCGGGTTCTCGATCACCCCGACGTTGTGCGGGTTCATGAAGTGCTCCATCACCTTCTGGCTGTATCCGACCTGTTCTGCCATAGTGGTACCGTCCTATAGCGGTGTAATAGCCCGCAGGCGTTTAACTGTTTCTCTGGTGGCCTCGACGATCCGGGGCACCTGGTCAACGTTATTCCCGCGCCCGAGCGTCGCGATCATCGACCCGTGCGCCTCGTCGTGGGCGAGCCCGATGGCAAGGAGGACGTGCGAGGCCTCAAGCGTCCGGGAGGTGCACGCCGACCCGGTGGCGACCGCGATCCCGAGCATGTTCATGGCGAGCTGGATGCTCTCGCCCTCGATCCGCGAGAAGCGGAAACTCGCGTGATGGGGCAGCCGTTCCGTCGGGTGGCCGGTGAGGTATGCCTCCTCGATCTCCGTGATCCCGGCAATCAGCCGGTCCCGGATGGCGCGGAGGCGCCGGCTCTCCTCCGGCATCTCCTCCCCTGCAAGCCTCGCGGCCTCGCCCATGCAGGCGATGCCGAAGACGTTCTCGGTCCCGGGCCGGAGACCGCGCTCCTGCCCGCCCCCGACGAGGACCGGCTGGACCCGGACCCCCGGGCGGATGTAGAGCGCTCCCACTCCGTCCGGTCCCCCGAGCTGGTTTCCGGAGAGGGTGAGCAGGTCGATCCCGTCGCGCTCCACGTCGATCGGTATCCTCCCCGCGGCGTCGGTGGCGTCCACGTGGAGGAGCCCTCCCCGGTCGTGGACGATCTCCGCGACCTCCCGGATCGGTTCGATCGTCCCGATCTCGTTGTTCGCGTAATGGACCGACGTGACGACGGTCTCCGGCGTCACCGCCCCGAGGGCGTCGAGATCGATCGTGCCGTAGCGGTCGACCGGGACCAGCGTGAGTACAAAACCGCTCTTCTGGAGGTCTTTTGCCGGGTTCAGGACCGATATGTGCTCGATGGCGCTCAGAACGACCGCCTTTCCGGCTCTTTGGTTTCGGAGCGCGGTCCCCCTTATCGCGATGTTGTTCGACTCGGTCGCCCCGCTGGTGAAGATGATCGAGTCCGGGGCGTTCGCCCCGATGAGCGCCGCCACCTTCTCCCGCGCGCGGAAGATGGCCTCCTGCGCTTCGAGCCCTTCCTGGTAGAGCGTGGAGGGGTTGCCGGCGAAGCCTTCCGGGAACTGCCTGCAGAACCGGGCAACCCCCGGATGGACCGGCATCGCCGCCGCGTGGTCGAGGTAGATCCGCTGCTCCATCCGCCTGCAGCCCCTCAAAACGTAATGACCGCGTCGGCGTCGACGGCGAGATCGTTCAAGGTGAGGGCACCGACGACCTGCCCCTCCTCGATGAAGTCGCCCCGATCGAGGCCGAGGAGCTGGGTGCTCTGCTCGCAGATGTAGATCTTTGCCCCCGCGGCGATCGCCTGATCCCTCATTTCAGAGAGTTTCGGGAAGTTCCCGACCTGGATCTCCTCCGCCGCACCCCTCTTGACGACCGTCACCCCCTTGATCATGAAGAAGATGTCCGCGTCCATGTCCATTGCGCGCGCCGTCATAGCGAGGACGAACGGCGCATACAGCCTCTCGGGGGCATCGGTCCCGCTGGTCTGGACATACAGTATCCGTGCCATATCTCACGCTCCTTTCTTGATTGAGAAGGTGGTCTTCTCTCCGGCCTTCTCCTCGGCTACAATCTCGTGTCCCATCCGCTTTGCCCAGACCCTGACATCCTCCCCGGTGGGCGCGTTGTCCACGTCGACCTTCAGGATCTCGCCGCTCGCGAGTCTGTCCATACCCTCTTTGAGCAGGATGACGGGCGCCTGGCAGTAGGTTCCCCGGGCATCCACGTAGCCGTCCATCCGATCACTTCGCTTCTACCGGCGCCACCCTTCCCTTGCGCAGAATGATGGTTGTCACGCCCGAGGTGACGTGCTCTTCCTCGAGCGTGTGCCCCCTCTCGCCGGCCCAGGTCCTGACCATCTCGACAAGGTCCGGTTTGTCGGTCGTCACCTGCAGGATCTGCCCCTCGTTGAGCGCATTCATCTCCGCCTCAATCGAGAGCATGGGCGACTGGCAGATGCCAACGCAGCTCACCGTCTTATCTGCATACATCATCGGTATCACCTACTTCATCTTCCGGATAGAGAACCGCATAATCCCGTCATCCTTCTCGAACTTCACGATCTCGTGACCCACCCGGTCTGCCCAGCGCCGGATATCCTCCTCCGCGGCGGGGTCGTCCGCCTCGACCATGAGCACCTCTCCGACGTCGAGCTTCTCCATTGCCTCTTTGGTCATCGTGATCGGCATGGGGCAGTAGAGCCCGATGCAGTCCACGACGGCCATGGGTTTGTTCTCCTGTTCCATCTCGTTACCTTCCGTTGCGTGGCGCGTGCGGGCATCCGGGCGCCGTGACGCGTCAACGGCAGACTCCCGGTTGCACCGGATCATGCCCCATGGCATATAAGCGTTCCTCCGGGGGACGGGACCGTGAAGCCATGGGAGGGAGAGGGGACGTCGGGGGGATATCCGCCGGGATCCTGCCGCCATGAATAGGCCCGTTCCCCGGGTGCCCTTCGCCGGCTGCCCGGGGAGCGGACGGCGCCTCCCGTCGCTCGCTCCTGCGAGTTTTAAAAACCAAATTTCCCTGGGATGTTTTGCGATATCGCGCAGTCTTTGCGTTATAGTGAGAATTAGGCGACATATCTCGTCCCGTTCTGAATTTGTGACTGTTATAACCGAAAATATTAAAAAAACCAAACGATAAGAAGATCCCTAATGTTCGTTCCGACCAAGTGTTTCTTTACGAAGGGTGTGGGCATCCACAAAGACAAACTGGCATCGTTTGAACTGGCTCTCCGGCAGGCGGGCATCGAGAAGTACAACCTGGTCTACGTCTCAAGCATCTTCCCGCCGAACTGCCAGCTGGTCTCGCCGGAAGAGGGCTTAAAGGAACTCTCTCCGGGCAGCATCGTCTATGTTGTCATGGCCCGGAATGAGACCAACGAGCCGAGCAGGCTTGCTTCCGCCGCCATCGGCCACGCGATGCCGAAGGAGAGCAACGCCTACGGCTACCTCTCCGAGCACCACGCGTTCGGGGAGACCGCGGAGGTCTCGGGTGAATACGCCGAAGACCTTGCGGCAACGATGCTTGCGACAACGCTCGGCATCGAGTTCGATCCCGACCAGGCATGGCAGGAGCGGGAGCAGATCTACAAGGCGAGCGGCAGGATCATCAGCACGACCCACACCTGCCAGGCGGCGGAAGGGGTTATGGACGGCCGCTGGACCACAGTCATCGCCGCGGCGGTCTTCCTTTAATACTCTCTCCCGGGCCGCCGCCCCTTTTTCCGCGGCCGCCCGGGCCCGGCCGTATCCGGCCGTCCTGCCCGAGCGCCCTCCTGAGGAGGAGCGCAAGACAAAATACCTCCTGCGGCCCACACTGTATCCAGGTTTTTCATATGCGTCTACCAATACGGGCCGTAACCCCTGAGACCGAATCTGCCGAGATCATCGGATGGGTGCACGAGGTCCGCGATCTCGGAGGACTTTCATTCTTCCTGATCCGCGACCGGACCGGTATCATCCAGGTGACCATCCCCAAGAAGAAGGTCACGGCAGAGATCCTTGATGCCGCCCGGAGCGTCTCAAGAGAGTCCGTGGTCAGGGTTCAGGGCAAGGTTAAAGCGATCGAGAAAGCCCCCGGCGGGCGCGAGATCGTCCCGGAGGAGCTTGAGATCATCAGCATCGCGGAGAGCCCGCTCCCGCTCGACGTCGCCGAGAAGGTCCCCGCCGAGATGGATACCCGGATCGACTCCCGGTTCCTGGACGTCAGGAAACCGCGTGTCCGCGCCATCTTCTTTATCCGCTCGGCGGTGACCTGCGCCGCGACCGAGTTCCTCGCCTCCCGGGGCTGCATCAATATCGCCACACCGAAGATCGTCGCGGCGGCGACCGAGGGCGGCACCGAACTCTTCCCCATCGCCTACTTCGAGAAGGAGGCGTTCCTGAACCAGAGCCCGCAGCTCTATAAGCAGATGATGATGGCTGCCGGGTTCGAGGGCGTCTTTGAGATCGGCCCCATCTTCCGTGCCGAGGAGCACAACACCGTCCGGCACCTCAACGAAGCGACGAGTCTCGATGTCGAGGTCTCGTTTGCCGACCACAACGACGTCATGGAACTTCTTGAGGACCTGATCGTCCACGTCTACGAGACCGTCGCGAAGAACTGCGGCGAGCACCTCGCGGAACTCGGCGTCGATCTTGCGGTCCCCGCGAAGCCGTTCCCCCGGATTCCCTATACGGAAGCGATCGAGATCGCGAACCGGACCATCGAGGAGAAACTCGTCTTCGGCGACGACCTCTCCCCGGCGGCCGAGCGGGCGATCGGGGATACGGTCGGGCAGCACTACTTCATCGTCGACTGGCCGACCGATATCAGGCCCTACTACGCGATGCCCTACCCCGATCGCCCTGAGTTCTGCAAGGCGTTCGACCTGATGCACCCCCGGATGGAACTCTCCTCCGGCGCCCAGCGTATCCACGATCATGACCTCCTGGTGGAGCGGATCCGCGCCAAGGGGCTCTCGCCCGAGAGTTTCGAGTTCTATTTGAAGACATTCCGTTACGGCATGCCCCCGCACGCCGGATGGGGGCTCGGCATCGAGCGCCTGGTGATGACGATGCTCGATCTCGGGAACATCCGCGAAGCGGTGCTTTTCCCGCGTGACCGGCACAGACTGACCCCATGACCCTGACAAGCGTGCGCCTCCCGACCACGGTGGTCGGGAGCTACCCGGTGGTGAAAGGCTCGGGACTCTTCGCCCGGATGGACCCGTTCAAGCACGCGGTGGAGGTAGCGGTCGCCGACCAGATCAGCGCCGGGATCGATATCATCTCCGACGGCCAGGTCCGGGGCGACATGATCCGGGCCTTCACCTCCCACCTCCCCGGCATCCGGGGGTCTTCGGTCGTCGGGAAGGTCCAGCCGGCCGCACGGCCGATAACCCTCGCGGACACGAAGTATGCCCTCTCCCGGCACTCGAAGGTGAAGGGGATCCTGACCGGACCGAGCACGCTCGCGCACGGTCTTTCTATCGAGACGTCGTTCTACCGGAACAAGGACGAACTGGTCCTCGACCTCGCCCAGGCGCTCGCGGTCGAGGCGGGCTACCTCCAGGACGCCGGCGTTGCGCTCATCCAGGTCGACGAGCCCATCTTCTCGACGGGCGCGGCAAACATCGCCGTCGGCCGCGAGGCGGTGAACGCGATCGTCGGGAGGCTCCGCACCCCGGTCTGCCTCCACGTCTGCGGGAACCTCGGGGCGGTCATCGACGATATCCTCAAGACGAACGTCGCCGTATTCGATTTTGAGTTCGCGAATAACCCGGAGAACCTTGAGGTGCTCTCGGCAAAAGACCTGCGCGGCCGGATGGTCGGCTACGGGTGCGTGGACTCGGCCGATCCCGGTGTCGAGAGCGTCGAGACCATCCAAAAAAGGATCGAGGCCGGGGTCGACGTCTTCTCGCCGGAGATGATGCTCGTCGACCCCGACTGCGGTCTAAGGATGCAGACGCGGGACGCGGCGTTCGGAAAACTGAAGAATATGGTTGCCGCGGCAGGGCTGGTCCGGGCCGAGTATACGGATTAGACGGTTACGAGTTCGCGAAGAGGGATCAGGCCGGGCGTTCCGACCTAGACCACCCTGCTCGTCGTCGAGAGTTCGAGGCCCTTCGCGATGATGTGGTAGGGGATCACCCGTTGCGGCACGTCCGCACCCTTGAGTTTCTCGATGGCGAGCGTCCGCTCGAACTCGTTGCCGTGGACCTGGTGCCTGAGGGTGATGAAGATGTCGGCGGCACGCATCATCCGCGCCTCCTCGAAGGGCGTGTGAAGACCGGTGTAGAGGAGGTAGACGATGTTTGCCCCTGCATCGGTGATCCCCCGGGTGTCCTCGAGGACAAATCTGGTGGCCGCATCGATTCCCCGGGCGGCGATCAGCGTGGAGAGGGAGTCCACAACGATCCTCTCCCCCCGCATGGCCCCGGCGAGCGCCGCGGCGTCCATCCCCCGTGCGTCGATCATGTCCTCGTCCGGCACGGTGTCGAGCATAAGGTATGTGCCCGTCTCCTTCCCTGCCTGCCAGAACTGCTGCGCCAGAAGTTCGAGGCCGCTTAAGGGGGAGCCGGAGATGATGATGCGGGCGCCCGGCGGGAACCCCCCGTCGAGCGCAAGGTCCAGGCCGGCGATCCCTGTCGAACGTTTGATGGTGTCTGCCACGTGTATACCCCTATCCGCAAAGATATGGTATGTATACGCCGCTTCTTCTTTAATACTCCTTCGCCGGGCGCGATTACGCGCCGCAGTACTCTTCCCTGAGACGTTTCCGGAGGAGTTTCCAGCCGTTCACCCGGGGGATCTCGGCGGCGAGGATGACCCGGCGGGGGACCTTGTAGCCGGCGAGCCGTTCGCGGGCGAAGGCAATGATCTCGTCGGGCGATATGCTGTTTCCCGCAGGGACCACCACGGCCACCGGCACCTCTCCCCGGTGCTCGTCGCCGCACCCGAAGACCGCCGCGTCACGGACGCCCGGGTGCTGGACCAGGACGTCCTCGACCTCGGTCGGGTAGACCTTCCAGCCCGACATGACGATCATGTCCTTCTTCCTATCGGTGATGTAGAGCATCCCCGCCTCGTCCAGGTGACCGACGTCCCCGGTCAGGAACCAGCCGTCGGGGAGGAAGGCGACGGCGGTCTCCTCGGGCATCTGCCAGTAGCCGAGCGCCACCGCCGGCCCGCGGAGGGCGATCTCGCCGTCCTCGCCGACCGCAAGCTCCCGGCCGGGGTCGTTTGCGTCGACGATCTTCACCTCCGAGAACCCGACCGGTGTCCCGACGCTCCGGAACTCATCGGCTGTCGCGTAGTGCTCGGGGCGGATGGCGGTCCCGGTCCCGACGACGACCGTCTCGGAGAGGCCGTAGGCGTTGACGATGGGGATACCGAACCGCTCGTGGAAGGGTCTCCAGACCCCGGGGGTCAGGGGGCCGCCGCCGCTGATCATCGCCCGTGCGGTCGAAAGCGCCGTCTCGGTCCCCGGCGGGGTCTGGATGAGGGAGTGGATCACCGGCGGCATCCCGGCGACGATCGTGGCCCGGTACTCCCGGGCGAGGTCGAGGTAGCGGTCGAGGTCGAACCGCTCCATGACGACGTAGGTCCCGCCGGCCCGGAGGGTGGCGATCCCCCAGCTGATGCCGACGTGCCCCATCGGGTAGATCCCGAGGTAGACGTCGTTCTCGGTGATCCGCAGAACGTCCCGCTCGGCGTCCATCGCCGCGATCCAGTTGCCGTGGGTGAGCATGGCCCCTTTCGGCTTTCCTGTGGTGCCGCTCGTGTACTGGATCTGGCAGAGGTCGTCGAACCGGCAGTGGACGGCTCGGAGGTCCGCCGGTGAGCGGAGGAGGTCGGTCCAGGGCGTGGCGCCGGTGGCGCTCTCTTCGCCGACGACGATGACATGCCGGAGCGTCGGCGCCTGATCCTGGATCCGACCGACGAGGGCCGCACCCTCGACGTCGGTGATGACGACCGCAGCCCCTGCGTCACGGACGGCGTAGAGGACCTCGCTCTCCCGGTAGACCCGGTTCGTCGGGACCGCGACGGCCCCGATCCGCCAGAGGGCGAGATAACTCACCAGGTACTCCACCGAACTGTCGAGGTAGATGCAGACCCGCTCCCCGCGCCCGACCCCGAGGTCAAGGAGGCCGCGTCCCGCCCGGGCGACAAGGTCCCGGAGGTCGGCGCGGGTGTAGGACTCACCCCGGGAGGGGATGACGAGAGCGGTTTTTGTGGGGTTACAGGCGTTGGCATCGAGAAATGTGGTACAGTTCGGCATGGGGGGACTCCGTGTTGCAGGGTTGCACTTTGATGTATATGCTTGTTCATGGGGGTGTAAATAGGTTGCCCCGGGGAAGAATCCGTCGCAGATCGCCGCAGGGAATATCCCCGGTCCGGCCTCCTGCCGATCCTGGCGCATCCAAAACGATCCGCCGAAAGAAACGCAAAGGCCAAATCTCACGGCAAAGAATGCTTCTTTGAGACTGCTCATCATGCTTTTCAACCTTTTGACCCGCGCAGTGCCTGGATTTGTAATTCTGGCCCTGCTCCTCGCCCTCGTCTCTCCGGCATCCGCCGGCCTCTACACCGACTCGTGCGGGATGGTATGGACGGACGCCGCCGCCCCGTTCGAGCGAAACAACGAGACGGCCTACAACGAGGAACTGATGGCGTCCTATGCGCCCGTCATGGCGAACCTGACGGAGGTCCCCGATCTCAGCAACCTCTCCTGGAGCGACGCCTTCCGCGAGACGTGCGCCTATATGAAAGAGCGCTACGCCTTCACGGAGTGGCGCGGCGTCGACTGGGATGCGCTGTATGCGGCGTATGCGCCGAAGATCGCGGAGGCTGAGAGGAACGAGGATAACGCCGCATACTACCGCACGCTCCGCGAGTTCGTGTACGCTATCCCGGACGGGCACGTCCTGGTCAGTTCTCCCGACGACTTCGGGGCGAAGCATGCCGATATAGGCGGGGGCTACGGGCTCGCCGTCGCACGGCTCGATACCGGCGAGGTGATCGTGACCTACGTTGCGGAGGGGAGCGAGGCTGAGCGGGCGGGGGTCCGGTTCGGCGACGAGATCGTCTCCTGGAACGGCCGGCCGGTTGGGGAGGCTATCGATGCGACCTCGATCATCTGGACCCCGATCAAGCCCTCGACCGCGGAAGGCATCCTCCTCCACAAACTGCGGTTCCTGACCCGGGCACCGGTCGGCACCCCGGCGGAGATCGGCATCGCCGGCCCGTTTCGCACGGTCAACCTGACCGCGACGGACGACGGCTACGAGACCCTCGCCCGGACGAGCATCTTCCTCGGCCGCGAGGTGAACGACGGAGTGGCCGGATCGTCGGCGGAACTCAGGGCGATGATCGCGAACGAGACCGTGACCACCCGGACCCTCCCCGGAGGGGTCGCCTACATTGCGGTCTACGAAGAGTCCTATGATGTCTACCAGCCCTTCAAGGCGGCGGTGGAGGGTGCGATCGCGAACGGTGCGCCCGGTATCGTCATCGACCTCCGGTTCAACCGGGGCGGGGACGACAACCTGGCCGCCGCCTACGCCGGGGGGTTCGTGAACCGGTCGGTCTTCTATGAGTACGGCACCACCTACGACCCCGGGACGGGGGAGCAGGCGGTCCTCTGGGAGTCGTGGGCGCAACCCCGGCCCGACGGCTACACGGGCCCGGTCGCCCTCCTCGTCAGCCCCTACACCATCAGCTCGGGCGAGGGCCTCCCGAAGGTCTTTGCGGAATCCGGAACGGGCGCGATCGTCTCGTGGTACGGGACGAACGGGGCGTTCGGGATGGAGTCGATGGGGCCGGTGCTTCCCCCCAGGATCATGACAGCCTTCCCGCAGGGGGCGTCGCTCGACGAGAACGGCCGGATCCAGGTCGACAGCAACGCATCGCTGGTCGGCGGGGTCGCCCCGACGGTGCGGGTGCCGCTCGACCGGGATACCCTGGCGCGGGCGATGGCCGGCGAGGACGTCCAGCTCGCGTACGCGGTCGAGTGGATCCGGGCGCAGGCGGGGGAGACGACCGCGGAGCCTTCGGCGGTGCCGGCACAGGCGGCGGCCGGGTGGGCGGTCGTGCTCGGGGCGATTGCGGTTGTCGCTGTCTGGTACGGCCGGCGGTGAAGGGGGGGAGTTCTCCCACCTTTGCCGTGCGGGAGCAAGATTGATCAAACTGATATTCACCGATATGCCATCCCGACGGTTGGGATAGTCTGCCCCGGCGGCGTTCACCGCCGGAGTTCTCGTCACCTTCCTTCAAAGATCTCGGGTTCAAGACCTTCCAGTTTGTCTACCGTGATATCGTAGTCCTCGATGGACTTCGGCGTATCCGTCTTCGGCCGCACATGCAACGTTCGGTGAACCTTCGCCGAAGAATACTGCCCGCTCTTTGAGTTGTGTGTCCACCAGAACACCTTACATACCTCCATACTGCCTTCCGGACGGGCAGATGAGCTGTCGTTCTCGAATAAGGTGGTGAGAGCCCTACGGATGCTCTCTGCATCCTCTGCCGAAAATCCGGTCTTTTCTGCGAGCTGGCAGTTGATGCTCCCGTAAAACACGTACACTCCGAAGTCCACGCGGTACTTCATACCCATGGTGTCCGACGCCTTCTTAGCGCCCGGTACGCTGTTCACGCTCTTCGTAATCTGTGTGGCCGTTACGTCGACTGTGTCCACACTGAATGCCGGATGAATCGAAACCGGGCCGCGGATGCCGATGGATGCATCGTCCCCTTTGAAGGCAAACAGTTGGCCAAAACTTCGGACGTCGAGCCACTCGTTGCAGGCAATCTCCTTTGCCTTTTCCGCGTCCTTCTTCTTGACCGCGTCAGCAAACGGCTTGCAGGCATCCGCCCGCTCCTTCAGACTCTTAAACCCGTCATCGCTGCGATCGTCGGACTTCACGAAGATCGGCTGCCCCATATCCTGCATCCGGTTCCGAATCTTCCGTTTCAGACAAACGTCCGATATCTCGCCGCACCCATCATAGTTTTCGCGCGGTCTGTTCCCGTTCAACGGGTCTCCGTTCGGGTTGGCGTTCTTCACCGAAACGACAACTGCAAAATCGATCTTGTTCTCAAGGTTCGTCATGGTTCTAACACTCCATTGTTCTTCGCGTTTTCCGCCTTTTTCGTCTTCATTATCTGGTATTCCGTCTCAAACTGGTTCATCTGACTCTGATACCCAAGAAGATATGTGGGACCAAGCGGTTCGCCGGTAAACCCGCCGGAACTCTGCAGTGCATCCATCACGGAGTTCATCCCTGCCTCACATCGGTTTCCGAAAGATTCCGGGCCTTTGGTTCTGAACCTGCTCATATACGGGAGAAGTTTCTGATACAATAGATCCCACGTTTTATCAGGGCGTTTTCGGAACTGCAACATAAATCGCTCCGCATTCGTCTGCCGCGCGTCCGCTCCACCTAGATATAACGAGTACTCTTCGATCTTTCTTGCATAGGCAAGCAGCCGGCCGAAGAGATAACTGCGGTCAGTCTTCGTCAAATCCAGCTCCACTCTCCATACCTCCTTGTATCCCTCAAATTCCGCTCGATCGTTCATTCTATCGTTGTAGTACTTCCGGGTTAGCGCACAGGCGACCCCGAGAGTACGGTTGAACTCCCACTTCTCCATCGCAAACGGGCGTGAAGCCCGCATCGAAGTTGCTTCCACGAGATCCCATGGGAGGGGTTTCCCGTCGACAATACAGGGGAGCAACCGTTCTACCGTCGTTTTTTTGAGTTTTTCGTTCAGTCCGGGACCATATGCTGCAACTGCGATGTCTGCAGGGGACGGAGCACCACGGAACCGTATCCACCTACCCTCGTCGTCAGCGTCCCGGTAGAACCGGAAAAGCGGATACCAGGCGCATGTCGTGTGCCACCGCAGAATCCGTTTTAGAAACTCCGATCCCGTTAGCTCGCGGTAAAAGGTGAGTGATAGGCGTCCCTGCAGCCCGTTTGTGGAGTCAAGGCCTATAACTGTCACATTGGAACTGTCATTCAGCTCCGCTGAGTAGCCTGCCACCGCTTTATTCAGGCGGGATGCGAACTCTTCCCGGGTTTCGGGGGTTGCATCCGGATCATGCATCAGATCATCCCAGAGATCGACACCGTCCCCACAGATCGGCGGGAGTGGTTCGTCCCTCGTGCCCCAGGCAACGATTACCTGATCTCCGTTGCGGTAACCCTGCTTTGCAACCAACCATTTCAAGGCGTTTACAGACTTCTGTGACGCCTCATAACTCAATGTCATCGCCTGATCGGGGGAGACGAACCTCCCCCTGAATGTAAATCCTGTGCCATCGTTGGAAGAGATGATCTTTGCCCGGTCACCCGCATTCCGGATCTTTCCTGCACTTTTGCGGGAGACCGGAACATCTGTCCTCCCCGTAACGTAGCAGGTACCGGTATTCGAGAGCGTACGTGTATGGTACGCGATGAAACGCTCTCGGACCTCGTTGTTCATCCAGACGCGGGAGTCGGGCAGCCCAGTAATCTCAACACAGAACCTGACAAACGCATCCGCCGGGTGAGCCGTCTGCCGGAACAGCAACGGTTTTTCTTCATCGGCCCCGGTCCATTTCTCCATAATGTCGCCGGACTCAGAGAGGTAGAGCACCTTCGTCGAAACCAAGTCGGCTACCATCGTTCTCTTCCGAACATATGACAGCACTGCCTGGATCATTGAGTGGGAGTATGGAGAATCGCACCACCGCTGCAGATTGGCTGTATACTCATCACATCCGCTCTCCTTGTCCCGAACATACGTGGAATAGTCCCCTGCCACATATTGAAGTTTGTCAAACAATGGATGTGGCTCAAGCCCGCTTGTCCTGTTCGCCGAGTCTTCGGTGCAGGGGATGATCGTAAATGCCTCGTTTTCACCATTGACCCTGTCGTTATCCAACGCCCGTGCCGACCGGAAGTTGCCGTCTGCATCGAGGACGATCTCGATCTGGGCATACTGCGTCGTGTGCCCGATCGGAAGCAGATCTTTCTCCGTACTTGCGTTCAGCACACCGGCACTGCAGTTGTCGTACGTCTCGCAGAGTCGGGAGATCCAGCTCACTGCATCCCCTCCTCGTCGGCAAGACAGAGGCTTTCTCCCGGAGCAAACTTCTTCGGATGCTGAGATTTGATCTCACGGATGACCGGGCACTCCTCCGGGCGGATGAACTCGACGATACCATGCCGCATAACCGGATACCACATGCGGGCGGAGAATTTTCCATCGCCGCTCTCGTCAGGATAGGTGAACCCATGAAACATCAGTCCGAACGCAAGTTCTGGACAGTCGTCATAGGCGCCCTCTCCTTCTCCCCATGCACAGGGCTCGACATACCCCTGGCACTCGCGTGTCCCAAGGAAGACGTCCCGTCTCCCTCCCCGGGCGATCATCCGCGTTGCCATGGCGTAATGCTTGTTTTCGTTCCGGTCGCAGGCAAGCTCGGGCCGGTGCGGGTTCCACTCAAAGTGGGCCTTCACCTGATACTCCACGTCTGCGAGGTAGGTGTAGATCGAGAGATCGTTTCCACCCTGATACTTGATCGGACGGATACCCTTCGACTGGGTCTGAATCATCTTCATCACCCTGACGGAGTCGATCACCCACATGATCGTCGGTTTCCAGTAGACACTCTCCAGAATCCCCTTCAGTGCCTGGTACGTGGGAATCTGATAGCTGAACTTTTCGCCGCCGATCTTGGTTAGTGGATCGGTGAATAGACCGAACTTTCCGAAAGCCCGAAACTCAACGCTGTTTGGATACTCCACGTTCTTTTGCCGCCCTCCTCTTTATCCTTCTAAGATAACGGGTTCATTATCGGTGAGCGGGGTGATGCCGTAGTCAGAAGAATAATACATTTCAACAAGTGCTAGAACGCCGGTATCCCCGATCGAATATATCCCGTTATCGAGTGATTGAACTTCGTTTTTATAAAGGTTTACCGAATATTGTTGCGCCTCCTTCAGCAGTTCTGCTGTTGCGGGGAGGTGAGATGTCGTTGCCAGTTCCTGAATGATCTCTTTGCCTCTTCCATACGGCACGAGAACGCTTACCGTATCCTGATCAATTACCGAAAATTGACTCCCACTTGAGGCGAATGCCTGGCGGAACGGATACCAGAGGCGGCACTTGAAACGGTACTCATATGCCGTCACTCCTACCCTGTTCTGGGAGAGAAGATCGAAGAGCGTGACATCGGTTGGAAATTTTGAGTTCTTCTTAGATACCGGATACTGCATCTCTTTCTTCTGCACCTCATAGTAGTAGAGGTAATACCTCGCCAGTGCCCTTGGCGAGAGGAGATCGCAGTCAAACTGTGTAGGGTCCGCTGCATAATCACGCAGAACCCGCGCCGTCTGCTGTTGGCCTATTTTTATCTCCGGCAAGCGAGAGAGATCCTCTTCGGAACTGTTGACGATGAACACATCACGGCGCGCATCTTCGCCGTGCCGGTTGCACCTCCCGGCCGCCTGGGCGATGCTGTCGAGCCCTGCAAGGGAGCGGATCACGCAGTTAAACGAGATATCGATCCCTGCTTCAATGAGTTGAGTGCTGATGCAGATCACCGGCTTTCGGGCTTCTAGTTCCTCGTTCAGTTGTGCAAGTTTTGCCCTGCGGTGTGCCGGACAGAGTGCGGTGCTCAGGTAATGGAGGGAGCAGGAGGGATATCGGCGCTTGAGCGCGGCATACAGGTTCCTTGCCGCCTTCTTGGTGTTCATGATGACCAGAACGCTGGTATTGATTCGCTGCTGTTCAAGGGCGAAATCGGCAAGCGCCGATGCCGAATAGCCGCCGGGAATACAGGCGTTATGGATGGTTGTTCGCCGGAACTTTCCAAATAACTCTTCATAGTCCGGGACAAGGTTCTCCGGCGGGGCACATCTGACGGGCACCCCGACGTTCGAGCCGGGCTGGGTTGCAGTACAGAGAATGATTGTAGCACCGCATACCTCGGCAAGAAAGTTTAACGCCGCGTTGAACATGTCGAGGCACTTTATCGGGATCGTCTGGACTTCGTCGAAGACGATAATGCTGTTTGCAAGGTTATGCATCCGCCGGACTGATTGGGTCTTCCCGAGGAACAGCGTGTTCAGGAGCTGCACTGTCGTCGTCAGGATGATCGGCACATCCCACCGTTCGGTGAGCAGACTGCGTCGGTCCCCTTCGTCGGGTTCGGCAAGGCCTTCGTCTTCAGGCTCCTGGATCAGGTTGGAGTGGTGTTCAAGGATGAACCGATCCTTTTTGAGACTTTTGTGGACAACGTCCGCGTTCTGATCGATGATGGTGGTGAACGGTATTGCATAGATAATCCTGCGCTTTTTGTGGAGGATCGCATGTTGCAGGGCGTAGCGGAGGCTTGCAAGTGTTTTTCCCCCGCCGGTCGGGACACAGAGCCGGTAGATGCCGCCGGGATACACCGCAGCCTGCTTGCAGGCATCCGAAATCCCGGCACGGAGGCGATCGATCTCGCGGTCTTTGCGCATCTTCGTACTGAGATACTGTTCGAGGTTGTCTGCAAGCTCCCGCCAGGTTGTTTCGAGTTCGTAGTCCGGGTCCTGCGTCGCCAGTCCTGCCTTAAAACAGTAGGCATCGTATCGATCGGCATCGATAACACAGCTGAGGAGATATCGCGCAAAAAGGGCGAAATAAAAAGGTTGTTCCAGCTTGATGCCCTCTCGCCGGCGGATCGGTTCGAGAATCAGTCTGGTCTCCTCGACGGCTTTCTGAAAGAGGGCATCGAGGCTCTCTGTTGCGATACATTCGGACTCAAAGTTCGTTATACTCTCGTTGTATCCGACGTCCTTGTCCGGGTACAGGCGGGAGTGAAATCGATCAAGTCCGCTGGTGTCGATACAGTCGATGAGGCCGCTGTGATGGGAGCAGATTGCAAGGGCGACCACCTGGGCCGTGCAGGCCTGGTAGACGTCCGTGGACTTACTGTATCTGTCAACGATGTACCTGGCCCCTGCGGATGTGTGATTGATCTTCCCCCGGAGGCGCGTGTCACCTGAAAGAAGATATGCCTGGAACTCTTGTTTTGCTTTTCCGGCATCATGAATCAGGCCACAGAGTTCTGCAAGATGCGGACACCCGATAGCCCCGCCGTATGTTTTGCAGAGGGCGGAGACGGTTGAGCAGTGTTCCTGGAGCGTCTGCTCTCTATTGGTTGTAGAATCGTAGCGAGCAAGGTACATGAGCGGTCACGTCTGTTGATAGGTTCTTATAATGTGACTTATAATAATGCCTTATCGGGATCAGGACTTCTATGGACCCTGACGACTACCTCCTGCTCAGTGGCATCCAGCATTTCGCGTTCTGTAGACGACAGTGGGCGCTTATCCACATTGAGCAGGTGTGGAAGGAGAACGTGCTCACCTTTGGCGGCAGGCAGATGCACAGGAATGCGGACGATCCTTTCTTCACAGAGAGTCGGGGCGATGTGCTGATCTCGCGGAGCGTGCCTCTGGTCTCCCACACGCTGAAGATCTATGGTGTTGCGGATGTGGTGGAATACCATTGTTCGGATTCGGGGATCGTGATCCCCGGACGGGAGGGACGCTGGACCGTCGTGCCGGTGGAGTACAAGGCAGGGAAGCGAAAGCCGGACGACCGCGACGAGGTGCAACTGTGCGCTCAGGCGATCTGCCTTGAGGAGATGTACCTGACGGGGATTGAATACGGGTATCTGTACTACGGCAAAACCCGGCGGCGGACTGAGGTACCCCTCGACGACGAACTTCGCAGACGGGTGGCGGAGTTAGTCGCCGGGATGTATGCGCTCTACGATGCGGGCACCACTCCCCCGGCGGTTCTGCTGCCGCACTGCAAAAACTGTTCTCTTGTCGAGCTCTGCATGCCGGCCGTCTCGTCCCGCAGGCGTTCGGTGGACCGCTACCTTGCCGCCCGTATCAGGGGGGATGATGCATGAGAAAACTCCTGAATACCCTGTACGTTACCAACCCTGACTCCTACCTTTCGAAAGATGGGGAAAATATCGTCGTTTCCGTTGAGCGAAAGGAGATTGGACGAATCCCCATTCACAATCTGGAGGGAGTCATCTGTTTTGGATTTATGGGAGCGAGTCCGGGCGTGATGGAGTTATGTGCATCTCACCATGTGGGTCTTGCATTTGTGTCGCCGTACGGGAAGTATCTCGGACGGGTTTCAGGTCGTGTATCCGGAAACGTGCTGCTCCGCAAGCGGCAGTATCTTCTTTCGGACGATGAGGGAGCCGCGGCGCGGATTGCGATGAACTGTGTGCTCGGAAAAATGCTGAATTGTCGGAGCGTTCTCCTCCGGTTTGGCCGCGACTACCCTGAGAAGATGTCGCCCGCATTTTCAGAGCGTCTTCAATGGCTGACGGAGGGTGTTCGCCAACTGAGGGAGGCGCCGCCCGATACGCTGAACGAACTCCGGGGCCGCGAAGGGATTCTGTCGAAGTGTTACTTTGATTGTTTCGACGATCTGATTCTATCGCAGGATCCTGCATTTGCGTTCGAGTTCAGGAGCAGGAGACCTCCGCTGAACCGGATGAATGCTCTATTGTCGTTTATCTACACACTGATCGCGGTGGATTGTGCTTCGGCTCTCGAATCCGTGGGGCTTGATCCGCAGGTGGGTTTTCTCCACCGCGCCCGGCCGGGACGGATGAGCCTTGCGCTGGACCTGATGGAGGAGTTCCGGCCGTATCTCGGAGACCGGTTCGTGTTGAGTCTGATCAATAACCGGGCTGTTGCAGCAGATGATTTCGTGATGAAGGAGAACGGGGCGGTTATCCTGACGGATGCAGGGCGGAAAAAAGTTCTTGCGGCGTGGCAGCGACGGAAGGCCGAGGAGGTTATGCACGGATATCTGGACGAGCGGATTTCAGTCGGTCTTCTGCCGTATGCACAGGCAATGCTGCTGGCCCGGCACCTGCGAGGGGATATCGACGGGTATCCACCGTTCGTGATGAGGTGAAAGTGGTGTTCGTTCTGGTAACATACGATGTAAATACCGAGACTCCGGAAGGGCGGCGCAGATTGCGCACAGTCGCGAAGATATGCACGAATTACGGGACGCGCGTGCAGAATTCGGTCTTTGAGTGTGTGGTCGATTCGGTTCAGTTAATGGAGATGAAAGTTCGGATCGGTGACGTCATCGATCCTGCGATTGACAGCATACGGTATTATAACCTGGGGAAGCACGGTCGGGATCATGTGGAGCATGTGGGGGCAAAGCCCGGGTTGAATGTCGAGGATGTGCTGATCTTGTAGCGACGATTTCAGGGGTGTCGCGAAGGTGAAGTGCCCATGCTTTCCCGGGGAGGTTCGCGATCCGGCAAATCTCAACTGTTTGCCTAAATAGAGGATTTTCCTCATATTTTCGAGGCATATCATGGCGTGGTATAGGGGGCTAGTTGTGTAGAGTGTTGATTTTTTTATTCAGGGGTGCTTTATGCCTTATTTCGATTCTTTTCTGGATATGATGGCACTAATACGGCGTGAAGCCGGTAAAGATATTTGTTCTCTGATATATAGTACAGAGTCGTGCCTCACGCAGGCACGTGGATTGAAATTGAGTCGTATCCATCAGCACAATGTTCTGGAGAAGTCGTGCCTCACGCAGGCACGTGGATTGAAATGTCGTCGGCGGCGCAGGATTTCCCACTCCCTGAGCGTCGTGCCTCACGCAGGCACGTGGATTGAAATACGGTGACCGGCTGCTCGTCAGGGGCGGGGCAGTCGTGCCTCACGCAGGCACGTGGATTGAAATCGGGGCTCGCATGATTGCCCCGACCCGGCATCCGGTCGTGCCTCACGCAGGCACGTGGATTGAAATAGGGGGCGGATGGCGAGGATGCCCGGTACGATGGTCGTGCCTCACGCAGGCACGTGGATTGAAATTATCGAAGGAAGAAAGAGAGAGTGTCCTAAATTGTCGTGCCTCACGCAGGCACGTGGATTGAAATTCCGATCTCAGCGTCGCAGTAGAGATCAAGGGTATGTCGTGCCTCACGCAGGCACGTGGATTGAAATACCTACGGATGGGGCATCATGCAGTTCGTACGGTCGTGCCTCAAGCAGGCAC
>NZ_JAJGBK010000006.1 GCF_020696975.1 Methanoculleus sp.
GGATGATCTGCTCCATCCGCTCTTCCGTCCGGTGAAAGAGGTTCACCTCGATGTCGGCGCCGCTTGCTCTCTGGAGCGCTGCGATCTCCGCCGCCGCAAGCGCCGCGGTGTTCCCGTTCACCGATATCACCGCGTGCCGGGCGGAGAGAAGCATGGCAGCCGCCGTCCGCTCGGCAAGAGCGGCGCTCCTGGTCGTCTTCTCGCCGATCAGGTAGTCGAACGCCTCCCCCCGCCCGTGGGCGGCAAGCCCTTCAAGTGCGACGACGCCCTCGCGGGCGCACCGGGCCAGCCGTTCGCGGGCGACGAGGGAGCGGTAACGTGGATGGTCTCTTGGAATCATGGTTTCATCTCGATCAGGTATGCGCCGCGGCGGGCGACATGAAGACGGTAAACCTCCCCGAACCGGGAGAGGATCCGCTCCGCGTCGGGACCTGCGGCAAAGACGCCGTTTCCGAGCATTGTCATGCTCGCCGGGACCCCCGCGGTGTCGCAGGCGTGAAGCACCTTCTGCACATCAGCCGCGATGAGCCCGCTCCTCTCGGCGAACTCACGCGAGAGGCGGCAGAAGTCGGGGAGGTCCCGGGGGCAGCGGTCGGGGTAGGCAGCGGCTATCCGGGCCATCGCCTCCGCCGACGAGAGGACCGACGAGGTCGGGAGCGGCCCGAGACTCACGGTATAGAGCGGCTCCGCCGGGTAAAAGCGGGTAATATCCGCGTGGATGCCCGGCCCCGTCCGGCAGACGATCCCGCCGGCCCGGCTTGCGGCGACGTCCCCGAGGCCCGTCCGGTGGAGAACCTCGGCCTCGTGGGCACGGGCGGCCACCTCGTCAGCGGAAAGATCGAGGTCGAAGAGGTGGTTTATCGCCGTGAGGGTCGCGAGAAGCGCCGCCGCCGAGAGCCCGAATCCGGCCCCGATGGGGAGCCGGCACTCCGTGGTGACACGGGCCGTGACCCCCAGCCGGTCGAGGGCGTACTCGACCGGCGGCGACCCGGCGCTTGCCCGGCCCTGCGAGACGACCAGGACGCTCGTCTCGCGGGCCTCCTCAACCGTCGAGCGCACCCCCTCGTCGATGACCACGCCGGCACCGATGCTCCCGGTCGTCGTGGGGTCGTTCCCTTCGACCCGCCGGAAGTAGCCGGATATGTGTCCGGGCGAGAAGGCTATAGCAGTCCGGACCATACCGCCGCCGCGACCTCCTCTTTGCTCCCCGTCACTTCCGTGATGCCATCTGCCGTCATGATCTGAAACGACCCTTCCGCCGCGCCCATCGTCGGCGGGGCGTTCACGACGACCATCCGCGCACCTGCTTCAAGCATCGCCTTCGCCCGCTCCTCCTCGTCCCAGCCCAGTTTGAACGCCACCGTGACGGGACGGCAGGCCGCCATCACCTCGTTGACGACCTTCGGGAGGGGGTTGAGCCTGACCGTCAGGGGCGACCCGCTCGGGATCTTCCCCTCGTGCCGTTCGGGGGCAAAGTCCGATATCGCGGCCGCGCTGACGTAGATATCGACCCCTTCGTCCCGGCAGACACGGAGGACCGCCTGACGCATCTGTGCGGCGGTCTCGACATGGACATTCCGCACGCACGGGAACGAGCCCGCGTGCACCACCGTCACGTCGGCGCCGAGCCGGAAGGCCTCGAGGGCGAGCGCTCTTCCCATCCGGCCCGTCGATCGTGTGGTGACGACCCGGACGTCGTCAAGGGGTTCCGCGCACGCTCCACTCGTGATGAGGACCCGTCTGCCCGCGAGCGGACGGCCCAGGACCGCTCGTTCGGCATGGAGGACGATCGTCTCATTATCGGCGATCTTCGCCTTCCCTTCCTCGATCCGGGGGTCGACGACGTCGATCCCCCAGGAGTGGAGCCGTTGGAGGTTCTCCTTGACCCCCGGGTGGCGGTACATGCTCTCGTGCATCGCCGGGACGACCACCACCGGCATCCCCCGGCCGAGCGCCGTCGTCGCGAAGGTGGTCGCCGGGGTGTCGTCGATTCCGCAGGCGATCTTACCGATGGTGTTCGCCGTCGAGGGGGCGATGAGGAGGAGATCCGCTGCCCCGCCCTCCCCGCAGTAGAGGACGTGCTCCACAAGGCCGGTGATCCGGGTGATCGTCGGGCGTCCTGTCGCGTACGTCAGAGCGTCGGGGTGGACGATCCCGGCTGCCGCCTCCGTCATGACCGCCTGCACCGTCGCACCCCTGCGGCGCAGGGCATGGGCAAGTTTCACCGTCTCGACGGCCGCGATGCTCCCCGTCACGGCAAGCACCACCGTCTTTCCCGAGAGTGTCTTCACGATATCGTCACATCCTGCACCATGTGCCACGCGTGCGGGCCGTACTTCTTCACCCGGCGGGAGGTTATGGCAACCAAAAACCCTGCCTCCGCGGCCCGCTCCCGGATCGCTGCGGTCGCGTCCCCGATGCTGTGGACGTGAAGCACGCTTCCTCGCCGAACATGGGCAAGGGCGTCGGCAAGCATCGAGGGGGCATCGAAGTGGCCCATCAGGACCCGGTCGTAGACACCGGCAAGGAGGTCCCGGCAGTCACCGTTCCCGGCCGTGACGCGGTCCGCGACATGGTTTGCCATAATGTTTCGTTGCAGGTATTCAAAGGCTATCGGATTGATCTCCATTGCGTGGACCCGGGCGCCGCTCGTGGCCGCGGGTATCGAGAAGTAGCCGATCCCGGCGAACATATCGGCGACCCGCTCGCCGGGCCGGACGAGAGCGGCAATCCTCGCCTTCTCCATCCGGTTTCCTTGAGCAAACATCACCCTTGTCGGGTCAAGGATGAAGGTGTAGCCCTGCTCGCGGTGGCGGACCTCGCCGGCGGTCCCGTAGAGGACTTCCGTCTCCGGGATGCGCATTGCGCCGGTGTAGCCCTTCACCCGGACGATCCCCCGGGGGCGGCAGTGCCGGATAATCCCGGCAAGTTCCTCCTCCGTCGGTGCGTCGCCGTGGAGGACCGCGATGTCGCCGACGAGGTGGTAGCCCCGGCCCCGGTAGGGCTCCCGCTCGGGAAGCTCCGCATCGGCAGAATAGCCCTCCCTGACCGGGACCCAGGCAGTGCCGTCCCGGACGTAGGGCCGCCGGGTTGGGTCCACCCACTCCGCATCGAGAACGCCGGCCAGGGTGTCCGCCGGCACCTTCCGCGCACGCATGGCGAGACTCACCCGACGATAACCAGGCGGTCCTGCTCCTCGTCGCGGAGCACCCGGATCGGCTGCCCCTCCACCGGGAATGTCCAGGGAACCGGGTCGAGGTCCCGCGTCTGGTAAGTCCTCGGGTCCATCAGCCCCACAAGGTTCGGCTGCGTATAGACGACGAGCGCGGATTCGGCCTCACGGACGTTCCCGATGAGGCGCTCGACCTCGCCCTCGGTGAGGGTCCGTGCCGTCCCGTTCCGCAGGTCGAAGACCCGGAGGCGCTGCCCGTCGATATCGCGGACCTCAAAGTAGCCGCCCCGGGAGAAGACCACGTCGCCTTTCTGGAAGAACGGCAGGCGGATGGAGTAGGTTATCCGGTAGAGCGCTTTTCCCTCCTTCTCGCCGACCAGTTTCGGGTGGGTCGTAAACCGGCCGCCGAGCGCCCCGGTGATCATACGGGAGATCTCCTGGCCGAGATGCTGTGTCCCGACGGTGATATCGACGCCGTCCTTTGAGTCTTTGAGTTCCGATATGAACGAGAAACGGTCGCCGGACTGCTGGAGCGATTCTTCGGCCTGCTCCGCGATGCTTGTCGCGACCTCGCGCTCGTAGGCGTTGATCTTCCGGTCCGTAGCCCGCACCTGAACGATCCCCTCGTAGTAGCCTCCGGAGATGCGGCTGCACCGGTCGCAGGACTCCTTCTGCCAGAGGATCTCGGTCTCGCAGGTCTCCTTCACCGGGACCGCATACAGGGTCGCCTCCACCTCGACGGTGCAGGTCGTCCTGTTCGGCCCGGTCTCCCGCGACCGGACGGTGACCCGGATATCCTTTGCGTCCTCATGGATGCTCGTCGCCGATACGGCGAGTTCGGTGATGAGGTCTTCGCGCGGCATCTGCAGGTCCGACCAGGTCTTGCCGCGTTTCTGCGACTCGCAGACCGGACAGTAGATGGCGGTCACCCGGGGCTGGCAGGTGAGCAGCCGGACATCCGCGGCCCGGCACTGCGGGCAGAGCCCTTCTTCGGTCGGCTGCCCGCACCGGGGGCAGATGCTCGTCTGGATGGTCATGGTTCAGATCCTGAATATCTGGGCGTGGGGGACGTCGCCGATCATGATGCAGTCTTCCTCGGCGATGAGGCCCATGGCAACGGCGAGGGCTACGACGCGCTTGCCTATAATGTTGACGTTCTCCGCACCGGCGAGAGCTCTCCTGACATCCTCCTCAGAGGCACGCTCGGTGCCGTAAAAACCCCCGGTGATGCAGACCTCCACGTCGCCGTGCATCAGGGTGACGTCCTGGAGCTCGAGATCGCAGGCAGCCACGACCTCACCGGCGCCTGGTATGCGGTGCACTTTCAAGTACATTGCAGATCTCTTGATCGGGAATCGTCAAAAAGGTGCGCTGTTGTTTCAGGGAAGGGCGATATCGACGCCGTAGGTGCGAGACGGTGTCCCGGCATGGATGCGCCAGGCATCCTCTTCGGTGATACACCCTTCCTCGAGGTACCGGCGCGTGAACCGCGGGACGGACTTCGGGCCGATGACCGCGCCGGGCCGGGCGTTCTCGTCCATGTAGTCGCTCTCCATCGTGAACCGCCGGCCGGCCCGGGCGAGCGCCGGGATCTCCTCGTGCCGCGCGATGAAGGAGGGCATGAGGGGGGTGTCCGGCGTCGCGAAGTGTTTGACGACCCGCTCGACCGGGATGCCCGCCCGCTCTGCCATATCGACGACGTCGGTGCACGGCCCGCTCTCGGCGTGAAGCTGGACGGCGCAGCCGCAGTCGGCGGCGAGTTCGAGGGCATGGTAGAGGACCGCATTTGAGGCCGCGAGCACCTCCGGCGCGATCTCGTAGTGGGGCCGGCCGCTCTTGAGGGCGACCGCTCGCCCTTCTTCGACGTAGCGGGCGGCGAGGTCGAGCCCGGCCATCATGACGCCGGCGGCTTCATCCAGGCTCATCCGCGCCGCAAGGCGGTTCATCTCCGCCGGGTGGACGCCGAGGACCGGGTAGACGACGAGCCCGGTCTCGCGGACCATCTCCGCGACCCGGAGCGTCGCGTCAAAGACCTCCCGGTAATCCTCACCCGACGAGGGCTCGATGCCGAGCGACCAGGAGGGTTTTGCGACAAGAAAGATGTGCGTCCCCCCGCTGCGGCGGAAGTCCTTTGCGGCCTCTACCCCCCGGCCGTTTGCCGGGTCGATGTGGATATGGTCGTCAGTGATCGGTATCGCGGGGAGCTTCATGGAACTCGACGATCTCCATCATGGGGTAGTCGTCCTCGAGGTGCAGCCGGGCGCGGCAGACGGTCGCCCCGACCGTGGTCGTGATCTCGGCGTCAATCATCTTCCCGGCAAGCTCCGAGTAGCCGAACCGGTTCGAGACCATCATATCCCGGTTCAGACGGACGCGGATATCCGTCACGTAGGGCTGCAGCCCGACGGCCTGCTCGATGGCGGTCTCAACGGCGGCAGCGGTCTCGCGGGCGATGGGCGTCCCGACGAACTGGTGGTAGAGGGCGCCGAGTTTGATCCCGGCTTCGAAGGCCGCTTTCTCGCGGTCGGTGATCATGGTTAGTAGGTTTGTGGCGTAAGGTAATAAGGGGCTGTCGCCGGGGTTCATGCGAAGTCACGAAGGGAAGTTACTATACCCATCTACGGTTCTTCGCGCTTCGCGCGAGGCAACGTACAGATTATGCCAGATAATCTCACGCGAAGCTGTGAAGGGCGACGGGCCGGAGGAATAAAGCATGAGAAGCCGTCTGGCTTCGAGCAGAAGTATGGGAAGGACCCCGGCCTTCGAAAAGAGTAATATACACGTGGCTTCAATCGATCATTACCATGGGTGCCTGCTCCAGACGTGCGGATAGACCGGAGAAATTTACCCATATCTCCCTCTGGAACTGGCGCAACTTCCAGCGGGTTGAGGTTGACCTGCAGGACCGGGTTTTCCTTGTCGGACCCAACGCATCCGGTAAATCCAACTTTCTGGATGCGTTCAGATTTTTGCACGACATTGTATCGGTTGGCGGCGGATTTCAAGGAGCGGTAAAACAGAGAGGCGGTGTCTCCAGCCTCAGGGCGCTCTCTGCAAGACGGCATCCCAATGTAGGCTTAATGGTGCGGTTGGGTAGCACTGAGTGCGATGATCTCTGGGAATACGAACTCTCATTCGGGCAGGATGAGCGTAACCAGCCAGTTATCGTGAGAGAACGGGTTGCGATGTGCGGGAATGAAGTGATCGCACGTCCCTCCGAGCAAGATGAGGATGACCCGGAGAGGTTAACCCAGACATATCTAGAGCAGGTTAACGTCAACAAAGAGTTTCGGGAGATTGCCGAATTTCTAAAAACCATCCGCTACCTGCACCTCGTTCCGCAGCTGGTCCGCGAACCGGAGCGGTCTGTTGGTTACAAAAACGATCCGTATGGTGGAGATTTTCTCGAACAGATCATGAGCAAGTCCGGGGAAGAGCGAGAATCCATGCTGGGCCGGATCGAGGTGGCGCTCAACGTTGCGGTACCGCAGTTACGAGAGATCAAGGTTGAGTTCGACAGCAAAGGCAAACCGCACCTCTGCGGAAGGTATAAGCACTGGAGACCGCAGGGAGCCTGACAGACAGAGCAGCAACTCTCCGACGGAACGCTCAGGCTCATTGGCCTTCTCTGGGCACTGTTGGACGACGGGGGACCGCTCCTCCTTGAGGAGCCGGAGCTCTCGCTCCATCCTGCTATCGTCAGGTATATTCCGCAGATGTTCTCCCGGGTGCAGCTGACGAGTGACCGCCAGGTGCTCGTCAGCACCCATTCCTCCGAACTATTGCAGGATGAGGGCATCGGGCTCGACGAAGTGCTGCTGCTCCGGCCCTCGGAGGAGGGTACAACAGTTACACCGGCCGGAGATATCGAGGAGATCAACGATCTGTTAAAGAATGGCCTATCCCTTGCGGATGTCGTCGTCCCAAAGACCAGTCCTGGAGACACGGCGGAGTTAGTCCGGTTCGGAGGGTAGGATGGATGATGGGGTCTCATTCCAGTGCGCCTTCGAAGGATCGCTGGATGAAGTGGTTGTGCGACGACTGCTCCGGCATGTTGGGGCCCTGCCCGGAGAGCTCTACAGGCAGAAGAAGTCCGATTTGCTGGGGAAATTACAGGGTTTCAACGCCTCCGCCCGTACCCGGCCCTGGCTAGCGGTCGTCGACCTGGATCATGATACCGGGTGCGCGCCGGCAGCTGTTCGGAACTGGCTGCCCGCCCCATCGCCCTTTATGAACTTCCGTGTGGCCGTGAGGGAAGTTGAGACCTGGATACTGGCCGACAGGGAGAGGTTGGGGAGATATTTGCAGGTTCCGGAGGCACGGATAACCGGAACTCCCGAAGCGATCGATTACCCGAAGGAGTACCTGATTAACTGCGCACGAGAGTCGAGTTCACCGGCGATCCGGAAGGGCATCGTCCCCGGGCCGGGCAGCCGGCGGACGGAGGGTCCCACGTACCTGTCGCTCCTTTCGGAGTTCGTCAATGATACCGAACGGGGGTGGAGACCGGAGGTTGCGTCGGCCCATTCTGAGAACCTGGAGAGATGCATCCGCTCACTGCAGAACACCGTTGGTACCTTTTCCCGTGAACCGCAACGTCGGCGCTCATCCCGATGACTGCTCCGTGTTCCCGGACGGGCTCCCTGTTCTGCCCTTCCTATACTGGGGTAAGGATTCTGTCCGGGATCTTTATACGCCCTTCAGCGGCTCGCAAGAGCAGAACGATCAATTCCGTTCAGGGTGGCGGGGCGGAGAAGAAAGACTGCTCTAACGGCGATGCCGGCCGAAGAGCTGATAGGAGAGAGGGCCGAGTTTGATCCCGGCTTCGAACGCCGCTTTCTCGCGGTCGGTGATCGTGAGTGTCAGGTATTCAATGTCTTCAGCACCTTCAGCTGGGGCGCATCGTGCGGGAACTTCATCTATACAGCCACTTCGGCGACGGAGGTCTCCATAATATCGTCGTTCTCGAACGCCTCGTCTCCGAAGGTCTCGATGTGAAACTGTATGGCGGATTTCATCCCGGTAAGCGCCTCTTCGTAGGTGTCCCCCTCTGCAACGACGACTCCTTTCAGACCCTGAGGGTAGGCGACATAGCCGTCCGGGTGTTTCTCGACGATGATTTTTAAGGTCTTCATGGGTTCATCTCTTCTACATTCAATCAGGGTAGAGGCGATCAGTGTGTGGTACTCGACCTGTCTGGCGATATACTTTTAGCAAACGATCGACCGCGCCACCCGGATCAATTCGTCACGGTCGAGGGACCCGCGCACATAGTATGTAGCGTTCCCGGCCACCGCCCAGGCGATCAGCCGATCTGATTCGGTCTCGTAGATCCGCCCCGGATATCCCCTGATATCAACGGGTTTTGGTTCTCGGGTAACGATCTGATCTCTTGTATGGGGGTTATACCCATACTTGCTCCAGGAGATGCCAAGCAGCGTCATATCGGTAGTTGATGCGTTCTGTATCGTATCATTACGCACGTAGCGCAGGGTCTCGCCGACCGTCGTGTAGTGGCCGTAAGTCTCGTTCCAGACGGTGGCTATCTGGAGGTCGTAGAGGGTATACCCCTCGGGGATGTATGACGGCGGGGGGAAACTCGTGTATTCGGCGGGGTTCTCCCACCCATAGAATCTGAAGAAGAAGATCTCCCGGAGTGACGGTGCATTATCGGGGGGAAGTTCGGTTGGGTGACGGTGTAACCTCTGCGGGATCGGTGGCCACGGGTTCGATGCACCCCGCGGTGAGGAGAACGAGAAAGAGTCCTATCGCGCTATTACGGATCTTCATGCGCTTTCTTCCTATGATAGGAATCGACCTTCAAGGAGTCGGCTGTCCCGGTACAGGCGAGCACCGTCTGGGGAGATGAAACCCGTGGAGAACGATCCCTTCATCGGGCGGAATCACCCCTGCTCCGCGCCCGCCTGAGGTTCTCTCCGCGTTGCGCTCCGATCCCATGCCAGGGACAGGATGAGAATCGTAAGAACCCCCCCACCCCGTTGACCTGGTAGGAGATGGCATAGCCTGCGAGGTGCAACACCCCGAGAACGAGAAACCACAGCAAAAAACCCAGGAGGTTGCTCTTGAGTCCGATCACGCTGCGAACGGTCTCGATGCCGCCCAGTTTCCGGCGGTATATCAGATGGTTCCCGGCCAGTATGACGAACGGCATGAGGCCCAGAGTAAGCCAGGCGGTGAATGGGTTCTCCGTGAAATTCTGGCGCGGGAAGAGAGCGTTTTGAACGAAGAGCGACAGCGCAATCCAGATGATCACCAATAGAACTCCGAGTATGAATCCGAGATCCTTATCGTATTTATCCGGGCCCGGCTCCGCCATACAGGAACCTGGACTCAAGGTTATTTATAAATTCTGTCCGATTTCTCTGCATGTCCGTCGGCTGTTCGCAGAAGCGGGGCGATCGGACCCGCCGCAGGGAGGCGGGGGCGGATGAGGGAAGTTGTTCTCACGGTGGAGCAGGCCGACACTCCGGCAGTAGAGAGGGCCGAGTTTGATCCCGACTTCGAACGCCGCTTTCTCGCGGTCGGTGATCATGGTAAATAGTGCATCGTGTCATCTTATTTTGGGAATTCTGATGTGAGGTGGAACTCCAATAACCCCATGAAAAGACAGGGTTTTGACCTCACGCGAAGGCCGTGAAGAGCAGTATGGGATTTGTGAATTTAAGTTGACAAAGAGCAGTAGGCTTGGGGTTTGTGGTAATAAGGGCTGTCTTCCGGGGTGGAACATCATCAGGCGCGACGTGACGGAATCTTGCGTGAAAGCGCGAATAACGCGAAGTTCAGCCGTAAACGTTCCCATCTGCGCCTTTGCGTGGTTCAACAGCGTATGATGAGCCCCATGAAAGAAAAAAGAGAGGGTACGAAACGCGTCTTCGCCGACCACACCAACTTCCTTACACCCATGCCCAAAAAAGAACGATCATAAATCCTATTCTCTAGGTCTCTACAGGGTGGGATGAAGATCTCTTCGCCAGCCTCTGTCGTGTTAACGGGACTGTTCACGTTCATCGCGATCATGATGCATCAGTCATAACACAGTTCCGATACGGGTGCACTGATGGTTCATAGATCTTTTTGGGACGACCTCGTATCCTGCCATGTTGATTCAACTCCGATCAAAGCAAAGCGAGCAGCGAATCGGGGTCTCCGGTCATCAGCCAATGAACGATGGTGAAAAAGTTCGGTATTGACGCCATCAATACAATCAATCCTAAGAAAATGGCAGCAATTGCAGTCACCTTTTCTTTGGCCAGTTGACTTGACCCCAATCCAATAATGCCCAATCCGACGCCCCCGAAGAGTGTACTGACGGGGATCAGGTTAGTGATGAGGTGTCCCTGAAAGGAGAGCCACGATGCGTCGATGACGGGACAGAGCACCCCGTAAACCGCGAAGGGAATGACGAAACCCGGGACAGATCCCGCCTTCCGGAAGAAGACGATGGTCAGCAGGACCGGAATCAGAAGATCGAATGCAACAAAGAGCGCATAGATGATTCGAAACGCGACGATATCGTTCCCTGGCGGGAACACCTCGATGAAGACCCTCGGTGCGAGCAGCGAGGCCAGGATCAGACCCCCTGCTATGAAGAACGAAATCCGCCGTTGCAATGACCTGGCCCCGTTGAAGTACCGCGTTTCGGCGTGCATACTCTTTTCCTCCCGAACCATTCTCGTGATCTGTCGTAGTCCATGCTTGCCCGGTGAAGATCCTCTCGATACGGATTCATCGCGTTTTCCGGCATCGATTGGAACAACCTTTTGATCGACTCGCCGCTCGTGCGTTTACGAGGCGGAATTTCGTTCCGGGCGTCCGCACAATGACCTGGACGCTGGTCTATTTATAAATTCTGTCCAGTTTGTCGACACGTCCGTCAGCTGTTTGCAAAAGCGAAGCGATCGAGCCCGCCTCTGGGGACGAGGACCGAGGGGAAACTGTTCCAACGGCGAGGCAGGAATACGCCGCAGACTACGCCTACAATACCCATGAGTTTTCCCGGTTTTTTCTGCGTTTCTGCAGTCATTTCTATCACAGGGGTTCGTCAGGGGTTTTTGGTTCCGGGTTCATCCCGGACCTGCATCGACTTCATCGTAACCGGAGGAGGATCGGGACGACCTCGTGGGGAATCAAGTATTTTTCGTGATTTTTTGACTGATGATCCGAATGATAATACTCGTGAATAACAGGGCAATAACCAACCACTGCCTGAAAGAGTCATAATGGCCGCTTTGTACACTTTCGTAAATGTTTGCAATGAGAAGGACTACTGCAAGAGCGAGCACCAGTTTCCATAGTAACGGCAGATAATTACGAATCATAAGCATCACAAAAAAGGATGTTTAAGTATATACATACACATAGTCAACCTCTATTAATATAGGGGCAGAGGGATGCGGTTCAGGAACAAGCCAGACATCGAGGTAACAATCCTCCGGGTCGAAATCACCGTAATCCGCTAAAGCGTTGAGAGCCGCAGCCACTAAACCGAGAATTACTGCGGGTAACACACCGAAATATGTAGCAATTGCTGCAAGAGCAACAGTGCCGTGTAGGAGATAGAAGTACTGCACGTCATTGAACACTAAAGTCGATCCTGGCGGGGCCATACTGGGGAGGTCAATCTTTGTTTTATCGCTTGTTAGGCCAATACCGCTTACACCACTAAGATCATCGAGATCAGGACGCTCGGTTTTCGGGAGGGTCACTGTATCGCTCGACGCCTTTACAACTCCGTTTTTAACCACCATTTGCTCAATTTTGAGTGTGATAGCATCGGAGCTTTCCGAGACCACTTGCGCATCGATTACTGAACTGTAGCTTGTACCAACCGATTCGATATGGTAAGAACCATTTTCGGAGTAATAGCCACTAACTTGCTGGTCTGCGTAAATTCGCTCAAATTTTCCGCTTATCCCTGATTCCGCATCGAATTTGACGTTTCCATTAAAGAAAATCGTGTCTCCAACTTTCTTGTAGTCGCGCAATTCTGTGTCAATGCTGTTTACTTTTATCCCCATGCTTTGCAGCAATTCCTCTTCAAAACGCTTTTCACTCTGTGCAGCCACAGCCGGCACCATCGCGACGCTCACCAGCAGCACGGCGAGAAGCGCGGAGAGTGCCCGCATTCCAATGTTTCTGTTCATTTCTTTCCTCCTGTAACATTCCCAGGGGCAAAAGAGGCACAACCTTAAGTACGTGGAATGCGAACCACTCTCTTGCCTTCGGGCAGTAGGGGGGCTCACCCGGCCTTGGATGGATGGGGCGAGCCTCCGCGGTCTTGCGAACGCTGTTTTGGGCATCCGCACAATGACCTGAACGTCCTGACATTTAGGTTTTACGGCCACTTCACCTACATATCCATCGGCTGTTTGCGGAAGCGGGGCGATCGATCCCGCCCTGGGGGATGCGGACAGAGAAGGAGGACTGTTCCAGCGGCGAGGCAGGCTGTGCGGGTTATGATGGTCCCCGGCAACGACTGCCGCAGGCACCTCGACACCGAAACGGGAGTTGTATAATAGAGTCGCCATGATCACGGCGAACCAGGAGTGGTTTGATCCAATCAACGTCGCGGAATGTCGCGCTGTATTACAATTAAGTATAAGTTCCCTGGTTTGATAGGTTAGAATATGAGACTGCGTGTAGTGCTCGAACCCAGTGAGGAAGGGGGATATACGGTCTATGTACCAAGCTTGCCCGGCTGTATCAGCGAAGGCGATACGAGGGACGAAGCATTGGAAAACATCAGGGAAGCTATCGAGCTGTACCTTGAAACCGTTGAGGATGATCTCGTTTATGGCGAAACAGCCGAGCAGGTTGAAATTGCCGTATGAGCAAGGTACCTGTTCTTGATTACGACAGGATCGTTATCGCTCTTCAAAGGGACGGGTGGGTCGTCGTCCGCATGCGCGGCAGCCATATCCGCCTGCATAAGCACCTGCCGGATAAAATACTGAAACTGACGGTCCCTATGCATAAACCGCTCAAGCGCTCAACGCTGTCACGCATTTTAAAACAGGCCGGTATGACGGTCGAAGATTTGAAGAATCTGATCTGAGCCGGCACCTGTGGGCGCCGGCTCCGGCAGGTTACGTGGACCGACACCGATCTCCCCCGAGGCGGGGCATTGCTGGGGCTCGGGCTGCCCTTCGCGAAAAAGGGGCAACCCCTCTCCCTACCCGATCAACTTCACCAGCCCGTGCCGGGGCTCGAGCACCTCGCCGCCCCGCTTCAACTGCTCGATGGTGTGCTCGACCTTGTCGCGGGAGAAGCCCTGCTGGACCAGGATCTCGATGACCTCCTCAACCTTCGCCTGGCCGCCCGAGTCGCCCGAGACGTTCCGGATCGTCTCCTTGACCGACCGGATGATGTCACGCTGCGACTTCGTGACCCCGGTCACGAGTTTGTCGATATCGAAGCTCCCGGTCTCGGCGTCGTAGGCGACCTGCCGAAGACAGGTGTCCACGATCTTCAAGATCCGGTCGGTATCCTCCGTATCGACGGTGTTTGAGAGGCGCATCCGTGCGCTCGCCTCGGCAAGCCGGACCTGCGCCTCGAGCTGCCGGGCAGTGACCGGGACAGGCTTGTTTCCGCCGGCGAGGTTTCTGAGGCGCATGTAGTAGGCGATCAGTGCCTCCTTTGCCCCGTCGGAGAGGATGGGGAAACAGTTCCTCTTCGCGTAGGCGATGTACTTCCGAAGAAGCGTCGGGTCAATATCAGGCGTGACCGGCGCAAGCGCACGCTCGATATACGCCTCGTCGACGTCCGGCAGGGGCGAAAACTCGTGCTGCTTGATGAGTTCGCCGACGCTGTGGGTCTTGATGATGTGCTGCGCAATCGCCCCGTCGCGCTCGGCCTCCGGCTGGTCGGTCATCACAAAGATGAGGTCGAACCGGGAGAGAAGCGAGGGCGGCATATCGATCTGCTCCCCGATCGGGACGAACTGGTCGAACCGCCCGAGTTTCGGGTTCGCCGCGCCGAGGAGGGCGCACCTGGACTTCAGGGTCGCAGTGATGCCGGCTTTGGCGACCGAGATCGAGTTGCCGCACCAGACCGGTATCCCATTCCGCCGGACATACAGGATGTGGTTTTGGACCTCAAGACAGTAGATCATCCCTTTATAGGGCCGCTTCTCGATATGTTGCTTTCCGTTTGTGTTGATGTTCGGCTCGTTCTGGCCGTCGCGGATGAACGTCACCTGGTAGATGTCGTGGGTCGCGGCAGATGTCACGCCCCGCGGGTTGGGCGTGACGGTCCCGGCCTCCCGCATAAGATGAACGTTCCCGGACCACCCTTTCTTCAACAGGAGTTCCGTGACGTCGTCGGCCAGTCTCCTCGACGAGGTGGTGTATATCGAGACCCCGGTCGTCTTGTTGACGTAGCCGTCCCCGAGCATGAGCGCGTCGAGGAGGATCCCGATCTGCTCAGGGGGGAGGCACTTCGCGTAGTCGGGGACATACTTCTCGTGGCATTTGCCGAACGATGCAAGGTGCTCTGCAAGTTGCTTTGCGTTGATCGCGAAGTTCTTGCTGTCGTAGGAGAACCGGAACGGCAGTCGTTCAAGGCACTGCCGGATCTTCTCGGCGGACCCGGAGGTCTTCTGCGAGATGATCACACGGTAGGGCACCCCGGTCTGGTAGTGCCGCTGGACGGATCCCTCGGAGAGGAAGTAGCCCAGGAACTCAAGCCAGTCGTCCATCCTGACGGTGACGGGCTCGGTCAGTTTTCCTTCGGAGTTCTGGTTCGGGAACTTGAGTACGGGCGGGATCTCATAGGTCTCCTGCCGCTCCCCCGTCCATGCGGCGTTCTTCTTGAACCGCATCCGCTTGTGGATGGGGACCTCGTCCATGCGGATGAGCCGGAACCCCTCCCACTCGTCGGCCCGCCGGTTCAGGTTGACGTACATCCGGTGGTTCGGCGTGACCGCGAGATCCACCTGCCGCGATTTGATGTAGTACAACTCTCCGTCGTACTCCGATGCCACGAAATTGGACGGGGATGCGTACTCGAGCCTGCCGTCGGGAGAGAGCGTCGCGACGCGGTCGCCGGCGGTCACGTCCCGGAAGAACTTCCACCCGGTCTCCGTGAGGACCTCCGTCTCATCATCGTAGCACTGCTGTTCCATCGCCTCGTGCAGCGCGCTCCGGTCCTCTTTTGCCATCTTGTCCATCTCGTCGACGGCGGCGATCCCCATATCCGCGAGGACCAGTGCACCGGCCTCGAGCGTCCAGCGGCCGTCACCGAACTCGTCCTTGACCGCCGTCGCCGTCAGACCGGCGGAGGTCGACGACTTGCCACTCGTGTAGATCCCGCGGGGCGAGAGCTTCACGACGTAACGCAGGATCTGACTCTTTGCTATACCGGGGTCTCCGACCAGGAGGACGTGGATATCGCCGCGGAGGCGGGAGCCGTCCGGCATATCCTTCGCGATGCCGCCGAAGAGCTGGAGCGCGATCGCCTCCTTCACGTCGTCCGTGCCGTAGATCGTCGGCGCGATCGACCGGGCGATCTTCTTATAGACCAGTGGATCGCGGGCGAGCGCCATGATCTTCGCCTCGTCCTCCTCGGTGATCGAGACCTCCTCAAACTCCTTCTCGGCGATCTCGATGGAGTTGCACTCGAGATAAATGTCAAAGAGGGTGCTCTTCTGACCGTAGTTGACCCTCTGCACCGATCGCAGGATGCCGTTCACCACCACCCGGTCGCCCGGCGAGACCATCCCGGTGAGGTCGTCGGTGACGTCGATATCGAGCGTCTGGGGCTGCTCACCGCCCCGGAGGCCCTCGGGCGACTCCTGAATCCGGAGTTTCTGGGCGTCGACAAACCGGCACCGGTTCATGACAAGGTCGAGACGGGTCTTCCTCTCACAATTCGGGCAGAAATCAGGCTCGTCGAACTTTCCGTAGCCCTGGGGAACCGGATCGGTGTTCTTGCCGCAGGTGCGGCACCGGAAGATCGCGCTCACGATCCGGGGGCGGACCTCGGTCGTCTTTCGGAGGATCCCCTCGATGCTGACAAAGGTATTGATCTGTTCGGCCCTGATATCTCGGACGTTGGTCTTCTGCGGCAGGTTCGTGAACCGGATGTTGATCTGGTCCGGGTCCTGGCTGTCTTTGAGTTTAAGGAGTTTGTTCTGAATGATTGCGTCCCGGATATCCCCGAGAACTTTCCCCGGGCTCCGCAGGAGCTCGAACGCGAGTTTGTTGTTCAGGATCTTGCGGAAATCGATCGTGAGCGACCGCTTATGGGGGTACTCGCGGGAGAGCTCGGCAAGTTCCCGCTTGTACTGCTTCTTCAAGAACTTCGTCCACTCACCGACGTTGTCGGTGACCTCGACAGTCATCTCTTCAGGCACAGCAGGTTCCTCAACGGTGCTGCCCTGCGGCGAGGACGAACCGGGCGAGCAGCGCCTCCATCTGGATATCGCTGCTTGCTCCCTCCGAGAGGCGGAAATCGGTCTCGCCGAGGGCGTCGATCAGTCTCACTTTGAGCGTCCGGTCGATGTCGCGCTGGACGAGCGCCCGGTAACACTGGTTGATCAGCTCGTTCGGGGCGATCCCCCGGCCGCGGGTCAGTTCGGAGAGTGCCTGTTCGGCCTCGTCGAACCGTCCCGCTATCGAGAGATCGAGAAGCTCGTCGATCTCGTCCGGGCGCGCCGTTGCGGTGATCTCGTAGATCATCGCCTCATCGATCTCGGGCCGGAGGATGGCGGCGCCCTGCAGCGCGTTGATCGCCTTCCTCATATCCCCGGAAGCAACGTAGACGATGGCATCAAGCGCTCCCTCTGTGACGGTGAGGCCTTCGGCTGCGGCAATCCGTCGGATCTCCTCGATGACGGCCTCCCGGTCAAGCGGCCTGAACCGGTAGATGGCGCACCGGCTCTGGATGGGGTCGATGATCTTTGAGGAGTAGTTGCACGAGAGGATGAACCGGCAGGTCCGGGCGTAGGTCTCCATCGTCCTCCTGAGCGCTGCCTGTGCGTCCGTCGTGAGCGCGTCTGCCTCATCAAGGAAGAGGATCTTGAACGTCGCGCCGGCGAGCGGCGACGTCCGGGCAAACTCTTTGATCTGGTTTCTGACAACGTCGATGCCGCGTTCGTCGGAGGCGTTCATCTCCCGGAAGTTCATCTGCCAGGAGTCCCCGAAGAACTCGCGGGCAAGCGCTACGGCGGCGGTCGTCTTCCCGATCCCCGCGCTGCCCGTGAAAAGGAGGTGCGGCAGGCTGCCGGTCTTGACGTAAGATTGGAGGCGCACCACGATCTCCTTCTGTCCGACCATCTCATCGAGTCTTCTGGGCCGATACTTTTCAATCCAGATGGTGTGGTTGCCTTCCATTTGCATGAATTGTTGGTGCTCGGGCATCGTAAAAGCATCGCCATCCCATCGATGATCCTTTTTAGAGGGTTGAGAGCGAACAGGTAGGTACGGATACGTATGGAAATACCGGAGGTTCGCGTGGAGATCCAGTATATCCGCACTCCTCCCTGAGACAGATTTATGGAACCTGCAGGACGGGTATTTGCGCGCGACCTCGCCGCCGCGCGGCATACAGTAGACTCCGGTGACGGCCGGGACGGCTCATACGTGGTGACGCCGACCGGCGCCTGGTGCCGCCGCCTCTTCATCGTCGGTGCAATCACCGAACAGAGGGGAAGCGGCGACGTCATGCAGGCCCGGATCGCCGACCCCACCGGGACGTTCCGGGTCACGGCTGACTGGCAGAGCCCCGACGTGGTCGAGACCCTTGGCTACATCGAACCGCCCGCGTTCGTCGCCGTCACCGGCCGGGCAGTGCTCATGGGAACCGGCGAGAGAGCAAACGCGACGGTGAACGCCGAGGCGCTCTGTGTGGTGGACCGCACTGTCCGCGACATATGGGTGCTCGCGACCGCCGGCGCGACGCTTGGCCGGCTCGAAGCGCTCCGGTGCGGCGATGGCGACGAGCGAACCGCGACCGCCCTCCGGCTCTACGGGACCACGAGCGGGGACATCCAGAAGATGGCCCGAATGGTGCAGACGGAGCTTGCAAGCGTCCGCCCGGAGATCGCCGTCGGCGATATCGCGCCCATCATCGGGCGCGACATCCTCCTTGCGGCCCTCGATAACGAGGGCGGCGCACGGGGGATCGGGGTCGAGGATGCCGTCGCCATCGGAGTCCGGTCCGGCCTCTCCGCCCGGGACGCGCGGGCCGCGCTTGAGGAACTCCTCGCCGCCGGAGAATGCTACCAGCCCGCATCGGGCATGATCAAACTTATCTGACACGATATGCGTCTACATTTCATCGAAACGGGTCCGGCGCTCCTGGTCGAGCAGGACCGGCGCGTCCTGGTCGTCGCCGACCTGCACATGGGCATCGAGTCGGGCCTCGAACGCCACGGCGTCCACATCACGAGCCGGAGCGCCGCCCGGACCGAACGGGTGATCGCCTGTATCGAGGAGACGAAACCCGATCTCCTCCTCCTCCTCGGGGACGTCAAGCACAACGTCCCGGTGACGAGCAGGCAGGAGTACCGTGAGCTCCCCGGCACACTGCAGGCGTTCCGGGACCACGTGCCGATCGCCGTCGCCCCCGGAAACCACGACGGCGGGATCGGGCGGTTCCTCCTCCCCGGCGAACTCCTGCCCGCCGACGGTGCGCTCATCGACGGTGTCGGCTACCTCCACGGCCACACCCACCCCGCTCCCGAACTCCGCGGCCACCTCATCGTCCTCGGCCACCACCACCCGGTCGTCTCGCTCGTCGATTCCGTCGGGTGCGCCGCACGCGCCCGGCCGGCCTACCTCTACTCGGGGCTTGAGGGCTCGTGCGAGGCAGAACCGCCGTCCGGAGACCGCACCCGGCTCCTCTTCGTCCCGGCCTTCAACGAGTTTGCGGGCGGAATCGATGTCGGACGGCTGCAGAAGAGCGGGCTTGGGCCCCTCTCCCGATGCATAGACAAAAGATCCGCGGAGGTGTATCTCGCAGATGGCACATACGTCGGCTCCCCGGCCACGCTCTGCCCTGCAGACGGCGTCTGACCTCCTCGATCCCCGGGTGAGGGAGGTCGTCAGGAGGCGTGGGTTCACCGAACTCTCTCCTGCCCAGGAGCAGGCCATCCCGCGGCTTCTATCGGGGGAGAACCTGGTCCTGGTGGCACCGACCGGCACGGGAAAGACCGAGAGCGCGATGCTCCCTGTCTTCGACCGGCTTCTCGAGACAGCCGGCCCGGGGTTCAAGGCGGTCTACATCACCCCGCTCCGGTCCTTAAACCGGGACATCCTCGGACGGATGGAGTGGTGGTGCCGGGAGCTCGGCCTCTCGGTCGGGGTCCGGCACGGGGACACGCCGCAGAACGAGCGGCGGAAGCAGGCACTGAACCCGCCCGACCTCCTCATCACCACCCCGGAGTCCCTGCAGGCGCTCTTCATGGGCAAGCGCCTTCGCGAGCACTTAAAGAACGTCAGGTACGTCATCGTCGACGAGATCCACGAACTTGCCGACAGCAAGCGGGGCGCTCAACTCGCGGTGGCCCTCGAGCGTCTGGCCGCCTACGCGGGGAACTTCCAGCGGATCGGCCTCTCGGCGACCGTCGGCAACCCGGACGATATCGGCCGATTCCTCTGCGGTCCCCGGCCGTTCTCGCTCGTCGAGGTCCCGGTTGCAAGCAGCCTCGATATCAACGTCCGGTTTGCCGGAGAGGACTTCGCCGCCCTGACACGGGCCGTCGGGAAGTGCCTCGATGCCCCTGGCTCCACCCTCGTCTTCGTCAACACCCGGGTGACCGCAGAGGCCCTCGGCCACCAGCTCTATGCCCGCGGTGACGTCGAGGTCCACCACGGGTCGCTCTCGCGGGACGTCAGGGTCGAGGCCGAGGAGCGGTTCAGGAAGGGCGAGGTCCGGACACTGATCGCCACATCATCGATGGAACTCGGTATCGATATCGGGCACATCGAGCACGTCATCCAGTTCGGTTCTCCCCGGCAGGTCTCGCGCCTGGTCCAGCGGGTCGGCCGGGCCGGCCACCGGCTCGATACCGTCTCCCGCGGGACCGTCCTTGCAACGGGGTTTGACGACCTTTTAGAGTCGCTTGTGATCGCCCGCCGGGCGAAGGCGAACGAGTGCGAGCGGATCGTCCCGCCCGCCGGGGCAGCCGATGTCCTCGCGAACCAGGTGGCGGCGATCGCGGTCGAGTACGGCGAGATCGAGGTCTCCCGCGTCCGCGAGATGATCGAGCGGTCGGGGGTCTTTGCTGGCGCAGGATCGCTCCTTGATTCCGTCTGCCGCCAGATGGCGGAGCACCGGCTGATCCGGCTCGACGAGACCCGGATCGTCCGGACAGGCCGGGCCCGGCGCTACCTCATCGAGAACCTCTCGATGATCCCCGACGAGCGCAAGATGGAGATCTTCGATATGGTCTCGCGCCGCATCGTCGGGACGCTCGACGAGTCGTTCGTCCTCGGGTGGATGCACACCGGCGCGGTCTTCATCACAAAGGGCCAGCTCTGGCGGGTGCTCGAGATCGAGGGCGGGAGGATCACCGTCGAGCCGGCCACCCGTGCAAAGGGTGAGGTCCCGTCATGGGAGGGCGAGCAGATCCCGGTGCCGTTCGCCGTCGCCCGGGAGGTCGGGGCGCTCCGGCGGACCCGGGCGTTCGGCCGCTACTCGGACGCTCCCGATGCGATTGCCTACGCGGAGCAGTTCATGGGCCGGATGGACGAAGGGAACTACCCGGTCCCCACCGACCGCCTCATCACCCTCGAGAACACCGACGAGGGCGTGGTCTGCAACGTATGTGGCGGGCACAAGGCGAACGAGGCGCTGGCCCGGGCACTCTCGGTCCTCCTCTCCGCCCGCTACGGGACGACCGTCGGGATCGAGGTCGGCGCCTACCGATTCCTCCTGCGCCTGCCGCCAGATATCCGCTCGCTTGAGGTCGAGGAGACCCTTGCGGCCATCGAACCCGCGCACCTCCTTGGGATCTTGAAACTCGCCCTGAAGCGGACGGCGCTCTTCAAGTGGAAACTCGTGCAGGTGGCGAAGAAGTTCGGGGCCATCGACGCGGACGCCGACTATGAGCGGTTCAGCATCCACCGGCTCATCGACCTCTTCGACGAGACCGTCATCGCGGCCGAGGCATACCGGGAGCTCTTCGCGAACTCGATGGACGTGGACGCGGCGCAGGAGATCCTCAAAAGCCTTCGCGACGGCAGGATTGCCGTCACCACAGGGCGGCTGAGTCCGCTCGGGAGCGATGTGCTCTCATCGTCCCGGGACATGATCCCGCCGCCGATGGTCGACCAGGCGGTTATCGGGACGCTGATCCGCCGCCTGGAGAAGGAGGACGTCGTCCTCTTCTGCATGCACTGCCGGAAGTGGAAGAGCCGGACTGTCGTCGAGCGGGTCCCTGATAAGCCGCAATGCCCCCTCTGCAACGCCCGCCTCATCGCGGCGCTGAAACCCTGGGACGAGCAACTCATCCCGGCGGTGAAGAAGAAGAACAAGTCCGAGGAGGAGCGGGCGGTCGAGGTCCGGTTCCTCCGGAACGCAAACATTGTCCTCTCCAGCGGGAAGAAGGCGGTGGTCGCCCTCGCCGCAAAGGGCGTCGGCCCGGAGGCGGCGTCCCGGATCCTCGCGACCCTCTCCGAAGGGGACGCCTTCTACCGCGAGATCCTCAAGGCCGAGCGGAACTACGTGAAGACGCATCGGTATTGGTAGCCCTGCCGGGCAAACCAGACCCCGACCAAAAACAAAGGGCGCCCGGCCCCCGCCAAAAGAACGCAACGAAAAAAAGGTTCACACAATCGTTTCGAGCCGCTGCTCCAGGAAATCGAGTCCTCGCTTGATGTCCTCGATGACTTTGCCGCCGGTCAGGATGATCTTGCCTGAGCTGAAGAGGAGGGCGACGATCTTGGGGTCTTCGATACGGTAGACGAGCCCCGGGAACTGTTCTGGCTCATACTCGATGTTTTCGAGGTTGAGGGTGATGACCACCTTGTTTAAGTTGATGTACCTGCCCATGTCGTACGAACAGACGATGTTCGTGACCGCGACCTGCGGCTCGTCGTAGGTATCGATACCGGCGTCTCTGAGGGACTGCATGATGATACCGAGGCCTTCGTGGAGATCCTGATTGTTCCTGATACCGGTGAGCACTATCTTTCCCGAGGAGAATATCAGGGATGCAATCTTGGGCTTCTCGATACGATAAACCGCCCCCGGAAACCTCTTTGTATTCAGTTCGCAGTTTTGTATTTTATCAGATACTTTTTCGAGGTCGATCGAGTCGGCAATCACCCCGGAGGCAACAATGTTCTCGACTTTCAGTGACTCGTAGCCCTTCTCATCCATCGATATGAGTATCGTTTTTTCGACCATAATACTAATGGATAATCTTTATGGCTGTTCCGAATATGGAGCGTTCTTCCACGTCGTGAATTCTTTAAATCATGAACGCGCAATCTTTATCGATCACGTTATGGCAGATGATGAGCAAAAACCAGCGTCCTACGAAGACCTCTGTGCCAATTTCAAGATAGACGTCCCTGAATACTATAACTTCGGCTTCGACGTGATTGACGCATGGGCAAAGAAGGACCGGAATAAACTGGCGATGATCTGGGTCAATCAGCAGGGAGACGAGAAGAAATACACCTTCTTCGATCTCATGCGCCTCTCAAACCAGGCGGTCAACATCTGCATAAAATACGGTATCAAGAAGGGCGACCGGGTCATGCTGATGCTCCCCCGGACGCCCGAGTGGTGGATCTTTGTTATCGCCCTCATCAAGCTCGGGGCGGTCTATTGCCCCGCAACGACGATGCTGACCCCCAAAGACCTGAAATACCGCATCCAGGCAGCCGATGTCAGGATGATCATCACGATGGCCGAGCACGCGGAGAAGGTCGAGGAGGTTCAGGAAGACTGCCCCTCGCTTGTGGTCAAGCTCATGATCGACGGCGTGAAGGACGGGTGGGTCAGTTACCCTGTCGAGCTCGACTATCCTGCGCCCTGCTCCCACAAACTGGTAAACCTGCCCGGGATGCACCGGACCAAATCGACGGACCCGCTGCTGATCTTCTTCACCTCGGGCACCACCGGCGAGCCGAAGATGGTGGTTCACGACCACTCCTACCCGCTCGGGCACCTCGTCACCGGGCGCGTGTGGCATGATCTGCACCCAAACGACCTGCACCTGACGATCTCCGATACCGGCTGGGGGAAGAGCGCATGGGGCAAACTCTTTGGCCAGTGGATCGTCGGCGCGTGCATCTTCGTCTACGACATCCGTGGCCGGTTCCACGCCACCGAGATCCTCCCGTTGCTGGAGAGGTATGGGATCACGACGTTCTGCTGCCCCCCGACCATCTACCGGATGCTCATCCTCGCCGACCTCGACAAGTTCGATCTCTCTGACCTGCGCCACTGCTGCAGCGCCGGGGAGCCGCTCAACCCCGAGGTGATCCGGGCATGGCAGGAGGGGACCGGGAGGACGATCTACGAAGGTTACGGCCAGACGGAGACGGTGCTCTGCATCGGCACCTTCCCTGGCATGAAGTGCAAACCCGGCTCCATGGGGAAACCGGCGCCGGGCTGGCACATCGAGCTTCACGATGACGACGGCAACCCTGTCGGCGTCGGGGAGGAGGGACGCATCGCGATCCGGCTGAACCCGTGCCCGGTGGGGCTCTTCCGCGGCTATTTAAACAACGAAGAAGAGACTCGCAAGTCCTGCGAAAACGGGTTCTACTACACCGGCGACAAGGCGCGCATGGATGAAGACGGCTACTTCTGGTTCATGGGGCGCGATGACGACGTCATCAAGTCGTCCGGGTATCGGATCGGGCCGTTCGAGGTCGAGAGCGCGCTCATAGAGCACCCGGCCGTGGCGGAGGCAGCGGTCGTCGGGTCACCCGACGTGATCCGGGGGCTTATCGTCAAGGCCTTCGTCGTGCTGAAACCGGGATACCGGCCCTCTGAATCCCTGATCAAGGAACTCCAGAAGCACGTGAAGCGGGTGACGGCACCCTACAAATACCCCCGTGAGATCGAGTTCGTGGAATCACTCCCGAAGACTATCTCCGGCAAGATCAAACGGTATGAACTCCGTGATCTGGAGATGACGCGGTTCATGAACAACAACTCTCACGACTCCCATCCCTCTGTAGAGGGCGGGGAGTAATTACATTTATTTTGTTGAAGATCCAACAGTATTAGGCGCGAGGGTTGCCAAGCCAGGTCAAAGGCGCCAGGTTCAGGGCCTGGTCTCGTAGGAGTTCGCCGGTTCGAATCCGGCTCCTCGCATCCTTTCTTCTGTGAATTGTTGCCGTAAAAGAGGATACCAGAGCGTCACCGCCACAGTTCTGCATTTCTTTCCGGCTACGTCCCTTGCGAGGGCTCGCCGGAACCAATCAGACGGAGAACGTTTCAGAGCACCCAAAAAAGGTTGGGTTTATTTGACCCTGCCAAACTCCTGGCTCACTTCTGCTGCGGACTGGAAGGTCTGGTCCTGGAACATCTCAAGAACCTGGATCACAGCATCAGGCGCGTTGTTCTTCCTGGCATGGTTGATCAGGTCCTGCTTCCCGGCAGGATAGTCCATGCCCCCAAGATACTTCTGGAATGCGGATGCACTCAGTTCTTCAACCGATGCAGCCTGTGCTGCAGAGGCCTGCCCGCCCCTAACCGAGGGTCTCTCTTCTGCCATAGTTCTCACCACCTTTCTTGATTGCATCCCGCACGGCGGGACACACGCATGCCCATAGCTCTGGGTGAATAAAAACGTTACTGTGTTTTGAGCCCGAAATAACAGTAATCTGAAAAGAGATGGTTTTGAGTCAGGGATGGTGCCGACCGGGTGCGGCAGGTCTATCCGTACCGATGGCTGTTCGGGATGCCTCTCAGACAGGAGCGTCCGGGTCGGTTATCGGGCAAACAAATACGACCATGGTGCAGCAGTCGACCACCGGGTTGACATGCCCGCATCCGTCAGAAGCGGTAGGGCAGGTCACGTTTCCCGGGAACTGCCCGGTCTCTCAGCGGAGCAGGATCTATTGTGGCTCACGCACCCCGAAAGGGCGATAATACCCTGACCAGCGATGAGAGTGGTTTCGGGATTTTAAGTCTCCCGGGTTCTCCCGTATCTCCGTCCTTCCTGAAGAGAAAGAAGTGATGCCCGTTTCTGAACCTTGTCATACGCCCGGTCAGGAGATCCCCCTGGACACTGAGCGCCGTGACACAGCGCAACGTAGTGGTAAGCGGGGCATTGTCCTGCGCATGCAACGCCCTCCGAATCCGTGAGTAGATCCCGAAGAGAGGCGAAGCGTTGGTTATGGCGTGATACTCAAGATGCATACCGCATTCCCTGAAGGCGTCGATGTAGAAATCGGGCTTCCGGTAGTGCGCCTTTCCCTGGAAGTATCCTTCGTTCTCGAGGAGGCGAGCCCCTGACCAGTTCACCTGCTCAATGATGGCAATGTATCCGCCGGGTTTTGTCACGCGTGAAAGCTCCACGATGGTCCTGACCGCCTCCGCATCTGAGGGGATGTACTTAAGAACCCAGACACAGTTGACCAGATCAAAAGAATTATCAGAGAACGGGGCCGCTCCTCCCTTGAAGACGGCAAAGCCAACGTTTTTGACATTCTTCTCCGACGCAAGCCGCCATGCTGCCTGCACCATCTCGGGCGAGAGATCAACTCCGACAACGCGAGCTACCCGCGGGGCGAACCAGAGCGACCACCGGCCGTTGCCGCATCCAAAATCGAGAACAGAAAAGTCCTTTCGGAGGGGAAGAGCGTGAGCGTAGATGGCTTTCTGTGCGGCATCGGTGTAGTGGTTACAGTCATCCTCTCTCCCTACAACTGCCCTCAGAGGGTAGTCGGCATGCTCTCCATGGAGAGCATCCCATGGGTCCTTCGGCCCGGATGTATTGGATCCGATCAGCATCACCAGATCTGGTAAATAATGCTGAATCTACTTAAAACATACCCGCACTCCAGCCTCACCTTTTTGTCATTTAAAGGTGATTTTGCAGATGGAACAGAAATTTTTCTTTCGAGCAATTTTATTTTTTTCGATTAATAATATAATATAATTGAATTGTGCCGTCCCTCCATGTCCCGTCTCCAGTGCCGTCCCCTCCGTCAGGGCTGCCGGCCCGACCCCGGGCTGTTGTCCCATCCGCAACAGGGCCGCCCGCCTCCACGGAGTGAATGTGATTCTGGCTTCCCCAGGGGTGCGGGAGCGGTCTGCCACTCAGCGGACCCGTCTTTCCTGTCTTTTCCAAAAGACGGGTTCATCGTATCCCGGCCGGGACATCCTGGAGAGCCGGCATGAGCCGGAAGAGGCGTTACGACAATTCAATGGTGATCGCATGCACTGCGCTCCGGTCAATCTGGTGCGACATTCTTTCAGGGAGATCCATCCCGGGACCGTAAAAAAAAGTTAGGTGCTGATGGCAGCCAGCCTGCCATCCTCGCGCACGAACAGCCAGTAGCCCTCAGTCGGGTTGAGCTGCTGGTCTTCACCCTGCTCTCCGGTCTGGTTGTTGATGAACGCTGGCCGATAACTCTGGTTCTCTGCATCGAAACCGACGACATAGACCCAGATATCCTCCACCGATCCGAGTGTCTCCTCTGCAGTTCGTGCTGTCAGATCGGAGTAGCCGATAGCGTTCCAGCCCGGGCTGAGCGTTCTCATGGCGGGCGCCCTCAGCGGGTTGGTGCTGAGGTTCAGCTCCATGGTCGTATCCTCGGTCGAGTAGACCCAGTATCCCTCAAGGACTTCCAGAGTCTCGTTCTCGCCCACTGGAGTGAAGCCGGTTGCCGGTGCAAACGTGTAGATTAATCGCCCACCGGTGTCAACTTCGCTGAAGACCGATGCTGCGGTGTTGTTGCCGGCAGAGAGCGGTCTTGGGATGGAGATGAAGTTCCAGCCTTCATAGAGCTCGAGGTCCATGATCTCGCCGGTCGGCGGGGTTGGCGTCATCGTCGGTGTCGGAGTCACGTTCATTGTCGGTGTTGGAGTCACGTTCATTGTCGGTGTCGGAGTCGGGGTCGGTGTTGGGATTGTGACATCCGGCGGAATCAGGACACCGTCAATCACATAGACGATGATGTTGTTCGTGATCTGGATCTGGTCTACGACAGTGAAGTTGTTGATGATCAGCTGACCGTCATCAGTGATCGTAGCGTTAACCTCTGTCCCTTCAACAGTCGGCAAGGAGATCTGGCCGTCGGTTGCGTTCTGGCACAGCATCACGAGTTCCTCGACCGTGTAGTCGCCCAGAATGACGTGGTACTCAAGGATGGTGTTCAGGACTGTCGTGTTGTTCAGGATGATCGAGAGTGTCTCATTGCCGAGATCTTCAAACGCGACATTGGTTGGAGCGCATATGATGTAAGTCCTGTTCTCTTCAAGACTCTGATCGAGCGTGGAGTTGTTTACGACTTCAACGAATGTTGTCAGGTTCTCCTCTCCGGCAAGTTCCATCGCGATCAGGTCGGTGATATTCACCACCGGAGTCGGAGTGGGTGTCACGTTCACCGTCGGAGTGGGTGTCACATTCACTGTCGGGGTGGGTGTCACGTTCTCTTCAACGGTGACGTTTACCGTCTCAAAGGCAAGCGGTATTAGTGGCGTGTGGTCGTTGTTGACCAGCTGGACCGTGAGGTTGTGTTCGCCCGCCGTCACGTTCTCCCAGGTGTGGGAGAGGTTTGTGGAGATGACGTAGCCGCCGGTTGGCGGGATAGCGGGTTCGCTCTCATTCATCGGGATCGGAGCGTCGAGGTAGTAATGCAGGTGCCCCTCGCCCGGCGCATTCTCTTGCCCGGTCGGCTCCACCAGCGTGAAGTTCGTGACGTTCACGCTCACCGTGACGTTCCCGGCAGGGATACTGGCGCCCTCCATGGGCTCAATGATGGTGACGTTCGCCTCAGCAGTCGGTGTCGGTGTCACATTCACTGTCGGGGTCGGTGTCACGTTCACTGTCGGGGTCGGTGTCACGTTCACCGTCGGGGTGGGTGTCACGTTCACCGTCGGGGTGGGTGTCACATTCACC
>NZ_JAJGBK010000012.1 GCF_020696975.1 Methanoculleus sp.
TTGTTGTGTGGTACTGAGGTGCGAGAGCCCTCGGGAAGCGCAATTCGCTGCTATTACCGTCCTTCCATTGGAAGACTGTTCTCCTTATGACCTGCCCTGGTAGATGGGTGGTAAACATTAAATACCTGGGTGGCTAACATATAGGAGGTAACACGGTTTGCCAAGGTGGCGGAGCGGCCACGCGGTTGACTGCAGATCAACTACACCCCGGTTCAAGTCCGGGCCTTGGCTTCCATTCGGGCGCGAAGCGGCCGATTGGGGAGAAAATCCCGTAGGGATTTTCGACTTTGGCTGGGCATCCATCAGGATGGCCTGATGAGAAGAAAATCCATCTGGATTTTCGACTTCGACCGGGCATCCATCAGGATGTTCGCTCACATGGTAATAGCGGCCATAGCAGAGGGGAAACACCTGGACCCATCTCGAACCCAGCAGTTAAGCCCTCTCACGTGTTGTGTGGTACTGAGGTGCGAGAGCCCTCGGGAAGCGCAATTCGCTGCTATTACCTCCCTTTACTCTGAAACCTGTTCTTCTATATCTTACCGTGCGAACGCAAGTTGTCTGTTCCTGATCGTCTCTTTTGCGTAACGCATTTTCCACAACAGTATATTCTACCTCCGAGCGGTAGCCGGCACGACCGGCTCCTCCCTTCCTGGCAGTATGCTGAAGGCCGCTCTCAAAACAGCGAACTGGATAGGGGAATGGAAAGGCCGTTCCCTTCCATCCCCGTGAAACACTCATAGCAACCTTCCGGGACATCCGGCACGGTGCCCCGGGATTACTTCAATGGCAGAGGGTTTCACACCATGCATGGATCTCAAGATGTGCCGCCACTGCGGTGGCACCATTCTATTTGTAGTATCTATTTATTATTTAACTTTAATCGTTTGTCAGGGTTACATCATTTACCTGCTCCCCGGAGACCTGACAGGCTGCGAGAGCGGTGGTGACGGCCGTTCTTCCTGTACCCCGCCTTCACCCCTCACCACAGGGCCATCGAAGAGAGGTGGCGGGTTGCATCGTCAACGACCTTGCCGCCGCTTCGCCCGGTGCCGGCATAACCGGCAGTTATGCGATCGTGATCTGGGCTGCCGCCTCCTTCTCCTGCTGGAACGCCTCACTGAGTTCAAACAGGGTGCTCCTGCTGAGGTGACGCTCCGCCCGGGCAAAGACCCCGCCTTCTTCCGATGCGAAGTGCGCCTCCACATCCCCCCTCAGTTCGTGGAGTGCCGGCATCCAGGCATCGTCCCTGAGCGGGATCTTCTCAAACCGGATAAGCCTTTTACGAACCTCATCATGCTCCTCAAGCGACCGCTGGATCTCCTCCGGCACCACATCCCGGAGCCGTGCATACAGTGTAGCCTCCTCGGCATACATATGCCCGGGGAGCTCACGGCGGAGCGTAATACACCGGACATCCCGGGTCTCGGGGTTGCTCTCGAGTTCATCAAAGAGACTTCTGATGAGATCATGATCATCCTGGATCAGTTCAAGAATCTGTGGCATACATAGCCTGCCTCCGGGCGAGCAATAGGATGGATGACAGATAACAATTTCGCCGGATTAACAAAAAACAGGGGCACCGGTGCCAGGCACCTGCCCGTATGGTATACCTGCCGCTCACTGTGCCGCAACCGGCAGTGCGCTCCTCTTTGCCTCCTGGTACCGGGTGTCAAGGTCTGAGAGTTCGCTGCTCATCTTCTGCTGCATCTGGGGGAAGATATGCTCCTCCTCCTCGCTGATGTGGTGCTTCACGTTCTCCTGGATCACCGTTATCTTCGCCACCCAGACGTCTTCTTCCGATGTGGATGCATTATCGAGCTGGGAGAGCAGCGACTTGACCGCATTGTGCTCCTCGATTGCCTCAAGCGCCATGTCCCGCATATCCGACTCTCGCTCAAGCCTCGGATACAGGCTCTTCTCCTCCCCGATCATGTGCGGTATGAGGTTCTCCTTCAAGGAATTGTACGTCTGTTGCCGGTTGCTGATGCCCTTGCTTGAGAGTTCCGAGAGCAACGAGAGCACCATCTGGTGCTCCTGCTTCAGGGTGTCAATAACATTCTGCGCCATCCCGATCACTTCCCTGCTCTGCAGGGAGGGCTGCATGGACCGATCCTGTATATATCAGTTGTGGCTGTCTCCGTCCAGGAGCCGCCGGGGTCACCTGAGCGGCACGAGGTGAGCCTTTCCCTTCGCCTCCTCGAACCGGTTGCCGATCTGGAGGAGAAGAGCAGCGTCCATCCTCTTCCTGGCTTCCGGGAAGACCACGTTCTCCTCCCGCTCGACATGGCTCTCCACGGCCTCCCTGACCTCCAGCATCGCACGGAGCCAGTTCTCCTCATCGTCCATGGAGGTACGGTTCAGCCGGTCCATGAGCGTGCGGATAGCCGTATGCTCCTCCCGTGACCCGGATACAAGGTCCCGGAGCCCCCGCCCTTCGAGCTCCGGATAAAAGACCCGTTCCTCTCCGGCCATATGCGGCAGGAGGTTGTTCTTCATCCGGTTGAACAACTCCTTGCGGTCACGGAGACCCTGTTGCTGCAGCTCGTCCAGTTGAGCGACCACTTTCGCGTGTTCCTGCCTTAATAGACTCAGAATATTCTGCCCCATCTGCACTCCCCATATGGCTCTCTCCCGGAGCCACATCAAATAAAAATGTATGGTCTCCCGGGCGCTGCTGGATAGCCATAAATTGAGCCGGCGCATAAAAGTATCATATGCCGAAAGAGGAACCGGACGCTCCCAATCCAGGGACAAAACTCCGGCGAGAACTCGGGCTCGCTGCCGTCACCCTCTCTGGTGTCGGGATCATCCTCGGGGCAGGGATCTACGCCCTCCTCGGGGAGGCGGCCGGCATGGCCGGCAACGCTGTCTGGCTGACGTTTACGATTGCCGCCACCATCGCCGCGTTCAGTGCTCTCAGTTATGCCGAACTCTCATCGATGTTTCCCCACGCCAGCGCCGAGTTCGAATACGTCTCAAACGCCTTCGGGCGGAGGCTTGCCTTCGTCGTCGGGTGGCTGATCATCTTCTCCGGCGTCTTCGGGGCTGCAACCGTCTCGCTTGGGTTTGCCGGCTACTTCTCGGACCTCGTCGGCTTTCCAGTCCTCCCCTCCGCGGCCCTGATCATCATCCTTCTCGCCGGGGTCCTCTTCTCCGGTATCAAGGAGACCGCCCGGGTCGCCATCGCCCTGACCCTCATCGAGGCCGCGGGTATCGTCATGGTCATCCTGATCGGCCTCCCGCATATCGGGCGGGTGGATTACCTTGAGATGCCGCAGGGGATCCCGGGCCTCCTGCAGGCGTCCGCGCTTGTCTTCTTCGCCTACATGGGGTTTGAGGAGATGGTGAAACTCTCCGAAGAGACCCGGAACCCGGAGCGGAACATCCCGCTCGCCCTGATCATCGCGCTTGCCATCTCGATTCTTCTCTATGTCCTGGTCTCGCTCGCCGCCGTCTCGGTCGTCAGCTGGGAACAGCTCGCCGCTTCACGGGCCCCCTTCGCCGATGTCGCATCCGTCGCCCTTGGTCCTGCGGCGTTCACCCTTATCTCCGTCATCGCACTCTTTGCCACGGCAAACACCGCCCTTCTGATGATGATGGCGTCGTCCCGGATCATATACGGCATGGCAGCCTCGCTCTCACTCCCGCCGGTCCTTGCCCGGGTGCACCCCCGGACGCGGACGCCCTGGACGGCCATCATCGCCGTTGCGCTCGCTTCTATGGTTTTCCTCTTCGCCGGCGAGATCGATTTCGTCGCGAACGTCACCAACTTCACGCTCTTCGTGACGTTCATCGTCATCAACGCGTCCGTCATCCTGCTCCGCTACCGTGCGCCGGGCGCGGTCCGGCCGTTCCGGATCCCCGGTGCGATCGGGCTCCTTCCGATCATTCCGGTCGTCGGCATCATCTCCTCTCTCTTCCTCCTCACCCAGCTGGAACCCCTGGTGCTGCTCCTGGGCGGGGCCCTGGTCGCTCTCGGTGCAGGGATCGCTTTCGTCGGGGATTGGCGCCCGGGTGCCTAACTCCCCCTCACCTCTCGCGCCTGGTAGCGCTCGATAGGCCCGACCGCTTCCAGTCTCCCGTCCGAGAGGACTGAGACAGCGCCGTGGCCACACGCGACCAGGCACCGGCGGCCGTGTAGGGCGAGTTCCTCATCCGTCTCCCGGACCAGTTCGAGCAGCGCCTTCCTCTCCTGGCGTGCGCATTCGCTGTCGACGTTGACCGACGTTACCAGGAAGTCAGCGAGCGAATTGTAGCGTTTCCGGTCCTCGTCGAGGCTCCCGAAGTTGATCAGCGTATCGGCGGTGAAGATGATACCGTGATCGGGAGAGAAGAGGTAGACCTGGCCGTGCATGTGCCCGCCGAGAGACTCAAGGACCTCGAACTCGATATCGTGGACCGTGAAGCGGGCAAGGATGGGAAAGATCGAGCGCGTGCCGATCGGTTCATCCGGGAAGAGTTCGAGGTCTTCCGGCGCCGAGAAGTGCGAGAAGAGGTTGATGACGGTCGTGTAGACCTCCTCGAGGATTGAGGCCTCGCTGCGCGAGCCGTAGGCCCGGTTCGCCTGGCGGATGATCGCAAGCGACCCGGTGTGCGTATACGCTTTTGCGGCAAAGAGCCCTCCGGCCCCGCAGTGGTCGGCGTCGGCGTGGGTGATATAGATCCGGTTGATCCGGGTGAGGTCCCCGAGGCCGTAGTGCTGGAACATCCGCACAGCGTCCTCGTGGTAGATCCCGTAACCGGTATCGATCATGACGGTCTCGTCCGGGGCACGGAGCAGGAAGATGTTTCCGCCGCCCGGCATCTGGAAGCAGAAGACCTCGACGTCGTCGCTCAAGCGGATGCGCTGGACGTCGGCGTAAAACCGGTCTTTGGTCGTGTTCTTGAGCGTCCTTCCTGTAGCAAGGATGCTCTCAAAGACCTCCCGCGGGTCCTGGCCGAGGCTGTTGAGTTCCTGGACGATGTGGTTGACGTCCTGCAGGAAGGAGAGGAGGAACTCGTCCTCGGCCGTTCCGATCAGTCCCCGCACCGCCTGGGCGAACCTGACGTAGAAGACGGTATCGTCGAGCCTCTCGCCGGTCGTGTCGTACTCGATGATCTCGAGGCGGTAACGTGACTTCAGCCGATCGAGCAGGCTCTCGACGATCGCGGTCTCTTCGACGTTCAGGCTGATGGTGACTTTGCCGGAGGAGCACCTCTGGTCGTCGAAGTCGATGTAGGCGATGTTCGCCCCCGCCCCGGTGATGTAGGTGAGAAGGTCGAAGAGGGACCCGGGCTCGTGGGGGAGGTATATGGAGAACCTGAGGAATCCGAGGGTGGGGAGCGTTTCCTGGAGGTAGCCGATGGCGTGGAGGTCTTCCTTCATCTGCGAGTAGGTCGCGGGCGTTGCGGTCACCTCAAAGAAGACCGTGGCGGGATCGATCCTGCGGTCGTACTGGATGCGGTTGATGTTGCCCCGGTAGGACTTGATGATCTCGGCCGCGCGGTGCAATGTGCCCGGTTCGTCGGGCATTCTGGCGACAAAAGAATATTTATCCACCCGATCTATCATGATTTTTATAGGTGGGCCGTCGTCCTATAAGCACCTTTTCTTGCGGCCCGGAAGGCCGGACGGGAAAAAGGGATCTCCCGGGGGTGATCCCCTCTACCGGTCTTTGCGCCGCAAAACGGCAGCGGCGAGTATGGCCCCGAGACCCGCGGCGGCGCAGAACCCGGGTGCCTCCTGCGGTGTCGCCGGGGCGCCCTGCATCTCGGCAACGAATGATCCCGGATCAGCGGGATCCGTGGGTGCCGTCTTCTGTCCCGGGATCATCGTCGGGGGAGGCTGTGCGGTGAAGGCAAAGTAGTAGACGTTCCGGTTATCGGAGCCGATCGCCAGGTAGTCTGCCGGTGATGAGAGCGTGATCCCGGTGACGGTGCAGTTCTCACCCTTCGGGCCCATGAGCCTGTCGAACGTCCACATTCCCGCTCCGGCACTGTTTAAGAGGTGGGTGTAGCCTCCGGCCGTCCCGGCGCCGATGGTGGCGCCGCGGGGACCGAGGCAGAGGGCGTTGATCGGTCCGTCACCCGTCCATACTACGGTCCCCTTCCCTTTGCTGTCCAGCAGGAGGACCGCGGACCCGGCGGTTCCGGCGGCAACAGTGGTTCCTCCGGCGGCGATTGAGACGCTCTGCACGGCACTCCCTGCATCATAGGTCCAGAGCAGATCTCCCCGGGAATCGAGGAGACTGATATTGCCATCACCCGTCCCTGCCGCCACGAGCGAACCGTCCGCACTGGCCGCGACAGCGTTGACGGGGCTTCCAAGCGATCTCCTCCAGAGGAGGCCTCCCCGGTCGTTGACGAAGAAGACGTCCCCTGCAGTGGTCCCTGCAACGCTGTAATTTCCATCAGAGGATATATCTGCCCCGAGCACCGTGTTTCCCGCCTCTATCGTCCAGAGGGTCTGGCCGCCCGAATCAAGCATCACAAGTTGGTCTCCGGCTCCTCCTGCAATGATGCTTCCCCCGGCAGAGATCCCGATCCCGGCGACCGGAGCGCCGAACCCGGAGGTCCAGAATGGCGTGCCGTTGCTGTTTAAGAGCGTGATATTCCCGCCTGCGCTACCGACCGCCACGGCAGACCCGTCGGCCGGCATATCAATCGTTGTTACTGCATCCGGGAACGTGTGGGTCCAGAGCAGGGTGGCAGTGCGGGAGCCTCCTCCTCCGGATCCGGAGGAGGCGATCCTGGTTCCATCTCCAGATCTGCCTCCGTTCCCATCTCCGTTTCCGCCTCCATTCTCACTCCCGTTCTCATTTCCACTCCCATCTCCGCCGTTGAGGTAGAGCCTTGTCTCGACCTGCACGCCTTTCTGTGGCGTACCGATGGTGCCGTCAAGGCTGTGTGCCTGGCCTATCCCGACGATAAGGCAGAGCGTGATGAGGCACGCCAGGATCATCCCGGATCTGCGGTGCCCTGACGGTTTAGTTCGCTTAAATTGACTCTTATTGAATATGGGGGCCGAATAGCCCCTTATCTGGGTCATGGTGTGCAGTGATATGAAGCGGTGGTATTTAATGATATCTGCGTGATGGTATGGATTATGCCTCTTTTTTATTCATCATTGGGTATTATAATCCGGCTTCAGTCACGAAGCGTTGCCACAACGCATCGGCCGGTGCGAGAAAGGGTAACTGCTCATGCCTCCGGTCCTGGAAGAATTAAGATAATGGCCGGTCAGGCCGGTCCAATCATCGGGCGCACCGCCCGTGCCCAGGCACGGATGGCCTCCCAGTTTCGGAGATCCCCTGTTTTTGTCCGGATGAGCTTGATGATTGTGCGGTCTGCAAAGGAGAGGCGACCGGTATCGAGTCCTCCCGAAAAGAGACCGATATCGACGGGCTTTACAAGCATCCGGACCTGGTCCATCGATGCTTCCGCCTTCTTGAGGAACTCGGGATTCCCCTCTTCGACCGTGAGCCCCACGGCAAAGAAGGCGACCGGGATGCTGCGGAGGAGCTGCTGGTAGCGCTCGATGAAGACCTGAGATTCCGGGAGCCATTTCCCCATATATATAGGGCTCCCGATGATGGCCGCGCGGTAGGGGGAGAGGTCGCTGACCTCGTTCGCCGGGCGCACATCAACTTCGTCGCCGGCCTTCCTGAGTTCATCCCCGATCGCTTCCGCCACCTCTGCGGTCGAGCCGTAGCGGGAGGCATAGGCAACAAGAATCTTATCTGCCATAATACAGTTATCTCTCACCTAACCGGTCTTAAACGTTGCCGGGTGGTACGGGTTATGTTCTTATGGATTGGCCTCCCCTATAGGTCCGATGGCGACCAGAGATGACGGTGCCGGAGCGTGGTACCACAAGGGCCAGGCTCTCTGCAACACCAGGGACTACAGTAAAGCGATCGCGTGCTACGACAGGGCCCTTGAACTCGCCCCCGACGATCCTCTCCTCTGGAGGCGGAAGGGGTACGCGCTCCTCAAGGCCGGTCGCTACGCCGAGGCGCTCGCCTGTTTCGATCAAGCGCTCGCCATTGATCCCCGCGACGCGATGGCCTGGCAACGGAAGGGCTACGTTCTCGCCTGCATGGGGAGGAGCGAAGATGCCGTCGCCTGCTGCGATGAGGCGCTCACGCTGAACCCGGAGCACATTCTCGCCTGGCAGAGCAGGGGGTGGGTGCTCGGGGCCATGTGCCGCTATGACGAGGCGGCGGCCTGTTTTGAAGCGATCATCCGGATCGATCCCGACCGCGAGTCCGCGGCCTGGCACCGGGAGCGTATGCGTGAGAGGAGAGACCTTGAGGCGCTCGCGGCCGAGATCAGGGAGGCGGAGCGGATCATCGATGTGCCGGCCTGCATCCGTGACGTTGCCCGGGAGCGGGACTATGAAAACGCCGGACTCGCCCGGATGGTGCTCCGGGAACTCGCCCGCAGGGCAGAGGAACCGCCGGTTCAGCGGCCGTGAGTTACGACGGACCAAAGGGAGCGTGGGAAGAACTCAGGTCTTCGGGTGGGTTGCAGGTAGCCTTACGATCTAAAAAGAGGGGCTCTGCCCCTGCCCCTTCACCGGTGCGCGAAGTACGCGCTCACCCGGCCGCCGTCGACCGAGTCGATCCGGGCAAACCCGATCCGCTCGAACTGGACGACGTTATCCGCCTCGCCGGCGACTAACGGTTCGCAGAACCCTTCGAGGCTCCCGTCCTGCCGCAGAAGCGTGCAGGGGAGTTTCGTCTCCGCCGGGAGCCACTGGATGATCGGCGCCTTCTCGCGCCGTGCTTCATCGAGCGAGTCGCCTGCGTAGGTGACCCGTAGCACATCCCCGTCCTGCGCGATCCTGATATTGTAGAGGTCCTTTAGCCGGACCATGCTCCGTCCCTCGATATCCGCCCGCGGGAGGAGGATCCTGCCGGCGGTCGCAAGGGTCCGGACCCCCCGGGCGGGGTCGTTCGGGTGGAGGGCCGCGTGGGCCTCGTGCCGTGGAGCGCCCTCGACGGTCACCTCGACCGGGTCGGGGACGAAGAAGTAGCGGTTCGCCTTCGGGTCGACGAGCTCCTTGTTCTTGGCGTAGAGGTTCTCCCACGAGAACGATATATCCGTCTCCCCGATCCCGATATCGACCATGGCGTTCCGGACTGCATCGGCCTCGATGCCGCGGCGGGCGATCGCCCGCAGCGTCCCGAGATGGATATCGTCCCACCCGGTGTAAAGGCCGCTCTCTATCCCTTCGCGCATCCCGGACGTCGAGAGGACGACGCCCGATATCCCCATCCGGCCATAGTGGCGGTAGACCGGTGGTTTCCAGCCGAAATAATCGAAGATGTAGCGCTGCCGTCTCGTGTTTGCGATGTGGTCCTTCCCGCGGATGACATGAGTGATCCCGAGGAGGTGGTCGTCCACCGCGACCGAGAAGTTCATCAGCGGAAAGACCGTGGCGTCCACCCGCGGGTGGAGGGGTTCGCTCACGATCCGCATCGCGGAGTAGTCCCGCATCGCGGGGTCGGGGTGTGTGAGGTCCGTCTTCACCCGGACGGTCACGTCCCCCTCGTAGAACTCCCCGTCAAGCATCTGCTGCCAGAGTTCCAGGTTCTCCTCCACCGTCTGCTCCCGGCAGGGGCAGGCCTTCCCCTTGAGTTTAAGTTCCCTGAACCGTTCCGACTCGCAGACGCAGACGTAGGCGCCGCCGAGTTCGATGAGCTTCCTGCAGAGGTCGTAGTAGATATCGAGTCGGTCGCTCTGGTAGACGACATCGGTGATCCCGAGCCCCAGCCACGCGATATCCTCCTGCACCATCCCATACGCCTCGGGGTCGACCCGTCTTGGGTCTGTATCCTCGATACGGAGGACGTACCGGCCCCCGTAGCGCCTGACATAGTAATCGTTCAGAATAGAGGCCCGGGCGTGCCCGAGGTGGAGCGGCCCGCTCGGGTTCGGGGCAAACCGCATCACCACGCCGTTCTCGGCGCCCTCGAGCGCGGGAAGTTCCCGCGAGCGCTCATGCGTCGTCTCGGTGAGTTCGGCGAGGAGTTCGGGAGCGAGTTCCTCAAGGCGGCTCTTGCGGTCGGACTGGCTCATCGCCGCCACCTCCGCGACCACCTTTCCTGCGAGGGGACCCAGTTCCCTTGCCCTGCTCCGGAACTCAGGGTGCTTACCGAGCACCGTGCCGATGACCGTCCCGCTTTTTGGGGCGCTATCGTGCTTTACAGCGTTCTGGAGGGCGTAGACAAAGAGCAGATGCTCGAGATCGGTGTCCATGGTTTCAGTTGCCCCGGTCGATGAAGAAGTCTGCAATCTCTGAGAGCAAGTTCTTTTCTTCCGAGTCTGGAAGGATCGAGAGCGCTTCTTTTGCGACAGCCGCCCGCTCGACCGCTCTCGCCCGGACCTCGTCGATGACGCCTGCACCCTCCAGCCGGGCGATCAGGTCGTTGATCTCCTCGGCCGAGAGGCTCCTCCGGTAGGGGACAAGGTCGATCCCCTTCTCACGCGCCCGGATCGCGATCAGGGTCTGCTTCCCTTCCCGGATATCCGACGCCTGGTCCTTGCCGCTCTTCTCGGTGCTCGCAAGGAGGTCGATGAGGTCGTCTTGGATCTGGAAGGCGACGCCGCTGTTTAATCCGAATTGGTAGAGGGCATCGGCCTGGATCGGGGTCGCCCCCGCAAGGATCCCGCCGATGGCGGCAGACGCGCCGTAGAGAACACCGGTCTTCTTGCTGACCATCTCCAGGTACTCCGCCTCCGAGACGTCTTCCCTCTTCTCAAACGCCATATCCATGCTCTGCCCGTCGCAGATCTCGGCGCATGTCCGGGCAAGCATCTTTGTCGCCCGGACCTTTGCGGCGTCGGTGGCGTCCGAGAGGCAGATGAACTCGAACGCCTTCGCGTAGAGCACATCGCCTGCGAGGATCGCCGTCGGCTCGTCCCAGACCGTATGCACCGTCGGGACGCCGCGCCGGACAACGTCGCCGTCCATGATGTCGTCATGGATGAGGGTGAAGTTGTGGGTCAGTTCAAGCGCGAGGGCTGCAGGGATCAGGTCGTCCGAACTCCCTTTCCTCACTGCATCCGCGGCGAGTATGACGACCGCCGGACGGAGCCGTTTGCCGCCTGCAAGCAGCAGGTGGGCGCTCGCCCGGAAGAGGTCGCCGTGGACATCTCCGAAGTAGCGGTGGATTACCTTGTCAAATCTGTCAGCATTCTTCTCCAGGTAGTCTTGTAGCGTCGTCATGCACTCTCTCCTACTTAATCAAGACGTTCTGCCCGTTCCTGAGGATGTGAAGGTCGTTACCCAGAGTATACCCGATCTCCTCCGCGAACTTCGCGTAGTTCCCGGTCATGCCGATATCACCGTGCGACGGGATGAGGTGCTGGGGGTTTAAGAGGTGCAGGAACTCGTAATGGTCCTCCTTGTAGGCGTGGCCCGAGACGTGCAGGTCGTCAAAGATCCGCACACCCGCCATCTTGGCGCGTGCCTCGACCAGGTAACGCTGCCCGTGGTTCATCGGGTTCGGGATTACCCTCGCCGCGAAGAGGATCTTGTCGCCCTTCTCCAGTTTGTAGGGGGTATCCCCCATCACGATCCGTGTCAGGATGGCGCCCGACTCGCCCTGGTGGCCGGTGACGATCGGGAGGAACTTGTCCTTCCCGGTCTTCATGATCCGTCTGAGCGTCCGGTCCACGGTCCGCCGGTTGCCAAACATCGAGAGACTCTCGGGGAACCCGACCAGTTTGAGCTGTTCGGCTGCCGAGTTGTAGCGCTCCATCGACCGGCCGAGCAGGACCGGTTTCCTTCCGATCTCGTGGGCGCATTCGGCGATGGTCTTGATACGGGAGATGTGCGACGAGAACGTCGAGACGAAGAGAGCGCTCTTGTCGTCCTCGTAACTCGTGATGGTGTCCCGCACGAGGTCCCGCGCGATCTTCTCGCTCGGGCAGCGCCCGTTGTCGGCGATGTTGACACTCTCCGTGATGAGAGCGATGACACCCTCTTTCCCGATCTGCCGCAGCCGGGCGAAGTCCGGCGGCTCCCCGATCACCGGCGTCCGGTCGAGTTTGAAGTCGTTTGCGTAGACGACCGCGCCCCGCGGGGTGTGCAGGACGGGAAATACGGTATCGATGATCGAGTGCTGGCTCCGCACGAACTCGAGCGTGAGGTGCGGGGAGATGGTGTAGCGCTGCCCGGCCTTCAGGGCGAAGAGTTTGTTGTTCACACCAAACTTCTGTTCGCCTGCAATCTGCTGCCGGATCAGTTCCGATGTGTAGGGCGTGCTGATGATCGGGGCGTTGTACCGGTGCGCCAGTTTCGGTATGGCACCGATGTGGTCCAGGTGTCCGTGGGAACAGACGATCGCCTTGACGCTCCCCTCTACCGCATTCATGATGGTGTCATCAGGAATGGCCTTCATCTCGATCAGGTCCAGAGAATGCATGTTCTCAATATCAGCATCCTCATGGATCATCACCTGGTCGAGGCGCAGACCCATATCAAAGATGACAATCTCTTTTCCGCAGCGGACGGCAGTCATATTTCTGCCGACTTCGTTATACCCGCCCACTGCTATGATCTCAATATCCATGTAAACCTCCGTGCTTGGATGTTTTGTGATTAGTCGCTTGTTTCAATCATCTGCCTGGTTAATCCGGTTATATACGTCCGTGCGTTTGAGAGGTCCCGTATTGTCCGTGACCCCGTCAGGAACATCGCCACCTCGAGTTCGCGGTGTATCGCCTCGACGGCTGTAATGAGTGCATCTTCACTCTCCATAGCCGGTTTTAAGAGGGGGAGGGCCATGCCCCCGAGATCCGCCCCGAGTGCGACTGCCTTTGCAACATCGATTCCTGATCGCAGTCCGCCCGTCGCGATGATCGGGCCTCCTGCCTTCCGCACCTCGCAGAGGCTTACCACGGTCGGTATGCCCCAGGAGAGGAACGCTTCCCCGAGTTCGGCGAGCCTGGAGTCTTTTGCCCGCAGGCGTTCAACCTTCGCCCACGACGTGCCTCCATAACCCCCGATATCGATTGCGCTTGCTCCTGCCCCCCGGATTATCCTTGCAGTCCCGGCTGATATGCCGGATCCGGTTTCCTTCACGATGACCGGGTAGGAGAACTCTTCGCAGAGGGTACTAAGCGCAGCAAGGCACCCCTCTGCATTATGATCGCCTTCCGGCTGAATCGCTTCCTGAAGCGAGTTGACGTGGATGGCGATCGCCTGTGCATCGATCATCTCGACAGCCCGTTCCGCCCACTCGATGCCGTGGTCGCGGAGCTGGATGATTCCTAGGTTCGCGCAGAGGAAGGCATGCGGCGCCTCCTCCCGCACGATCGTGAAACTCTCCTCCAGTTCGGGCTTCTCCAATGCCGCTCGCTGAGAACCAACACCCATACCGAGGTTATACCGGTCGGCGACACGTGCCAGCCGCCGGTTCACCTCGAGGGTGTCCGGATGTCCTCCGGTCATCGCTGCAATGAAGAGGGGAGACCCGAGTGTCGCGCCGAGGAATCGGGTTCTGGTCTCGATCGCGTCCATATCGCACTCGGGGAGGGCGTCGTGGACCAGCCGGACATCCTTGAACCCGGGATCGCCTGCTTCAATGGGATTTTCACAGCAGATGATCAGGTGGTCCCGTTTCCGTGAGGATGTGGCGAGTTCCCCGGTCATGATACTCCCCGTCCGGTTATGGTTGTCCCGTCGTGCCCGGTGCCGTCCAGGAACCGGCCGACCTTTGAGACGTGGAAGATATGCGACTCGGTCCCGGCATCGGCCAGCGCCAGGAGTTCCGCGATCTTGCCTCGCATGCCCCCGGTCACGTCGGTGTTCGACGATCCCCCGATATCAAGCGTCTCCATGACGGACCGGTCGATGCGCGGAACGACAACCCCGTTCTGCAGCACGCCGGGGACGTCTGTTGCAAGACCCACTCGCCTGCTCGAAAGAGCGACGGCAAGCCGGGTCACCAGCTGATCGCCTGATACGATGCACGACCCCTGCAGGCGGTCCATCACCACATCGCCGTGCAGCACGGGCACAATGCCGTGTTCTGTCATCTCGGCAATATGGCGGGTCTCAAGCGAGGCCAGACGTCCGCCTTCGGCGAGAGCGAGATCCAGCGGATGGATGCCGACCGCCTCGACCCCCGCATCCCGCAGGGCATCGACGACCGCGGCGTTCAGGCGTGAGACGGCAGCGTGTGTATGGTAGACGCCGGGGACGTTCTCTCTCGTGAGGCCGTCGTTGATATGGTAACGCCGGGCTTCCGGGTGCCCGCACGATCCCGCACCGTGGACGAGCACGAGCGCGGAGGCTCTCCGCGTGGCGAGGTCTGCCGCAATCCCGCGCAGGCGGGTGTGGTCGATCGCACAATCGCCCGACTTGTCGGTGATCACGCTCCCTCCCAGTTTCAGTATCACGGTCTCAGTCATGCTTCTCTTTTCTCGCACCATCCGTATCGATGGTGGTGATGATTGCCCTTCCTTCGCAGGCCTCGATGGCCCCGGCGACCCGGCTCTTTGCCCGCCGGGGGCAGAGGGCAATGATGCACCCGCCGCCTCCGGCTCCCGTTATCTTTGCTCCGTAGGCGCCGCTTGCCCGGGCCGCAAGGACGAGTTTGCTGCTTGCCGGATGCCCCACACCGAGCGCCTCCAGGAGAGCGTTGTTCATGTCCATGCACTGCCCCAGGTCTTTGGGGTTGTTGATGCTATGGAGGGCGGAGAGCGTCACGGCCCCGATGGCATCGAGTATCGGGTTTGCAATCTCCGGATGCTTTCTCTGCAGGTTCCCGACCAGTTCGACCATCTTTGCGGTGCTGTGCGGCACCAGGGTGTTTCCGACGACGAGCTGCAGCCCCTGCGGGGGGAGTCTCCTCTTCGAGTTGCCGGTGATGAGCACCATCCCCCCGTTTGCGCAGACATAGGTGTCGGTCGGGCTTGCCCGTCCGTTCTGGACCTTTTTTTCTATGGCGAACGCCATATCCGCAATATCCTCGCGGGTGCGCCCGAGATCGAACTCATCGTTGATCGCAGAGAGGGTCGCGACCGTCACCGCGGCCGACGATCCAAGCCCGGACGAACTCTGGAGCTGCGAATGGACGTAAACACTGCCCCGGACACCCATTCGTTCGAAACACTCGTTGATATACGGCGACTTCGGGCGCGTTGGGTTGCGGGATTTCCGCACCGTGACAAAGACACGGGGCTTGATTGCCATTGCTACGCCCGGCTTTCCATAGACGACTGCATGCTCGCCGAACAGGAAGACCTTGCCCGGCGCACTCCACGTTGCCAATCACACCACCGCTATCGCTGCATACCCCACTACCTGATTGAAGTCCTCTGTCACATCGCCGCTGGTCGTATACCGCAAGAGTTCCCCCCTGCTTGCTCCGAGGGAACTGCACGCGATGCACATGGCCGATATCGGGCCGTAGCCGCATGCCGTGGCGCCGGTCTCCTGGAGCCGCCGATAAAACTCACGGGTGTCCAGGGTTTTGAGCGCATCGATCGCGTAGAGGTCCTGGCGACGGGCTGCCTCTTCGGGGACGTAGTGGGAGAAGTCGCTTGAGGCGACGATCCGGACGTCCCTTCCTGTGCGCCGTGTCGCCTGGAGCAGGTGCTCCGCGAGCCTTGCCGCCGCCTCGTGACTCTGGTCTCCCATCATGATGGGCACAACCCTTGCTCGCGGAAACCGGTACTTGATGATGGGCATCTGCACCTCGATCGAGTGCTCGTTTCGGTGCGATGCCTCATCGACCTCGATATCCAGCGCATCGACAAACTCTGTATCGACATCGACGATCCCGAGGGGAGTCTCCCACGGCACGGCAGAGACACCGGTCGTATAGCCCCGGTGACTCGGACCGATGACCAGAAGTGTCCCGTCAAAATCAGGTGGTATGGTGGAGAAGGCACAGGCTGCGGTCTCTCCTGAGTAGACGTAGCCCGCGTGAGGGGAGACGATGCCCCGGGCATCGATACCCGGGGCCCTCCTCTGGAAGAATGTCTCCAGCAGTTGCTCCAGATGCCTGGGCTCGGCAGGATAGAACATTCCCGCTACACTGCATGGGCGCATATCCATCAAGATTGAGCTCTGTGCCTTCGGATCTTATAACTCTGTCTCAAAGTCTTCGGGAGTAAGTGATGTGGCAACACCGCGCAGGCGGAGCAGCTCCTTTGTCAGGAGGTAGTAGATCATCGAGAGGGCTTTGCGGCCCTTGTTGTTTGTCGGGATGACCACATCGACGTACTTCGTCATGTTGTTGGTATCGCAGAGGGCGACGATCGGGATACCCGCCTGGACCGCCTCGGTGATCGCCTGGGAGTCACCGATGGGGTCGGTCACGACGATCACGTCAGGCTCGATGTACTTGTTCAGGCGCTGGTTGGTGAGCATTCCGGGGATGAAACGGCCGATGACCGCCATGCCGCCGATAGCGTCGGCGAACTTCTTTGCCGGGTACTGGCCATACTGCCGGGAGGTGACGACCAGGACTTTTGCGGGTTCGTACTGCGAGAGGAACTTCGCCGCGGTCTTGACCCGCTCGTCGGTCGCCTGGATGTCCAGGATGTAGAGCCCATCCCCGCGGACGCGGTAGATGAACTTCATCATGTCTTTGCTCTTCTGCTGGGTGCCGATGTGCACGCCTGCTGCGAGGTACTCTTCCACAGGTACCAGTGGTTCTTTCAGTTCGATCTCAAGTTCGTTTCCAGTCAAGTTAGATCAGCTCCTCTATGCGAATCAGTTCGTTCAGTTTGGCTATCCGTTCCCCGCCGACAACGCCGGTCTTGAGGAAGATGCACTCAAATGCGGTTGCGAGATGCGCGATGGTTGCGTCGGTGGTCTCTCCGGACCGGTGGCTCATGACGGTCTCCATACCATTCTCCTGGGCGAGATGTATCGCCTCGAAGGTGTCGGTGAGCGTGCCGATCTGGTTTGGCTTGATGAGGACGCAGTTTGCCGCGCACGTCTCGACGCCCTTCATGATCCGTTCGACGTTGGTCACGAAGAGATCGTCGCCGCATATCAGGCAGCGGTCGCCGACCTGTGCGGTAAGGTCGGCGAACGCGTCGAAGTCCTCCTCGAAGAGGGGGTCTTCGATGTAGATGAGGTTGTAACGGTCGACGAGATCGGCCATGTAGGCGATCTGGTCTTCGAGGGTTCGCGAGGCATCCTTGTAGCGGTAGTGCTCGCCGTCCCAGAGCTCGCTTGCGGCTACGTCGATTCCCATCCGGACCTCGACGTTCATCTCATCGGAGACGGTGGCGATTGCTTCGCTAATGATCTCGAATGCCTCGGCATCGGAGATTGCGGGTGCCCAGGCGCCTTCATCCCCCTTGCCGGAGAGCTTGCCCTGCTTCACCAGGATCGTCTTCACTGCCTTATGAACGGCAGCGTTCACGAAGACGCCCTGTGAAGCGCCGGAAGCCCCGGTAGGTACTACCAGGAACTCCTGGATGGATGTGGCATTCGGGGCATGAGCGCCTCCGCCGATGACGTTGCCCAAAGGCAGGGGCGTCTCGCCGGCAAATGCGCCACCCAGATACCGGAAGAGTTCCAGGTCAAGAGACGATGCAGCCGCCTTTGCGCACGCAAGAGACAGTGCTACAGCGACGTTTGCGCCGATTGAACTGAAGTCGGGTGTTCCGTCGTTCTCTCTGAGCAGTGCGTCGAATGTGATCTGATCGTGAGTGTCCTCACCGATGAGCGATGGAATCAGGTTCTTTTCTGCATCCTCGATAGCCTCGCGCGGCGGCCGCACCTTTGCCTCATAGGTTCCGGTGCTTGCGCCGCTGGGTGCCGCTGCCCGCCCAAAGCCGCAATCGGTGTGGATCTCGGCCTCGACGGTCTCGTTTCCACGGCTGTCCAGGATCGTTCTCAGGATAATCTGTTCGATGGTCGTCATCAGATCACTACTTTCTCTTCACTGTTATAGGGATCATGTCGCGATCGAACTCTTCAAGTGCGATCTCGAGCGGCTCTGTCTTCGCTGTTTTAACCAAAACAGGTGCACCCATTGATACCTGCAGAGCACGAGCCCCTATAATTCGCGCCCGTTCATACCGGGTATATGATTCCATCGTGCAGCCTCAAAATCATTAATGATAAAATGGGGTCGCTGAGATTTGAACTCAGGTCACAGCATCCCGAACGCCATAGGATAGTCCAGGCTACCCCACGACCCCTCATTGATACGGATTCAGGTCCTCCACTACTTCCTTGTGCGTCAGCAGCATCCGCCTGCAGCAGTAACGCTCCAGGCCGAGATTGTCGAGGATCCGTCCTGGATCCTCGCCTGCATCTCGCCGCTCCTTGAACTCCTTCCAGGCTGTAGAGACGACCTTACCGCATGTAAAACATCGTACGGGTATCATAATAATGGTCCTCCATCCCTTATATCTCTTTTCCTTCACCGGTAGGATTTCTGGAACTTTGCCCGTGCGCCTGGGCCGTGCGGCTTCTTGGTTTCCTTCTGCCGCGAGTCGTTTACGAGCAGCGTCCGGTCATACGCGAGGAATGCGTCCTTAATCTGGGGGTCGTTGTGCCACTCCACAATCCCGCGCGCAAGCGCCGTCCGGACTGCCTCGGCCTGTCCCATCGTACCGCCGCCTGCGACATCGATCGCCGCGTCGACACCGTCGAGCGCATTCGGGACCAGCAGCAACGGCTCGGCGATCTTCATCCTGATCAACTCGGTCCCGTAGATCTCCAGGGGCACGGAGTTGATGCGGACCCGGCCGTTGCCGGGCTTTAAGGTCGCCCGGGCGATTGCCGTCTTTCTCTTACCGCTTGTGTTGATGATCTTTGCCATTCCATCACCCTATGTTAGTATTTTGCTCCGAGGTTGGTGCTAATTGCTCCGACGGTAACGTACCGCGGGCTACTCAGCCGGTCGATGTGGGCCTCTGCGAGCGACTCGGCCTCCATCCCGACGAACTCTGTCGGGACGCCGACGTAGGTCTTGATCCGCTTGAATGCGGCGATGCCGCGCTCGCGTTTGTACGGGAGCATGCCGCGGATGGTGCGCTTGACGATATGGTCAGGCCGGCGCGGGAAGAACGGGCCGCCCTCACGGGATCCCCGCTCGCGCTTTGTGGTGTAGTTCGCGAGCACCTGCGCTTTGTTCCCGGAGACGATTGCCTTCTCGACGTTCACGATGGCAATCTCCTCGCCGGCGAGCGCACGCTGCGCGACGATGCTGGCCATCCTTCCGAGCAGTAATCCTTCTGCATCGATAACTGTAACCATTCGTCTCACCTGAGGATCCGTACCTTGCTGCCCTTCGGGTTGTCCCGAACGAGGTCCTCGATAGTCATGCACGTCCCGTTGGCACCGGTGATCTTGCTCACGGCAGCCTCAGAGAAGTCCAGCGCGGCGATCTTCACCGGCAGGTTGAGTGCGCCGCTGCCGAGCACCTTGCCCGGCACCAGGATCGTCTCGCCTTCGTTTGCGTAGCGGTCGATCTTGCTGAGGTTCACCTCGGCGTAGTTCTTCCGGGGTGCATCCAGCCTTCTTGCAATCTCACGCCAGATGTTCGCCTCATGTACGCGCGACGCGTCTTTCAGCGTCAAAATGAGGGCGGCCAGCCGGGGGTTTGATTTATTCTCGGTTGTCTTCTTCATTCAGTCCCCTCTCCCGTTATATCGTTCATCACGTCTACCAGGTCGTCTGATGATCTCTGAATGTATTGGAGCGCTCTCTCGATGATCTCCCGGACGGGCATGGATCCGTCGCTCTCCACCACGAAGATGAATCGGGTTTCGTCGGTATCGATATGGATGGCCGGCTCGTTGCCGATGCCGCCGGCAAGGCATGCCCGCTCGCAGAGCCTGCAGAGGGAACACAACTCCTGCTTTCCTTCAACGACCCTGACTCTTCCCTGCCCGGACTCGAGCACGTCGCGCGGACACTCATCGACACACATGCCGCACCCGTCGCACCGTTCATCGATGACGATCTCCGGATAGTTCTTGTAGCCGCAGGCGGTCGTCGCCTGCCACTTGGCATGCTCCTTTCCGGTGCCGACGATTGCCTGTGCTTCGAGCACAACCTTCTGCTCCGTGGCAAGTTCGATGATGGGGACGTTCTCCTCTGCCGGTGCGGCATCGGGGTCCTGGGGTATCAGGTCGCTTGAGTAGACCGTCTTCGGGCCCTCGACGGAGAGCGTGTAGGTGGCGGTGCAGACCGGGCACCCTGCGTCTTCGCAGGTGCATTCGCTACGTGGTTTGTAGCGCTTGAGGTCGGTCCGGAGCGGGATGAGTCCCAGCCGGTGCGCCAGCATCTCGTCGAAGAGGACGCTTGTGTTGTCGTAGATACGGACATCTTCGATGGCGAGCGTCGGCACCTCGCTGATCATCGCCCGCCGGAACATATTGGCGAACGATGTGGAAACGCCGCTTATGGTGAATTTGGCGACTCTCTCATCCAGTCGAGAAAACGCTATCTCCATTACACTCTCCTTCCTCTCCGGCCGCCCTTGCCGCGGATACCGTCGTGGGGCACCGGGGTGACATCTTCGATGCGGCCGATCCTCATCCCCGCACGGGCCAGGGCGCGAATCGCTGCCTGAGCGCCGGGACCGGGGCTCCGCTGCTTGCCCCGGCCTGGTGCGCGTACCTTCACATGGACGCCGGTGATCCCCTTATCGCGCGCGTTCTGCGCGACCTGGATCGCCATCTGCATGGCCGCATAGGGCGAGCTCTCGTTTCTGTCCTGCTTCACGACCATGCCGCCGCTGCTCTTCGTGACCGTCTCGGCGCCGGAGAGGTCGGTGATCGTGATGATGGTATTGTTGAAGGAGGCAAAGATGTGTGCAATGCCCCATTTCTCTTCTGCCATGATATTACCTCATTCCTGCGCGGGCGATCCGGCCTCTCTCGGGGTGGACGTCGTTCGTGAGCGGGGAGGGGCCGTAGTAGGTGATCTCCTGCTCTTCGGCTCTCTCGACCCGGTAACTCGGGACGGTTACCCTGCGACCGGCGATCGCGATGTGGCCGTGGGTGATGAACTGGCGGGCCTGCTTCGGGGAGCGGGCGAGCCCCTTCCTGAGGACCAGTGTCTGGAGACGGCGATCGAGCTGCTGCTCAACCTTCAGGGCGAGCACGTCACCGACCTCGGGGTTCTCGCCAATGAGCCCGTAGCGATAGAGGTGGTTGATGAGCTGGTCTCTCTTCTTCTCGTACTCCTCAAGGTTGATGCCTGCCGATCGCAGTGCCACCAGTTCTCGGGCAGCGGCGCGGTACTTCCGCAGCACACTCTGGGCCTTCCAGAGTTCACGCTTGTTCCGGAGCCCGTAGTCGATGATGAGCCGCTTTTCGTCCTCAAGTCTCGTCTTCTCGAACCGCCGCTTGGGCGTCGCGTACTGCTTGTGGTTTTTTCCGGGATATCCCATTTAATCACCGCGTTAGTCTTTCTTTCTCTTGACGCCGACGGTCGTGCCCGTTCTTCCGGTGGACTTGGTGCGCTGACCGCGGACCTTCTGCCCGGTCTCGTGCCGGATACCCCGGTAGCTCCGCATCTTCCTCATGCGGTTGACGTCTTCGTCATTCATCATGGAGAGATCGGTACCGAGGAGGTGGCGGACTTCTCCAGTATAGACGTCTTTTGGACGGTTGACCATCCAGTCGGGCACCTGTTCCGTGTATGTGTCGACGGCGGTTGCGAGCCGGTCGACTGATCCGTCGTCCAGTTTGCCGAGGACGGCGTGAGGATCTACACTGGCAAGAGCGGTGATGGTGCGCGATGTGTGCGGACCAATGCCCTTGATCCCGGTCAGTGCGATGTGCACTGCCTTGGTGCCGTCGAGATCAGTGTTTCTGATTCGAACAAAATACTTTATCTCTTCTTCATCCATGTGATCGCCTCATCATCGACATTGTCGGTGAAAGCGCTGAGGGAGGGATTTGAACCCTCGAGTCCCAGGGGGACACAGGTTTAGCAAACCTGCGCCATACCAGGCTTGGCTACCTCAACATAGAACTTCGCATCTTTCGATACTCGCAACACGCAATGGTGCTGCTCCAGACACAGCATTCTATGACTTGTGCCTATAGATTTAGGTTCGGTATCTTAATAATTATTTTGGTGTCAGGGGGCCCGGCGGGCCCGCTCAACCCCACTCCCGATCAGGCCTGACGCGACAATAGGGAGGGCAATCGTCGCGTCGCAGAAGCACTGGACCCGCGCTGACTCGGGCGCCTCCTTGCCCCAGCTGATCGCCTCTTCAAACGTGCACCCGGAGAGGCCGCCCCAGTGGGGGGCGTCGGTGGTGTACTGGATGGCGTAGGCGTGTCCGCCGAGGTGCTGTTCATGGATCGAGGCGATGACCTGCGTCTGCTGGATGAAGTTCTTCGGCACGCCCCCGCCGATGTAGATGACGCCGGTCTTTCGCGACTCCTCGACCATCCGCGTGATCTCGTCGGTATCGGCGAGCTGGTCGATATTGACGTCGACTCCGCGGCGGCGCGCCATCACGAGCCCGATGCCGATGGATGAGTCGCCGAGAGCGGGGATGAAGATCGGGACGTCGTACTCGGCGCAGGTGGCGATGAGCGACTGTCCCTCCGGCCGCCGCTCGCGGAGCCACTCGCCGAGACGCCGGATGAACGCGCGCGACGACCCGTGGAACGGTGCAATCTCGTCGGCGAACCGGGCGATCTCCGCGTCGATGCTCCGGAACTCTTCTTCGTAGGCAAAGACGTCGTAAATGCGGTCGATCCCTTCCTCGAGGAGTGCTGCATCGTCCGCGTGGTGGTGGCCAAGGTAGTGCCGCACGCCGAGGTGCTCACAGGTGTCGTGGAAGATGTTTGCACCAGTCGAGACGATGACGTCGACGTAGCGGTGCCTGACAAGTTCGATCAGCACGTTCTGCATACCTGCCGGGATCATCGCACCCGACAGTCCCATGAATATCGTGCAGTCTGGATCTTTGACCATCCTGGTCCAGACACCGAGCGACTCCCCGAGTTTTCTCCCCTGAAAACCGGTCTTGCTCATGGACTGAAGGAGGGCCGTTACATCCCTGTTTGGTTTGACTGGCTGCGTTGGTTTCATGGACAATCCTGGTATCCGTTTCTGGTTCTGGTGTATTAATGGTTGGTGCCGGGGGGGAATGACTTCACCGAAGGGGGATGGGGTTCGAGCGCCGGTAGGTTTTGCAATATTGGTGTATGAGGTGAGGGGCGGGTGCGAGGAGAGGTGTGTGAATTACAGGCACCAGGGTGCGGTTTCAACCGATGAACGAAAAAATTGCTGATGTAGAGAGAAACCCATAAACTGGACCGAGTGAGGAGGCCGAAGGCCGGGCGGGGTGGGGGCTACGAGGAGTGAGGATCTCTACGCGTTAGAGACAGGGGAGGGGTGAACCCCCCTCGAAACTCTTCGAGTTTCTCAAGCTCGCTACGCTCGCACTCCCCGTCAGCCTCTCCCCCAATGGTGATATCCCCACGGTCCAGTGTACAGGGTCTGTCCTCGCATCTGGGTGTCCACGCGCCCCACAAGGTTCGCGCACTCCTGGACTAGGCCCCTATAACAGCCCCCCCTCATACTCACCGCCCCAACCGCGTTCCCACCCGCCATATAAGATAGTTCCAGAACCCTCGCTCTCGCTCGCACCTTCGCGGTTCATGCTCCGGCCCCAGGCCCATCGCACCGCAGTTCACTGCCAGATCGATCAACACCTATGTGGGCAACAAACTGCATTCGGCCGGCCGGGCGAACCTTGACCCCGTCCCCGGCAAGCCTATCCCCTCAATCAAAAACATCCCGCCCGGCCCTGCCGCCGCCCTAAAAAAGAAGTGTTATCTGGGGCGGGTTACAGCGCCTGCACAAGCGAATTCCGGGTCACGAGGCCCGCGATTCTGCCGTTCTGCATGACCGGGACGGAACTGATATTCTTCTTGAGCATCAGGTCGATGACGTCCGAGACGTCCATACTCGCGTCCACCGAGATCAGGGGCGAGGTCATGATGTCGCGCACGAGGAGGTTTCGGATCCGGTAGTCCTGGCGGGTCCCTTCAACGATATCCTTGAACGCATAGAGCGCCTTTGCGACATCGGTCTCCGTGACAATCCCAAGGACGGTCTCCCCGTCCTCGACGATGAACCGGTTGATCTCGCCGTCAAGCATTCTCCGGCGGAGGTGGACCGCCCGCTCATCGGCCTGAATGGAGCGTGCTGGCTCCATGGCGTCCAGGAGGCCGCCGGCCGGCCGGAGCACCTTCAGGAGGTCGCCTGTTGTCACCTGTCCGATGAGGCGGTGATCGGGATCGAGCACCACAACGAGCTTGTAGCGCTGGAGCAGCGGCACCAGAACATCGATGCTCTGGTCCGGATATGCGGAGGTGAAGTTCTCCTCGACGGTGTTCGCGACATGAATGGATGTGGCTTTCATTGCCTGAGTCTTCTTGCTGCCAAGCGTCTCGGCGATTGCCGCCCGGGACGTCGTGCCGATGACCGTGCCGTTGTTGGTCACGATAAGCGGATCGACGCCCTCATCGAGCATCTTTTCGAGCGCTTCACTGACAAAGGCAGACTTTGCGATGGTGATCGGTTTCGCCATCACGTCTTTGATAAGTACCTGAAATCTGTCGCTCATTTTGCCACTTCCTTGATGATATCATCTCTCTTGAGCACACCCTGGATATCATCGTCCTCCGCGACAACGAGGCTGTTGACCTGGTGCTCCAGCATCAGCCCGACGGCATCCTGGAGGGATGCGCCGGGAGGGATGGTGATGACCGGGCGGCTCATGATGTCCTCTGCGACTGCCGATACCTCTACGACGTATCTGAAGCGTTTCTGCCCCGCCGGCTCTTCCTTCCGGAGATGGGTAACGTCTTTTCTGGGCAGGTTCATCCGTTCGTCCAGATACTCGTAGAATGCGAGGTTACTCTCCGTAATAATGCCGGCAAGGCTTCCATTGTCGTTAACGACAATAAGTTTATCGTTTTTTCCCTTGATCGTGTTGATAACGTGATCCAGCGAGTGATACCGGTTGACCGTGATCGCATCCTCCATGATCTCACTGACCTGGGCAGTGAGCCCCTGCACGTATGCCGAACGCATAACATCCAGTTTGGTGACGATACCGATCACCGTGCCGTCCTCGACCACGGGCAGTCCTGATATGTCCCTATCAAGCATCGTGGCTGCGATGGCGCGAATACTGGTCTCCTGCGTTATAGTGATCGGGTCCGGCGCCATCAGGACGCTGACCGGGATCCGGTCGATCGGGCGCCGTCGCCACATTGCCTCCGTCTGCCTGAGCCGGTAGGCGATATCCTTCTTGGTGAGGATGCCCTGAAGGTCGTCCTCTTCCATGACAAGGAGTCTTGACACACGGTGCTTCAGCATACGGTTTCGCGCATAGGCGACGTTATCGTTCGGTGCAACGACGTGCACCGGAGCGGACATCACATCAACGGCACGCATCCTTCCTTCACTCCTCTGCAAATGCTTTCACGAGGTCGTACTCCGTCACGAGCCCCACGAGGTGGGAGTCCTCTATGACGGGGAGCGCTCCGACCCGGCGCTGGACCATCTCGACGGCAATCTCGTGGATATTCCGGTCCGGCGCGATGGTGTGGAGGTCCCCCGAGAGGAGCGACCGCACCGGCGCCCCCATTACCTCGGCAGAATCCTCGGTCGTCAGTTGCTCGAAGGCCTTGCCCTTCCCAAGATAATTCATGACATCGGTGGCGGTAACGATGCCGCAGAGAACGTCGTCCACAACGACCGGGAGTCGCCGGAACCGGCACGTTATCATCTCCTCACAGACCTTGCTGACCGGTGTGTCTGGGCTGGTGACACGCACGGGGGCCTTCATGATATCTTCCGCCCTGCGGCTCGAGTGCTCGGTGGCAAGCACCTTCATCACATCACGCTCGGTCACGATACCCTTCAGGCTTCCTTCGGCGTCGGTGATAGGAATCCCGCCGATGTTTCTGTTGACGATGATATCGATCGCATCGGCAATGTTTCCGGTGACGGGCATGGTTACCAGGTGCGGGGTCATGATCTCGCGCAGCCCCTCGTTGATGGCCGCGAGGAAGTTGCCCCCGTGCTTGACCTGGACAAGGTTGAACTTGTCGCCGCCGCCCATGAAGTTGATGATGTCGCTGACGGTCACGATCCCGCGAAGATGGTGTGTTCCTGCATCGATGACCGGCAGCCTGCGAAACCCTTCACGGGTCATGATCTCCACTGCCTGGATGATCGGGGTGGTCCGCTGTGCCGTAACGACGTTTCTCGTGGCGATTGCCATGATCTCGCCTTCGGAATCAGCGATCCGCGTCTTGAAGTCGACAGGTCCGCGATCGAGTTTGCCCGGCATCTTCAGGAGCCGATCAGCCGGTTTCTTATCTGAGTTGTTCGGATTAGGTTGCATGGTATCACTCCTCTTTGGGTGCTATGGTACCTGCAGATGCCCTCACCGGGCAAGACTGCGCAGAACATCATGACGGTCGATAACGCCGACAAGCCTCTTACTCTCATTGATGACCGGGAGGATGCTGATATCGTGGTCGACCATCAGCTGGCTCGCCATTGCTACCGTGTCGTCGGGTGTTACGCTGATGACGGGTGTCGTCATCACCCGGTCCACCGTGGTCTCCGCCTGGTTCTTCACCGACGGGCGTATGCTCCCGGCACGCAGGAGGTCCCGGCGGGAGACGATGCCGATGACCTCCTTCTTCTGCATCACCGGGAACGCGACAAAACCACTTGTAACAATCAGGTTATAGATCCGGTGTATGGGATCCTGGTACGAGCAGGTGACGGGTTCCCGCGACATGACATCCTCAACCCGGCCCGGTATGGTATGGCGGGAGATCAGGACCGGGAAGAGTTCGGAGAAGAGAATCCCTGCCCGAAGCGTACCGTCTTCGCCGATGACGGCAGCACTATTGGTATTGGCATTCAGTATCGCGCGACCGACCTCAACGAGGGGCGTGTTCGGGGCGACCTGGGCGGCTTCCCTGACAAAGCCCCTGATCGTGACGTTTGATTTGGTGTCCGTCACTCGAAGGACGTCAGTTATATCGAGGTAACCCATCAGACGGTTCCGTTCGTCAACGACGTAGAGTTCACGAAAGACGTCGTCCCGGAGCACGCTCCGTGCTCTGGTGACATATTCATCGCATTGTAGGGCAGGAATATCAACCATCAGGTTTGAGGTCACTTTCATAGCAACTGCTCCTCTTCCCGACAGACGGGACAGAGCATAAGGCTGTCGACTCGTGAGAGGTCATCGGAGATCTTCCCGCACCGGTCACAGACGCCCATGGCGTACTCCTCCTCGCGGTTGATCTCGATGAGGTCCGCCAGCAACTCGTTCACCTCGGCTGCAACGGTGAGGATATCCCTGACCGTCACGATCCCGATGACCAGCTGGTCCTCAACCACAGGAAGTCTGCGGACACGGTGTTTCACCATCATTACCGCGGCATCCCCGACCAGCCTGTCTGCGCCGATGGTGATCAGCGGGGTGCTCATGATCTCGCTAACGCGGGTACCGCTTGGCTTTAAGTCTTTTGCCACAACTTTGCAGTTGATATCCTCCTCCGTGACGATCCCTATGGGCAGATTATTTTGCAGCACGATACAGCTACCGACCTCATCGCGGCACATTGACTGCGCTGCTCGGGCGACTGTTTCCCCCACATCGATGGTCGTTGGATGGCTCCGCATGACCTCCCTGACTGGAACGCGTGTCTCGAAGTGGATGGTATCGCTATTATTCATCATGGGATTCTCCTAATTCGGTCGTTATGAGAGCCGATTATCCAGGTGCAAGTGTATCTACGTTTCAGCAGTATAAAAGAATTCTCACGCACTGGAATTGATGCTTCGTTCCGGAAATCGGGATGATCTGCAGGATGGAACATATAATTATATTTAATTGTGAGTGTCATAGCATACGTAAGCATACAGAAAATGGTCAATCAGAAGGTGCCAGATGAGTTTCTTAGTTCGTACAAAACAGAAGATATCCCAAATCCTTAAGACGTTCTTCGGGCAGCAAACCTGCCGCATCGGGATCTATGGGCCTCCCAATGCCGGCAAAACGACACTTGCGAACAGGATTGTCCGGGATTGGATAGGGGATGCAGTCGGGCCGGTCAGTGAGGTACCTCACGAGACGCGTCGCGTGCGCCGCAAGCAAGATGTAACCATCACTGGCAGCGATGGCAACTCGATCACCTTCGATATCGTCGATACGCCGGGTGTGACGACCAAGATCGACTATAACGAGTTCATCGAATACGGCTTCGATAAGGAGGAAGCGGTTAAGCGTGCGCGAGAGGCGACCGAAGGCGTCGCCGAGGCGATGCACTGGCTCCGGGAGGACATCGACGGCGTCATCTATATGCTCGACTCCACGCAGGACCCGTTCCAGCAGGTGAACATCATGATGGTGGGGATCATCGAGAGCAGAAACCTCCCGGTCCTGATCGTCGCGAACAAGACCGATCTCCCCGATGCCTCCCCGGCGCGGATCAAGAGCGCGTTTCCCCAGCACCCTGTGGTCGCCATATCGGGTCTGGAAGGAAGCAACGTAGATGAACTGTACGAGAAGATGGCGTCCTATTTCGGGTGATGGAGATGATACAGGGTGTACAGATAGACCTTATTTCGGCAGAGCGCCTTGATCGGCTCACGGGCATGGAAAAGATCCGCCTGATCCTCGACGATGTCATGGAGGGGAACATCGTCGTCCTGGAGAAGGGCCTCGCGCCGGACGAACAGAGCAAACTCATCGAGATTACGATGCGGGAGATCACGCCCGATGGGTTCACGGGGATCGAGATGGAGACCTATCCTATCAAGGATGCCCAGGAAGGGTTTCTGTCGAGGCTTCTGGGGGGGAAGCGCTCGGAGACCCGGCTGACCGTTATCGGGCCTGCAAACCAGCTCAAGACTATTAAGAAGGAGAAAGACCTCATCAGCGCGTGGATCTCCTCCTCACGATGAAGAACGTTTACGGGTGATACAGGATGCCTCACAAGTGTACGCAATGCGGCAGGGAGTTCGAAGACGGTTCGACAAAGATACTGAAAGGATGCCCGAGTTGCGGCGGAAAGAAGTTCCTTTACATCCGTGAGGCCGAACGGCACGACGATGTGCTGAAAGAAAAGACCGTCGATGAGATCGCCAGGGAGACCGGGCGGGATGTGCTTGAGGTCCGGCAGGACCGACGCAGAGAGGAGATCGAGGTCTTTGAGCGGATTGAGAGCATCCGTATCCTCGGCCCCGGTTCGTACGAACTGAATATCGAGAAACTGGCCCGGTCCGACGAGGTCGTCGTCGGGCTGGAAAAAGAAGGGAGGTACATGGTGGATATCCTCTCTATGGGCAAGAGGAAAAAGTAATCGCCTGAAGGCAATTTTTGTGGGCCCGCCCAATCCCCGCCATTTTCGTGGGCCCGGCCAAAATATTAAGTAATCCGAGAACCATTTTTTCGGTATCAAGAGAACTCGACACCCTAAGTTGCATATCACGGGCGATGGTTTCCTGCATAAGAGCACGGCACTCTCATGAACCCTTTCCACAATCGGACTGCCATCCTTGATCCCGCTCTCATGCATTTATCCCCGATTACTGCTGGCCGTTCCACGGAGCGGAAGGTGTCGACAGAAAGGAGGAGTATGAACCCGACATATGTTGCATCGCTGGATAAGGTTGCCAGTATCGGCGCAAAAGAACGCGCCGAACTCGCACGGGTAACCGATCTTTTTGCGTTCCGTTCGAACAGTTACTATCTCTCGTTGATCGACTGGGAGGATACAAAGGATCCTATCCGGAGGCTGATCATACCGAGCCTGGAGGAGCTTGAGCCCTGGGGACACCTCGATCCCTCATCGGAGCACCGGTATACCCGGGCACCGGGGCTGCAGCACAAGTACCGGGAGACTGCTCTCCTGCTCGTGAGCGACCTCTGTGGCGGTCTCTGTCGCTACTGTTTCAGGAAACGCCTCTTCATCAGGGATGCACGTGAGGTGAATAAGGATATCTCCGAAGGGCTTGCCTATATCCGTGACCACCCGGAGATCAATAACGTCCTGTTGACCGGGGGCGACCCTCTGACCCTCAAGACCGACCAGCTGCTTGATACCGTCCGCCAGCTCCGGGATATCGATCACGTCGGGATCATCCGGATCGGCACAAAGATGCTCGCGTACAATCCCTACCGGGTCATCAACGATCCCGGACTCCTGGATATGATCCGGAAGTACAGTCACGATCAGAAGCGCATTTACATCATGGCGCAGTTCAACCACCCGCGTGAACTGACCGACGCCGCACGCCAGGCGGTCTCCCTTCTGCAGGATGCCGGGGCGATCATCATGAACCAGACACCCCTGCTCCGCGACGTCAACGATAGTCCCGGTGTTCTCGCCGGGTTGTTTAACAGACTTGCATCCATCGGTGTCCATCCGTACTATGTCTTCCAGTGCCGCCCCACGACTGGAAACCGGCCGTTCGCTGTCCCGGTGGAGGAGTCTTACAGAATCTTCGAGCAGGCACGCTCGGTCTGCTCGGGGCTTGCGAAACGGGCACGGTTCGTGATCTCCCATGCGACCGGCAAGATTGAGGTTGTGGGGAAGACCGGTGAGTTCACGTACTTCAAGTACAACCAGGCGGCAAACCCGGAGGACCGCGGGCGGTTCATGGTCTATAAGAGCAACCCGGATGCCTACTGGTTCGACGACTACACCGACCTTGTGGACGAGGGGAGGGTGAAGGGATCCAGCGGGCCGGTCCAGGCGGCCTGAACACCGCCTTTTCTCTCGCCCCTGGTTTGAATACTGCATCCGTCCGATAAACATGGTTTTCCGGCCGGACCGGGGGGTACGCCTGCATCCCGGGGACCGCCAAGTCTTTTCTTCTTCGCCTCCCCATAGGTTAAGCACATATGGCACGGAAGTCGGGAGTAGCAGCACCTGGCGGGCGATACCTGAGCCCGGGATGCGTCCTCTGCCACCAGGGAGCAAAGATGGTCCTCTTCGTGACCGGCCGGTGTCACCGCACCTGCTGGTACTGCCCGCTCTCCCGCGAACGGAAAGGCCGGGACGTGGTCTTTGCGAATGAACGGGAGGTCTCGTCACCGACCGAGGCCATCGAGGTAGCCGAGAGCATGAGTGCTCTTGGGACCGGGATCACCGGTGGCGAACCGCTGCTTGTCCTCGACCGGGTGGTGGAGTACGCGAGGCGCCTCAAGGATCACTTCGGCCCGGACCACCAGATTCACCTCTACACGGGCCTCCCGCCGGACGAAGATGCGCTCCGGCGGATGCAGGGGCCGGTCGACGAGATCCGGCTGCATCCCCCGCACGAATCCTGGCCCCGGATCCTGGAGACGAACTTCGCCCGCTCCGCCGTCCTCGCCCGGCGGATGGGCTTTCTGATCGGGATCGAGGTGCCGGCGCTCCCGGGGATCGGGGCCCTTGCCGCCGCCCTGCCGCTCCTTGACTTCCTCAACATCAACGAGCTGGAGTGGGGGGAGACCTGCGCCGCCGCCATGCGCGAACGCGGGCTCGAACTCACTGATGGGCTGCACAACGCTGTGCTGGGCGCCTCCCGGTGGGCGGAGGAACTCCCGGCCGATCCGAAGGTGCACTTCTGTTCGTCGAGTTTCAAGGACTCGGTCCAGTTACGGGAACGGTTAAAGCGAATCGCAGCGAACACCGCGCGTCCGTTTGAAGAGGTGACAGATGACGGGACTGTTGTGTATGGGGTGCTTGAGCCGGCCGGCGATCTCGACGGGTTCCTGAAGAGCCTCGATAAAGACGACTACGCGGTCTGTGACGGGAGGGTCGAGATGGCATGGTGGGTGCTTGCCGATGAGTCTGCCGGGCTGCCGGGCAGGAAGTACGTCGTCGAACGCTACCCGAACGGAGGGATGATCGTGGAGGTGACACCGCTCGATGTTGCGAACGAGGATTGAACCTCTTTACGAGCGCTACCTGCGGTGGCAGGTGAAGCACATACCCCGGCATGTTGCGGTTATCCAGGATGGAAATCGCCGGTTCGCGCGGGAGCAGGGGCTTGACACGGCGATCGGGCACCGCCTCGGGGCGGATGCCACGGAGCAGGTCCTCGACTGGGCGTGTGAGCTCGGTGTGCGGTATATCACGCTCTACACCTTCTCGACCGAGAACTTCCGGAGGGATAAGGGCGAGCTTGCGTCGCTCTTCGCGCTCTTTCAGGAGAAGTTCGTCGCGATCCTGAAGGATGAGCGGGTGCATAAGAACCATATCCGGGTGCAGATGATCGGGGACCGGTCCCTCCTCCCCGACGACCTCCTCGCAACCATCGATGCGGCGGAGAAGGCAACCCGGCACTACACCGACTACTGCATCAATATCGCGCTTGCCTACGGCGGCCGGAACGAGATCGTGCATGCCGCCCGGTCGATCCTCGACGAGGTCAAGCAGGGCATCATCGATCCGGCGACCATCAACCCCGATACCGTCGAGAGCCACCTCAACCGGGGTGCACCCATACCCCCCGTCGACCTGATCATCCGGACCGGCAACGACTGCCGGACGTCCAACTTCCTTCCCTGGCTCGCGAACGGCCACGAGTCCGCCGTCTACTTCTGCGCCCCCTACTGGCCGGCGTTCAGGAAGATCGATCTCCTCCGGGCGATGCGGGTCTACGACCAGCGCATGAGGTGGAAGGAGAGCGCGGGCCGGTGGGGTTGAAGCTCGGGGTCTTCCGCCACCACACTCACCGCCCGAACCGGCGGGCACGCGACTGGTAGTCCCGGAGGGCGCGGAGGAAGTCCACTTTCCGGAGCAGCGCCCAGTTGACGTCGAGGAAGAAGAGCTCGGAGTAGACCGACTGCCAGATGAGGAAGTCGGTCAGGTGGTCGCCGCCGGTCTTGATGACGAGGTCCGGCTCGTACTTGAAAGTGAGGTAGGACTCCAGCAGGTCCTCGTCCACGGAGCCCGGGTCGATGCCGTCCTCGGCCATCCTTCTCACGCAGCCGGCGATCTCCTCCCGGCCGCTCTTCCCGATTGCTACCGCCACGTCCATTCCCTCCCCGCTGACCTCTCTTTCGTCCCGGTAGTGCAGTGTCAGGCGCGCGATCGAGGAGACCGCACGGATCCGCGGGAGGCATCGCTCCAGACTGGCCGGGTCATCGGTGCTGATGTGGAACATGACACTTCTGATCCCGAGGTCGCGGCACCACCCGGCGGCAACGTAGAGGTTGTCGGGAGCGTCGAGCATATCCTGCCCCGTGATCATGAAACAGATCTGTTCCGGGAGCGTGCGAAGATCACGCAGAAGGATCTTCTCGTAGAACCGGTAGATCACGAGCGCCACTCCAGCAGTCCAGATAAGGAGAGGGTATTTACGATATCGTCCGGGGCGCACCAGCCACGGCGCGCCAGCATGATGCCGTTCTTCATATTTGCGAACTCACCGGTGCGGTGGGCATCGGTCCCTGCAGCCAGTCTCACTCCCTTCTTCTTCGCATGCCAGATATAAATATCCTCAAGATCGAGCCGGTGAGGAGACGAGTTGATCTCAAGCGCGGTCCCCGTCTCCGCTGCATGGGCCACAACGCGGGGAAGGTCGACCGCGTAGGGCGGTCTCCGCCCGAGAAGGCGCCCGGTGGGGTGGCCGATGATATCGACGTGCTCGTTCTCCATCGCAGTGAGGATCCGCCGGGTCACGACGTCCTGGTCCTGGCCGAACCCCGAGTGGACACTTGCGATCACCAGGTCAAGGTCGGCAAGAATCCTGTTCGGATACCCGAGCGTGCCGTCGCTTCTGATGTCCACTTCGCTCCCGGCGAGGAGCTGGCAGGTGTGCCGCCGGTTGGTCCTCTCGATCGCGCTCTGCTGCTTTGCGAGGGCCTCCGGGCTCACTCGCGAAGAGTGGTCGGTGATGACGATATACTCGTAACCCCGGGCGTCTCCCGCCTCTGCCACATCCTCAAGCGACTGGCGGCCGTCGCTTGCGGTGGTGTGGGCATGGAGGTCTCCCCGCACGTCGCCGAGATCGACGAGGTCCGGGAGGGCGTGCCGGCGGGCAAGTTCGATCTCGCCCCGGTTCTCGCGCAGTTCCGGCGGGATGGCCGCCATCCCAAGGAACGAGAAGACCTCTTCTTCGCTCCTGAACGTATGGAGCCGGCCGCTTGATGCATCCACAAGGCCGTCGGGCGTGAGCCGGTAGCCCTCCGCGAGCGCCACCTCCCCGAGCCTCTCCAGGAACCCGGCCGACCCGGTGGCGCAGAGGAGCGCGGTGCCGCACCGGGCAGGATCGGTGAACCGGACGTTTGCGCGTGTCCCATCGGTTACGGCGGCGAGACGATCCGCGAGGGCGGCCTGATCGGCGGTCGTGACGATCTCGATCTCGCCGACCGTGGCGGCACCCCGGCGGTAACTTCCGGCAACTGTGTACTGTCCGTCCGGGAGGAGCGTCGCGACCTTCGCGAGCACCGCCTCGGCCTGCGGCCGGGTCATCCGATCCGGCATCCGGCGGAACTGCTGGATCCCTTTTGCGATCGTCCCCTCCTTCTTTGCCCCAAAGCCGGGGAGCTTCCGGAGCCGACGTCCCTTCACTGCCTGCTCCAGATCGTCGAGGGTCAGGACGCCGAGCCTCTTCCAGAGAAGGTGCAGGGTCCGGGGCCCAACCCCTGAAACATCGAGGAGTGCGATGAGCGAGCCGGGGATGGCGGCCTGCAGGTCGTTGAGTTCTGCAAAGGACCCGGTCCTGGCGATCTCCCGGATCTGCCCGGCTATTCGGTTGCCGATACCCGGGATACGGGTGAGTTCCTCCTCGTCGAGTCCGGCAACCGGGAGGGTGAGCCGCTCGACCTGCCGCGCCGCCCGCTCGTAGGCCTGGACCTTATGCCGGTCTTCTCCTGCGATCTCGAGCAGGCGAGCCATGAACGCGAGCCGTTCGGCAACATCCCTGTTTGTGATCTCTTTCTGGCTCATCATCGTCGTCATCCCCGGTAGTGAATTCAGCGTTGCCGGCGCCCCGATCCCTATGGCACCATACAAATCCATAAACTGCCATACGATAAAAAGAATGTAGCATGCTCCCCTCCGCATTCGAGGATTATCTTGAAGCAATCCTCATGATCACGGAAGACGGCAGGCGTCCGGCGACGCTCGCGGAGATAGCGGCCGCCCTCGGTACCGGGGCAGAAGTCGCCCGGACGACCATCGCCGCGCTCGCAGAGGAAGGATATCTGGAGCACGTCTCCGGCGATGCCGTCAGGCTGACCACGAAAGGGTCCGCGGTGGCGTCGCGGGTGGCGCGGAAACACCGCGTCCTGCAGTGTTTTTTGACGGAGATGCTCGGCGTCGATGCGGACGCGGCGAGCAAGGAGGCCTGTACCCTCGAGCACGGCATCTCCGACGAGACCATCGATCGGCTCTCCTCGTACATGGACGGCGCAGAGCCCGCGCGGGGACGTATGGGGCGGTGCTGCGGCCGAAACGCCTGCACGCTGCTCGACTGCAAGGAAGGCGACACTGTCCGGGTGGCGATGATACGGGGACCGCGGCGGAACCGCAGGCTGGTCGACCTCGGTATCTTCCCCGGTGAGGTCGTGCAGATCCGGCGGAAGCTCCCGAACAAATCGGTCGTCGTCAGGGCGAAAGGGTGCGATATCGGCATCAGCCCCGAGATCGCGGCATCTATTGTCGTGGAGTCGTGTCCATGAGGTTTGCGCTGGTCGGCAACCCCAGCGTGGGCAAATCCCTGATCTTCAACCAGCTCACCGGCCTCGGGGTGGAGGTGAGCAACTACCCCGGGACCACCGTCGAGCTGCAGCGGGGCAACACCTGCTTTCAGCGCGAGATGGTCGAACTCGTGGACCTGCCCGGTGTCTACTCGCTGGATGGAGAATCCGACGAAGAGACACTGGTCCGCGAGTTCCTGGAGCAGCAGGACACCGATGCGGTCATCGTGGTGACCAACGTCACCCGTCTTGAGCGCAACCTCTACCTCCTCCTCCAGGTGGCGGAATACGGGATCCCGATGGTCGTCGTCCTGAACATGGCCGACGAGGCCGTGAAACAAGGGCTTGAGATCGATCCCGGCCCGATCCGCGACCTCCTCGGCGTGGATGTGATCCTGACTGCCGCCGCACAGGGAAAGAACATCGACCGGATCATACCGGCGGCCCTTGCCGCAACCCGGCCGGCGAAGGTGGAGATCCCGTACGACCACCATATCGAGGCGGCCGTCCGGAGCCTCGGCAAGATGTACGGGGCCGACCGGATGAAGAGCATCCAGGCGCTCCAGGGGATCGGCGAGAGCCCGGAACTCCTTGAGGCAGCACGAACGATCGCCGACGAGATCGAGTCCCGGCACCGGATGACGGCCGCCCAGATCATTGCGGCCAACCGGCACAACTTCGCCCACCGGATTGCCGACCTCACCCTCAAGGAAGACGTGATGGTTCCCCGTTCCGACCTTGACGGCATCCTGACGCGGGTCTTCCCGGGCATCCCCATCCTCCTCGGGATCCTGGTGGGGATGCTCCTCCTGGTCTTTATTGTGGGGACGTTCCTTGAGGAGATGATCGTCGAACTCTTCGACGTCTTTGCGGTGCAGCCGTTCCTCGCGCTGGGGCTCCCGCCGCTCGCCGAAGAACTGGGGATATCCATACTGCTCGCGCTCCAGGCGGGATTCGGGATTGCGTTCCCGTATGTCCTCCTCTTCTACATCGTCATCTCCGTCCTCGAGGACTCCGGGTACATGACCCGGGCGGCGTTCCTCGCCGACAACGCGATGCACCGGGTCGGGATGCACGGCGGGGCGGTCATCCCCCTCACCCTGGCGTTCGGGTGCAACGTGCCGGCCATCATGAGCGTACGGCTCCTGCACTCCCGGCGCGAGCGTATCATCGCCTCGTTCCTGGTGACGATGGTCCCCTGCTCGGCCCGGACCGTCATCATCGCCGGGATTGTGGCGGGCTTCGTCGGGCTCGGGGCGGCGTTCAGCGTCTACGCGATCGTCTTTGGCCTGATCCTCGTGACGGGGCTCTTCCTCTCACGCGTGGCGCCCGGAGAGCGCTTCGGCATGATCATGGAGATGGTCCCGCTCCGCCGGCCGGACCCGCGACTGGTGATGAGGAAAGCCTGGTCGCGCCTCTCCGAGTTCCTCTTCATAGCGATGCCCCTCCTCCTCGTGGGGAGCGTCGTCCTCGGACTGCTCGGGTTCTTCGGCATCATGACGATCTTTGAGGAGATCGTGGAGCCCTACACCATGGCCCTCCTCGGCCTTCCCGGCTACTCGGCGACGGCGCTTATCTTCGGGATCTTAAGGAAAGAGATGGCGTTTGAGACCCTCGCCATCCTTGCGGGCACTGCAGACCTCGGTGCGGTCCTCTCGTCCCTCCAGCTCTACATCTTTGCGGTCGTGACCGTCCTCTTCGTCCCCTGCCTTGCGACGATCACGGTCCTCCTGCGTGAGGTCGGCTCACGGATCACGCTCGCGATCACGCTCTACACTGTCGCTCTTGGTCTCCTTGTCGGGGCCCTTCTCTTCTATATCCTGGGATAGGCCCCCACCCCCCCGATCCGTTACCTCTACGATGCAGGAGCGCCGACAGTTGAGGGATGACGATGAACCTTCTGCGATGCTCTGCACACCCCCAGGGAGTGAGCCGGTCATGCTGACGTTCGTGGGCCTCGGGCTTTACGACCTCGGGGACATCTCCGTCAAAGGGCTCGACTGTGTCCGGAACGCCGATGCCGTCTACCTCGAGGGGTACACGTCGCGGCTGATGGGAACAGACGTTCCGGCAATGGAGGCGTTCTTCGGCAAAGAGGTCCGGGTGCTCGCGCGAGAGGACGTCGAACAGGACCCCCACGAGATCATCGAGCGTGCGACGAGCGGCCGGGTGGCGTTCCTGACCGGGGGGGACCCCATGGTCTCGACGACGCATGCCGACCTCCGGATGCGGGCGGCCGCTGCCGGGGTTGAGACCTCTATCATCCACGCCTCGTCCATATCGAGCGCGGTCTCGGGCCTCTCTGGTCTGCAGAACTACCGGTTCGGGAAATCCTGCTCGGTGCCGTTCCCCGCAAAGGGATGGTTCCCGACGGCCCCCGTCGAGACGGTTGCGGCAAACCTTGCTCTCTCCCTTCATACACTTGTCTACCTCGATATTCAGAAGGACCGCTACATGCGCATCCCGGAGGCGATTGCCATCCTTGAGGAGATGGCGGAGAAGCGCGGGATCGAGCCGCCCGCCCTCTATGTGGGGATCGCCAGGGCGGGGTCGGAGAGCCCCGTGGTCAGGGCCGGGACCGGTGCGAGGCTCAAGGAGACCGATTTCGGGCCGCCGCTCCATATTCTCGTCGTCCCGGCGGATCTCCACCCCATGGAACGCGAGTACCTGGAGGTCTTTGCCGGCCTATGAGCCTTCTGGAGTACGGGGCGCTCTTTTCAGAGGCGCTCTCGGGGACCCGGACCGTCGTCCCGGAGGGGACTCTCCTCTCCCGGTTGGCGGGGGAGGTGGTCGAGATGGCCGGGGCGTATTTGAGCGACGGGACGACGTTTCTTCGGACGGGCGACCCGGTGAACGCGCTCGCCGCCTTTGCCTACGGGCTCGGCTGGCTTGACGCAGGCGGCAGCCTCGGACTCTTTGAGCCGTCCCCCGCCCACCCGCCGGCAGGGGTGGAGGCGTGCATACCGGACTCGCAAAGCGCCCACCTGCACGAGAAGACCCACCGCTACCGCCGGATGCTCAACGATGCTCTCCTGGTGGTCGAGGCGGGCCCGGACGAGGCGAGCCCGCTTCATGCGGGGGCGGAGGCGTTCCGCTCGGCGGCAGAGTCCTGGTATACGGAGGGAGTGGAGCGCCTTGAGGCCGGCGATCTTCCAGGGGCGCTTGCCCGGTTCAGCTACGGGTATGCCTGGCTTGATGCCGGCATCCGCGCGGGGCTTTTCAGAATAACCGGTGAGCGGGGTCTTTTCACCGTCTAAGGGTCCATCCCCCTGCTCGCCATAAAACCATCGTTATATAGTTCCTGGACAATACTTTATTAATCCGATTTCGGGCTTTTTCCTCAAGAAATTGCCCGATAATCCGCAACAATCTGCGGATAGCATCCGGTGCCCGGGAGCGTTGAGTATGAAGAGGTCTCAGTGGAAGTGGCTGCTCGTCTCGATCAGTTTTAGCGTCCTTGTGATGGCCGGGGTCCTCTACTTCACCGTCGATGAGATGACGGTCGAGTATCTCAGCCGCGTGAGCCCGCTCTATCTGGCCCTTGCTGTCCTCTTCCACATCGTCTCGCTTGTTTTCTGGGCGCTTCGGATCCAGTTGATGTCGGGATCGCTCGGATACCGGGTGCGGTTCATGCACTGCCTGAACCTGGTGCTCGCGAACATGCTTGTTGCGGCGGTCACCCCGTCCCAGGCGGGTGGCGAGCCAGTCCGGGTCCACGAACTCTACCGGGCAAACGTCCCGGTCGGGGACGCCACCGCCGTCGTCGTGATGGAACGGATCCTCGACGGGATTGTCCTTGGGGTGCTTGGAGCCATCTCGATGCTCTTCCTCGGACGGTACTGGAGCAACCTTACCTCCGGGTTCAGCGGTCTGAGTTTCATCATGTACGCCGCCTGGATCTCCGTCATGCTCTTCGTGCTGGTCTTCGTCTACTCGGTGAAGAACCCGGACCTCCTCAAAAGGGCCCTCAAATGGATATCACGATGGATCGACCGGCGCTGGCATTTGAAACGGCTCGAGAGCCTGCTTGATACGATCGATCGGGAGGTGGACAACTTCAATGCGGGGCTTGTCAAGTTCGTGAACCATGGAAAGAGCGGTCTTGTCTGGGGTTTTATCTTCACGCTGCTCTTCTGGCTCTCGGAGTTCGCCATCGCATCGCTGCTCCTGGTGGGCCTCGGCCAGTCGCCGTACGTCATCGAGTCGTTTGTTGTCCAGCTCGTCATCGCCATCATCATGATGATCCCCCTCACCCCCGGCGGCTCGGGGGTTGCTGAGCTCGGCGCCACGTCGCTCTACAGCCTCTTTGTCCCGTCGTCGATCGTGGGCGTCTTTGTCCTCCTCTGGCGGCTGATCCTCTACTATCTCAACATTCTCCTCGGCCTGCTCTCGAGTCTCGTCATTGTGCGGCGCGAGTTTCTCGCCCGCGCAAAAAAACAGCGGTGATTGACCCCAAGGTTTAAACCCCATGAGCTCATGTCAGGAACACATGACGGCTCAAAGTTGCAGGGTGCAGGGCGTCTTCATGTCGGTGAGCGAGATGGGAGCAGCACCGACAGTCGTCCTGGACGCCGGGGGTGACAGCACAATCCCCATATATGTCGGGCTCTGGGAGGCGATCTCGATCAGCAACGCCCTCAATAGCGAGATGCTCCCCCGGCCGATCACCCACGACCTCATCGTTGAGCTGTTTCGGAACTTTGATATAACCCTCGATGCCCTGCACATCGATTCCCTGGAGGAGGGGGTCTTCTACGCCAAACTCCTCCTCCGGCAGGGTTCGCGCACCGAGATCATGGACTGCCGGCCGAGCGACGGGATAGCTATCGCTCTGCGGTATCGTGCTCCCATCATGATCGAGGATACGGTCGTAGAGTCCGCGGCGGTGAAGAAAGACGACCTCCCGCGGATGGTGGACCTGAAGGAATATCTCTGAGGCTCCGCCGGGAGAGCCCCTTGCTCTTACTTGCGGCGTGCGGCGAGTTCGTCGAGCACGTCCGCCACGTCGGTGCCGGATGCCTGAAGGGCCACCAGGAAGTGGAAGATGAGATCCGCGGCTTCCGAGACCGTCCTCTCGGGGACCTGGTTCTTGGCGGCCAGGATGAACTCGACCGCCTCCTCACCGACTTTCTCCAGGGATTTGTCGACCCCTTTCCTGTGGGTCAGGACCGAACTGACGTAACTCTCGGCCGACGGGTGCTCTGCCCGGTCCTGGATGACCAGCCAGACTTCTTCAAGAACCTTCCAGTCACGCATGGGTATCCCCCGCCGCGAGCACCTCGCCAAGGTCTGTCTCGAAGTACCGGGAGAGGAGGCACCGTGCTTTCTCGATGGTGCAGCCGCCTTTCCCGATGGCGATGCCGAGATCACTCTTATTGATGTAGACCGTGAGTCTCCCGTCGTTGTCCTTGTTGATCCCGACGACGTCGGCCGGTTTAAACACGTTCTTCGCGAATTTTTCGATCTCTGGAGAATATTCGACCATCTCAATACGTTTCCCGAGGACCCGCTGCATCTTGCGGATGTTGCTTCCTTTCCGACCGATAGCGAGGCCCATATCTCCTTCTTTTATGAGGTATACTATGCGGTCGAACCGTTCATCGATAATGCAGTCCAGCGCGGTCGCCCGGGTAAGAATTCGCAATTCTTCGATATATCTTCGTTCTTTAAAGCATATTGTTCGTATCATTGAAGCAGTCCCCAATGGGAATGATGCGGTATGATATAGTCGCTGGGAGAATATATATTGCGTCCCCCTGAACCGGGGGCCTAACATTTCTGCAGGATAACCTTTATTGCCGCTCCTTCCTCCGGTTTGCCCGGAACCCGGTCCGCCGCCCAGACGCGCCCGCCATACCGGGTTACAAGGGTCTTGACGATGTGAAGCCCAAGACCCCTGCTTCCGGGCGTGGTCTTCCCCTCACGGTTGAAGCGATCGAAGATGTTGGGTTTGAGGTGATCCGGTATGCCGATCCCGGTATCGGCGATGGTGAGCGTCACGATCTCCGCGGTCTCCATGACGGATATATCGATCCGCACCTTCATGCCGCCGAACTTGATGCTGTTGCTGATCAGGTTGGATATGACGTGTTCGAGGAGAGGGTTTGCCCAGACCATGTGGCTCCCCGGCTCGTACCGGATATCGATCCCCGCGTAACGCCGTACCTGGTCATGGATGACGCAGTCGAGATCGACCGGCTCCAGGCGGACCTGGTGCTTGTTGAGTGTGTTTAAGAGTTCAACGTTCTTGATGACGTTGATCCCCTGCTCGACCGTGTTCTTGACCCTCTGTGCGAGTTCCGCCTCCTCGCCCGAGAGCCGTTCCCGGAGCATCTCGATGATCGTTGCTGCAACCATGCTGGTGTTGTAGATGTCGGTGCCGAGCAGGTCGAGATAGAGGTTTGAGAACTGGCTGGTCTCCTGGAGGGTCCGTTCACAGAGGAGGTCCCGGGTGATATCGCGGCTGACGCCGGTGGCTGCCATGATCCTCCCTGCAGGATCGTGCAGGGGGTGGATGGTGACGTGGAATGACCGCTGGTCCCCGTGCCACAGAAACGTTCGGGTCTCGGATACGACCTCTCCTGCCTCGACGACCCGGCGGGCAGCCCTGACAAGGAAGTCTGCCTCTTCGGCCGGCAAGAGGGCATGGGGGGTCTTCCCCACGATCTCGTCCGGGTTTACGCCCACGTTCCGGCCCCCGGTCCAGAAGAACTGGGTGAAGATGCCGTCCTGGCTGAGCGTGAAGATCATATCGGGCAGGGCGTTTGCCAAGATCTGCACCTGTTCTCGCGATGACTCTTCGACCGGTGGCTCTCTGGGAGTATCCCGGAGCGTCTCGACCGCCCCGATCTGTCGGCCGGCGGCGTCGCGGAGAGGGGCAGCCATACAGACAACCTCTCTGCCGGATACGAGGGTGATGCGTGATTCGGCGAGCCGGCCTTCACCGTCGTGGGGGAGCAGGCGGTAGTGGTCGCTCCCGGGCTCGCTCTCTGTCAGGATACAGTCCGCCAGTGTGGGGCGACTCTCACCGAACAACGCCTCCCCATGAGCGTAATTGCCTTTCCCGATGATATCCTCCGGAGAGACCCCGGTGTACTGGACCATGCCATCGTTCCAGACGACCACCCGTCCCTCGCAGTCGAGAACAAGTGCCGGCTGCTGGAGGTGGGTGAATATACTCAAGGGTATCTGGCTGTGACTCATGGGTTCCCTGATCTTTTCCTGGTCTATCTTCACACGCATCACCTGCAAACGGTTCTCGGCCGCATGGAGCCGCGGAAACTCCCTCTCCCGGAAGGGTCATCCGTCTCGGCAAATACGACGTCCTTTGCTTCTTACTTGCACCGGTCCCTGACGAGACCCCCGCACCTTGCACCAGTCAACCCAGGAAGGCGAAGAAAGCGGGGTATCCCCAGAACCGGAGAGACATATAAAAAGTGTCTGGGACCGCCGCTTAAAAGAGTGTCTATTTATTTGTTTCAGAATATGTTGTGATGAAGATTTATTATTTATATTTTTCTAGATCACTCCCCGCTATAACGGTCAGAGTTGGTACAACGCGTTGATTTAACGCTGAAAATTTATTATCAGGGCACTTAATGTGCCTTTTTGAGATTGGAACCGGGAACGCAACAGACCGATAGTTTCCGTTATTGAAGTAACTTAATATTTGAGTATTTGCAGAGTATAGGTGATGTTCGGACGCTATAATGGCACATTTTGCCGCGAATGCGGGGACATTTCGGTTGAAACCGATGTGGTGAACGGTCTTTTGACCTACCGGCGTCGGTGCGAAGGCCGGACGTTCGAGCGGATCCTGGTCTCAAAGACGGGTGAGATCGTCATCAGCCCGGTGGAGCCGCACAACCTCCCTGAGAATATCACCGAGTTCCTGCTGATGGAGTTCTCTCCGATAGTCATTGAGCCGGATGCCACCCAGACGGTCTACCTGAAGTTTCCGGTCGAGATCGGTGTCTTCTTAGAGTCCGCGAAGGACATCGATGTGCTGGATATCTTCGGCCTTGGTCCGCAGAAGTATACGCTCTACGGCTCGCCGACGAACGGGCTCATCGCCCGATGTTACCGGAGTGCGGTCTACCCGGAGATCCCGCCGGTTGAGCCGTTCCGCGAGGGAGTGCTGAAACTCTGCATTCATAACGCATACAACGAGTGGGCGGAGGTCTCGTGCGCAGTCTTTGACAGCACCGATATGAAGATCTACTACGACAATTATGTCGCGGCCTCCGCAACGATGAAGATCGTCTCCAAGACGCTCGCGGAGACGGACTTCGTCGACGCGCCCCTCCGGCCCGGCATGACGAAGGCTATCGAGCTGAATGTGGCCCGCAAGATCCCGGTTCTCGATCGGGGTTACCTGATGGAGTGGGGATACTGATGGCGTTCAACGTGACCGAGGTCCTGGAGATCCCTATCGGGGTCGGCACTATCACCCTCGAAAACATACTGTATTTCGCCGTAATCCTCACCATCGGCGTGACCGTCGCGAGGATTGTCTCGACGAACGTCCGCAGAGCCCTCACGGAGCGGCTGCCCAAGAACGAGTCCGAACTGCTCGCAAAACTGGTCTACTACATCATCATCCTCTGGGCGTTCGTCTTCGCTCTCCCGCAACTCAACTTCGACCTCTCCGGTCTCCTGGTGGCCGGGGGTGTCGCCGGTCTGGTCATCGGTTTTGCCAGCCAGAGCGTCGTCTCGAACCTGATCTCGGGCCTCTTCCTGATGTTCGAACGCCCGATCAAACTCGGGGACAGCATAAACGTCGCGGACGTGAGCGGCAATGTCGAGGATGTCCGCGTCCTCTCGACGGTTGTCAAGACATACGACGGGATCTACGTCCGTATACCGAACGAGACAGTATTCACATCGAATATCACGAATTACGTCCACAATGCAGCCCGGCGGTTTACATACGAGATCGGTATCCGGTATGAGGACGATGCCGATAAGGCGATCCGGATCACGAGGGAGGTCATCGCGAACCATCCCTTCGCTCTGAAGCACCCGGCGCCATCGGTCTTCGTCGACAATCTCGGTGATAACAGCGTCAACCTGACCGTCTACATATGGGCGCCGGCCCGGAACTGGTGGGATGTCAGGACGGATCTCCTCTGGAAGATCAAGCAGGCACTTGAGGCGAACGGTATCGAAAAGCCTTTCCCGCAACGGACCATCACGTTTGCGGACAACCTTGAGGTGAAGAACCGGGCTGCCGGGAAGAAAGGGGACGATTGAGTCCCTGAAAATAACCAATCTCAAACTCTTTTTAGAAACGGTGCACCTTCCCGACCCCTCCCGGCCAAAACGACTCCGGGTAGCGTGCCTGGAGTTCTGCAATTTTATCGGTGCAGTGGGACGCGGAGAGGTATTTCACACCGGCGAGGGTGTCGATATCCTCGCCGGTGACGGTGTGCAGCCCGCCGATGACGCCCCATACCGGTCCAACCTGTGAGATCCGTTCGATGATCCGGCTGATCTGCGGGTGCGCGCACCCGGTGACGATGAGAAGACCGCCCGGTACGGTTATTACGAGCGACTGCTCCCGGATGCCGGTCCCGAGCGGCCCGGTCACGGCGATGCCGTCCGCGATCCCGGTCCATCTGCGGATGATCCGCGGTTCGGTGTATTCCCGGATCAGTCCAAGAGTCTTCTCCGAGAAGGCGTCATGGACGTAGACCTCTGTTGACGGGTTATCGGCGAGAACCGTCGCGATCCCGCCGATGTGGTCGTGGTGGTCGTGGGAGAGGACGAGATGCCGGACGCAAGCCGGGTCGATCCCGAGCGTCTGCATGTTTGCGGCAAGCACGTCCCCGCGCCCCCCGGTGTCAAAGAGCAGCCCGGCATCCTTGATAAAACAGGAGAATCCCCAATCCGTGGCGAGATCCGGCCGGAAGGGGATGTTGTTGTAGACCTCGATGAGAGTGGGCATCAGAACAGACTCCAGACATCCGGTCTCTCGTCGGGAACGATTATGCTTCCCGATGAGGTAATCGGAGGTCGGGCCCGGGGCCGGAGAGCACCCGGACCTGCAGACGAAAATGGGGGTTTTGGGTAGAATCAGGAGATGATGTAGGAGATTGAGACGGTTGCGGTCACGTCGATCTCACCGGCCTCGAGCGGTGTCGGGGCCGCTGCTCCGCCGGCTGCCTTCTCCATGCCCATGACGCGGTTGTCGTAGACCAGCGGGATGTAGTTGTTTCCGACGTTGACCTCTTTGACGTCGATGATGGTCTTGCCGAGGGCCGCGGCAACCGCGTCTGCGTCGCCCCGCGCCTGCTCTACGGCGGCGGTCAGGGCCTGCGACCGGAACTCAAGCTGCCTGGCGTCACTCAGGGTGAACGCGAACCGATCGACCCGGTTTGCACCGTTCGCGACTGCAAGGTCGACGATCTCGCCGGCGCGGTTCACGTCATTGAGTGTGACCTCAACGGTGTTGATGACCCGGTAGAACTGGATCCGCAGATCGCGGGTCGTCGTGTCGGCGGGAAGTGGCCGGTTGTTGTTCTCGGTCACCGGGATGATGTTGTAACTTGCGGTCCGGATATCCTTCTCCGGGATGCCGGCGTTCTTTAAGGCGTTGATCACGGCGTCCATCTTTCGGGCATTCTCCTGCTGCGCCACTGTAACGTCGGCGTTCTCGGTCTCGACCGCGAAGAGAATGATGGCCTGGTCGGGTGTGGTCGTCACTTTGCCCGTCCCGGAGACGTGGATCAGTTTGTCCTTGGACTCCTCCTCCGGCATCTGTGCGGTGACGCTCCCGATCACCGCGGCGCAGATGACCATCAGGGCAAGCCCCAGAAGTGCTGTCTTTCCTCGCATAGGTATCAATCATCTTTTAATTCGGTGAAAATAAATATCTTGCTTTAACTACGATATTTTTCGTAGCTTTAACCGGGCGAATTATGAAAACGAGCGTTTTAATCTCGTTTCCCGGATCTCCTCACTCCCGGCCGGTCTTCGGCACCTATCCGGCCGCCGCCATCAGGTGGGTGAGAAGACCTTTCACGATCCTTCATCCCCTTCGCCGCCCGTTACGGCATTGATTGCATCGAGCACCTCTCTGGCGGACCGGTAGCGGTCGGCAGGCTCTTTTGCGAGGCAGCGGAGAATGATTCCATCGAGCCTGGCGAGGGCGGGGTCGACCTCTGAGGGGGGGACCGGCTGCCCGTTCAGGATCGCCCCGGCCATCCCGGCGATGCCCTCGCCGGCATAGGGGGCCATTCCCGTCACCAGCTCGTAGAGGACGGCGCCGAGCTGGTAGATGTCGGTCCCGGCCCCGGCCCCGGTCTTCCCGAACCGTTCCGGGGCGATCTGCTCCGGGGCAGCGTAGGCGAGGGTGAACCCGGCGGCGCCGGTCTCCCGGCTCGTTGCGAGTCTCGTGCTCATGCCCCAGTCGGTGATCTTCGGCGTCAGGTCGTCGGCGAGGAGGATGTTTCCGGGCTTGATGTCCCGGTGGACGACGCCCCGCTCGTGGGCATAGGCAAGCCCGGCGGCGATGCCGGCAGCGATCCGGGCGGCGGTCCCGACCGGGAGCGGTTTATCGAGGTCTGCGAGGCTCCGGGGCAGGTACTCCATCTCGACGTACGGGACCGGGAGGATGTTGACCGAGTAGACCTGGACGATGTTAGGGTGGACGAGGTCCTCCCAGAACCGCATCTCCTTCATGAACGTCTTTCCGGTTGCCTCGTCGTAGGTGACCGGTATCTTCACCGCTACGGTCCGACGGTCATCGCGCCTGACTGCGGAGAAGACCTGTCCGAGCCCGCCCCTCCCGACGAAGGCGATCCGGTCGTAGCGCTCTCCAAGTTCCGGCGGGAACCCGGCCGGACGGGAGAGTTGGGTCCGGTATGCGCCGGGCAGGATGGTCGCGCCTGCCCGCGTTTCGCCGCCGGCACCTCTTTCCTCCGGTTCCATCAGGTATCGGGCACCAAGCACGGCGGCGCCGGCGAGCAGGATGAGGCCCAGTCCAATCCCGCCCCAGCCGGAGAAGTCTGCGACCGTCGGCCCGCTCCCCTCTTCACCGGCTCTTCCGGCCTGCTCTTCTCCCGGGGTCCCGGCAGGTGTGAGCGAGGGGAGGGGGCTCGGTGTCTCTTTGGGTTTACCCTTGCCCTTATCCTTGTTCTGGCCTGGGGCTAACCCGCTCTTCCCGGGAGCGGTGGTGACGTCGTCGGCCGGCGCTTTGCCCGCAGCCCCGATGGCCGGAACGACGCCGTTCGTGTCCCCTGGCGGTCCACCCGCTCCCGAGACGGCCGGAGCGATCGCAGCGAGGAGGAGGGCGGCGGCGAGGAGCAGGACTGTCGCCCGTTCAGGCCGCATCCGCCGCCGGCACCCCCCCGGGAACAACGAAGACAAGGGTTGCCCCCGGCGCTCCTTTGGCGAGTTCGACAAGGTCGCCGTCGTGGAGTTCTCCCCGCGCGCCCCGGTCGAGCGGCGCGCCGTTCACGAACGTGCCGCCGGTGCTCCCGCAGTCCTCGATGAACCAGGCGCCGTCCCGCCGGGTGATCCGGGCGTGCGGTCGTGAGACACGGGTGACCGCCGCATACTCATCGCCGAGGACGATCTCCTGTCCGGACCGGCCGGGCGCGTCCGGGTCCGCCCGCCCTACGGCGATGCTGTCGTCTCCGAGCGGGAAGACCTTGCCGTCCTCCGCTCCCCCTAACAGGATGAAGACCGGACTCTGCCCGGCAAACTCGCCCGAGAACGTCTCCCGGACACCGGCAAGTTTCTTTGCGAGCACGGCATCCGTAAGCGTCAGGTTCAGGTTCGCAAACAGCCCGAGGCTTCTCGTGATCGCCTCAAGCCCTCCGGGCACGAGCGAGTACTTCCAGACCGGGCGGATCCCTTTTGCGGTCGGCCGGGAGAGACCGGCCTCTTTCCGGACGACCCCGATGCTCATGAGTTTGTCGAGGTGCTTCTTGGTGTTCTCGTAACTTGTCTCGATTGCGGCCGAGATCTGCCGGATGTCCTTTGGCTTGCGCTCGATAACTTTGAGGACCTTTAGACGTGTGCTGCTGCTCAGCACGTCCAGGTATTCGGAGAGTTCCTGCAGATCGTCGGTGTCCATATCAAGGATCAGTGTCCTTGTGTCGTCGTCGCTGGTCATAGCATCCCCTGCCGGCCTTCCATTGCTGTATATTTCCATATACGTAGCCTTTATGATTATGGGAACTATCCGTTAAGCGGTTGCCGCAGTAAAGAGGATTGTGCCGCCCACCGCGAGGAAGAGAGCGGTCATCCGGTCACTTCGCCGGGTGCTCCTCGTCTGGCAGCCTGGCGTCCGGTCGAGATCCGGAAATTCACCCCGGTGGGATGGCATGTGTCTTCCTCCTCGATGGCAACCTCCGGGATTCCTGGAGTGGCGGATGGCCGCGGGGGGCTGCAGTGCCCGCGCTGTTATCCCGTCCCGGGATTGCAGGGCAAGCGATTGTTCCCGGGATCATGTTTTATACGAAGTGACCTATCGAGGGGGGCCATGCTTGAAGATATTGAAGCGGCACAGCAGCGGACCGTGATGGCGGAGATCGAGGAGATGATCCAGACGACGCCCGAGTATGCTGATATACGGGAGGCTCTCCAGTCGTTGAACTTCATACCGGAGCAGGACGATACCGACGTCGCAATCTGGGTGCAGCCTGACCTCAGGATCTTCGTCCTGCTCCAGATGAACCTCGGGGGCGGGTATGCAGGGTACAGGGTTGGTGCCTACGACGACCTTGACAGCCAGAACGGGGAGTTTTCCGGCTACAATGCCCGGTAATGGTTCTGTCCACCCCCTTATCTCACCGCCCCTGCCGGGTCAGGTTTATCTGGACGTGTGCGGTATGGTTCTCGCATGCCCAGACAGATAAAGATTGACCGGGGTGAGCAGGAGGCCATGATTGGCCGGGTCCGGGATGTCTTGACCGCAAACGCCACTTACGACGAGATCCGTAAGGGTCTTGAGGGTCTCGGGTTCAGGGCGAAGGAGGACAGGCCCGCCCTTGCCCTCTGGGAGAACCCCGAGCACGAACTCTTCGTGATGGTTCATATGGATCCCGCGACCGGCAAATTGCGGGATCATGAGGTGAGCACGTTCGAGGAGACGGAGGGGTTCGAGTAGCCCCGGTTCACGCCCAGTCCGGCGGCGGGTCCGCAAAGAGCGCGATGTATCCGCCGATGAGCGTGAGGATGAAGACGATCAGGTAGATCGGGACGGCAAACGTCCGCCCAAACTGGGCAAAGAGCCCGATCCCGGTGATCTCGCCCACGAGCAGGATGAGGCGCAAGAGGAACATAACGAGAAACACGGCGCCGACGGCGCCGAAGATCGGGCCCGGCAGGTTCAGGGGGAAGATGAGGGTGCCGAAGAGGTCGCCGATGAGGAAGACGACCGAGATCAGGATGAGGAGGCCAAGGTTGGCGTTGAGGAACCCGACGATCCGGACAAATATCGGTGCCTGGACGTAGCTGCCGGTGAGTATGTTCAGGACGCCTAACAGGACCAGAAAGATGACGAGCCCGATGGCCCAGGATACGAGGACACCGACGACCGATCTCTTCTTGCGCCCACCCATGCGATCTCTCTGATGAGTGGATGGTGCTTCACTCTTATGGAGTTTCCGGCGGCGTGGGTACCTGCGCCTGCGCGTTCCATACCCGCACAGCGTTCGGACCGCCGGGTGCGAGCGGGGGCATCTCCCCTCACTGATGCCGGGCCCGGTCCGGGGCGCTCTGCCCGCAGAACCGCTGGCCTTCTGATGGCCCATATCTTTATGTCACCGTACCGTTACCCCGACCCGGATGGGATGAGAGAATGAAGGGTCTCGCAATGCTGAAGATCGGAGAGATCGGGTGGATCGAGAAAGAGCGGCCGGCCTGTGGGCCGAGAGACGCCATCGTCAGACCGCTGGCGCTTGCGCCGTGCACCTCCGATGTCCATACTGCCTGGGAAGGGGCGATCGGGGAGCGGCACAACCTTATCCTGGGGCATGAAGCTCTCGGGATCGTGGATGAAGTGGGAGGTGAGGTCAGGGATTTCAGGCCCGGCGACCGGGTCATCGTCCCGGCCATCACCCCCGACTGGGAGACGGAAGCAGCACAGCGCGGGTTCCCCTCGCAGACCGGCGGGCCCCTTGGCGGCTGGAAGTTCTCAAACTTCAAAGACGGTGTCTTCGCCGAGTTCTTCCACGTGAACCTGGCAGACTACAACCTCGCTCATCTCCCGGAGGGGATATCGCTTGAGGCAGGGGTCATGCTCCCGGATATGCTCAGCACCGGCTTTATGGGTGCCGAGAACGCTGAGATCCGGATCGGGTCCACAGTAGCGGTCCTGGGGATCGGGCCGGTCGGCCTCTCCGCCGTAGCCGGCGCAAAACTCCGGGGGGCCGGGAGGATATTTGCCGTCGGGACAAGGCCCGCCGCCGTCAGGGTGGCGAAAGAGTACGGCGCGACGGATATCATCAGTTACAAGGAGGGAAGCACCGTCGACCAGATCCTCGATAAGACCGGCGGTGCAGGGGTCGATGCCGTGATCGTCGCCGGTGGGGGTCCTGATATTATGATGGACGCGATCAACGTCGCCCGGCCCGGATCGGTGATCTCGAACGTCAACTACTTCGGTTCGGGTATCGGGGACCAGGACACCATTCCTCTTCCCCGCGTGGGCTGGGGATTCGGGATGGCGGACAAGAACATCATGACCGGGCTCTGCCCCGGCGGACGGGTGAGGATGGAGCGGCTGGCCGAAGTCGTGATCTACGGGCGGATGGATCCATCCCTCATGGCGACGCATGTCTTCAGGGGTTTCGACAAACTCGAGGAGGCCCTGCTCCTGATGAAGGAGAAGCCGAGAGACCTGATCAAACCCGTCGTCATCGTGGAGGAGTAAAGGCCCGAACCTTTTTTTCCGGCAGATCGGTCGGGCCCGGTCCGGTGTTTCGCTGCTCGTTCGCCTATACAGGCACATCAGTTAACTCTCGCACCGATCGTATGCTTTCCGGCGCTGGCGAGGCTTACGGACGGTAAGGCGATGGCGGTCGTATGGTGAGAAAGGCACCTCTCGGCGGAGTCCGGGTGGACCGGCTCTCGCGAAGACTGACGACGGGGGATGCCGTCGCCCTCGGGCTTGGCTCCATGATCGGAGCCGGCATCTTCACGGCCCTTGCACCGGCGGCGGCTGCAGCTTCGGCGGGGCTGGTCGTCGGCCTCGCAATTGCGGCCGCCATCGCATACTGTAACGCTGCCTCGTCCGCCGGGCTCGCCCGCCTGTACCCGGTGTCGGGCGGCACCTATGTATACGCGCGAGAGCGGTTGAACGAGTTCTGGGCCTGGGTGGCGGGCTGGGGTTTTGTGGTCGGGAAACTCGCCAGTTGTTCTGCGGTTGCGCTCACGTTCGGCAACTACCTCTTCCCGGAGTACGCACGCTGGCTTGCCGCAGGGGCAGTGATCATCTTCACGGCACTGAACTATTTCGGGATCGAGAAGACTGCCGGCGCGACGAAGGTCATCGTTGCGGTGGTTCTGCTCTCGCTCTCCGCGATCGTTGCTCTCGCGTTCACCGGTGAGGCGGAACCCGGCAATCTGCTCCCGCTCCCGGGACCGAACGGTGTATACGGGATCCTGCAGTCGGCGGGGATCTGGTTCTTTGCGTTTGCGGGGTACTCGAGGATCGCCACCCTGGGTGAAGAGGTCAGAAGCCCGGAGACCTCCATCCCCCGGGCGATCGTGCTCGGTCTTGGCATCACACTGGTCGTCTATACCGCCGTCGCCGTCTCGGCGCTCCTCCTTATCGGGCCTGCGCTCCTCGCAGAGTCCGGCGCCCCCCTGGTGACGGTGCTCGCCGGGGCGGGTCTTAAGCAATGGCAGTGGATCGCCAGGGCCGGCGCGACCGCCGCAACGCTGGGGGTGCTGCTCTCCCTTATGACGGGCATCAGCCGGATGCTGTTTGCAATGGCACGAGACTCTAGAATGCCCGCGTATCTCGCCCGGGTCCACCCGGTGCACCGGGTCCCGCATCTCGCCGAGGTGACGGTCGGCGTAATCCTGATCGCCGCGGTGCTGCTCGTGGACCTTCGTGCAGCGATCGGGTTCAGTTCTTTCACCGTCCTCCTGTACTATGCGGTCACGAATACGTCCGCGTACACCCTGACGGGAGAGGAACGGTTGTATGGCCGAAAAATCGCGGTGATCGGCCTTCTCGGCTGCCTCGTGCTCGCGTTCACCCTCCCTGCCGCATCCATGGCTGCGGGGAGTGCGGTCATGCTGGCAGGGATACCGGTCTACCTTTTTGCGAAGCGGCGCAATCCCTGAGACCGGGACGGCTCCGGATCTTGTTGAGGCAGGCCCTGTACCGGATTCCGGGCACCTCTGCCGCCTCCCTTGCCCGTTTGGGCAGTTGTATGCAGCCCCGTGGAAAAAGACCTCCGGGTGTCTGTAACGATTCCTTTTTGACCGTAGAGGACGGACCCTCTGAACGTCGCATGGCCCGGAGTCCACCGATCTACTTAAACAACGCCGCCACGACGTGGCCGAAACCCCCGGAGGTGCTCGATGCCGTCAGGCAGTCTCTTGCCCTTCCCGTCTTCGGGTCAGGGAGGACCACCGGCAGCCAGGGTGAGGATTACGCTACGCTCGCCCGGGAAGCGCTCGCGGCCCTCCTCAACGCAGATCCCCCGGAGCACGTCGCCTTCACCCAGAACGCGACTGACTCCTTAAATATCCTCATCCAGGGGTTCCTCGCCGCCAACGGGGACGGCTGCCATGTTATTACGACCGCGCTCGACCACAACTCGGTCCTGCGGCCGCTCCACGAACTCGAGCGGCAGGGCCGGATCCAGCTGACGGTCCTCCCCTTCGAGAACGGCTTTGTCGGCCCCGATACTCTTGAATCGGCCATCACGCCTGATACCCGGCTCATGGTCACGGCCCACGGGAGCAACGTTCTCGGCTCCGTGCAGGATATTGCCCGTATCGGCGAGAGCCTGCACGATCACGGCATCTTCTTCATCGTCGACGGGGGGCAGACCGCCGGCCATATCCCCGTCGACCTCCGGGCCCTCCCGGTCGACGCCTACGCCTTCACCGGCCATAAGGGCCTCTTTGGAATACCCGGGACCGGCGGGTTCTACCTGCGGGACCCGGAATCGGTCGCCCCCGTCTGTTACGGCGGGACCGGGACGGATTCCTTCTCGCTCTACCAGCCTCGCGAGATGCCGGAGCGGTTCGAGTCCGGGACCCATAACTACCCCGGGCTTGCGGCTCTCGCGGCCGGGGTGAACTACATCGCATCCGTCGGAGTGAAGACCATCGCGGAAAAAGCGGAGCGCCAGACGGCCTTCCTCATTCGTGAGTTGAAGAGCGAGCCCAACATCACGGTCTACAACGAGTCCCCATCCCTCCCCATCGTCTCGTTTAATATCCGTGGCATGGAGAACGACGACGTGGGGTTCATCCTGGCCCGTGCCTACGGGATCGTCGCCCGCACGGGGCTGCACTGTGCACCTCTCATTCATCGGGCGATCGACGGAGGGAGAGGCTCTGTGCGGCTCAGCCTCTCCTGGTTCACGACGGACGAGGAGTGCCGGATCGCCGCACGGGCAGTAAAGGAGATCGCACAAAATGCGGATAGTTCGGTCGGTTCGTCATAAATCCTGCGCAGACGGCTCGTTCATGAAGGAGTTCCTCCTTGATGCCCCGGTACCCGCGGGGTTCTTTACCTACCTCGGGAACTTCGGGCAGGTTGAATCGATCCCCAACATCGGCGAGGGGTTCTACAGGTTCGAGAAGCCCGACTGGTTCTCCATCAAGGGGTTTATAGGCGACACCACCGTTGAGGTCCGCTTCAAGAAGGAGGTGATGGACCTGACGGTGGATTTTCTCTACTTCCTCTTCTCCTTCTACCGGGAGGGGCCGAGGGATCTCTCGGCGTTGAAACAGAGGGAGCAGGCGGTCGGAAGACGGGTGAGAGAACGCCTGTACGGGCCTGAGTGACGAAAAGCGCGTGGGTCCGGAGATCCGGCATGGCGGACAGGAACGTCATGGCCGGACCATGCATCGGCGGCCGTGGAACCCTTGTGCCCGGGTTCACCCATCAACCGGTTTCTGGAAGCAGATAAAGCGATGGCTGCAGTGCATGATGTCACGATCGACCAGGGATTGCATCAGTCTTGCAGTCAGGCCCTCACCCGCAAGGCTCACAGAGGTGATCAACGAGGTTAAGGGAGACAACGGATCCGGAAGGCCCCGGCGCCGCAGGGTGTCGCGAGCCATGGCATACGGCCAGTAGAGGGGTGATGCGCTTGAGATTGCACTCTCCTTCACGATCATGCCGCACCCCTCAAAGAGCGATCGATACTGCTCCCATCTCCGGTATACTGTCGGCCCGTTGAAGTCACTCTCGTGTTCCCTGAACTCCGGGTCTTCCCTTGCAATCCTCTCGATGAACGTGACATGCCCCCCCGGCCGGACAACCCGGCAGATCTCGTGTACGGTGCGGGCAAGTTCATTGTCATCGGTGATGTACCGCAGGACCCAGACGGCATTGACAAGGTCGAACGCGCCGTCCTCGAAGGGAAGGGGCATGCCGTCGAGGACCCGGTGCTCGGCGTTGTGGATGCCTGCTGTATCCGCCGCCAGCCGTGCCGCCTTCACCATATTGGGTGAGATGTCCACGCCGACAACGTGGTGCACCTGCCGGGCGAACCAGAGCGTCCACCGGCCGACACCGCATCCATAATCGAGGACAACAGAGTGTGGCTCCAGCCTGACCGCTCTTGAAACGGACCGTTTCTGGCTCATGTCGATGTAGACATGGTCCAGATCATCGCCACCTATCACTGCCCTGAACGGATGCTGGTGGTTTTGCACGTTCGTCTCGTCCCAGGCATCCCGCTGTTCCTTCAGGCTTTGCGTGAGCTCACCTCGTCCGATTCAGGAGTGAATCTCGGGAGAGTATTTAGGGTTTTCGGCTGTGTGGTATATCGGATCCCCCGCTACCCGCTCTTGCCGCGAGTTCTGCGGGGTACTGCTCTACAAGAAAGGCTGTTGAGGCTCAGTACACGCCATCGCCGGTGACGAGAATGCCTCTCACCGGGTAGGTGCCGTTGCACGGACCCCTGAACTCATGGCGCAGACTCTCGTGGTACGAGTTCGACTGCCAGCCAAGAACCCACCATTGGTTTGTCCCCAGGAAGTCCACCGAGATGTTGAGGACGTTCTCATCTCCGGCGTCAAACGAGAGGATGAACGGGACCTCGACGACGTAGCCGGAGGACCCGGGGCTCACGTAGTAGTCGTCGACGGGCCCACCGGAACCGCTGAGGTTGCCGGCGATCCGGTAAGGTGCAAGCAGGGGCTCGACCCCAATCGGCGTTCTGGTCTCGATCTCGTGATCCGACTCGGTAACAGGCATGGATAGTTCCATCTCGACGAGCACCGGCGTCTCTTCCGAGTACCTGTCGGAGTAGACGTGGGTCGGTCGCGGGAGATCCGATTCGTTCTGCCCGGGCATGATCCCGATCGGCTGGATGCGATTTTTGTAGACGGGATTAATCCGCTCGGCCGAGATCTTCAGCATGGGAATCCCGCTGACATTCTCGATCCTCGCCGATATATCGCTGTTGAAGTTGCTGAAGCTCGCGCGGGAGAGATTGAAGGGTGTGACGTTTGTACCGGTATCCGGGTTGTAGTAAGAAGGAAGGGGGATCAGGAGGACCGCATCGTCGAGAGGGCCGGACGTCGAGATCTTCAGGCCGTAATGATACGACGACCTGAAACTCTCCGCCGATGATTGGGCAAGAGTTACTGCGGTCAGCGCTATGAATACGAGGAGGATCACCGCGAGGATGCCTGCCGTGATGAGCGCCGCCCTGAAAAAACCCGATCGATTCCCCATTGCCGATCAGGGTTCTGGCGGTTGAGGACATCAGGCTTTCTATTAATCGTTTTGTGAACCGGACCACAACTTCTTATAGTGATACGTCCCCGGACCCGCAGAAGAGGTGACATACTATGTCCTATATCACCGTCGGTAAAGAGAACTCGGGCACCATTGACCTCTACTACGAGGATCACGGTGCGGGGAAACCGGTCGTCCTGATCCACGGCTGGCCGCTCTCGAGCAAGTCCTGGGAGAAGCAGGTGCCGGTCCTGCTCGATGCGGGCTACCGCGTCATCGCCTACGACCGCAGGGGGTTTGGGAACTCCGCCAAACCGACCTTCGGCTACGACTACGACACCCTGGCAGAAGACCTGCACAGACTCATGACGGAACTCGACCTCACCGGCGCAACGCTCGTCGGGTTCTCGATGGGCGGCGGCGAGGTCGCCCGGTATCTCGGCACCTACGGAAGCGATCGCGTGGAGAAGGCCGTCTTCATATCCGCGATCCAGCCGTACCTCTTGAAGACATCCGAGAACCCCGAAGGCCTCGAGGGCAGCGTCTTTGACGGGATCATGGAGGGCATCGCCGCCGACCGTCCGGCGTTCCTCGCGAGATTCCTCTCGGACTTCTACAACGTCGACGTCTTTAAGGGCGACCGGGTGAGTGACGAGGCCGTCCGTCTCAGCTGGAATATCGCGGCCACCGCCTCCCCGCGGGGCACGCTCGACTGCGTCTCTGCATGGCTGACCGACTTCCGGAGCGATCTTCAGAGTATCGACGTCCCGGTTCTCGTGATCCACGGCGATGCCGACCGGATCTCCCCCTTCCCCGCCTCGGGCAAGCGCATCCCCGAACTGGTCAAAGAGAGCCGTCTCGCGGTGATCGAGGGCGGGCCGCACGGGATCACCTGGACCCACGCCGACAGGGTCAACCGCGAGTTACTGGAGTTTCTTGAGCAGCGGGCCGAGCCTATGGAGCCGGTTGTCGGTCTCTCCTGAACGGGCGGGAGGCCCCTCTCCCCCTCACTCCACCGGGATGAGGCCGGGGTTCGTCCCGGTGATGCACCGTCCGCCGCCGGGCGTGACGACGAAGGTGTTCTCGACCCCGACCATCCCGACGCCCCGGACCCCTTTCTTTGGCTCGAGGGCGAGGACCATCCTCTCTTCGAGCGGCTCATCGAAGCCCTTTGCGATCACCGGGGCCTCGTCCACCTGGAGGCCGACGCCGTGGCCCAGGAACTGCACCCGCCGGTCCCCGTAGCCCATGAAGTTCTCAAGGAACGCGGGTTCGAGGCCGTCAAGGATCGCAGCATAGATCTCCGAGGGCCGGAACCCCGGCCGGAGCATCGCGGCAGTCCTGTCCTGGACCTCGACGCACCGACAATGGGCCTCGACCGCCTTGTCGGGGAGCGATCCGCGAAAGATGTACGTCATCGTCTTGTCGGTGTGGTAGCCCTGCACCCCGCACGCGCAGTCGAGGAAGACCAAATCTCCCGTCTTAAGCGTCCGGTCACGGCTGCCGAGCACGGGGGCGCCGGGAGCCATCCCGCGGGACCCGCCCGGCCCGTCGAAACTGGTCGGGTAGATGGAACTCTCACCGAACCCGAGCTGCCCGAGGACCATCTCCGTCCCGAACATGCCGAACCGGGCAATCCCGTGGTGCCCTTCCCGGACAAGGAGGGCATAGACCTCGCCGCCGAGTTCCGCCTCGCTCATCCCCTCGCGGAGCATCGCGGGGACACGGTCCTCGAGGACGTGCCGGTGGATCCGCCCCGCCCGCTCCATGAGCGCGAGCTCGTAGGCGCTCTTCCTCGCCCGGACCGCTGCCGCCTGTGCGTCGAGCGGCTTTACCTCGCGGCTGGGAAAGTGCTTCCTGAACCGCTCAAGCAGCGCGAGGGGGACCACCTCCGTCTCCACATGGACCGTCCCCGGAAGCGCCCCCATCCCGGCCGCCGCATCGCGGAAACTCTTCATCGGCCGGATATCGGGGAAGTGCGACTCGTCAAGCGCCCGCTCGTAGCTCCGGCGTACCCAGAGGACGGCCTCGCCGGCGCGGGGGATGAGGAGGACGGAGTCCTGCATCGTCCCGGTGAGGTAGAACTGGTTCACCCTGCCAAAGATTGCCGCAAACTCCCACGAGGGGCTGTCAGCGTCCATGCGGGCCCGGAACCGCTCCATGCGGTCGTGGAGTTCGGAGGCGGGGGTTCTCTGCTCCATACCCATGATCTCTGCGGCGATGGTATTTAGCTCTGGCGTCCCCCAAGCCGCTCCGTCGGGGTTTATCAGGTCGCATGGCACATTACGAGCGATGGAAACCCCTTTCATATTCACCATGCACGAGAACCTGCCCCGCCAGGGGCCAGGGAGCAACGCCTGCACCCGAAAGGCCTTCTCGATGCTCGCCGATCTTCCGGCCCAACCTGAGATCCTGGATATCGGGTGCGGGGGCGGGATGCAGACCGTCGAACTCGCCCGGACCTGCCCCGGCTGCCGCATCACCGCCACCGATATCCACCAGCCGTTCCTCGATCAACTTGCCCGGAACGCTGCATCGGCGGGGGTGAGCGACCGGATCACCACGGTCCGCGCCTCGATGGACGACCTGCCGTTTGACGACGGATCGTTCGACGTCCTCTGGGCTGAGGGCTCGATCTTCATCATAGGGTTCCGGGAAGGGCTCGTTGCGTGGAGGCGGCTCCTCCGTCCCGGCGGCTACCTCTGCCTCACCGAGGCAGCCTGGTTCGTCGAGAATCCCTCGCCGGAGGCGGTGGCGTTCTGGAACGACTGCTACCCGGCGATAACGACGGTCGCGGCAAACCGCGCGATCGCCGAGGACGCCGGCTACGAGGTCGTCGCGACCTTCCCGCTCCCCGCGTCCGCATGGTGGGACTACTATACGCCGAGGAGCAAACGGCTTGCTGACCTGCGGCAGAAAGTCGCCGACAACCCCGGGGCGGAGGCACAGGTTGAGTTCGCCGACCGGGAGGTCGCCGTCTACCGGGAGCATGCCGACGAGTACGGCTACGAGTTCTTCATCCTCCAAAAGAGGGAGTGAACCGACCATCACCTCCCTTTTGTCTTCCCGATATCCCGTGCGAGTTTTCCAATCCCTTTCCAGCGTTTCTTCTCGAGCCGGACCAGCCCGATCTCCGCTTTCTCCTCCTCAAAGGCGAGTTCCCGCATGAGCCTCCGGTAACTCTCCAGCCGTGCCGCGGGGAGGGTCCCGTCCGCGACGGCCGCCTGCACCGCACAGCCCGGCTCCCCCTCGTGCCGGCAGTCCGAGAACCTGCAGCCCTCCGCGAGCTCGAGGATCTCGGGGAACGTCCCGGCGATACCGGCGGACGCCGTCCCGATCCCAACTTCCCGCAGGCCGGGGTTGTCGATCATGAGCGCTCCGCCTTCGAGGACGAAGAGCTGGCGGACGGTCGTGGTGTGCCGCCCTCTCTCGTCGTAGTCCCGGACATCCGAGGTCTCCTGCACCGGACGGCCCATGAGCCGGTTGATCAGGGTGGACTTGCCGACGCCCGACGAGCCGATGAGGGCGATCGTCGTTCCCGGCAGGAGGTAGGCACCGAGCCGGTCGACGCCCTCCCCGCTCACGGCGCTGATGGGGATGACCGGTATGCCGGGCGCGACCGCGGCGAGGCCGCCGGCGAGCGTTGCGGGGTCGTCCGCGAGGTCGGACTTGTTGATGACAATGGCCGGGCGGGCGCCGGATGCGCGGGCGATCGCGAGGTAGCGCTCGATCCTGCGGGCGTTGAGGTCGCGGCCGGCGGCGGTCACGATGAAGACCGTATCGATATTCGCCGCGATGACCTGGTCGGTGCCGTCACGCCCCGCGCTCCCCCGCTCAAAGAGGGTCTTTCGCGGGAGGATATCGACGATCGTCGATCTCCCGGCCTCCGGCTGATGGAGGAGGACGACGAAGTCCCCCACCGCCGGGAAGCGGCCGAGCCTCCGGAGCGCCCCGGAGATACCGGCCGTGACGGACCCGCCGTCGATGAGCACGTCCCACACCGTCTTCTGCCGGCAGGCCACGCGGCCGGAGAGGTACT
>NZ_JAJGBK010000017.1 GCF_020696975.1 Methanoculleus sp.
CCCCCCCCCCCCCCCCCCCCCCCCCCCCCCCCCCCCCCCCCCCCCCCCCCCCCCCCCCCCCCCCCCCCCCCCCCCCTCAGCCCCTCCCCAATGGCGATATCCACTGGGAAGCCGTGCACGGGTGGATGATCACTGGAAAGCCGTGCACGGGTGAGCAAGGACACTTGAGTATGCGCATCACCCCTACTTCCACATCTCGAGAGACCCAGCGGTACGGCTGCCTGCCCTCCACAAAAAAAATGGGCACAGTCTCCCGACCGCACCCCATCCTCCATTATACCTCGGCCGTCGCCTCGACCGGGCGCGCCTGCCCCTGTTCCGGCAGGATGAGCCAGAGCAGGATGTAGATGACGATCCCGGGGAAGAACCCCGTGATCACGGTGAGGATGACCCAGATCGCCCGGATGACGTTCGGGTCAATCTCGAGATACTCTCCAATACCGCCACATATCCCGGCAACCCACCGGTCGGACGTCGAACGGGTTAATTTCTTTGGCATGACAACTCCCGGCGCGCTCATTCTGCTGTCGACATAATAGATGTTTCCCCGGAGAATGGAGAGCGGGAGGACCGGCACCCGGTGGCTCAGCCGGAAACGGAGCGCGTGGTGCCGCGCTTTCGCTGTCCTGAACGGCGGCGGGTCTTCCCGGTCTGGCCCTCCTCCCGGACGCCGGCAGCGATCCCGGGCGGGGCGCAGGCGTCGCAGCCCCCGCAGGGAAGAGCGTTGAAATGCTCCCCGAAGTATCCGAGGAGCATTCTTCTCCGGCACTTCGTCGTGGTGCAGTAGTCCACCATGCTCTGCAGTTTCGAGCGTGCAACCTCGCGCTGGAACTCAGATGGGAGGTCACGATCGATGAGCGATCGGAGGCGTCGCGCATCGCTATCGTTATAGAAGAGGATGCAGTCGCTCTCCTTTCCGTCCCTCCCCGCCCGACCGCTCTCCTGGTAGTAGGCTTCGAGGGTCTTTGGCATATCGTAGTGGACGACGAACCGGACATCCGGTTTGTCGATGCCCATGCCGAACGCGCTCGTCGCACAGACGACCGGCGTCGTCCCGCCGATGAACCGGTCCTGCGTCTCTGCCCGGGCGGCTGCCGTCATACCGGCGTGATAGGGGAGTGCAGGTATGCCGTCGGTCTGAAGGTTGGCCGCGAGCGTCTCGACCCCTTCCCGGGTTGCGACGTAGACAATCCCGGCGTCCCCTCTCCGGCCCCTGATGTAGGCCCGGAGCCGCTCGTACGCATCCTCCTCCTTCGGGACGACGGTGTAGCGGAGGTTATCCCTGTTAAAACTCCCGACATAGACCGTGGGGTCCGAAAGATTGAGCTGCCGCGCGATGTCGTCGCGGACGTCCGGGGTCGCGGTCGCCGTCAGGGCAACCATCGGCACCTTTGGGAACCTCTCCTTGAGGACCGCGAGCGACCGGTACTCCGGGCGGAACTGGTGGCCCCACATCGATATGCAGTGCGCCTCGTCGACCGCGATCAGGCTGACCGAAAGGGACGCCATAAGGTCGAGGAAGTCGTCGCCGACCGCCTTCTCCGGCGAGACGTAGAGGATCTGGACCAGCCCCTCGTTAAGATCCGAGAGGATCCGGCGTGTCGCGGTGTAGGACCCGGAAGAGTTCAGCGCTTCTGCACTGATTCCGCGGGCCTGCAGGTCGTCGACCTGGTCCTTCATCAGGGCAATGAGGGGCGATATCACCAGCACAACACCGTCGCCGACGAGCGCGGGAATCTGGTAGCAGAGCGACTTTCCCCCTCCGGTCGCGAGCACTGCAAGGACGTCGCGCCCGGCGAGAAGGTCCTCTATAATCTCCCGCTGGTAGGGGTTAAACGCCGTATGCCCGAAGTAACGCTGGAGGATCAGGTGCAGGCGATCCATCACTATATAAGTGGGTGCTCTATCGGCATAGTATCTTCGGCCCGGAAAAAACGCGATATATGGCTCGATCCCGGGAGTACCTCTTATCCTGAGACTCCATCCCAGAAGTCGGCAAGGGAGGCAAAGATCCTCTCCCGGAGTTCCACGAGACGTGCCTCATCGGCCACGTGGCCTTCTGTCTCGTAGAGGCCGCGGCTGATCTCGACCTGGACCCAGGGTATCCTTCTGTGCCGGTAGTGTGCCACCGATATGAACCCGCCCCGGAAGGGGTCGTTCATGGCAACCTTTCCCTCTCCGTCGAACTCAGCCTGAAACGAGCGGGCGAGCGCCTGGAGCCACTCCGGCGGGCAGGTCACAAGACCGCCTGCTGATCTCGGTCTCCCGTTCCGGTCTCCCCGGTTGCTCAGGCAGAAGATTGGCCGCTCCCGTCCGGAATCCACCCGGACCGGCGGTGATCTCGGCAGCATGCTGTGGCAGTCGAAGGCGATCTCGATCGGCAGCGTATCGAGCGCCGCGGTCAGCCGTTCGTGGAACGGGTAGTAATACTTCTTCAGGAGGACCCCTACCACCTCTTTGCCGGGCACCTGCCCCTTCCGGAATACCGGGGTCCCGTCCTGCGTGATGACCTTGACCACGCCGTCCTGGGCCCGCGGCGGGTAATCGTAGGGTGGCCGGTTGGTGTCGACGAAGACCCGGGAGATCTCAAAATCGACCAGGGCCGCCGCCCTGTCGCCGAACCCGTAGAGGAGGTGGGTATGAGGGTCGCTGTTGGAGACGATCTCCTCTCGCGAGAGGTTGACGCGACCATAGAGTTCGGGTGGAACCCGGGTGCCGGCGTGGGGGATTGAGATGAGGAACGGGTATTGGCCGCTCACCCTCTCCTCCCTCCACCGGGTAGCGTTCCGGAACTGACGCTCATGCTGCCTCTAACTGCAGCCGTATGGGTGCCTCTCTACAAAAGTGCACTGGTCAATACCCTGGCAAAACCTGCCGCCGGACCCGGGCGGGTATGCATATTAAGGCGGAGTACCATCCTACACGACGAAACTGGTCCCGGAAGGTGAGAGGTATGGAGAGAGAACAATGGTCGTCGATGGCGGGTTTTATCCTTGCGAGCATCGGGTCCGCGGTGGGCATCGGGAACATATGGCGGTTCCCCTACGTCGTCGGCGCCAACGGCGGCGGAGCGTTCCTGATCCCGTACCTGATCTCTGTCCTCCTCTTCGGCCTCCCTCTGATGATCCTGGAGTTCGCCATCGGCCGCTCCGCCGCGACCTCGGTCGTCTCCACGTTCCAGTCGATCCGGCAACGCTTCGCCTTTCTGGGTCTTGCGATCGTCGCCGTCGTCACCCTGATCCTCGGCTACTACCTCGTGATCGCGAGCTGGGTGCTTGCGTATGCGCTCTTCTTTGTCCTCAACCGGCCGGTGGAGTTTGGTGCATTCACCGACTCCTACCTCCCGCTCATCTTCTATCTCATCTCCGGGCTCGCAGTCTTTGTGACGGTGCGATCCGGGGTCCGGGAAGGAATCGAGAGGAGTTCCCGTTTTCTCATCCCGATTCTCATTGTGATCCTCCTCATCCTCGTCGTCGTCTCGCTCACGGAGCCCGGTGCGGGTGAGGGGATCAGGTTCTACCTCTCCCCTGACTACTCACGGCTGACCGACCCGACTGTCTGGATCGCGGCCTTCGGGCAGGCCTTCTTCTCGCTCTCGGTGGGGATGGGGATTCTGCTCACCTACGGGAGTTATCTCCGTGGAGGGAGCCTTTTTAAGAGCGCCTCCATCATCGCAGCCGCCGATATGCTGATCGCGGTCCTTGCCGGGCTCATGATCTTTCCCCTGGTCTTCACCGCCGGCCTCGATCCCGCGGCCGGGGTGAACCTCGTCTTCGTCACCCTGCCCTCTGCCTTTGCGGATATCCAGTTCGGGATGCTGCTCGGGACGCTCTTTTTTACGATGCTCTTTGTTGCGGCGCTCACCTCCGCGATATCCATGCTCGAGGTCCCGGTGGCGACGATGATCGATACCTACGGCTACTCGCGGAGACGGGCGACGCTCCTCGTCTTCATTGCAGTCATGCTCATCGGGCTTCCGTCCGCCCTCAGTTACACCGCTCTTGATCTCGCGTTCTTCGGAACGCCGGTCCTCGACCTCGCCGACTACGTCTTCGGAACGATCGGCCTCATCGTGGCAGGACTGATCCTGAGCGTCGTGGGAGGATGGTTCGTCGGCCGCTCCCGGATCTGCGCGGAGATCGGCGGCTGCGGATGGCAGCAGACTGTCTATATGGCGCTCATCCGCTACTGCGTCCCGGCGGTCCTGCTGATCACGCTGGCCGGCAGTTTCTTCCTGGTCACAGGGTGAGCCTCCAGGCATCGGCGGCCGGCTATATCTCCGGAACCTGTTCTTCAGCCTGCCTGCTCTTCTCCTGCGCCTGGAGGACGTCGAGGACGTCCTGCATATCAGGTACCGTCGTCACCAGGTACTCCCCGACAAATATGATCCGCAAAAACTCGTCGACGACGATGTTCGCCCGCCGGGAATAGCCCTTCACACTGTCGAAGACGTCGTACATCTGCGCCACCTCGCCGTGTGGCCAGAAGTCCGCGAGGATCCGGGTCTTCTTGATACCAAGGCTCTCCGCCCACGCCCGCTTGCAGGGGACCGAGTCCACGCTGATCCCGAGAGCAACGGCATCAAGGGCGTCGAATGCCTCCTTGTTCGCCTCGAGCGCCTCCATCTGCCTGGCGCAGATGCTGGTCCAGGCCAGCGGGTGGAACGAGAGGACAACCCGCTTCCCCGGAAAGCCCGAGAGCCGGACGCTGTTTCCGTCCTGGTCCGGTATCGCAAAATCCTGAGCCTGTTCGCCGATCTCGACCATCGCAGTTCACCGGGTGAGACACCGGTCATGAAGAGAGATAAACGTTTCCCAGGTTCGTCGCCTGAAGAGGTCTGCTCTCGCTCGCCGCGAATCCCGCAGGTTTAAGAATCCTTGTAGTTAAAATACTACCATGCCCGTCGCCACCGATATCGCGATCATCGTCCTCCTGATCCTTGCAAATGGATTCTTCTCGATGGCGGAGTTTGCGCTCGTCTCTGCAAAGACGACACGCCTGCAGAAGAAGGCCGATGAAGGCGATGCCGGGGCTGCCGCCGCCCTCGAACTTGCAAACGAACCGACGCAGTTCCTCTCCACGATCCAGGTCGGCATCACCGTCGTCGGGATCGTGAACGGTGCCTACGGCGGGGCAACGCTTGCGGGCCCTCTTGCGGAAGTCCTCGCAGACATCCCCCTGCTTGCTCCCTACAGCGGCCCGTTGGCAGGCGTTCTCGTCGTCGCCGTCATCACCTACTTGACGCTCGTGATCGGTGAACTGGTGCCGAAACGGTTGGCCATGAACAACGCCGACCGGATTGCCCGCCTTGTCTCGCGCCCGATACGCCTCCTCTCCATAGCCGCCGCGCCCCTCATCCGGGTGCTGAGCATATCGACCGAGGGGGTTCTCATGGCGCTCGGAGTGCGGCAGCCTTCGGGCCCCGAGGTCACCGAGGAGGATGTCCGGGTCCTGATCGGGCAGGCCACCCGGGCAGGCGTCTTTCAGGAGGCGGAACAGGATATGGTGGAGAGTGTCTTTCGCCTCGGCGACCGGAGGGTCAGCGTGCTGATGACCCCGCGGCCCGACATCGTTGCCGTGGACGTGGAGGACCCTCTCGAAGAGAACTGGCAGAAGATGGTGGAGTCGGGACACATCTACTTCCCTGTCTATCGCGAGCACCTGGACAACCTGCTCGGGGTCGTCTCGGTCCGCAACCTCTGGGCACGGATGATCTCGGGCGAATCCCCTGACCTCTCAAAGGCGATTGAACCCGCTCTCTTCGTGCCCGAGAGCGTCCTCGCTCTCGCCGTCCTTGAGAGGTTCAAGACCTCCCGAGCACGGATCGCCCTTGTCACCGACGAGTACGGAAGCATTCAGGGGGTAGTCACCATCCACGACATCATGGAGTCGATTGTCGGGGATATCCCGTCGACGGAGTACCCGCCTGAGGGCACGGCGATTCACCGTGAAGACGGGTCATGGCTTCTTGACGGATTGCTCCCGGTCGACGAATTTCATGATCTCCTTGGCGTGGGCACCCTGCCCGGGGAGGGACGCGGATATTACCAGACGCTCGGAGGGTTCGTGATGATGTACCTGGAGCGCACACCGAACACCGGGGATCGGTTCACCTGGAACAATCTCCAGTTTGAGGTTCTTGATATGGACGGTCACCGGGTCGATAAAGTGCTCGTCACCCCGATGCCTGCCGGAGATGTGAAAAAAGAGTAACTCACTGGATCTCAACGAGACTGATGACGAATGTGAGGTCTTCGCCCGCAAGGCGATGGTTTGCGTCGAGGGTTACCGCGCCGGGCGAGAGATTGGTAACCTTTCCGGGGATCACCCGCCCGTCCGGCAGGGTTATCGCAACCTGATCGCCGACAGTCAGGTTCTCCCCACCGGAGATCCCGGCCGGGTCGGCCACAAAGACGAGTTCCTCCCGGTATGGCCCGTATGCCTGATCGGCAGGGATATGAACGGTCTTTGTCTCGCCTACCCGCATCCCGAGAACACCCGCATCGAACCCGGGGATCACCCTGCCGCCACCGACGGTAAACTCGAGCGGTTCGCCCCCACTGGAGGTGTCAAAGACCGTCCCGTTCTCGAAGGTGCCGGTATAGTGGACCTTCACGGTATCCCCGGGTTTCACCTGGACTGTTTCGCCTCCGCTTCCCGTGCAGCCCGCACTGAAGACCAGGAGCGCGAGGATGCCCGTGATCAGCAGGATGCCCTGCACCCTTCTCATGGTTCCCCCTCGCTCTCAAGCGCCTTTCTGAAGCACTCCACCGCTTCGGCAAACTTGCCCTGCCGGTCAAGCGCTCTCCCTTTCAGGTACCATGCCCGGGCATGGTGAGGATCCGTTGCGAGGACGCTGTCGAAACAGGCGGCTGCCTGGTCGTGTCTGCCCAGGTGGCCAAGAGCGATTCCTTTGCATAGCCAGGCGTGCGTGTCGGGGTTCCCGAGCCCGATTGCCGTATCGAACGCCCGGACAGCATCGGCATGCCGTCCGAGCGTATCCATGAGCACCCCGGTAGTGTTCCAGATGGCCGCGTTCTTCGGGTTGACCGAGAGCGCCTTCTCGTAACTGGTCAGGGCGTCGCCGTACCTGCCCACCTTCTCAAGCACCGCCCCCCGCATGAAGAGCGCGGCGGGGTTGTCAGCCTGGAGAACGAGGATTCTATCGATCGTTCTGACCGCTTCATCGTAACGGCCGAGGTGGACGAGGGCCGATGTGCGGGCATGGAGGGTCTCGATGCTCGTCGGCTCCCGGTCGAGCGCCTGCGTGTAGGTGGTAAGAGCATCCTCATACCTGCCGGCCTTCTCGTACGCCTCCCCGAGTCTTTGCAGGGTGAGGATATCGGTCGGATCGGTCTTGAGCACCTTCTCAAAGCAGTCGACGGCATCGGCGTAGTGGCCTACCCACATACAGATCTCCCCACGCCGCTGCCAGGCAGCCTGGTTCTCCGGGTTGGCCTCGATGATGCCGTTGGAGCACTCCAGTGCCTCCTCATACCGCCCCATGTGAAGAAGGGCGCTCTCGAGGGTGTACCAGGCCTCGATGTCATGCTCATCATGCTCGAGCACCAGCGCATACTGCCGGATTGCATCGTCAAACATGCCGCCCTTCTCAAGCGCCATCCCGAATGCCATCCGCGCGTCGCGGTCGTTGGGTGAGATCTCCAGGTAATGCTTGTATGCGCTCGCCGCCTCTGCATGCCTGCCGACGGCTTTGAGCATATCCGCCCGGATCTTTATGACCGCTGCATTCGAGGCGTCGGAGGCGAGCACCCTGTCGCAGGACTCGATCGCCTCCTGGTGCCTCCCGAGCCGTGCGAGCGCGGCGGCGAGCGCGAATCTGGCACCGGCATCTCCCGGGCGTGCGGCGGTCACTTTTGCATAACACTCCGCTGCATCGGCGTATTGCTCCATCCTCTCCAGGGCCCGGCCCCGGTTCAGCCATGCAGAGAGGTCACCCGGGTCGGCCTCGATGACCTGCTTGAAGCGCCCGGCCGCCTCCTCGTATCGCCCGAGTGTGGCGAGAGTGATCCCGAGGTTCAGGAGGTATCCCGCGGCGTCCGGGTCCGCTGCAAGAAGCGCTTCATAGCAGTCGGCAGCCTCCGCATACCGTCCGAGCCCTTCAAGGATCCGCGCTTTCCGGGCAAGCAGCTCGGTCTCTCCGGGACCCGCCCCCACTACCCGGTTGGCGGACTCGAGCGCCTCGGCATACCGCCCCAGGCGCTCAAGCGCCGCGCTCCGACCGAGCAGGGCGACCCTGTCGGCCGGGGATGCCTCAAGCGCCCGGTTGAAGCAGGCGAGCGCCGTTTCGTACTCCCCGAGGCGCATGAGCGCATCTCCCCGGCACTTCGCCGCTTCTGTATCCCCCGGGTTGGTCCCGAGGAGGACCTCGAACGTCTCCGCGGCCTCCGCATACCGGGAGAGGCGCATCAGGGCCTCCCCCTTCCGGTGCAGGAGATGGGGTTCTTCCCCGCCGGTGTCGAATATCCGGTCAAGGCACGCCAGCAGATCGCCGTACCTGCCGAGGTTCTCGAGGACGTCCACTTTCATTGAGAGGGCGACTATGTTATGCGGCTCTTTCTCAAGAACCGCATCAAGGCAGCGGTTGGCCTCGTCGTACCTGCCGAGATGGATGAGTGCGGTGCTGCTCTGCTGCAGTATGGAGATGATTTCGGGATCGAGATCGAGAACCTGCTCGAAGTCCTTCTGCGCCTCTGCATACCGGCCGAGGTGGAGCAGCGCAATCCCCCGGAAGTTCAGGACGGCCCTGTTCAGGGCATCGGAGATCGACGGCTTCTGTGTCAGGGGTGCCTCAGTCCCATCTCTCTCAAAGAGAGCAAGGTTGGCACTGCTCCCGATCCATTTCATCCCGGCCATCGCCCGGTTCTCAAGCACACGGTCGAACGACCGGACCGCCTCGGCGTACTGGCCGAGGTGGAAGAGGGCCATGCCGCGGGCGTACCACACGTGGACCTGGCCCTGGTCGTGCTTCAGGATATGGTCGAAGCTCTTGACCGCCCGGTCATACCGGCCGAGCGTGCTGTAGACCAGTCCCATGGAGTAGCGTACCGGAACATGGTCCGGGTCGGCGAGGGCGACCTTATCAAAACATTCCATCGCTGCGGGATACTCTCCCGCCCGAAGAAGGAGTGAACCGTGGAGATACCAGACAGGCGTGTTTTCGGGCTGGACGGTGGTGATCTTGCCGTAGCAGACGGCGGCGTCCTGGAACCGGCCGAGATGCTCAAGCGCCCGGGCTTTGCCGTAGAGAGCATCGAGGTTGTGAGGCTCCGCGTCGAGCACCCGGCTGAACGTCTCGACGGCTTCGGGGTAGTCTCCCTGATACAGGAGAGCGCTGCCTTTTTTTGCGAGCGCATCGGTGTTGCCGGGGTCCGAACGGATGATCCGCTCAAAACAGCCTGCCGCTTCCCGGTAGTTCCCGGTTCGCTCGAATATCCTTCCGAGTTTTTCCTGGAGGACGGGGTTCTTCGGGTCCCCATCCAGTGCTCGCCTGTAGGCTGCTGCCGCGTCGGCATACCGGCCGAGCCTCTCAAGCATCTCTCCGTGCCAGTATGAGGCGTTCGTGTCATCAGGTCTTCCTTCGACGATCGCGGCGAAGCACCCGGCCGCCTCCTCGTAGTTGCCGGCCCGGGCGAGAGTGTGCCCCAGTTCCCGCAGTATCCCGGCATCGCCGGGGGAGGACTCGAGAGCCTTTCTCAGCCACTCTGCGGCTTCAGTATCCCTGCCGAGGCAGGCGAGCGCCTGGCCCATACATAACCATAAAGAGCCGTTTTCCGGATCGATCTTGAGCGCTTTCTCGAAACTCTTCACCGCCTCGTTGTAGTTCCCGGCCTCGAACTGAGAGGTTCCCTGCTTTATCGAGGGGTTTGCATTCTTCCCCTGACCCAGAATATTACCGAAGAAGTCCATTCGATACCATCTGCCGCTGCTCGTTACCTATGAGGTTATTCAGTGTTATATTCTTGCGATCTGTTGCCTCCAGAGGAGGGAACCGTTGTTTGCTAAGATCGATGCTCAAACCATTATTTGAAAAGACCGGTTTGTGCGGGCAGATGGGTTTTGATGGCAGCAGGTTATCGGAATATAAACAGGCGCCGCAAACCCATGCACCATGCCGGGGCATAGGTCGGCATGAAGAGGTATGAAGAGCCCGGAAGAGAGGTGGGTTGAACCACCCTCCACCGGTCAGACATCCAGGATGGGGTCAAATTGCGACTTGCCGACCGGTCCGTGGAAACTTGTGATCCTCTCGTCCATCCCGCAGACCGGGCAGGTATAGTCCTCCGGCAGGTCCTCGAACGCAGTGCCTTTCGGGTAGCCCCGGAGCGGTTCGCCGCGCTTTTTGTCATACACGTAGCCGCAGATCTTGCAGACGTACCTTGTCGGCATCCAGGGCTCGAATCCCCATGCACCGATTGGCCCTTTCCCGGTCGCACCGCAGACCGGGCATATGTAGTCCTCCGGCAGGTCCTCAAACGCGGTACCTGCCGGGATGCCGCGGTGCGGCTCTCCCCGCAACGGAGAGTAGATGTAATTGCAGTACTTGCACCGGTATCGCTTCACTTTCTCCATGTGGATCACGCTCACTCAGGGGTAGCCACCCTGCACGAAGGTGGTTTCATCTGATAAGGTTTCCCGTGATCCGGTCTGCCGCAGGTGCAGGCTCTCCCGACTGGATTATCCTCCGCCAGATGCGTCCTACGAGTCCTGCCGCCGCCTGCTCCCCGCGGCAACACGGAAGATGAGCGAGAGCATGAGCATGAGGACGATCAGGATGCCGCCAACGAAGAGGAGGGCGATAACGCCGACCCGGCCCATCCCCGATCTCGGCACCTGTCCCTGCCACGAGAATCCCGGCGCCCAGCTCGTCTGCCCGCCGGGGCGATACCACTGGAACGGGTCATGCGGCCCTGAGGTGTTACCGCTCTGGAGGGCGAGGTCGTAGCGCGCCCGGGCATCGGGGTCGATCAGTGTCTCGTACGCCTGCTGGATGGCGATGAACCGCTCGCTTGCGTCCGGGTCGGAGTTGACGTCCGGGTGGTACTGCTTTGCAAGCCTCCGGTATGCCGCCCGTATCTCGTCAACCGCGGCGTCCGGCGGGACGTCCAGGATATCGTAGTAGGTCTCCACGGTGCTCCTCACCCGGTCTCGTCGCAGGACACCTCACCCGTGTCCCCGTTCACCGTCACCAGGGTACCGGACGGGAGGCGGGAAAACTCCGGCGGGAGGCGGTCGACCATGGGAATCCCGGCGATGATCGCCCCGACCGCGATGATCGGTTCGGCCTCGGTGTTGATGATCGCCGCGGGGGCGAGACCGTTCTGCTTTAACGCGTAGATGACGTAGGACCCGACCGTCGATCCCTTCCCGTACGGGAAGGCCAGCACGCGCCCGGCGATGGATTGGCCTTCAAGCGGATGTCCGTGCTCCACGACGGTCCCGGTCTCAGGGTCGACGCCCGAGAGGAACGATATGGGTTCTGGCGAAATGAGGAGTTCTCCGTTTGCAATACCCTTCGATATGCTTCTGCCTTGCATAATCACTGCCACCACACTATAAAGTGGTTGGAGATCCAACTATATGAGTAACATGGACGAAACCATTGGCAACACTCCTGGCAGCGAGCACGATATGCTCACCCTCCAGATCCAGGATTTGAAGGCGCAGATCCTGGATTACAAACTGAAAAATGAGTTGCTGGAGAAGGAACTCCTGCAGCTCAGAAAAGAGAACGCTCAGTTGAAACGGGTGCCGCTGTTTGTTGCCGCTGTGGTCGATGTGCTTGAAAACGGCGAAGTGTATCTCCGGCAGCAGGGCAACAATCAGGAATACGTCACCGCGGTCAACGAGAAACTCCACCGCACCCTCAAGCCCGGGATGAAGGTGGCGGTGAACAACACCCTCTCCATCGTCAAGACGATCGGCAATATATATGATGCAAGGGTCAGGGTCATGGAGCTTGACGAACAGCCGAGCGTGACGTTCGAGCAGATCGGGGGCCTGAAGGAAGAGATCGAAGAGGTCCGGGAAGCCGTCGAGTACCCGCTCACGAAGCCCGAGATCTACGAGCGCGTGGGCGTCGAACCGCCGAAGGGCATCCTCCTCTACGGGCCGCCCGGCACGGGGAAGACCCTGATCGCAAAGGCGGTTGCCCGCCAGTCGAAGGCCCGGTTCATCAGGATGTCCGGGAGCGAGCTCGTCCACAAGTACATCGGGGAGGGCGCGCAGCTCGTGCGGGAGCTCTTTGTCCTTGCCCGGGAGCGGGCTCCGGCGATCGTCTTCATCGATGAGATCGATGCGATCGGGAGCATGCGCACCAACGATGGGACCTCAGGCAGCGCCGAGGTCCAGCGGACGCTGATGCAGCTCCTCGCGGAGATGGATGGCTTCGGCAACCGGGGCAATATCCGGATCATGGCGGCGACCAACCGGATCGATATGCTGGACCCGGCTCTCCTCCGCCCCGGCCGGTTCGACCGGATCATCCAGGTCCCGCTGCCCGACGACGGAGCACGCCTCGAGATCCTGAAGATCCACACCGCGAAGATGACGCTCTCCGGGAACGTGGACCTTCCCGAACTCGCGAAACTCGCCGGGAACACCACCGGCGCGGAACTCCAGGCGATCTGCCGGGAGGCCGGTATGATGGCGATCCGGCGGGACGCCGATGCCGTCGACCAGGAAGATTTCCTTCTCGCGGTCAAAAAGGTGAAGCGCGAGGTGGCGGCGCCCGACAGCCGCATGTATATCTGACGGAGATCCCTCCGATTCCTATCTTTTTGCCGGAACGCATGCCGCAAAGCGCTTTGCCGGATATCCGGCCGACCCTGGCCGATGCGGCTTCCGAGACCTTTCTGTTCGGGATTTTAAGGGGAAACCTTATAGATCCCTCCGGCCCACCAGATATACTATGAATGTCCTCCTCATTCAGCCGGAGGGGGTTGACCTCTACGCCACCCTGCTCAAGTCCGAGACCAGCAGAGGCGTTCTTCGTTTTTATCAGCCTGACCGGCTCCGATACGGCATGCGCATCCGGACGGCATCGCTCGGGAGTGCACTCGCCCTTGTCTCCGAGCTCCGGTGGTACATCCAGCGATACGTCGAGGAGGTTCTCTTCGAGCCCGAGGAGGGCATATTCTGCTCGTCCGGGCTTGCCCGGCAGATCTACGAGCGGGACGTGAAGCCGGTGTCGCCGTGGAGATACCGCTGCCTCTACCGGATCGCAGGGGACCACATGCTCGATACTATATGGATGGACGAGGGCACGACGCCGGAGGCATATGCCGACCGGACCGAACCCGACGACACACTGCTCGAGGTCTGGTGCACGAAAGAAGAGTATCCGACCGGGTAGGCGGATACACCTGCACTATCCGCCGGGACCGCATCTCCTTATTTCGGGACTCCCTTCCTTATATGAGGGGGAATCGAAGACTACTGCATGCAACAGAGTTGGATTGGCGGGGATCTGAGATTCTCCTGCTGCACCGAGCGTGACCTTCCCGGGATATCCCGGATGCTCGCGAAGGAGTCGGTCTGCAGGTGGCTGTTCTTCGGGCCGAATACCGATGAGGCCACCCGGTCCTATTTCCTCCCCCTGATCGAGGAGATGCAGGCGGCGCTCGCGGAGGGGAAGACGCCGAAAAATCACATCTTCACAATACGATTGAAGCACTCCGGGGAGTTCGTCGGGCAGTGCGCACTCCTCCCGGTCGACTTCAGCCCGGGATCCTACCTGATCGGCTACCAGCTCGACGACCCATACTGGGGAAGAGGCTACGGAACCCTGGCCTGCACCTTCTTAGTCTACATCGCGTTCATCGTGCTCGAGGGTTACCGGCTGAACGGCGACGCCGTTGCCGACAATACGGCATCACGGCGGGTGATGGAGAAGTGCGGCTTTGTCCTGGAGGGCGTTCAGCGGCACTACTGGCATGCCGGGGGTGAGTATTACGACCGCGTGGTCTTCGGCCTCCTCGCGAGCGATCTTGCCCCGGAGCGGCTTTCGGCAGTGAGAGAGGCGTTCACGGCAGAGCATCTGACTACGGTTCAACAACCCGGCATTCAGAAAGGGCCTTGTTGATGCGGGCATACCTGAGAGGACAGGGCCGAGCCAGGCACCAACCCGCCGGGAGGCAGGGGTGAAGACCCGAAAATGGGTTCAGGAGCCAAAAAAAGGCAACCTTCAGGCGAACATCTCGCCGAAGGTGGTGTGGAAGTGGTGCCGGTCGAAGTCCACCGAGAGTTTGTCGATCGCCTTCAGGAAATCTTCGTGGCTGACCGTCTCGTGCTCCATCCTGATGGCAAACATCCCCGCTTCCATGCATATCGCCCGGAGGTCGGCACCGTTCTTGCCTTCCGTCAGCCGGGACACCTCTGCAAGGTTGACATCCTCAGCAAGGCTCATGTGCAGGGTGTGAATCTTCAAGATGGCAAGCCTTCCTTCGTGGTCGGGGAGCGGGATCTCAATCATCCGGTCGAACCGGCCCGGGCGGAGGAGGGCGCGGTCGAGGATATCGATCCGGTTCGTTGCAGCGATGATCTTGACGTCCCCGCGGTTGTCAAACCCGTCCATCTCTGCAAGGAGCTGCATCAGCGTCCGCTGGACTTCACGGTCTCCCGATGTCGTCGAGTCGTTCCGGTGCGCGCCAATCGCATCGATCTCGTCGATGAAGATGATCGACGGCGCCCTCTGTTTCGCGAGATCGAAGAGTTCCCTGACCAGGCGTGCCCCTTCGCCGATGTACTTCTGCACCAGTTCTGAACCGACCACGCGGAGGAAGTGCGCGTTTGTCTGGTGGGCCACTGCCCGTGCGAGGAGCGTCTTCCCCGTGCCGGGCGGCCCGTAGAGGAGCACACCCTTTGGCGGGGCGATACCGACCTTCTCAAAGAGGTGCGGCTTTGTCAGGGGGAGTTCGACCGCTTCCCTGACCTCCTCGATCTGCGGCTCAAGGCCGCCGATATTCTCATAAGTCTCATCTGGAGACTCAACCAGTTCCATGCCGTAAATCTGCGCGTCGTAGCTCGTGGGGAGCACATCCACAATGGCGAGAGATTGCTGGTTGAGCGTGCACCGGACCCCCGGTTTGAGGAGATCGGGGTCGATCAGTTGCGATGTCCGGACTAAAAACCGCGGTCCTGCACTGCTTCGCACAATCACCCGGCTGTTGTCGATCACGTCCGTAACAGTCCCGATCACGAGAGGAGGGCTTCGGAGCTGTTCGATCTCACTCTTGAGTTTTCGGAGCTCGCGCTCGTAGCGGATCTTCTGGGTTTCAACGTATCGTTTCTCGGACTCCATCTGGCGAAATTGTTCGCGTAGCTCCAGGTTTCGGTTTTCGAGGTTCGTAATCCGTTCCAGGAGATACTGGTAGATGTCTTCACCGGTATCCTTCTCTGGTGCCTGCCGAGCGATATCTCCCATAGGTCTCCTCGAATAATTATATAGGTTAAAATGAATATAAAGTTGTTTGCGAGACTTATGCAGTGTGAACTATGCGGCGCTTCTATCCAGGGCCCGTCAAAAATCATCCAGATCGAAGGTGCAGAACTCTGTGTCTGCGTTCGATGTGCAAAACATGGTACAGAAGTCCAGCAACCACGACGAAAAGGTGTTCAGCAGAAGAAGCCGGGGTTCGCCGCCCCACCGACCCGAAGGAAGCCGCGAGACGTCTTTGATCTGATGGAAGGAGATCTCGTCGATGATTACGCCGACCGGATCCGGGTCGCCCGTGAGGAGAAGGAGTGGTCCACGCTCGACCTCGCGCAGGCGATCAAGGAGCGTGAGATCCTGGTCAAGAAGATCGAGAAGGGAGACCTCATCCCCGAAGACGATGTCCGGCGGAAGCTTGAGAGAGCCCTCAATATCAGACTGATTGATTCGGGCGAAGACAGCACCTCCACAGGCGGTCCGGGACGGGTGACCATGACCGTCGGCGACGTTATATCCTTCAAGAAAAGCCGGAAGTAAGTCTTCACCATACTTTTTTCCCCGGGGTACTCACCCTGTGTCCCGGATCAATCTCTTGCGCGGCAATCCGGCACGCTTTTATACAAGAAAGCATAACGATATACCCAATGCGTGGTGAATGTTTTTTCGCCGGTGAACGTTTTTACCTCGGCTAACGAAGTAACCGCCTCCGCAGAAGCAACCTGTCAGTTTTTGACCGCCGCCACCCATGATGACGGAGCGGCAGCATTCTATCGCTATTTTACCCCGTTTTGAATCATTCCCGGAGATTGCATCACTGAGATCCGGGAGGACCATGGTTATGAGAGGAAAAGAGATTCGTCTGGAACGTATTATGGATCGGAATACCGGCAGGACCATCATCGTGCCGCTCGACCACGGCGTGACGCTCGGGCCCATCCCGGGGCTGGTTGACGTCGGAAAGACCATCGACCTCGTCGCCGAGGGCGGAGCAAACGCGGTGATCGGTCATGTGGGGCTTGCGCTGCACGGACACCGGGGGCATGGGCGGGACGTCGGCCTCATCATGCACCTCTCGGCGAGCACCAGCATCGGCCCGGACCCGAACGACAAGGTGCTCGTGAACACCGTCACGAACGCCTTAAAGATGGGCGCCGATGGCGTCTCGGTGCATATCAACGTCGGTGCAGACTCCGAGGCACGGATGCTTGAAGACCTGGGCAGTGTCGCGGTCGCGTGCATGGAGTGGGGAATGCCGCTTCTCGCGATGATGTACCCGCGGGGCAGGAAGGTTATCGACGAGCACGACCTTGAGAGCGTCAAACTCTCGGCACGAGTGGCGGCGGAGCTCGGCGCCGATATCGTCAAGACCGTCTACACCGGAGACGCGGACTCGTTCCGCGAGGTGACGGAAGGCTGTCCGGTGCCGGTCGTGGTCGCCGGAGGCTCAAAGACCGACGAGCGGGCGATCCTCGACCTGGTGGAAGGCGCGATGGAGGGGGGTGCCGCCGGTATATCGATCGGGCGAAACGCCTTCCAGCATGCGGCGCCTGACCGCCTGATCCGTGCCGCCGCGCTGATCATCCATGAAGGGCGGTCGGCAGAGGAAGCAATCGAGATTCTTCGGATGTGATGGATGTGATTGGAAAAGAGATCCGCCTTGAGCGGATAATGGACAGAAACACCGGCCGCGCCGTGATCATCCCTATGGACCACGGGTTCACGATGGGCCAGGTCGAGGGGCTTCGTAACATGACAAAGACCGTCAACGCGGTGAGCGAGGGCGGGGCGAACGCCATCGTCCTCCACAAGGGCATGGTGAAGGGAGGGCACCGGAAGCACGGAAAGGATATCGGTCTCATCGTCCACCTCTCCGCGAGCACCTCAATGAACCCGGACCCGAATGATAAGGTGCTCGTCTGCACCGTGGAGGAGGCGGTCGCGCTCGGTGCCGACGCGGTCTCGATCCACATCAACCTCGGCGCGCCGAACGAATCACGGATGCTCGAATCGGCCGGCGAGGTGGTGCGGGACTGCAACCGCTGGGGGATGCCGCTCCTGATCATGATCTACCCCCGCGGCAAGGGGATCGATCCCACATCGCCGCAGTCGATCGGGCACTGTGTCCGGGTTGCGGAAGAACTCGGCGCCGACCTCATCAAGACAAACTACACCGGTGATCCCGAATCATTCGGCCAGATCACCGCCGCCTGCTCGGTGCCGGTGATGATCGCCGGTGGGGAGAAGGGTGGGGATATTGAGACCCTCACGACCATCCGGGACGCGATCGGTGCGGGCGCGGCGGGTGTCTGCATGGGGAGGAACGCCTTCCAGCGCGACGACCCGGCCCGGTTCATCGCCGCGATATCCCGGGTTGTGCACGAGGGAAGAGACCCGGCCGAAGCACTGGAGACGGAGCGATGAAGCGGTTCTGGGTCGATCTCAGGCCGTGGAGGAAGGATCTCGCGACGACCGCGATCGAGAGCGGCGCAGACGCTCTGGTCGTCGATGACGCAGAACGCGTGCGAGAACTCGGGCGGGTGACGACCGTCGCAGACAACGGCGACCTTGTACCCGGCAAAGACGTCTTTGAAGCCGAGATCGTCGATAAGGCGGCCGAGGAAGAGGCGCTCCGGCTCTCCCGCGAGGGTTTCGTCATCGTCCGGACACGGGACTGGACGGTCATCCCGCTTGAGAACCTCGTCGCGCAGTCCGACCGGATCATCGCCGCGGTCGAAAGCGCCGAAGAGGCAAGGGTCGCCCTGACCGTTCTCGAACGCGGGACGGCGGGCATCCTCCTTGCGACCGATGATCCCGCAGAGGTCAGGAAGACGGCGGACGTCATCGCCGGCGCCGGGGCGCACGTCCCGCTCGTTCCGTTCGAGGTGACCAGGATCGCTCCCATCGGGATGGGCGATAGGGTCTGCGTCGACACCTGCTCCCTCCTCGCCGACGGTGAGGGGATGCTCGTCGGCAACACCTCCTCGGCGTTCCTGCTGGTCCACCCCGAGACCCTGGAGAACCCCTACGTGGCGCCGCGACCGTTCCGGGTGAACGCCGGAGCGGTGCACGCCTACATCCTCCTCCCGGACGGGAAGACCGCATACCTCGCCGACCTCGGAGTCGGGGATAAGGTGCTCGTCGCGGAGCACACCGGCGCGACCCATGATGCGGTCGTCGGGCGGGTGAAGATCGAGCGCCGCCCGCTCCTCCTCGTCGAGGCGAAGGCCGGCGGTGCAACGGTGAGCCTGGTCCTCCAGAACGCCGAGACGATCCGGCTCGTCAGGCCCGACGGCTCGGCCGTATCGGTCGCCAGCCTCGCGGTCGGCGATACGGTGCTCGGGAGCGTCGCGGAGGGCGGACGGCACTTCGGGGTCGCCGTCGCCGAGACGATCCGGGAGAAGTGACACGAATGCTTGCAGGCATCATCGGCGGCACAGGGCAGATGGGACGGTTCTTTGCAGAGGTCTTCCGTGCGGCCGGGTGGGAGGTGATCGTCTCCGGGACGAAGACGTCTCTTTCCAACCGTGACGTTGCGGAGATGGCGGATCTTGTGGTGGTCTCGGTCCCGATCCGCGCCACTGTCGGGGTGATCCATGAGGTCGCAGGGCTCCTCTCGGAGGAGCAGGTCTTCTGCGACCTCACCTCCCTCAAGACCGAACCGGTCCGGGCGATGCTCGCCTCGCGTGCGGAGGTGATCGGGCTCCACCCGATGTTCGGGCCCAACAGCGCGTCGCTCCGGGGCCAGACGATCGTCGCAACGCCGGCCCGGTGCAGCCCCGAGACCCTTGATGGGCTCCTCTCCGTCTTTCGCGACCAGGGGGCGGCGATCACCATCTCGACACCGGAAGAGCATGACCGGATGATGGCGGTTATCCAGGGGCTGACCCACTTCGTGACGCTCGCAAAAGCAGAGGCGATCCGCCGGACCGGTGCAGACGTCGCAGAGACCCTTACCTACACGAGCCCTGTCTACCGGATCGAGATGGGGTTCATCGGGCGTCTCCTCGCCCAGGACGCCGGGCTCTACGGCGACATCCTCCAGATGAACCCGGCCGTCCCGGAGGTGCTCGGCGAGTTTGAGGAGGCTGTCCGGATGCTCCGGGAGATCGCCGAGTCCGGGGATAGTGAGCAATTTGAGGCGTTTTTTGCCCAAAATGCCGGACATTACGCCTCGTTCCTCCGCGCCGCGACGGAAGAGACGGACGACCTCATCAACCATGTGGTGAGCCGATGACCGTCGCAACACTCGGGCCGGCCGGGACGTTCAGCCACGAACTCGCCGTACGCCTTTACGGTGACGACATCGAACTCCTGCCGACGATCCACGCCATCATCGAGCGCGTGGCGGCCGGTGCAGCGAAAGGGCTCGTCCCGATCGAGAACTCGGAGGCCGGCGGTGTGGGAGAGACGCTCCAGGGGCTCGCGGAGTTCGATGTCTCGATCACCGCAGAAGCGTACATGCCCATCCGGCACCATCTCGCGGCCCGGAAAGAGCCTTCGGACCTCTCGGTCATCTACGCCCACCCACAGACGCACGAGCAGTGCTCCGTCCTCTTCGATCGTCTCGGCGCCGAGGTCGTGCACACGAGCAGCAACGCCGCGAGTGCGGTCGCGATGCAGAGAGACGAGAACGCCGGTGCGGTCGTCTCGGAGATGGCGGCGGCGATCTACGGCCTCCCGATAGCCGTCCGCGATCTCCAGAACTGCAGCACGAACACCACCCGGTTCGTGGAGATATCCGCCGTTCCTCGTGATGTTACCGGGTGCACGAAGTGCAGCCTCCTTGTGGACCCACCGATCGACCGGGTCGGACTCCTCGCCGACCTGCTCGGGGTCTTCGCCCGGCGCCGGGTCAACCTGACCCGGATCGAGTCGCGGCCGTCCCGGCGGGGCATCGGGAGGTACATATTCTTTATCGATATCGAGGTCTCCGATGGCTGGCGGGAGGCAAAGGAGGAACTCAAAGGGATGACCACCGTCAGGGAACTCGGGTGCTACGCCCGCATGGAGGTGCCGGGATTATGATCGTCAGGGTATCGCAGACCGGTCCGGTCGATGCGACGTTTTCGGCCCCTCCCTCGAAGAGCTACACGCACCGGGCCCTGATTGCAGGAGCGCTTGCGGCGGGCAGATCAAGGATTTCAGGGCCGCTCCGGGCGGTTGATACCGAACTGACCGCCCGGGGGCTCGAAGCCCTCGGGGTGCCGATCGAGTGGCTGCCGGGGGAGATCACCATCACCGGATGCGACGGCACCTTCCCGGCGGCAGGAGAGGTCACCATCGACTGCAAAAACTCCGGGACGACTCTGCGGCTCCTCACCTCAGCGGCGCTCCTTGCCCGGCACCCGGTGGTGCTGATGGGGAGCCCGAGGATGCTCGAGCGGCCGGTCGGCCCGCTGGCCGGAGCGCTCCGCACACTCGGGGGGGAGATCGCGTTCACCGGACGGGAAGGTTACCCGCCCATCCGGGTCTCCGGCAGACTCCGGGGCGGCAGGACGACGATCGACGGGAGCATCAGCAGCCAGTTTATCTCGTCCATCCTGATGGCGGCGCCCTACGCGGAGGAGGACGTTGAACTCACGCTCCCGGAAACCCCGGCATCCCGGTCCTACCTCGACGTGACAGCGGACGTTATGCTCCGGTTCGGGGCCAGGCTTGAACGGCGGGGCTACGACTGGTTCAGGGTGAAGAGCGACGTAGCCTACCGGGGGAGGAACTACCGGGTCGAGGGGGATTACTCCTCGGCATCCTACCTCTTCGCGATAGCGGCCGTCTGCGGCGGGCGTGTCACGGTCACGGGCTTAAACCCGGCATCGGTCCAGGGTGACCGCCGGTTCCTCGACGCCCTCGAGGCGATGGGGTGTCGCGTCACCTCCAGCACCGACGCGGTGACGGTGGAGCGGACAGGCGGTCTTGCCGGTATCGAGATGGATATGTCCTCGTCCCCCGATACCGTCCAGACGCTCGCGGCTGTTGCGGCGATGGCAGCCTCACCGACGACGATCACGGGGACGGGGCACCTGCAGTACAAGGAGAGCGACCGCGTGGGGGTGACGGCGGATACCCTCCGGCGGATGGGTGCGGGTGTTACGGTCACGGAGGACTCGCTCACGATCACCCCCGGCCTCCTCCACGGCGTCGCCGTCGACCCGCACGACGACCACCGGACGGCGATGGCGTTCGCCGTCCTCGGGCTCGCGGTCGGGGGAATGGCAATTCGTGACCCCGAATGTGTGGAGAAGTCTTTTCCTGGTTTCTGGGAGGCGCTTTATGGGGAGGGGCTGCTGTGAAGATCGTCCTCACCGGCTTTCGGGGAACCGGAAAGACCACGGTTGGTCGGATTCTCGCGGATCGGCTCGGGATGCCGTTCTACGATACCGATCTGATTGTCGAGCAGCGGGCGGGAATGCCAATCCCGGAGATCTTCCACCGGGCCGGGGAGGCGCACTTCCGGACCCTTGAACGGGAGACGATCGCGTCGCTCAGAGATGTGGAGGGGGTGATCGCCACCGGCGGGGGGGCGGTATGCGACCCGGCAAACGTCGCGAATCTCCGGTGGCACGGCACGGTCTATCTCCTCTCGGTCGCTCCTGACATCTGTCACGAGCGGATCGCCGGGAGCGATCGGCCGGGGCTGACGGGGCTTTCTCCCGCAGAAGAGGTGCGCACGCTTCTCGCCAGGAGAAGGGATGCCTACCTCGGCGCGGCCGACATCTGCATCGATACCGGGAAGCGCACTCCCCGGGAGGTCGCGGAGATGATCGTCGGCCAGATCGGCAAAGAGATCGGCATCCCCCCTGGTGACGCACGCGAACGCGACGCCCTCCTTGAGCGGTTCGGCCTTCCCGCCCTCGGGGATATGGTTGACCGTGACCCGGGTCTTCGGGTATGCGCCATCGCCGGGAACCCCTGCGCCCACAGCAAGAGCCCGCTCCTCTACAACCGGTTCTTTGCACACTTCGGGATGAACTACCACTACACCCGCTTTGAATGGCCGGATGCCGGAACCATCATCCGTCTCGCAAACCTCCTCCCCCTGAAGGGCTTATCCGTCACCATCCCGTTCAAGACCGACGTGATGCGCCACCTTGACGAGGTGGACGGTCACGCTTCGGCGATCGGGGCGGTGAACACCGTCGTTAGTTGCGGTGGAAAGTTATACGGCCATAACACCGACTGGCTGGGGGTCCGGACCCCGCTCATCCACCGCCGGGGCGGCCGGGCGGTTGTCCTCGGCGCCGGGGGTGCGGCGGCTGCGGCGGTCTACGCACTTCGCTCGCTCGATATGGACGTCACGGTGCTTGCCCGGAAGGCGGCTTTCGCGCAGAGGCTTGCGGAGCGCTTCAACTGCCGGTGGGGCGGTCTCGAAGAGTTCAAGGGGAGCGATGCCGATGTGGTTGTACACGCAACCCCGATCGGGATGGAGCCCGACACCCGAAGCCTGCTTGCCGCTTGCGACCTTGAGCGAGAGACGACCGTCTTTGACCTTGTTTATACGCCGCCGGAGACGCCCCTTATTCGAGCGGCAAGAGAGGCCGGGTGCGAGGCGATACCCGGTACGGAGATGTTCGTCCACCAGGCGGTGGAGCAGTTCCGGCTGATCACCGGGATCGCGGTCACGCCAAAGATGGTGCGGGAGATGCTGGCATGAACACGTTCGGGAGAAACTTCAGGTGCACGACGTTCGGAGAGAGCCACGGGTTGGCCGTGGGCGTGATCGTCGACGGCTGCCCGCCCAATATCCCCCTCACGGAGGTGGATATCCAGCCCTACCTTGATAGGAGGCGGCCGGGAAAGAGCCCGCTCGAGTCCGGGAGGCAGGAGCCCGACCGGGTGGAGATCCTCTCGGGGGTCTTTGAAGGGAGGACGACCGGCGCCCCGATAGCGCTTGTCGTCAGGAACCGGGACGTCCGGTCCGAGGACTACGACGCACTCCGGGACGTATTCCGCCCGGGACACGCGGACTACACCTGGCAGGCGAAGTACGGGCTCCGGGACCACCGCGGCGGCGGGCGGAGTTCGGGCCGGGAGACTCTTGCCCGGGTCGCGGCAGGCGCCGTCGCGATGCGCTGCCTTGCGCCCTACGGCATAGCGATCCGGGGGAGGATCATCGAGGTGCACGCCGCGACGGATCCAGCGGCGATGGAGGCGGAGATCCGTGCCGCCCGGGATGCGGGCGACTCCGTGGGCGGGATCGTCGAGGTGACGGCGGCCGGGTGCCCGGCGGGCCTCGGTGACCCGGTATTCGGGAAGCTCGACGCCGCCATCGCCGGGGCGATGATGGGCATCGGTGCGGTGAAGGGCGTTGAACTTGGCGAGGGGTTCGGTGCCGCACGGCTCTTCGGGAGTGAGATGAACGATCCCATCACCGGAACCGGGTTTGCAAGCAACCACGCGGGCGGCGTCCTCGGCGGGATCAGCACCGGGCAGGATATCGTCGTCCGGCTTGCCGTCAAGCCGACGCCCTCGATACGCCGGGTGCAGCAGACCGTCGATACTGCCGGGAAAGAGCGGGAGATATCAGTCGAAGGGCGGCACGACCCCTGCATCGCACCGCGGGTTGTACCGGTCGCCGAGTGCATGATGGCGCTTGTTATTATCGATGCGATGCTTGAGCAGGCGAAGTACCGGGTATTTGCCGGGGAGTGAAGGGGGGGGACCGTCCTGCCTCACCCCCCTGTGAGGCTCATGCACCTCCGGGCGCTTGACTTATCGGTTGGTACTGTACCCAGTGTGATCAGCTCGTGGATGATTAGACTGAAGGACGGTAAGAATCTACGAGGATGTGAATCAGGACTTTCAACATTACGTTTTTCACCAATTCGGTGTATAACATTGCTATGAGCCCATCTCCCAAATGCCCCTGCCCTGGTTGCGAAGATATCGATATGATAAGGGCATTCATTCATGACATGGATGAAGAGGGCAAGCCAGTTGAGGTTCCAATTGGTTGGTGGTGCCCCTGCTGCGGGTGGTTGGTTAACGATATTACCCCCGAGAAGATAATCGCAATTCATGACACCCTGATCGCGTTGCACAATAGATCGGAAGATCAGGGTTGGGAAGGCATAAAAACACAAGGCGAGGTTGAAACCTGGGTTTATTTATGGGAAAACTATTGGAATCACCGTGAGAACATTTACGCAAAGGCCGCGTGGTTCCTTGAAAAGATTGCCAATGGACATGCCTTTTGGCAGGGTAACAAAAGAACTGCTTACACAGTTACAGATGTCCTCATACTGCGTGCCAATGGATTGGCATTTGATGTTGACGGTGACGAGGCGGATCGGTTTATAACAACTCTTGCGAGTTTGGATGCAGAGTACAATGCTACGTATACTCCGGAAGAAATCGAAGAATGGATCCGCACAAATACAAAAAGATTGGATGTTTTTTCAGTGCCGACTGAGGAGATCTAATGCCTTCTGATTCTTTTTTATGGAGGCTTCTAGAGATCGTCTTTCCATGTATGTTAGTCCCATGCGAATAGATCCTTTTGTCCGGGCACTCCGACATGAGTTGTTGGTTGCATGAGCTTCTACCATAGGTATCCCGCCTCCTATTAACGTAACATATAGTATATTGTAGCATTTTATTAAAGTATCGAGAAACTTAGCCAATCGATCATTAACTAGGAGTTTGTCCCAGAGCACCTTTCCTGGGAGGGGACACCCACTGGAAACTCTTCGAGTAACATGTCCCCGCCGTTTTGCCGGACCCAACTAGGAGCCTGGTCTCCAGAGACCCGGCAGGGCCCCCCAACCCCCCCCTCATTTCAGCAGATTCGCAATCTGGCGCATCTCCCGGATATGGTACTGCCCTTCGGCCGTCGGAGTCCCGGCATGGCAGAACGTGAACTCCGACCCGAAGAGGGGGAGGATTGCACGGGCGTAGCGGAACTCGGCGCCCATAATGCTCGTGCAGATGGGCTTCTGGGCGCGGTGAGTGAACGTGATGAGGTCAAAGAGGTCGTCCCTGGTACGGGGTTTCACGACAATCTTCGGGATGTCGCCGTATGACCTGAGCATCCCCTCGATCTTCCCGAGCTCCGGGAGGGTGGGCATCTCGCTCGTGTGGAGGGATGCGAGGATCTGGACCCCTTCACCCTTGATGAACGGCGCGTGGTCCCGGTAGCGGGCCTCTACGTCCACGAAATCGACGTATCGCGCGATCGGCCCGATGATCCGGACCCAGAGGTCGGCATCGCCGACAAACCTGCCTCCTTCCTCCCTGCTTCTGAGCGTGGCTATAAGGGGGATGGCGGTCTTCTCCCGGATAGTGCGAACCTGCTCCAGCAGGTCCCCCTCCATCCGGTCGAGCCTGATCTCGATGAATGTCGGGTTATACTCCACTACCTCGTCGATAACGCCGGCATTCTCCACGGAGACGACGATCTTCATATTTACCCGAGGTATAACCCCTTATCACTTAAAAGTCTGCCCGCTTCCTTCGTCACTTCCCTACCGTCTCGCAGCGTTCCAGCATGGAGACGACTGCCTCATCAAAGACACCCGGCAGTTGTTCGCGGAGTCTTCGCACCCCGACCTCTGTGACACCGCCTCCGGTCGCAACCTCTCCGATCACGTCCCCGGGCGCCCTGCCCGTCTCCCGGAGGTAGGCAGCCGTGGCGGCAGCCATCTCCGTTGCGAGCACGACCGCCCTTTCCTTCGGGAGACCGCTTGCACGGGATGCTGACCTGGCGAGTTCCTCGATGATGGCGGCAAGCAGTCCCGGCCCGCAGCTCGAGAGAAGCGTGGCCGCCGGGAGTTCCCCCTCATCGACGAGCATCACATGCCCGATCGACGAGAAGAGCCCCTCCACCCGGAGAGCCCCATGCATCCCCACCTGCCGGCCATGGCAGACCAGGGTCGTCCCCTGCCCGACCGTGGAGGTGACCGTGGGTACGGCCCTGGTGACCGATCCGGTAAAGAGTTCTTCGATATCCCCGAGGCTGATACCGGCGGCGAGCGAGACGATATGCTCGTCCCCGTCCATCACCGGGACGATCTCACTGAGGACGCCCTTCGTCTCCTGCGGCCTGACGGCGATGATAATGAGACGGCACTGCCGTGCGAGTTCCGTGTTCGTTTCGGCGATACTGATTCCGGGCCACACCGCGGCGCACGCGTCCCTGCTCTCCTGGCTTTTTGACGCAACCACGACCTCGCCGGCCAGGAGGGCCCCGGACGTGAGAAACCCCTTCACCAGCATGCTGCCCATGTGTCCGTATCCGATGATCCCTACGCGGTCCATACCCAAGGCCCCTCTCCACATCGTTCTCGTGCCCCAAAAGGATACCTGCCAGGTATATAGGCCGGCGGGGTGACTGTACTGGGATATGCCGCACAACCACCCCCGGGTATCCAGATCCCCGGAACTGCTTGCACCGGCGGGGTCGCCGGAGGCCCTGGCCGCAGCAGTCGCCGCCGGCGCCGATGCCATCTACCTTGCCGGGAGGCGTTTCGGGGCCCGGCACTACGCGGCGAACTTCTCCGATGATGAACTCCGCTCTGCTGTCGATTACGCGCACCTCCGCGGCGTCAGGGTCTATGTCACCGTAAACATCCTCATCCGGGACGACGAGCTCCCCGACGTGGCCCGCTATCTCCTCTGGCTCTACGAGATCGGGGCCGATGCCGTCCTGGTGCAGGACACCGGGGTGGCCTCGCTCGCCCGGGAGGTCGTTCCGGACCTCCCCCTCCACGCCTCGACCCAGATGACGGTCCACAACCGTGAAGGTGTGGTCTGGGCAGCGCGGGAAGGATTCTCTCGCGTGGTGCTCGCCAGGGAACTCACTCTCGCCGAGATCGAGGGGATGGCGGAGGATGCCGAGGCGCGGGGAGTGGGCATCGAGGTCTTTGCCCACGGTGCGCTCTGCTACTGTTACTCGGGCCAATGCCTCCTCTCCTCGGTCATCGGGGGGCGGAGCGGCAACCGGGGGATGTGCGCTCAGCCGTGCCGGAAGCCCTACCGGCTTGTCATCGGAGAGATGGATGATTTCGGGCGCCCAAAAGACCTCCGGGCTGTGCCCGCAAAGGATCATTATCTGCTCTCGACACGCGATCTGGCGATCTACCCATACCTCGACCGGATCGTGCATGCACCGGTGGCATCGCTCAAGGTCGAGGGGAGGATGCGCTCGGCAGAGTATGTCGCCACGGTGGTGAGCATCTACCGGCGGGCCCTCGACGCAATCGCCGCCGGGGAGGCCTGGTCCCCCTCGCGGCAGGATATCCGGGCTCTCGCCCTCGCATTCAACCGGGAGTTCACGGAGGGCTACATCCTCGGCGCTCCCGATATCATGGCCCGCGACCGGCCCGGGAACCGGGGCATCCTGCTCGGCACGGTCGTCGGCTACGACCCCCGGAGGCGGGAGGCAACCGTGCGCCTCATCGGCGATCTCGCGCCCCGTTCCGGCGATGGGCTGGCCTTCTGCACGGACGATCCCGATCATGATGTGGGAGCGGTCGTCCGCGGCACCCCCGCTGTCCGGCGCGGCACGGCACGTCTCTCGGTCCCCGAACCCGTGGGAGAGGGCACCCGGGTCTTCCTGACCCGGAGCGCGGACCTCGAAGAGCGGGCACAACGGGTCATGGAAAAGCCCCTGCAGCAACTGCCGCTCGACGTCACGGTCACCTGGGATGACGGAACGCCCTGTCTGGAGGCGACGGTTCTCGCACACGACGACGAGCCGCTCCGGGTGCGCTACCGGTCAGACCTCGTGATGGAGCCGGCACGGAGCCGGCCGCTTACCACAGAACAGATCGCGGAGCAGTTTGGAAAGACCGGGGGAACGCCGTTTATGATCCGGCATATGGATCTCCGGTACCCGGGCGGGCTCTTTGCCCCGCTCGGGGAATTAAACAGGGTCAGGCGTTCATTCTTTGAGAGGGTCGAGGCGGCCGTCCTCGCTGCATGGCGCCCGGGACAGAATGCGGTGGATGCCGCGCGGGAACGGGTTAAGAAAGCGATTGCCGGGATGGTGCGACCGCCTTCACCGCACCCGGAGCCCCGGGTCCCGTCGGTCTCGGTCTACACCGATACCCTCGAGGGTGCAGCGGCCGCTGCCCGATGCGGTGCAAAGGTTGTCTACCTCGAACCCTCTACCCCCGCCATCCTCAAAGAGGCCGCCGCCGTCTGCCGGGAAGGGGGTGCAGACCTCGTCTGGAAGTGGCCGTCGATCACCCGGCGTAACTTCCTTGACGCGGCGGCTCCACTCCTCCCGTCGCTCTACGAGGCGGGCATCCATGGTGTCATGGTGAGCGGGATGGGGGCGGCGGATGCGGTGCGGCGGGCCGAGCCCCGCATGCCCCTCTATGGCGCCGCCGGGCTGAACGTCTGGAACCACCGCACCGCCGGAGAGCTGGCGGGTCACTTCCTGCGGTGCACGGCATCCCCCGAACTCCCGGCCGCTGATCTGGCCCGGCTCGCGGAATCGGCCGGGGGCGTCCTTGAGCTTGAGGTGCTTGTTCAGGGCAACATTGAAGCGCTGGTGACCGAGGACCGGCTGGTGGCGGCGGTTGCCGGGGAGCATCCGGCCGGCCGTTTCATGGGCATCGAGGACCGGCGGAACCGTGTCTTCCCGCTCCGTTCCGATGGTGAGGGGCGGACCTGCATAGCGAACGCCGTCGAGACCTGCCTCATAGACCACCTCCCGCGGATCGCCGGGATGGGTGTCGATGCCGTCGCGATCGACGCACGAGGGCGCGGTCCCCATTACGCCGCCGATATGGCCCGGATCTACCGGGAGGGGATCGACGCCGTGGCCCGACGAGACCACGGTATGCTCTCCGTGCTTAAGGACGAGGTGAAACGGCGGGCCCTCGGCGGCATAACCGGCGGGCATTTTGTTAGAGGAATCGAGGAGTGAGAGAGCGCCCCCGGCGGCCGCCGTCGGTTCCCTGCGCCCGGCATCAGAGTTAATATCAGGAGGAGCAACCTATCAGGCAGACGTGATGGATATGGTTTCACCGTTCATTCTGGTCAATCTCAAGACCTATCAGGAGGGTATGGGCCACAACGCCCACCGGATCGCCGCTGCGGCCGAGACCGTGGCAAGAGAGAGCGGTGCCGTCATCGGGATCGCCCCGGCCTTCACCGAGCTTCACCCAATGAGTCACCACTACGCGATCCCGGTCTACGCCCAGCATATCGATGCAATCACCCCCGGCGCCCATACCGGTCATATCCTCCCTGAGGCCGTCAGGGCGGCGGGCGCACGCGGCACTCTGATCAACCACTCCGAACGGCGTCTCACCCTGGCCGATATCGGCGCCTGTGTTGAGGCAGCACGAAGGCTTCACCTCGAATCGGTCGTCTGCACGAACAACGACGCAACAAGCGCCGCCGCCGCAGCCCTTGGGCCCGGTTACGTGGCGATCGAGCCTCCGGAGTTGATCGGGAGCGGTGTCTCGGTCTCAAAGGCCGACCCCGGGATCATCGAGCGGTCCGTCAATGCCGTCAGGTCGGTGAACCCTGACGTGAAGGTTCTGACCGGGGCGGGCATCCAGTCGGGTGAATGCGTGAAGATCGCCGTCGACCTCGGAACCAGCGGCGTCCTCCTCGCGTCGAGCGTCGTCAAGGCCGACGATCCTGAAGCTGTCCTTCGGGACCTGGTCTCCATGCTTTAAAAACGGGTTATGTTATCAGGGATATCAGGTCATGCTTGGTGATGACACCCTGGACTTCCCCCTTCTCAAGTACGATGACCGCGTGGCTGTGATGCAGGAGGTGGACGACCGTATCGATGGGCGCCGTCGGAGGAACCGTTGGAAAACCCGGTTCCATATAGTCCCGCACCAGTCTCCGGTGCGTCTGATGGAGGCCCCCTTCTTCCATGGCATTCATGATCGCGGACTCGGATATGCATCCGACGGGCACCCCCTCTTCGAGCACCGGCAGCTGGGAGATGCCGTTCTGGCCCATGATCTCAACCGCATGGCTGACAGGATCGCCCGGGGCAATGGAGCGGACAGGTGCGCTCATCACGTCGGCCGCCGTGATTGCTGAGTGTTCCGCCGCCTGAAGGACCTCCACGATCCTTGCAAGCGTGCTCACCCTCGGGTCCACACTGCCTGCCTCGATCCGCGCGACCATGGACTGGCTGATTCCAGCCATACGGGCTACATCTGCCTGCTTTAAGCCCATACGGATCCGTTTTGCGCGCAGCTCGGCCGGGGTGGGTATCTCCATATTATTACTATAGGTAATTTTTTTATTTATACATTTGTCTGGAGAGGTTAATATACCACAGAGTGCATGAGAGGGTATGGCCGTGAAGGAGGAGGAGCAGCAGAACGTCCTCGAGAAGGTCAGGGATATACTCTCGACCTACTACACCCGGGATGCCGTCCGGAACGAACTGAAATCCCTGGGATTCGATGTTAAAGCAGAGCACGGGGAGGTCATATCTATGGAGAATACGCCTGCCGAGATCTTCGTCCAGCTCTTCGTGAACGACCAGGGCGATGTCTTCGACTCGCATGTGGTGACATTTGAGGAGATCGAACTCAAACCGCGGCGATAATAACGTTCTATAAACGCTGATAAGAAGAGTTGCAATTAGCAAGGAGTGGGAGGAGTAAGCCTCCTTCTGTTCTGTGCGGCATTCAGCTACGCGCCATACCTGGGCGGATACCAGACGATCCGTATGCCCTATTCTGGCTTGCACCCGCAGGGGTTCACCGTTTCACCGTATCCCACCGCTACGTTCAACGAGTTATCGCGCGAAAGTTCGCGCTTCTCGCCTCCTTTACGGAGGCTCGGTCGTTTCATCACTGACGATGGGCCGTGTCGTTTCTGTGTCATTGCCGTGACTCTCGCCACCCGCACTTGCATGCGGCTGCGTGTCTGGCCGGTGGGAGGACTTTCCTCAGCAGCACAGGATGTGCCACCGTCGGCCGCACTCTCCCTCTCCCATATAATATTTCGTAGTAAGAATATAAAGCCGTACGGGTACCTTGCCTAACCCTTCCTCAACCTTCAGGCATCTCGGACCGCTCCGTGAAGCCTTTCAGACCGGCCGCGCATACCCGCGCCATGGGATAAATATATATACCTGGGTCTTACCATTGGCGTTACCATGGGGGAGCGTGAGACCTGCACACACCTGGAACTTGCGGCAGTCTTTGCAGCGTTCGTTGTCGTCACCACACTCTTCTCGCTCGTCTCACTTGGTGCAAGCGCCATGGGCGGTGGTCCCGCATCTAATTTAGGCGCATACCCGGTCCTGACTGCTGGTGAACCGCATCTTGCGCCGGTCGGGGACGTCATCGGTTCATCATCGGTCCCGGAGTTTTCCGGCACCTCCGTTGACACCCTCACCTTCCGCATCGCCCATACCGGGGATAGCGGGGCCGTCGACCTCTCCCGGGCCACTGTGACGGTCATGGCAGGGGATTACCTTGAGATCCTCACGCGGTCAAAAGACCTCCTCCCGGGACCCGGGATGTGGACGGCGATACCGCCCGGGGGCGGCACGCTTCTGCACGCCGGAGAGAAGTGCACGATCCGCCTTCACCTTGACCGTTTCATTTCTGCCGATGAGATCCTGACCATCCAGGTGCGCCCCGAGGGCAGCGGACCCTGCTTGATCACCGGGCCGGTGAATACAGGCTCTTCCCTCTTCTGAGAAAGACTAAAAGTATTCAATATCATACGACCCATTCTGATGGAAATGCTGACCCCGGAAGAAGGCAGGACGGCAGTTTGTCTGGCACGGAACGCCATCGAGAAAGCCGTCGGCGGTGAACGGATGGTGCTGCCCGCTCTTCCCCCGGTCTTCGGGGAGAAGCGCGGCGTCTTTGTTACGATCAAGCGGCAGGGATGTCTCCGCGGATGCATCGGCCTCCCGTACCCGATAAAATCGCTCGGCGACGCGATCCTCGAAGCGGCCGGATCGGCTGCTCTTGAGGATCCCCGATTCCCACCGGTATCGCGGCCGGAACTTGCCGATCTCGATCTCGAGGTGACGGTGCTCACACAGCCCCGGCCGCTCGAGTGCCCGCCGGAGGAGCGCCCCGATTGCGTTGAGGTCGGAAAGCACGGCCTGATCGTCAGCGGCCTCGGGACCGGGGGCCTCCTCCTCCCGCAGGTCCCGACCGAGTGCGGCTGGACCAGCAGGGAGTTCCTCGACCAGACCTGTGTCAAGGCCGGGTTCCGGCCCGGGTGCTGGAGGCGCAGTGACGTTGCCGTGCTGACTTTCGAGGGGCAGATATTCAATGAAAAGGCGGTCTAACCCGAATGGCAATTACTTTTGAGGTCATACACAAAGATATCGCAGGAAGGGTCGGGAGACTCAGGGTGAACGACAAGATTGTTCGGACACCCGCGCTCCTCCCCGTCGTCAACCCCCACCTCCCCCTGGTCACCCCCCGCGAGATGCAGGAGATGGGTGTCGAGGCCCTGATCACGAACGCCTACATCTTCAGGCGGAGCACGGAGTACCACGACCGGGCGCTTGCGGAGGGGCTTCACCAGGTTCTCGACTTCGACGGCGTCATCATGACCGACTCCGGCTCGTTCCAGCTCTCCGTCTACGGGGAGGTCGAGGTGAGTAACCAGGATACGCTCGAGTTCCAGCAGGCGATAGGAAGCGAGATCGTCGTCCCCCTGGACATCCCCACCCCGCCGGACGCAGGGCACGAGAGGGCGGCACGGGAACTCGCGATCACGATGGACCGTATCCGCGAGGCACAGGAACTCTTCCCTGACGCGAACCTGGCAGGACCGGTGCAGGGCGGCATCTTCACCGATCTCCGCGAGGAGGCCGGGCGAGCCGTCCGGGACCTCGACTTCGCCTTCGCCCCGATCGGCGCCGTGGTGCCGCTGATGGAGAGTTACCGCTACAAAGACCTCGTGCAGGTCGTCCTTGCGGCCAAGCGCGGGCTCTCCCCGGCGACCGCTATCCACCTCTTCGGTGCGGGCCACCCGTCGATGTTCGCTCTTGCAGTCGCGATGGGCTGCGACCTCTTCGACTCGGCCGCATATGCCCTCTTTGCCCGGGAAGGGCGCTACATCACCCCGCACGGGAGCCTCAAGATCGATGAGCTCGCAGAACTCCCCTGCCCCTGCCGGGTCTGCCGCTCGATGACCGCCGACGAACTCCGAAAGTCCGAGGATCGGGAGCGGCTGCTTGCCCTCCACAACCTGCATGTCACTCTTGCCGAGATCGCCCGCATCCGGCAGGCGATCCAGGACGGGACTCTCTGGGAACTGGTCGACGAGCGGTGCCGGAGCCACCCGCGCCTGCTCGATGGCTACCGGGAACTCCTCGCCCACGCGGCTGAACTCGAGCGCGATGATCCCGTCTCCAAGCGCCGGTTCTTCTACCGGGGCTCAGAGACCTGCCGGCGCACAGAAGTGCTCCGGTATCAGGAGGTCATCCCCCGCATCCCGCTCGGTGAGCGGGTGCTCGTCTCGTTTGACGGGCGTGAAGTTCCCGGGTTTGACACGGTGCTGAACTTCAAACCGCCTTTCGGACCCTACCCTACGGAACTTGCGGAGACCTTCCCGGTCGGCCAGAGCGAGGTCCCGGAGTGGGACGATGATATGGTCCGGTCGGGATGCGCCGGTATCCGGGCCCTGATGGAGGCGCACCCGGAGAAGCGGTTCGCTGTCCGGTGCGATGATGCGTGGGTCAGCCTCGTCCTCGAAGAGGTCCCCGATGTGGAGGTGTACCGTGAGCAGGTATGAGGCGGGAAGACGTGACGGTCTCGCGCGGATAGGAATGTATGAAGAAGGCGGGGAGAGCGTATCCCTCCCTGCCGCTCTCGATACGGATACCCTCTTCCCGGCGCTCCGTGAGCGCCCCGCATCAAACGTCCCGCTCTCTGCAGAGGAGGCGTTTGTCCGGGACTACTTCTCACCGGGAGAGGGGCAGCCGGTGGCTGTCCACCCGCTCGCCCCGCAGGCAGCGGAGTCCGGCGACTGTGTCCTGGTTGCAAACTGGCACACAGCGCTTAAAAACCCCCGGAATTACGCGGGGTGGCTTGCAGCCTTAAAGGAGAGCCTCCCGCCGGACACCGCGTGGTATGCCCCGGCTGCGGCGCTCCCCTCGACCGCCTGCCTCCTCGTCTACTCGGGCTTTGACCTCTTCGATTACCGGGCTGTCGACCTCGCCTCCGCGCAGAAGAGGTTCTGCCTCGCCGAAGGCGAGTTCCCCGCTTCGCTCATGGAGACCGGAATCTGTGGGTGCGAAGGGTGCCGGGACGGCGATCTCGTGCGGCACAACCGTCTCGCGCTCGACCGTGAACTCGCTCTCGTACGGCACTACATCGAGGCAGGAAAACTCAGGGAACTGATGGAGTCCCGGTGCCGTGCGGACGCCGCACAGGTCGGCATCCTCCGGTTCCTCGACCGGGACTACGCGTTGATGGAGCGCTTCCTCCCTGTGGTGCGGGCAGTGCCGATGCATGCAAATACCGCCGAGTCGCAGAACCGGGCCGAGATCCGGCGGTTCGCCGACCGGGTGATCGAGCGGTTCATCCCGACCCGGACCGACGTCGCGGTCCTCCTCCCCTGCTCGGCGAGGAAGCCCTACTCGCTCTCCCGGAGCCACCGGCTCTTTACCAACACCGTGGACCGGCGGGCGCACGAACTGATCGTCACCTCGCCGCTCGGCCTCGTGCCCCGGGAACTCGAGCGGGTCTACCCGGCAGGCCACTACGACGTGCCGGTGACGGGCTACTGGGACCGCGAGGAGTGCGCATTCATCGCCGATATCCTCGCGCGCTACTTCGCCGCGCACCCCTACCGCCGGGTTATCGCCCACCTCGAGGGCGGGGCACTCACGGTTGCCGAGATGGCAGCGGAGGCCTCCGGGATCGACCTCGAGGTGACCTGCCAGGGGCACCCGACGGCACCGGGGTCTCTCCGGGCATTAAACGCCGCCCTCGAGGGCGAGCGCCGGATGCAGACCGACACCATCCGGGGCACGGTCTCCTGGCAGTTCGCGACTGATATCAATACGAAGGGACTCCAGATCCGGGGCAGGAGCATGCAGATGGCGGTCCTCCGCGGGAAGGAGCAACTCTTCAGCATCGACCCCGGGACCGGGCTCTTCCGCCCGACGTTTGCAGGATGGGGCCTGATACCGGAGGGCTACCGGGTCAGGATTGATGCGTTCGTCCCGCAGGGCGACGTCCTTGCTCCCGGGATCACGGACTGCGATCCCCGGATACGGGAGGGTGACGAGGTGCTGGTCGAAGGCCCGCTTGCGATCGCCACCGGCCGGGCGATGATGGGAGCGGACGAGATGCTCCGGTCAAAGCGCGGGGTCGCGGTGAGGGTGAGGAAGGTGAAGAAGATCGGGGAGTGAGTGAGCCCTGGGGGGTTTCGCTTCCCCCTGGGGCCCATGTTTTGTGGCGCTCAAATTTAGAATCGTCAAGGGCGTCGCTTTTCGTGTCTGTGATTTTCAAACGCCCGCCAGTCCATATGCAGGGTAAGCGACTGTTGGAACAGTCGACGAGGATAGAGCCCGGTGCAGTGGACCGTGGTGGCTATCGCCCCGCGGGGGCGGGGCTGACGGGGAGTGCGAGCGCAGCGAGCTTGAGCACCGATAGGTGCGAGGGGGGCATGCCCCCTCCCCTGTCTCCAATTCGCAAAGATCCGCACTTCTTGTCACCCCCACCCCGCCCGGCCTCCGGCCTCCTCCCCCACCCCCTGGAGGGGGTGGGGGCAGTGCGTGGCGATACTCAGTGGAAATCCGGGCGAGGGTCTACACAAATAACCCCATGGTCATTGCACCTACCGGGGACCATACGCCTTGCCGATACTGCGGCCTTAAACCCGTATTGTAAATGTAACCAAAAAAAGAAAGGCAGGACCCCCTGCCCCTAAACCCCTACTTCTTCGGGACGAGCTTCACCGCTGTCCCGTAGGCGAGGAGCTCTGCCGCCGTCGCCATCGTCTGGGATGTCGTAAAGCGGATGTTCACCACTGCGTCCGCCCCAAGGTCGCGCGCGGCGTTGACCATCCGGTTGTATGATTCTGTCCGGGCGTCGGCGAGCATGTCGGTATACTCATCGAGTTCTCCGCCGACAAGGCTCTTTAGCCCGGCCAGGACATCCTTTCCTACGTTCTTTGTCCGTACCGTGTTCCCAAAGACCACGCCGAGGATCTCCCCTACGGCGTAGCCTGGAACCTCTGCAGTCGTCGTCAGTATCATCTTCGTTCACTCTCTTATCGCTTCGATTGTCTCCTCGCGCCCCCGCCAGATGATCAGCGCAAGACCGATCACGATGAGCGGGACGCCGTATATGAGGGGGAACGGGAGCACCAAGATCGCTACGGCTGTGATCACCGCGCCGATGGCGGTCAGGGCAATCCCCCAACGTGCCGGACTCCGCATACCTATCCCTGAGACGGGTGGGGGGATAACCATTCGCATTCTTCCCCCGGATCATGACTTATCCTCCGGATCTCTGGAGGATCTCTATGGCACCGATCGCCAGCGGCCCATCCGGGATAGCTGAAGTAAAGAGGCTGGAGTCACAATATGTACGAAAAGTTCGGATGCGTCTCGATGATACGATCGACCAGCACCGTCAGGAGTGAAGCAGTTGTATAAGATAGAAGCGGCGACCAAACTCGCCGACCGGGTTTATGAATACTGGATACGCGCGCCGCAGGTGGCGCAGCACGCGCGGGCAGGCCAGTTTGTCATCCTGCGCCTGCACGAGGCGGGCGAGCGCATACCCCTCACCATCTCCGCCGTCAGGGGAGACGCCGTTCGGGTGATCTTTATGACCGTCGGCAAGACGACCGAGGAGCTTGCGACGCTCCGTGCGGGCGACAGCATCAAGGATGTCGTGGGACCGCTCGGGAAACCGAGCGAGATTGAGAACTACGGCACCTGCTGCGTCATCGGCGGCGGTGTGGGGATCGCGAGCACGCCCCTCATCGCGAGGGAACTGAAAGAAGCCGGAAATCACGTTATCGGGATCATCGGGGCGCGCAGCGCCGATCTTCTCATCCTTGAGGACGAGATGAAGGAGATCTGTGACGACCTCTACATCACGACCGACGACGGGAGCAAGGGCGTTCACGGGTTTGCGGCCGACGTCCTGAAGAAACTGCTCGGCGAGCAAAAGATCGACCGGGTCTGGATCATCGGCCCTGCCATCATGATGAAGGTTACCTCCGGCGTGACGGTGCCCTACGGTGTGAAGACTTACGTCAGCCTCAACCCGATCATGGTCGACGGGACGGGGATGTGCGGCTCCTGCCGGGTGACCGTCGCCGGGGAGACGAAGTTCGCCTGCGTCGACGGTCCCGAATTCGACGCCCACCAGGTCGATTTTGTCGAACTGATGCAACGGCAGCGGATCTACACCGGGCAGGAGAAGGTCTCGCTTGAGCGGTTTGCGGAGCACCGGTGCCGGTGCGGCGAAGGGGGCCACCACCATGAGTGACCGGCCGGCTGACATCCGGGTCAAGGACTTCAGGGAGGTCGACTGCGGCCTCTCCGCCGACGAGGCTATCGCCGAAGCGGAGCGCTGCCTCCAGTGCAAGAAACCGCTCTGCGTCAGGGGCTGCCCGGTCGGCATCGATATTCCCGCGTTTGTCCGCGAGGTTGCGGAGGGCAACTTCCCGGCAGCCGCACGGGCGCTCAAGGAACAGAACATGCTCCCCGCCATATGCGGGCGTGTCTGCCCGCAGGAGACCCAGTGCGAGGGCGTCTGCATCCTCGGCAACAAGGAGACCTCGATCCGGATCGGCGCGATCGAGCGGTTCGTGGCTGACTGGGAGCGGGGGAACGGCCCTGAGCTCCCTGAGGTGGCGAAGCCGACCGGGAAGCGTGTGGCGGTCGTGGGGTCCGGCCCGGCCGGGCTGACGGCCGCGGCCGAGCTCGCCCGTGCCGGCCACGCTGTCACGATCTTTGAGTCGCTCCACGAGGCCGGCGGTGTCCTGACCTACGGCATCCCTGCGTTCAGGCTCCCGAAGGATGTCGTCAGGGCGGAACTCGACCAGGTGCTCGCCCTCGGCGTCCGCTTAAAGAAGAACCATCTCGTGGGAAGGAGCGTCAGCGTGGACGAACTCCTCGGCTACGACGCGGTCTTCCTCGCGACCGGCGCAGGGCTTCCCGCGTTCATGGGCATCCCCGGGGAGAACTTAAACGGTGTCTACTCAGCAAACGAATTCCTCACGAGGGTGAACCTGATGCACGCCGAGGCGTTCCCTGAGTTCGACACCCCGGTCCTGCATGGGGCGCGCGTCGCGGTGATCGGCGGCGGCAACGTCGCGATGGACTCAGCCCGGGTGGCACGCCGCCTGGGTGCGAAGGTCTCGTTGATCTACCGGCGGGGTGAGGAAGAGATGCCGGCACGGAGGGCCGAGGTCGGGCACGCGAAGGAGGAGGGAATCGAGTTTTACACCTGCACGAACCCTACCCGGATCCTCGGCGAGCAGTGCTGCGTCACCGGTATCGAGTGCGTGAAGATGTCCCTCTGCGGCGTCGACGCGAGCGGCCGCCGGTCCCCGGAGCCGATCGAGGGGAGCGAGTTCATCCTCGACGTGGACATGGTCATCCAGGCGATCGGCACGAGCCCGAACCCGCTCCTCGTCTCCCTGATCCCGGGCCTCGAGCGCGGCCGGAGAGGCAACGTCGCCGTCGACAAGAACGGTCGGACGTCCATCCCCCACGTCTACGCCGGCGGGGACATCGCCACCGGCGCCGCGACGGTGATCGAGGCGATGGGCTCGGCAAAACGCGCGGCGGCGGCGATCGGCGCGATGCTGAAAGAAGAGTAAACTCATTTTTAGGGCGGGCCCGGAAGTTCTGCCCCGACAGAATCGGGTCCAGCCTATTCCCTACCTCGATGGTACGGGAAGTGCAGACCGGTCTCCTGCCTTCGGGCAGTCGCGCGGTGATTTTAACCGGCTTTTTGCAGGCACTGTGTGAAGGCAGGGGACCGGATCAGTCGTCCTCCCTGCACCGGATCGCAATCGCGAGGAGGTTAAACCCGATCAGTGGCAATCCGACTGCCCAGTAGAGAGTGATGAGCCCGCTCCAGGGATGAAGTGTAGGCGAAGGCGAGAGAACGGTATCCTTCACGACACAGGCAAAGATGATGGCGGCAAAGATTACGATGCCCGCGATCGCCCGAAGAGGGACGAACGCCTTCGCCTTCAGGCGTTCCGGGAGAAGATGGACGAAGGCCAGGGACGCCGGAGATAGCGCTGCAAGCAGGCCGATCCAGACGACCTCGATCTCGCTCACCGGGTCCGAAAGGAACGAGCTCCCATCGGGATAGATCAGGAAACTCACGACACCAAGGGCCGAGACGGTGCCCGGGAGCAGCAGGTCGAAGTACCGTGGTCTGGTCTCCTCCCGTGCCACCGGGATGAACAAGAGGAGCCCGATAAGGGAGAGCCCGCTCAATACGGACGTTACTGCAGAGAACAGAGGGGTAAGCCCGGTGAACGGGGCGACCCAGAAGAAAAAGAAGATGGTTGAAGCACACGCAAGCGATACGCTACAGAAGGGCGTTTTCATCGCATGGCCTCGAGGTTCCAGCGGTTCATCCGATATAGAGCGCAAACTCGCTGATCTCACCTTCATCTCCTTCATATGTATCCACAACTCTCAGTTGCCAATCGTGAATAGCTGCAAAACTTTCTGCTCGAACACTGAGTATCAGGTGATCTGCACTTCCACCCTGATTGTCCCAGATCTGATATTCAGCGTACTCGTCCCACGCCTCTTCCTTCCACCCAAGCCAGATATCCAGATCGGCTATGTAGGTATGGTCGATCAGGATTGTGAACAACATACTGTCGGAACAGGCAACGCCATTAATATGAGCATACGATGTCTGATAATCGGTTATCGGAACCGAACTTGACCCGGCTGTATCAGGAGATTCGGCCTTCGTCGAGTAAATGACCATTCCCATGGTCATCTTTTCCGTTTCTGATACGAGTATCCGTGTATAGTTGATGAGATTGGTATTTGTCCTCCAATTGAGATCGTAGTTCATAATCGTACAGATCGGCTCCAAATACTGATGAGACCATGCTGCAAAAGTTTTTGCATCTTCTGAGGGGTCGGTGATGATGTAGTAGGTATCAACGTCGGTTGCATCTTCAAACAAATCTCCCCAATTTGATCCCACCCATTCTTCGTAGTCCAGATGGTGTGCCTGTCCCACTACACTCGACGTGTGGAACGGGCAGCCGAGATCCTCAATATAGTGTAGTCCTTTGCCAAGATTGATGTATGCAGAGTCAGAGTCATAGTTTGCGAAGTCGCTTTTTGCTGCATCTATATAGTACTCGCAGGAGTATGGTCCTAAATTGTCACCCGGTAGCGGGAAATCCCAGATATAAACCCAGGAGTGACGATTAAGCGTTCCAGGGGGTACAATCCCAATAGGCTCCTCGCGATGAACATCAGCCCAGCCGCTGTAATTCCGGAGTGTATCAGTATGTACAGAGGAGGTATACCCCAAATTCTCCCCGGCTGTCCCTGAAAAGTGCCAATGGCCCGGAGAGCCTGCCCATTTCGGACCGATGAACTCTCCTTCCGTCGCTTCGACCATAAGGTACGATAGTTGCAGGAGAATCTCTTTCTCTTCTTCCTCAGAAAGCGATGATTCACCTTCAAAGATGCTTCGCACCGTATTTTCAAATTGTTTCCTATCATCCGGAAGACCCCGGAGGAGCTCCCTGACGAACGCCCAATCCTCTTCAGTCGGCTTTAGTTGCTTTGCTGGGATTTCTTTCCAATCTGAAGGGATCGCAATCCCGTGCAGCAATTTTTTGTCGGCCTCCACAATCGGAGAAACCGTAACAGAGTCTGGTTGTATCAATTCAAGTGACAGTTCCTGATCTAGGGTGCAGCCGTCGTTTGCGCCCGTTTTACCCGGAGAGTTTTTCACACAATTTGCACTCACAGCCGGCACCATCGTTCCGCTCACCAGCAGTGCAACGAGGAGCATGGAAAGTGCCCGCATTCCAATGGTTTCTTTCATCTGTTTGCCTCCTCTAACGTCCCCGGAGGCAAAGAGGCACAACCTTAATGTACATGGAATGCGAACCACTCTTTCGCCTTCGGGCAGCGGGGGGCTCATCCGGCCTTGGACGGATAGGGTGAGCCTCCACGGTTTTGCGAACGCTGTTTTGAGCATCCGCATAAGGGGATAGACCCGGGCCTATATAGCATTTCTCTCACAATCATCTACATGTCCTTTGGCTGTTCGTGAAAATGAGACGATCGATCCTGCGACGGGGAGCACGGACACAGGAGGATGGCTGTTCTCGCGGCGAGGAAAATCATGCGGTCTGCGTCGCGGAAGCTACGCAATGGATCAGGAGTAGAAGTTCGAGCAGCCGTCGGGCTCTGCTGTGCGGCTTCTCCGCAGGGAAAGGAGTCGAAACGCCGAAAGGGTGACGTGCGACGATTCGTGAGTGCGACGAATGGAACGTCCGGGACATCGTCATCGACAAGGACGGTCGGACGTCCATCCCCCGCGTCTACACCGGCGGGGACATCGCCACCGGCGCGGCGACAGTGATCGAGGCGATGGGTTCGGCGAAGAAGGCGGCCGCGGCGATCGACGCGATGCTCCGGGAAGAATAAATTTTTTTCGGATCGGCCCGGGGACAAGGCCGGGTCCAACCCGTTCTTCAGGTGTGCCGCCTGGAGGGGCGATGTTTCACCAAAGCGGAGTTCGAGCGGGATGCCCCCTCATGCCCGGATGGGCAGGCGCGCATGCCGGACAGGAGCGTTTGCAAAGGGCGTATCCGCCGCCCCGACCCTATCTCCGCTTCCGGTACAGGACGAAACTCATCCCTACGCCAAAAGCCGCGAGGATCGTTCCGAACCCCGGCGTCGTCGTCCGGAGCGACTGCCCGGGCGCCAGGTCCGAGGGGATCTGCACGACGTCCGTCTCCCGACCGGCCCGAACGGTGATCTCCCAGACTATCCGGTCGCTGTCGTAGACTTTCAGCACGACGTTCTCGACGCAGGCGCCCGGAGACTGCCCGGAGAGGACCTGCGCCTCCGCTTCGGCTCTCCCGACCGTGAGGTTCTCTTCCGAGATGTAGGTGGTGGAGACGATCTCTCCTCCCGAGAGGTCGACGATGTACTCCGTGAACACGCCGGTATCGTTGATGAAGTAGACCTGCGCCCGAGAAGGTTTGGACGTGATCTCCTCATAGCGGTTGGGGGATTGATTCTCGACGTACGACCGCACCCCGCCGTCGTTGCTGAGCGCCGGGTACTTCGCAAAAATCTTCGGGAAGGTGAGTTCCGCGGCCAGGGGCAGCGCCTCATCGCAGCCGATAATCCAGATTTGCCCGATGGACTGTTCGCCGCCGTGTTCATCGGCTCTAATCTTGTTTAAATAGACGAGCTGTTCTTCGCAGGCGTTCGCCGGCACGATGTACACGTACTCATGCGTGTGGTTGTACGTGCTCTCATGCCACCAGATCTCCCCATGTTCAGCGATGAATGCGGTGATCGTCTCGTTGGTCTTCGCGTTCGGGTGAACCCCAAACAGAATTCCCGTCTGGTTTCCCTGCCCAGGGAGAGGCGTCACGACCGCATCTGCGGGTATGCTGCAGACAAGCACCGCAAGGATGAGACCGAGCATCAGAAGGACAACGCTTTTCGACATAAAAAAGGGTTAGTTATACCTCGGAACCTCTCCGAGGAGAATCTGCGTTCTGAAATCTTCGTACCTGAGAATGCCATCGCCGGTTGGGTCGTTCGGGTCCTGCGTGTAATAGGAGTCATCGGCGTCACCGTAGATGGTGATGTTGATGTGGTTGTTTCCCGCTGCCCTGTAAACCTGGGGATTGTCAAATACATCCCATGTTGGATCCGAGTGGATCCAGGCATTTCCATTCCATGATTCTGCAATAGCATGCCCTGTTATATTACCGGAAGGCAGTTCCATGGTGAACGATAGGAATCGCGTCGGGATGCCCAGTGCGCGGGTGAAGGCGGTATACAGGGTCCCATACTCATCGCAGACCCCTTGATATTTTCCGTTTATGGGAGACGGATGGTCTAGGGTATACAGATCAGAAAATATATACTCAACGTACATTGTTTCGTTATTATATTCCATCATATCATGAACCCGTTGCATTATTTCGTAGGCAGACTGATACGGCTCTGTCGTACCATCAGCTGCCTGCGCTGCTTCGAGTAACACCCTATATCCCTCACTGAATGGGAAATGATATAGATCACTTGTCTCGAGGTTTTCTCCGCCGTCAGGATCGAAGAGATGCGCCGCATCGTTGTTATACTTTTCTATGGCATCGATCGGCATTCTTGCCATCCACGACGTAAGGCCGGTCGGATCAACTCTGATCTCGACTGCCATCGGTTTTATTCCGATGGAACTGTGCTGTGGGAGAACCTCGAATGGAACCGTCACAGTGAGGTCCGCTCCCGCTGCAAGATCCGAGAAGGGTACACCACACCCATACCCATCCTTAAGCGACCAGAGGATGACCATCCCGCTCGCTGCAGAAGAAGCATAGTTATGAATCGTGATCTCGTGGTAGACAAATGTGTCCTGTGTCCAGTACCAGGAGATAGTTCCCTGGGTCATCCTCACGTCCGGCATTAAATCCCTGGTGCCGAGGTCACTGCTCTCGGTTTGCAGCGTCAATGATACTTTACCGGGAGAGGTTGGAACTATGTCTGCATCGATTACCGGGAATTCTGATTCTCTCTTCGGATCTAGAATGATTACTCCGGGGTGCTGCCGTGCGATCTCCTCAGTGATCGGAACCCTCTGCGGGGTTTCAATGACCGGAGTATACTTCGACATATCCCTTGGCTCAACCCACTGGTCGAACGTATCGAGCCAGCCCCTTGATTCATTCTCTGCACTCACCGCCGGCACCATCGTTCCGCTCACCAGCAATGCAGCGAGAAGCATGGAAAGTGCCCGCGGTCCAATTGTTTCTTTCATCTGTTTGCCTCCTCTAACGTCCCCGGAGGCAAAGAGGCACAGTTCTTAAGTACAGGGAGTGCAAATCTATCTCTTGCCTTCGGGCAGTGGGGGGGCTCATCCGGTCTTGGACGGATAGGGTGAGCCTCCACGGTTTTGCGAACGCTGTTTTGAGCATCCGCACAAGGAGATAGGCATCAAGCCATTTATGTTTTCTGTCCTTTTTCTTTACACGTCCATCGGCTGTTTGCGAAAATGAGGCATTCGGTCTCATCCTGAAGGATGCAGGTGCAGGAGAACGAATATTCTCGCGGCAAGGAAGGTCGTGCAAGGTACGCCAGTCGATCCGGGCGGACGGGCATCACCGGATCCGGCGCTCCATCTATCCCCAGAAGAGCATCCAGACCCCGAATCCTATCAACAGGATCCCGCTTCCCGCTCGAATAACATCCCTGTACTCCCGTATCCTGCTTGACGAGGCATATCCCCCGAGGACTCCGACGCCGAAAAACGGCGTGAGCACCCCGGCTCCGAAGACCAGCAGGAGCGATAGATCCTGCACAGTGCCGCCGATCAGGATTTTGTTCAACAGAATGAGGAGCATCGGTGCGGCACACGGAGCCTTGACGATCGAGAACACCATGCCCAGAACGAACAACCCGGCAAGGGTGGTCGCGTGCTTCTGTATGGATGACTTAACGTAGTCGTCGGTGGAGATCGGGAGCCGTATCAACCCGAGCAGGTTCACCCCGGCGAGTATCGTGATCAGTCCCGCCGCGACGGTGAGGTACGGACCGAAGCCGCCGAGGGACATCCCCGCCAGCAGGAAGCAGCATCCCATGACGATATACGCAGCGACCAGCCCCAGGCCGAATATCAACGAGTTCAGGAGACTGCTCCTCAGCCCGTTGCCCGACCCGGTGACGTAGGCCAGTATGAATCCAAGGATTGCCATCAGGCAGGGCGAGAACCCGGAAAAAAGACCCAGGGAGTATGCAAGCGGAATGTCCCAGTTTATCGGCGGCGAGTTCTCCTGCAGCTCAGCGCCGGCAAGAGACCGCTCGATCGCCGCCCTGAGGTTCTCTTCGGTGATCTCCTCTTTGGGAATTGTGACGGTGCCGTCCACGACCACGGCCGGGATTTCGAGAAATTCGTATGCGTTCCATCGCTCCCACCCGTCTGGTGTATTGACGTCAATTTCTTCCACGTTCAAGGTGGAACCATAGGCCCCCTTCAGGTCGGCAATAATCGGATAGGTTAATTCGCACTCAGAACAGCGAGATGTATGAAAATATTCTACGTGAATAACAGATGCACCGGCGAGGGGGATTAACCCGATGAGGACCATCGCAACCGCGACGGCAACTATGTTATTCGTTAACCGGTGAATCATGAAATCAGCCATTTGTTCGTGAATTCCCACCGGGGAAATACACTCGAATCAGTATCTTCATGCCCGACGTATGCATCCGATTCCTTCAGAGAAGGTTCAATCGCAATGAAAATCACCCTTTAGGTGGTCATGGGAATTTTTTGGGGCGAAATAATGAATTGCCTGCTTGTCTGTTTTCGTACGTTTTCGCTGTGCTCATCGACAAACCAAGAGGTATAATCCGTCGATTACTATGTCTTGGTTCTCGTCCATGGCAGGAAATGAAGATAATCGACGATGCTTCCGTACCTTACACAGGAAAAAGGCACATGCGATTTCACGTTTTCTTGCCCCGGAGGACCAGCAATGCTCCTAATACCCCAATGATACCAGTATGAAGACCGAATCCCGGAACTTCCTGGCCTGACGGTTCCAATTCCAGGTCAAGTTCGTTCGTCAGATTTCCAAAGACAATCTTGCGCTGGAGGGGCTGGTAGCCCTCTTTCTGAACGATGATGGTCTGATCGTACCCGATCGCGTTTTCGATCAGATACCTGCCATCTCTTCCGGTTGTGTTTGTCACCGAGAAGATTTCATCATCCAGCGCAAATCTCATCTCAAATCTCACAGATGCATTGGGAATCGGGTTGCCTTCAGGGTCTGTCACCCTGCCCGAAACGGTGATCGCCGGCGGCGGAGGGATTCCAGTGTGCCTGGTCACGTTCAGAGTTTTTTCCGCTCGGTTTCCGAGGTTATCGGTCGCTATGACCGTGATTCTGTTCTTCCCCGTAGAGACCGGCACGGAGCATGCGAACTTCGTCTCGTTCCCGCATGAAACCTCCCCTACCCCGCTTTGAACAACCACGCTCCGTATGCCGGAAGGGGCATCGGCCTCGCCGATAACCACAACGTGAGGCGGAACGACATCGATCCAAACTTCATCACCGTCATTCGGGGAGATGATTGTAAGATTTATCGGTTCCCCGATGGAAGCCGTATTTTCAGATGGAAGGCCCGAGCAGACTGCAGGATACGCGATAATCGCTAGTATGGCAACAATCAAAGATATGCGCATTACCAATCCCGTCCAAAAATTAGGCTGAGGGGCCCCACGGCGTGCCGTCGAGCGGGTCGAGAATTCCATCATTGTCATAATCGCCCCAACCGATGAACCGCCTGCTGGATGTGCTTATCGTCGATGTTTTGTAAGGATCCCTCATAACACTGTTGGTTGACGAAGGGCACGAAACATGATTTGTATTTGTATACATATCGTGCATCGGGCTGACAGCAAGAATACTGGACTGTCCGCAGGAACTTGCTCCAGCATATTCGTCAAGGGCACCGTAGAGGTGCAATGATTCGTGTTCATAACTGCCAGGCTGCGAAGCGAATCTTCCGGATGATGATCTACCCCAGTATGAAATCGCAGTTTTATCTGCATAACCTTGGTCAGGACCCACCGCATAACCGCCCATGTCGTCATGTGTTAGGTAGAGAAGTATGACGGTATCTGCTCCGGACCAACTTTTTGCCGATCTCGCCATGTCATCTGTTGTTCTTCCATCGCCATTGCTGTCAGAGTAGCCAAGATTTCTTGCTGCTTCTTCCATCCATCCATTTACACCCCAGGCATGGATGTTATCGCCAGTATTTGCTCCAGAAACGGTTACAGTATAATAACCGCCATCGTTGACAGCGTTGGCACCCGAAGGCGCTTGTTGGCGAATTGCATTTGTTCCGGAATATGCATCACTCAATGCATCATCTCGATCCGCCACGGTCCATGCTCCATCGCTGCTTTGGGTTTGGAAGTTAGTGATTAAATACAAATAGTACATTTTTCCATGTGCATAGGGTGCTGACTGAGTGCCGGGAGGAATATAGTCCTGAATCCGGTTATCTGGCGCAAAGGTCCCGCCATGATAATTTTGATGATCTTTCACAAGCTGCTCTCTGTGTGATCGGATAAATCGATCCGTCTCATCGGCATCAAACCCTAAAACGAGCCCTAGATCTTTCCCAAATTTGTCCAGGTCTGATATGTAATAGTAACGATGATCTACATCATAATACCTGATCAACACCTGCTTTTCAAGAATTTGTGAGTATTCCTTGATCTCCTCTTCAGATATACCCCAATTCAACTTTTCATTCCAATAACTCAGATAGACTACCGTATTATCGATGATCACTCCATCATCATGTTCCATGAGATGCAATGATTCCGCATCCGGCGGTACAAGCTGCTCCGGTACAGGCACATCAATGCCAATGATGTTTGTGTTTTCACTTTTTCCTTCGCTCGCACTCACTGCCGGCACAACACCCGCGCTCACCAGCAGTACGGCGAGGAGCGCGGAGAGTGCTCGCATTCCAATGGTTCCATTCATTTGTTTTTCCTCCTGTAATGTTCCCGGAGGCAGAAGAGGCACACCCTTAAGTACATGGAATGCGAACCACTCTTTCGCCTTCGGGCAGTAGGGGGTTCACCCGGCCTTGCACGGATGGGGTGAGCCTCCGCGGTTTTGCGAACGCTATTCCAAGCATCCACACAAGGACATGGGCGTCGATCTATTTAGAAATTCTGTCAGATTCATTTACACGTTCGCGGATATTTGCCGAAAGTGAACGGAGAGAACCCTCCCCGGAAGACGAGGGCACAGGAGAGAACCTATTCTCACGGTGGTATATGCCGCATAGGACGCAGCACCCTCTGACCGCCGCACTTGCGCGCGCCCTGCACCCGAAGTACTGGGTTCTGTCGATGGACAGGCAGGCCTGCCGGCCGATTGCATAAACTGTATCAGCCATGAGTGACAGTACCTTCAACCTGTACAAAAACCCGTCGAAACCAGAACGCTCCTGTCCTGAGGTCCCATGAAAAAGAGCCAGATTGTCATCTGGAGCATCCTCATCGCTCTCGTCTTCGTGCATTATTTCTACATGCCCGAGCAGCCCGAGATCACCAAGGGAGAGATGCATATCTCTTTTGACTCCCGGGAGTGCCGACCCGACCTGGTTGACCTCTGGAATACGCTTGTACAGGAGCAGGCGTTTTCGAACGAGTCGGCCGTGCTCATCCAGCTGAACCAGCATATCAACAAAGACGGAACAGTGCAGTGCACCGAACTCCACTGGATCGGCTACGTAGACGGGGAGGAGCACGCGTACGAGGTATATGTCCACCAGAGCGGCAACATATATTATAACGACCAGATATTTGACTTCCCCATACAGGGGGTACATCCCCTCGCCATATTACGCGAGGTCGACAGGATCGAGTTTGACGATCTTATTCACGGAGAATACAACATAACGCTCACGACGTTCAAACACGACGGTCCAATGACCTACAACAGAACCAACGGCGACCTGTACGCCTTCGCGGACGGATCACTCCGTTCCCTGAGGGAGGCCACGTTCTCTTCCGAAGCATCCCGGCATATGATCGAGATCTTCCCGGAGATCGGGCAGTCGGGCGAGATTACGACCGCAGAGAGCATATCGGATCGCATCATCCTCTTCCCCGAACAGGAGATCGCCCGGGCCGACTCCGTCGTCCACGCATGACGTGCAGGCGGCGCCCGGAGACTCTGAACGCATCCTCGATAAGCCACAGGGTGATCCGGGAAAAAGGGCAAACGGTGTAGTTATGGAGAACTGCCGAACGGCAATCAGATACCGGTACCGGACACACGCCCCCCGGGGATCGCAGGCTTCCACGATCCGTGGGCTTGTACATACTCTTTCGCATCGGCGCAGAGATAGTAGCGTACGAACCGTCCTTTCTTCTCGTCTCTGACAATACTGTCCCGGAGCAGCGGTTTCATATGCCAGGTGACGTTCGCGCCCGACATCATGAGCCGGGACGCGATCTCTTTTCTCGTGCTTCCCGGATGTTGCAAAACGATATTGAGTATCCGACTCTTTGACTGCTCGTTGAGATATCCCGCCACCTTTCGTTCCAGATCGGGACAGGCGCCCGTGTCGGCGTAATATCTCATACCACTGCAGTTCGGCTCGGGGACGACCGTTCCCATCCTGCATAACATCTCTACGTGGTAGCGGAGGGTTCCGATATTCATCTCGAGCAACCGGGAGAGAGATCTTGTATTTATCCCCGGATTATCGCGTATGCACAGGTACGCTGCATTCCGGGTTTCGTTCTCAAGGACGTTATTTTGCAGGACCCTCTTATGGCCGAAATGCAGCCATGCGAGTAGCGAGAATACAAGCTGCATCGGGACAAAGAGCACCGGAACGAATATGGATACGAGTCCGAGAATAACAATATCCAGGGGGATATTCCAGACGTACACCGGCATCGGATCCAAAGGCACCCTCTCCGGATATGCGTCCTGAACGATAGTAGCACATGCGGCAGACGGCAGCAGTGCGAGGCAGAGGATGGCCAGAGCGATTCCGGCAATCCGCACTCGCACGACCATGGATTTATATAAAATCGGTGTCAATAAAAAGATTTGGTTTGGTAGGTGTTCGGCTTTGTTGAAAGCGTGTGAGAGGTAATCATTTAAGCATAAGCATTGCAATTCAAAATATACGGAATGGTTTCTGTCACACTCTCTCCATACACTTCAATTCTCCAGGTACCTGATGCAGGGCTGCTTATATCTACGCGGATCCGTCCATCCAGACGTCCGCCATAATTGTCATGGTACGAACCATACAGGCCCCCATCCGGTCTGTAGATCTCCAATTCCAGGGAGTGGTCCGGGGTAAACCAGTTTAAGTCGACATTCAGTAAGGACATACCGGCTGGTACATTGAGCAGATGAGTATCAGTCTCCCCCTGTGTGATCGTAAAATACTCACGGGTTCCGTACCCGTCCGCCTGCGAGAGAAGTCCCGCGACTCCGTCATTTTCGTTTCCGATACCTGTAGCTGAAACCACCGGCACGATGAAGGCGACGACGGCCAGAAGCCTATAATGCGACTGATCTTCATCAGAATCTACCGATGAGACATCAGTAGACCTCCGTATAAAAATTCTGTCCAATTTCTTTACACGTTTTATATACGCAAGCATTACGTCGATCTCGGCGCGTGAAAGATCGCCCGAGCGTCTCCGGAATAGCACGCAGGATCACGGGCATTCCGCCGAGAACCGTCCACTTCTCACCTTTCTGACGAACAAGCGCAGTGCGGGAGAGGTGTTGCGCGGAATATTAAACCCCACCTCAAGGGGTTTTTCCGAAAAATAACCGTTGAAGCAAGAGATTACTCACGACGGAACCAGGGCTCTTTCTCCAATAAAACCCAGACGTGTAAATAATTTGCATATGTTATCAGTTAGTGTAAAAGAGTACCACTGGCTAACCCGCTCCTCTCCCCTTCATTGTTCTCTCCCGGGCAGGTTCCTGCCCGGCACCGTACCCCCATCAGGTGATCCGGCATCATCCTGACCACCCTGCACTCAGTGCGTGGTCACCCCGTTCATGGGCTCGGCGGTGAACATCGCGCTCCCGTCCATCGCCGCAGAGTTTGCCCTCGACGCCGTATCGCTCAGTCTCGTGGCCTCCTCGTACCTCATCGCGACCGCGATCTTCCTCGTCCCGCTCGGGCGGTGCGCCGACATCTACGGGCGCAAACGGGTCTTCACCCTCGGGATCGCGGTCTTCACTGCATCGGCCCTGCTCTCCGCGCTCGCGACGTCGGGCCCCATGCTCATCGTCTTCCGGTTCCTCGAGGGCATAGGAAGCGCCATGATCTACGGCACCGGGGTCGCCATGATCACGTCGGTCTTCCCTCCCGAGGAGCGGGGGCGGGTGCTCGGGATCAACGTCACCGCCGTCTACGTCGGCCTCTCTATCGGGCCGCTCCTCGGCGGCTACCTCACCGAGTTCCTCACCTGGCGAAGCATCTTCTTAACAAACATCCCCCTCGGCATCTACATCATCTATCAGGTCCGCCGCCACCTTGCCGGGGAGTGGGCCGACGCCTGCGGAGAACGGCTGGACATCGTCGGTTCGGTCTTCTACGGCGCGATGCTTCTTCTCGTGATATACGGATTCTCGCTCCTTCCGGGGCAGGCCGGCGTCGCGGCAATCGTCGCCGGCGTGGCGTTCTTTGCGGTCTTCTACGCATGGGAGACGAGAGTGGAGAGTCCGGTTCTCAACATCGGCCTCCTCGCATCGAACCGGGCATTCGCCTTCTCAAACCTCGCCGCCCTGATCAACTACGGCGCAACGTTTGCCGTCGGGTTCCTCCTCTCCATCTACCTCCAGGTGGTCCGGGGGCTCGACCCCGGTCTCGCGGGTCTCGTCCTGATCACCCAGCCGGTCGTCCAGGCGCTCTTTGCCGCACCGGCCGGAAGGCTCTCCGACCGGGTCGAGCCCCGGTACGTCGCCTCGGCCGGGATGGCACTCACCGCCGCCGGCCTCGCCCTCCTCACGCTTCTCTCCCCGACCACCCCAATGGCCTGGATTGTCGCAAGCCTCGTCCTCCTCGGGTTCGGGTTCGCCCTCTTCTCCTCCCCGAACACGAACGCCGTCATGAGTTCGGTCGACCGGTCCCTCTACGGACTCGCCTCGGGGATGCTCGCCACCATGCGGACGACCGGGATGATGTTCTCGCTCGCCATCGCCACCGTTACGTTTGCCCTCTTCATCGGCAGCACCCAGATCGGGCCGGAGGTTCAGGAGCCGTTCATGACGAGCCTCCGGGTGGCGTTCTCTATCTTCGCCGTCCTCTGCACCGCAGGCATCTTCGCCACCCTCGCCCGCGGCAGGGTGTGGGAGTGACGCCGGTCACTCCCGTACGCAGTAGACGTAGTAGACCCGGCGCCCATCCCTCGCCACGACATCCACCCCGTGCACCTCGTTCTCGAACCCGGGGAAGAGGGTATCGAACTCCTGCGACGCCGTGAGGTAATCGACGATCGCCCGCGTAGCCGGGGTGCACCGCTCCCCCGGCATGATGACCGGGATCCCGGGCGGGTAGGGGACGACCATCGCCGCGACTGTCTTCCCCTCGATGTCGCTCGCGGGCACCGGCGCCACCTCCCCGCGCACCAGGCGGCGGTATGCCTCCGCCGGGGTTATGGCCGGCTCAGGCAGCGTCGCGTAGACGTTCCTGAGCGTGTCGGCGATCGACTTGTCACGCAGGTAGCCGTGCATCTCCTGGCAGAGGTCGCGGAGTCCACGCCCGGCATACCGGGCGGGGTGCTGGCGCACGAGATCGGGGAAGACCTCCTCGATGGGGCTGTTCCCGTCGTAAAGGGCCTTGAACCGGAAGAGCTCTGCGAGCAGCGTCCCGGACTTGCCCTTGGTGATCCCGAGCGTGAAGAGGATCAGGAACGAGTAGTATCCGGTCTTCTCGACGACGATCCCGCTCTCCCTGAGATACTTCGTGACGATGCTCGCCGGTATCCCCCGGTCCTCCATGCTCCCGCCCGGCCGGATCCCCGGAGTGAGGATCGTCACCTTAATCGGGTCGAGCATGGCGTAACCCTCCTCGATGCCGTCAAAGCCGTGCCAGGTATCGTGGGGATTTAAGAGCCAGCAGCCTGCCTCCTCCCGGAGGAGCCTGTCATCCGCCTCCTGGTCCATGATGCAGTCGGGCTGCCAGACGGTGAACCACCAGTAGTCCTCCTCAGGAAAGGGACCCCGCTGGATCTCTTCGGCCACCGTCACCATCTTCTTTCTAAAGACGATCGCCTCCTCGATCGCCTCTTCGACAAGGAACTTTCCTGAGTGCCCGGCCATCATCTTGGTGGCGACGTCAAGCGACGCTATGATGGTGTACTGGGGTGAGGTGGAGGTGAGCATCATGAACGCCTCGTTGAACCGCGGGTGGTCGACCGATCCCCGGCCCTGCTTGAAATGGAGCATCGAGCCCTGCGAGAAGGCGGCGAGGACCTTATGGGTCGACTGGGTGGCAAAGACTGTCGGCCCAACCCTATCCGCTGTATGCATCCCAAAGCGCCCCGCATAGAGGGGGTGGAACCGCGCGTAGCCGAACCATGCCTCGTCGAATTGGAGGTACGGGACCACATCCCAGAGATGCTCCTCGATCCTCTCTGCGTTGTAGCAGATCCCATCGTACGTGGAGTTCGTGATCACGGCCATCCTGATCGCCTGCGACGCGGGGTCCTCGATGAGCGGGCAGTCCCGGACCTTCGCCGCGATGACCGCAGGAAGGAACTCGCGGCTGTGTATGGGTCCGATGATCCCGTACTCGTTTCGGGCCGGTATGAGGTAGACGGGGACGGCACCGGTCATGATGATAGCGTGCATCACGGATGCATGACAGTTCCGGTCGACGAGGACGACGTCGCCGGGGGTGACGGTCGCAAGCCAGACGATCTTGTTTGCGGCCGATGTCCCGCCAGTGACGAAGTAGGTCCGGTCGGCCCCGAAGACCTCTGCGGCTCTCCGTTCTGCCTCGCCGACGACGCCCGAGTGATCAAGAAGCGAACCGAGTTCCGGCACCGAGGCCGAGAGGTCGGCCCTGAGAGCGTTCTCGCCAAAGAAGTTGTAGAATATCCGGCCTGCGGCGCTCTTGAGGAACGCGACGCCTCCCATATGCCCCGGGGTATGCCACGAGTAGCGGTACTCCTCGACGTAGTCCATCAGCCCCTGGAAGAACGGGGGGAGGATGTCGGTGAGATAGTTCGTTGCCGCTCGTTTGATGTGGCCGGCGATGAAGCCGGGCGTGTCCTCAAGCTTCCAGATGTAGCCGTCGATCCGGGATATGACGGAGAGTGGAATGGCGGAGATCGCCAGTTTCTCGGTATTCAAGAATATCGGGACCTTCGGGTTCCTCTCCCTGATGAGGGTGATGACGTCCGCAGCGGTAAGCGTGCCGTCCGCGGCCTCCGGGGTGAGTTCCCAGTCGATGATGATGCAGCTTGCGTGAGGGTGCGAGAGGAAGGCGTGGACCCCGTCGCGGGCGGTCAGGGCCTCAATGACGGAGAAGTTGTCACTCTTTAGTTCTTTTACAATCTCCCGCGACGCACGGCCTTCAGCGGTATCCGAGTGCAGTTCGTCGTCGATGATGAGAACGGGAAACTCCTCCAGGTAGTCCATGCGGCCACATCCTGGAGAATGATCGGGGGACGTCTCTTTAGAATGTTGCGGTCCGGCAGGAGAAGGCGGTCACCCGAGTTCGAACGACGTCACGCCGAAGATCTCGTCCATAGGGAGGTCGGGGATCGCTTTCGTGTAGATCCGTGCCGTCTCAAAGACGGGGACCATCCCGTGCCGGCGGGCAAGCGCCACGGCGGCGGCGTTCGGCTCCGGCGTGTCGAGGTAGACCGGCTCCCCCGGCGCCTCTGCCGAGAGCGAAAGAAAGATCTCCTCCGCGATGGCCGGAGTATCCGCAAAGAGCGGCCCGATCTTATGGCCGTGGCGGCATCTCCGGATGACGCCGTATCCTGTGATCTCTCCGTCGTCCGCGAGAACGGCCCGGCCCCGGGTTCCTTCCTGCCAGATCCAGGCTTCGAGGAACCTGGGGCGCGGTGCCGGGAAGTGCCGGGTATCGTATGCGGCGAGCTGGTCGAATGCTACCTCGCCGAGGTCAACCGGCCCCTCCGGTTCGCTCTCGTCTCCGGTGCCCTCGAATCTGATGTTTCTGTAGGCAAGAGTGAACCCGGACCGCGTCCGGTACTTCTCCTGCATCGCGACGACACCGTCGCCCCCGATGTTCCTGCCGGAGGCATGGTTCATCCCGGCGGCGAACAGTCTGCTCCCGTAGCCCCTGTTCCGGTATTCGGGCTTCATGATATACAGGCCGGCGAAGGCAAAGGCTTCAGTGTAGTTGACGACCGAGACCGAACCTATCGGCTCGCCGTCGAGTTCGGCGATGAAGAACCCTTCAGGATCGGCGGCATAGAAGGCCTCCGCATCGTAAACTCCCGGGTTCCACCCCTCCTGCTCCGCCCAGCCGACGGCGACCGCGACCTCCTCCCGGCTCATCGTCCTTATGACAAACCCTTCTCTGCTCACGCTGTTCCTCGTTATGCGGTAGGTGCTCCTCCCATTTGATGATATCCGGGATAAAGTGGGGAGGATCTTGTATCCGGAGAAGTAACCCTGGATTTGCCTCAAAGGCGGCATTCATCGCCCTTCAGGTTATCGGGGCCTGGAAGAAGGCAAAAGCTCGGGAGATAATCCGGGCTGACGACATTTATATACGGAAACCGCCATCTACCACCGATGACGGGCGAGGGCTTAAATCCACCGAAGGCCTGTCTGGGATTTGATATTCATTATCCCTGCTATCTCAATCCCGGGTTTCAGCCTGACGTGGTAAAGGGGAAGAGGAACGCGAAAGAGAGTTACTTTAACCCGAACGCGAAGGAGGACCTGGGCAGGGTCATTGACCGCTCCTTTCGGCCGACGACGGAACTCCTTCTCGAACTTCTCGATGACGGGTTTACGTGCGCTTTTGCTATCTCCGGAACGGTGGTTGAGCACCTCGGGCAGTGGTACCCGGAGATGCTCGAACTCTTCTCCCGGGCGGCAACCCACCGAAACGCCGAACTCCTCGCCCAGACCTACTACCACAGCGTCGCCGGGCAGTTTGCCGATCTGCAAGAGTTTGCAGACGAGATCCTCATGCACCGTGACCTCATGAAGGAGCAGTTCTCGGCCGCGCCGACAACGTTTGCGCATACCGACTACCCCATCACCCCAGCCACCGCAGAGGCGCTTACCAGAGCCGGGATCCGGGCGGCCATCATCGAGGGGGGAGAGGGGCCTGCTCTCGAGAAGGACCCGAACCATACCTACACCTATCAGGGTCTCTCTGTCCTCGTCACCCACTGCGACCTCTCTGATGACATTGCCGTGCGGTTTCCGTGGCGGGGATGGGACAAGTGGCCGCTCATGGCCGACCAGTACGCCGGGTGGCTCTCCGTATCCCCTGGCGACTGCATCACGCTCTTCCTCGACTACCGCATATTCGGAGACGTCATCGGCCAGGAGACCGGCATCCTCGAGTTCCTGCGTGCCCTCCCCTCTGCCCTCGCCGCGGAGGGGATCGAGACCGTACGCCCGTCGGAGGCTGCCCGGCTTCCACCGCGCGGGGATATCGGGGAGACCCCCGGGCCAGGTCCGGAGAGCCTGCAGAGGACCATCCTGCAGCAGTCAGCCCTTGAGGCGCTCGAGGAGGCCGAAAACCTGGTTGCCGACGGAGGAGTCTGGCGCTGCCTCCTCGATACCGATCACATCCGGCGGATGGCCATGCGCTCAACCTCGTGCGGACGACCCCTCCACGCCGTCAGCCACCAGGCGACTTACGACTACTTCGCCTCATTCATGAGGGTTCTCTCCCACGCAGAGGAGCGGTCTGCGGCCAGTGCACGGTCGCCGAAAGCCGCGCTCTCGCTCCGGTGCGTCCCTCCCGATAAAGCATTCTACTTCTCGTCGTACGACAGGCCTGCCGGATACGCCGCCCACAGCCTGCAGGAACTCGCAAACATGCTCGAGTTTGCACCAGACGACGTCATCCGCTATCACGTGGAGCGGGAGGACTTTTACCGCTGGATCGACCAGGCTATCGGTGATACCAGACTGGCGGAGAAGATCCGGGACCGCTCCGACCGCGCCGAACTCCGATCAACAATTCAGAAGAGGATCGACAAACTATGGAAGCGCTTAAGATAGCGTTCTTCTGCTGGGAGTCGCTCCACTCCACGTTCAAGGTGGGCGGCCTTGCGCCAGCGGCGACTCACCTTGCCGAGCACCTTGCCCGGAGAGGGCACGAGGTCCACTTCTTCACGCGGGGAGAGCCCGGGGACGCGGTGATCGAGAACGTCCACTACCATTACTGCCTGCCGTTCGGCGACAACATCCTCGAGTACTGCAGGACCATGAGCAGCATGCTCGTGGACGCCTTCCGCGCTTACGATACCCCGCCGTTTGAGATTCTTCACTTCCACGACTGGCACCTCGTCGAGGCTATGCACACCCTCCGCGACCGAAACACCGTCCTCTCCTTCCACTCAACCGAATACGGGCGGCACGGGGGGAATTTCGGCGGCTGGTGGGAGTTTCAGGAGATCTCGGGCAAGGAGTGGTACGGGGCCTACATCGCAACGGCGGTCACGACTGTCTCGAACTCGACGAAGACCGAGGCGATGTGGCTCTACAACGTCCCGGAGTGGAAGATCACCGTCATCCCGAACGGGGTTGACCCCGATGCCTTCTGTATCCGGCTCGACCCTGGCGAGGTGAAGAAACGCTACGGCATCCATCCCCTTGCGCCTGTAGTCCTCTTCGTCGGGCGTCTCACCTACCAGAAGGGGCCCGACCTCCTGGTCCAGGCCATACCCCAGATCCTGGCCAAGCGCTGGGACGTCCAGTTCCTCTTTGCCGGCACCGGGGATATGCGCGGCTACCTGGAGGGGATGGCACACGGTCTTCCCGTGCAGTTCCTCGGCTACGTCTCCGACGCGGATCACCTCCAGCTCCTGAACGCCTGCGACCTTGTCGTCATACCGAGCAGGAACGAACCCTTCGGGCTTGTCCTCACGGAGGCCTGGAGTGCAGAGCGCTGCGTCGTCGCGACAGATGTCGGGGGGCTTGCCGAGAATATTGATAACTTCGCAAACGGCATCAAGGTCCCTGTCCGCCCGGACTCGATCGCCTGGGGGGTATGCCATCTCATCGACGACCCGGCCTACATGCAGAGGCTCGGGAGGGCCGGGCGCAGGAAGGTGATGGAGAGGTTCAGGTGGGATGTCGTCACGGAGAGGATGCTCGGGGTCTACCGGAACGTTCTCTCCGGCGTCCTGCGATAGACCTATCAGGAGGATACCGCCATGCAGCAGGTGTTACCGGAGATCACAAAGACCGGGAGCCTCATCACCGACTACGACGTCTACCTCTTCCGGCAGGGGAACCACTCCCGCCTGTACGAGAAGCTGGGATCGCACCCCGCCGTCGCTAACGGTGTACAGGGGACGTTCTTTTCGGTCTGGGCGCCGAATGCGGCGGAGGTCTCGGTCATCGGGGATTTTAACCGCTGGAAGGCCGGCCGGCATCCGCTCTCGATCCGGAACGACGACTCTGGCATATGGGAAGGGTTCATCCCCGATATCGGCCACGGAGCGCTCTACAAATACCACATCAAGAGCCGGTACAACAACTACCAGGTGGAGAAGGGCGACCCGTTCGCGTATTTCTGGGAGGTTCCGCCAAAGACCGCATCCATCGTCTGGGATCTTGACTACACCTGGCGCGACCGGGCGTGGATGCGGTGCCGCGAGGAGGATAACACCCCGAACTCCCCCATATCCATCTACGAGGTGCATCCCGGTTCATGGCGGAAGGTGCCCGAAGAGGAGAACCGGTCCTTAAACTACCGGGAACTCGCGACCGGGCTTGCCGAGTATCTCCTTGAGACCGGATTTACCCACGTCGAGTTCCTCCCCGTCATGGAGCACCCGTTCTACGCCTCCTGGGGCTACCAGACGCTCGGTTACTTCGCGCCCACCAGCAGGTACGGCACCCCGGAGGACTTCATGCACCTTGTCGACTACCTGCACCAGCGCGGGATCGGGGTGTTCCTCGACTGGGTGCCGTCCCATTTCCCCGCCGACGGCTACGGCCTCTCCTATTTCGACGGCACGCACCTCTACGAGCATGCCCTCCCCGGCCAGCGCTACCACCCGGAGTGGAAGAGTTACATCTTCAACCTCGGAAGAAACGAGGTTCGGTCGTTCCTTATGAGCAGCGCCGTATTCTGGCTGGAACGCTACCACGCGGACGGTCTGCGGGTGGACGCGGTCTCCTCGATGCTCTACCTGGACTACGCGCGGAGTGCCGGAGAATGGATACCGAACGTCTACGGCGGGAGGGAGAACCTCGAGGCGATAGCCTTCCTCCGGAAGGTGAACGATACGGTCCACGCTAAATTCCCGGATGTGCTCGTCATCGCCGAGGAAGCGACCTCCTGGCCGGGAGTGACCGCCCCGACCGCGACGGGGGGGCTCGGGTTCGACCTGAAATGGAATATGGGCTGGATGCACGATACCCTGGACTACTTCGTGCTTGACCCGGTTTTCCGGAAATACCGGCCCGATCTTATCACGTTCAGCATATGGTACGCGTTCCGGGAGCGTTACATCCTTCCCCTCTCGCACGACGAGGTCGTCCACGAGAAGAGTTCGCTCGCCGGAAAGATGCCCGGCGATGAGTGGCGGAAACGGGCGAACCTCCGTCTCCTGTATGGATATATGTTCACGCATCCGGGGAAGAAACTCCTTTTTATGGGCGGGGAGTTCGGGCAGTGGTCGGAGTGGAGCCACGACGCCGGGCTTTCATGGGATCTCCTGCAGTATCCGCCCCACCAGGGGATCCGCCGGTGGGTCACTGACTTAAATCACCTCTACCGGCGGGAGCCCGCTCTCCACGAGCGGGACGCCGACCCGGGAGGATTTGAGTGGGTCGACTTCTCGGACGTCGAGAAGAGCATCGTCAATTACCTGCGTCGGGGGCTCTCGGCCGAAGAGGTTGCCCTCGTCGTCTGCAACTGCACCCCGGTACCGCGCTACGGCTACCGGGTCGGCGTCCCGTTCGGCGGGTTCTGGAAGGAGGTGCTCAACAGCGATGCAGTCGAGTACGGGGGGAGCGGTGTCGGGAACCTCGGGGGGGTGAAGGCGGAGCAGGACCCGGCGCACGGCCGGCCATGGTCCCTCCCGCTCACCCTGCCGCCGCTTGGCGTTGTCATCTTTCTTCCCGAGGGGGCATGACGATGGACCGCGCTGTCTGTATCCACGGCCACTTCTACCAGCCTTCAAGGGAGAACCCCTGGCTCGGGGAGGTCGAGGTCCAGCGGTCCGCCGCACCGCACCACGACTGGAACGAGCGGGTGACCACGGAGTGTTACGCCCCGAACACCGCCGCACGCATCCTTGACGCGGACGGTATGATCGAGGAGACCGTGAACACCTACTCACGGATCAGTTTCACGGCCGCCCCGACCATCCTTGCCTGGCTCGCGCGGCACCGGCCGGCGGTCTACGGCGCGATCATCGAGGCCGACCGGGAGAGCCGGGAGCGCTACGCCAACCACGGCTCCGCGATCGCCTGCTGCTACAACCACATCATCATGCCGCTCGCGACCCGGCGGGATAAGCAGGCCCAGGTCGCGTGGGGTGTCCGCGACTTTGTATCCCGGTTCGACCGGGAGCCCGAAGGGATGTGGCTCCCGGAGACGGCGGTCGATCTCGAGTCCCTGGATATCATGGCGGGGGCGGGGATCCGGTTCACGGTCCTTGCTCCTCACCAGGCGGGAATGGTGCGCCCGATCGGGTCGGATGTCTGGACAGACGTCTCGGGCGGTCGGGCCGAGACAAGGATGCCCTACCTCTGCCGCCTCCCTTCCGGGCGGAGCATCACGATCTTCTTCTACGACGGAGGCATCGCCCGCGACGTTGCGTTCGGCGACCTGCTCTCCGACGGGCGGCGGTTTGCCGGGCGGCTGCTCGGCGCGTTCTCCCGAAACCCTGACCGTCCGGAGCTCGTGCATATCGCGACCGATGGAGAGACCTACGGTCACCACCGCGAGTTCGGGGAGATGGCCCTCGCCTACTGCCTCAAGACCATCGAGGCCCGGCATGAGGCACGCCTTACGGTCTACGGCGAGTATCTTGCCGCTCACCCGCCCACGCACGAGGTCACCGTCCGGGAGGGGACGTCGTGGAGCTGCATCCACGGTCTCGAACGCTGGCGGGGAGAGTGCGGATGCAACTGCGGGACGCATCCAGAGTGGTCGCAGGCATGGCGCGGGCCGCTCAGGGAGGCGGTCATCATGGTCCGGGACGCCCTCGCCCCCCGGGCCGCGGAAGCGCTTGCGCTCCTCGTCCGCGATCCGGCGGAGGCCCGCGACGACGCTGTCGCCCTCGCCCTCGGCCGGTGGTCCGACGAGGCCGCGGCGGCGTTCTTCGCACGGCATGCGCTCCGCGCCCTCTCTCCCCACGAGCAGCGGCGGGTGCTCACGCTCCTTGAGATGGAGCGGCAGACGATGCTGATGCAGACGAGCTGCGGCTGGTTCTTCGACGACATCACGGAGCCGGGGAGCGTCCAGGTGATGCGGCACGCAGGCCGGGCAATGGACCTTGCCCGACAGGCCCTCGACCTCGACCTCGAGCCGGGGTTCATCGGTATCCTCCGCCGCGCTCCGACAAACGATCCGGGGTATGCGACCGGCGCCGCGGTCTACGAGGCCGAGGTCAGGCCGCGAGCATTCGACCTCGTCCGGCTCGGGGCAGGGGCGGCCCTCTATACCCTCTTCGACATCGAGCACCCTGCGACCGCGCCGGGGATGTACGCCTTCCGGGGGGCCTGGCGTTACCGTTCAAACGTCGGGGGTTGCCGCCGCATCCTCGGGACCGTCCGGGTCCGGTCCCGGGCGACGGGCGAGGAGACGCTCCTTGATGCGGCCGCGTTCTTCTCCGGGATGGACCGGATCGTCTTCGGCGTCCGCGAGTCCGGTGGTGAGGAGGCGCTCCGGCCGGTATGGGTGGGGTTGATGGGCCCGGATCCCGCCGGGACAATCTCCGGAACCTTTGACCGGGTCTACACAGCGTCCGACCTCTCCGATGAGGAACGGTGGGCGATCGCCCGCCGGACCGCTCCCGGGCTCGGGCAGGCGATCTGCACGGTCTACCGTGACGCGGCGGCTTTGATTCGAGCGATCGAGGATCTCGGGATCCCTCTGCCGGGAGCAGCCGCCCATCTTCTGGCGCATGCGAAGACCACGCGGCTCCTCGCGATGCTCAATGATGGGTGCCCCGACCCTGACCGGTTCTTCGCGCTCGCGGAAGAGATGAGAGCCCGGAACCTTGCGCCCGACCTCGCGGCCCTCGGGGAGGCGGCGAGCAGGCGGATCACGCTCTCTCTCCGGGCGGCGGAGGACCGCCCGGAGGATCCGGCTCCCTTTGAGGATATCGTCCGTGTCTTTGGGTGCGCAAACGTTTTTGGGCTCTCGTTCACCTTATGGGAGAGCCAGAACATCTTTATCGGGCTGCGCGGGTGCTACGCGGATATGGAGCAGCGTGCCGCCCGGGGCGACGGGGGTGCAGAACGGTGGGCAGGGGCCTTCAGGAGGGCGGCGGCATGCCTCGGGGTGAGGGTTGCGTGAGGAGGATCGGGGCATGAACCGGCGGGGGAGCGGGGTTCTCCTCCACATCACATCCCTGCCGTCGGCGTACGGGATCGGCGATCTCGGACCCGCAGCGCACCGGTTCGTAGACCTCCTGACCGGCGCCGGGCAGCGCTACTGGCAGATCCTTCCCCTCAACCCGACATGCCCGACGTTTGCCAACTCGCCCTACCAGAGCACCTCGGCGTTTGCCGGGAACACCTGGCTTATCAGCCCCGAAGAGATGGTCGCGGACGGCCTCCTCGCCCCGGAGGATATCAGGGACCCGCCTGGATTCCCTGTGGACCGGGTGGACTACCTGATGGTCCTGGACTACAAGAACGGCCTCTTTGATAGGGCGTTTGCGCGGTTCAAAGAGCGCGGTCCGGACTTCCGTTACGAGGAGTTTGCCGCCGAGAACGCCTCCTGGCTCAACGATTACGCCATCTTTGTCGCCCTCAAGGACCTCTTTGACGGAAAGGCCTGGGGCGACTGGCCGGCCGGGATCCGGGACCGGCACGAGGAGGCGCTCAGGAAGCACGGCACCGAGCTTGCCGACCGGATCGTCCGCGAGAAGTTCCTCCAGTACGTCTTCGACCGTCAGTGGAAGGCGCTCAAGAACCATTGCCGCGAGCGCCATCTCCAGATCATCGGGGACATCCCGATCTACCTCACCTACGACAGCGTCGACCTCTGGGCGAACCCTGGCCTCTTCAAACTGGACGGCCTGAAGAAACCGGCTGCCGTCGCGGGGGTGCCTCCCGATATGTACAGCGCGACCGGGCAACTCTGGGGAAACCCGGTCTACAACTGGGATGCGCACCGGGAGCAGGGATTTTCCTGGTGGAAGAGCCGGATCGACCGCACCCTCGCCCTTGTTGACCGGCTGCGCCTCGATCACTTCCGGGGGTTCGTGCAGTTCTGGGAGGTGCCGGCCGGGAGCGCGACCGCGGAGAACGGGCGCTGGGTCGATGCGCCCGGACGGGACCTCTTCACCCTGCTCGCACGGAGCAGGCCGTGCCTCCCTATCATCGCAGAAGACCTCGGCTACATTACCTCCGACGTCCACGGGATGATGACCCATTTCGGGTTCCCGGGAATGAAGATCCTGACTTTCGGCTTCTCCGGCGACGTCGCGCGGAACCCGCACGCGCCCCACAACATCACAAAGGGCTGCGTTGCCTACACCGGAACGCACGACAACAACACCGTCCGGGGCTGGTTCGAGCACGAGGTGCCGGACGACCAGAAGGACATCATATTCCGCTACATCGGGGGCCCGGTGAGCGCCGATCAGGTGCACCGGATCCTCATCCGTCTTGCGATGCTCTCCCCGGCCGATACCGTCATCGTCCCGATGCAGGACATTCTCGGCCTCGGGGAGGAGGCGCGGATGAACCGACCGGGAACGACGGAGGGGAACTGGGAGTGGCGGCTCCGGCCGGAGCAGATGGGGGAGGAGATCCTCCGGGAGTTTCGGGAGGTGACGGGGATCTACGGGAGGGGGTAGGGGTCACGGCAGGACATGCTTGAGCAACTTTTGTGCCCGGGCCCCACACCACTCGCTTCCGGGCACTCCATATGCCCTGGCAACTTCACCGGCCCTCGCCCCGCATAAAGACCTCATCGTTTTTTATTTTTTCTGTTTTCTCAACAATTTACCAAAATAAACAAACATATATAATAATAAATATGGAAAGTACATCCTCAAAAGGGGACAGAATTCATGGATAATCCCATACACGATCCGTTTGCCCACGTCCCGGAACGGCTCTCCGGGCTCGTCGACCTCGCGTACAACCTCTGGTGGAGCTGGAATCCGGAGGCCCGGATCCTCTTCAAGCAGGTGAACCAGCAGGCCTGGAAAGCAAGCGGCCACAACCCGGTTCGGATGCTCCGCGAGATCCCGGCCGGGTTCCTGAACCGTGCGGCGGAGACCCCTGCCTACTGCAACCGCTACGACATCATCATGCGCCGGTTCCAGAAGTACATGAGCGCCACCGGAACCTGGTTCACCGAGGAGTATTCCGGCAATCCTTCGCTCCCTATTGCTTACTTCTCGGCAGAATACGGGCTTCACCACTCGCTCCCCATCTACGCGGGCGGGCTTGGATTCCTCGCCGGCGACCACTTAAAGGAGGCGAGCGACCTCGGTCTCCCGATGGTCGCCGTCGGGTTCCTGTACTCGCAGGGTTATCTCCACCAGCAGATCAGCCCCGACGGCTGGCAGGAGGACGTCACCGAACCGTTCGACCGCGACGCGGCGCCCGTCACCCGGGTGCTGGATGCGAACGGTGACGACCTGGTGGTCCGCGTCCCCCAGATCGACCCGCCCATCTACGTCGCCGTCTGGAAGGTCCAGGTCGGCAGGATCCCGCTCTACCTTCTCGATACCGACCTCCCCTGCAACGACCCTAAAAATCGGGGCATATCATCACGGCTGTACGCGGGCGACCAGGAGCAGCGCCTCCGGCAGGAGATCGTCCTCGGGATCGGCGGCAGAAAAGTCCTCCACGCGCTCGGGATCGAGTATGCGGCGGTACACTTAAACGAAGGCCACCCGGCGTTCGCACTGCTCGAACGGATCCGGGAACGAGTCGAGCGGGGGATGACGTTTGAGGAAGCGCTCGCAGAGGTGCAGGCGACATCCGTCTTCACGACACATACCCCCGTCCCGGCAGGGCATGACGTCTTCCCCGTCGACCTCATCGACCGCTACTTCAAGACCTACTACCCGGCGCTCGGCATCGACCGGACGAGGTTCCTGCAGCTCGGGGTCCACCCGCAGAGCCCCGGCTCGGGCTTCAACATGACCGCATTCGCCCTGCGTGCGTCGACGCACCACAACGGTGTCTCACGCACGAACGGGACCGTCACCCGTGACATGTGGCGGTGCCTGTGGCCGGGGTCTTTGGAGGCGACGGTGCCGATCGACTATGTCACGAACGGCGTCCATGTCTCGACCTGGCTGAACCCCAGGATGAAGAAACTCTACGACCGGCATATCGGGCCGACATCTCCCGAGTGGCTCTCGACTCACGACGACCCGACGGTATGGGAGCTCATCGACGAGATCCCGGATGCCGAACTCTGGCACCTCCACCTCTGGCTGAAGGCGAAACTCCTCAACCGGATCCGGGAGCAGGAGCGGATAAAGTGGGCGACGCACCACGGCGGGGCGCTCAACCCTGCGGCCGAGGGAGCGTTCCTCAACCCCTCTGTCCTGACGATCGGGTTTGCCCGGCGGTTCTCGACCTACAAGAGGGCGCACCTCATTTTTGAGGACCGGGAGCGGTTGAAACGCATCTTAAACAACCCCTGGTATCCTGTCCAGATCATCTTCGCCGGCAAGGCCCACCCGGCCGATAACGAGGGTAAACGGCTGCTTCAGCAGATCTACCGCTACACGCAGCAGCCTGAGTTCGGAGGACGGATCGCGTTCATCGAGGACTACAACGACCAGGTGGCCCGATACCTGGTGCACGGCGTCGACGTCTGGTTGAACAACCCGCTGCCCCCGATGGAAGCAAGCGGCACGAGCGGCATGAAGGCTTCGCTGAATGGGGTGCTGAACCTCTCTATCCTGGACGGCTGGTGGACCGAAGGTTACAACGGCAGAAACGGCTGGGCGTTCGGGGACGAGACGGTTGCCTGCGAAGGGAGGAATTCCGCCGACGCTTCGGCAATCTACGATCTCCTTGAGAAAGAAGTCGTGCCGCTCTATTACAACCGCTCCATCGACGATATCCCCCATGGCTGGGTGAAGATGATGAAGGAGTCGATCAAGAGCAACGGTCCCCGGTTCTCGTCCCGCAGGATGGTGAAGGAGTATGTTGCCCGGTATTACCCGTCTCTCCTGAAGGGGGCCGGGATGGAGTCGTGCCAGACCCCGGCGGTGAAACTCCGGGCGCCTGCCTGGGGACCGCGGGTGCGGCGGAAGGCCGGGGAAGAGGGCGAGTAGACCCCACCTCCCTTCGCCAGTTGCAACAAAGGAGGAGTGAGGCCGGGATCCGCGGCCTACGCCGAGCGCTTTACACCTGCTGAAGCCTGCCGGCTTTTTCGCGAGACTCGCCGCCGGGTCGTCCTGGATCCCGCCTGAAGCCCCCGCTCTTTGTGCGGGGACCTTCCGCCGGCCTGCGCCACACGCTTCCGGGTCTCGTGGGAAGCGGCCTGGAGGCCTCTCGCTGCATGCGGGGCCTTGCCCCCGGCTTTTCCGACCCGCCGCCGTGTCTCGTGGGAAGCGGCCTGGAGACCTCGTGCAGTGTGCGGCGCCATTCCACCAATTCTTGCGACACGTTTCCGGGTCGCTTCGTCTGCGGATGCGAGACCGCGTTTGGTCTTTTTCTTCTCGCCAGTCATTCTATCGCCCCCGGGGGAGATCGTTTGCATACGTTGCAGGATGGTTTCCCTTCGTGCGATTGGTCCGGTCACCCGTGTTCCGGGGAGGGGTGATACCACCGGAATGCTGCCGGACCTCTATGCCTGCACTCACGTTCTGTTTCGTCACATCAGTCAACCCCCGTGATACCGCGCGCATGGCATGGCTATTATAAAAACATTGTTATAATTATGGTGAACTTCCCTGTCCGCGGTTCATTCTGATCATTCCAGGAACACCGGGGCTGGACAGCGACATAGTTGCTGGACGCAACGGCTCTGTCCATATCCTGCCAGGAACGGACTGTACTCTTCAGGGTGGATAGGTGGCCTGCTCCAGTGGAGCATCAACAGATTGATACAGGGTGCGGGTGAGTGGGGTGAGCGCACCATCCCGCTCCATGCCGGGGTTGGAGGTTCACCAAATGACGCTCGTGATTGCATTCATTGGAAAACAGGGCGCTGTTATGGCGGGGGATATGCGGGAGATCGCATTCCAGGGGGACGACTCCTGTATTGAAGAACTGGAACGCGAGCTTTACAGCGGTTCGATCGCGTCCGATAATGACTTACAGGCCCGGGCTGACGAGGTCGGGGTGACAATCCGGGTCCGGAACGACAAGGCCAAGATCTCGCAGCAGGACGGGGTTCTTATCGGCGAGGTGACCGAGACCGAAGGGCCGGTGGTCCGCCGAAAGAGGCTGTACGCTACGGCAGGAAATTATGCGATTGCCGAGATCATTGATTCACGACCACGGATAGTACAGAAGGGCAGGGCAAGCAACTTTGTGGTGCTGGGAAATGAGATCACAAAGCAGATTGCCAATCAATGCATCCGGGGAGGCTGGGAGGGAGGAACAGTCCCGGATGCCATGCGACTCATCATGCTCACCATGCAGATAGCGGCGAGCATGACGGCATCGGTGAGCAGAACATTTGTACTGGTGCATACCGATATCGCAGGCAACCTGGCTGACGCCGTTGACCGGGGTCTCCGGGTATAACCATCACCGGGAGAAAAATCCCGGGTAATCCCCACCTCCGCCCCGGGGCAGGGCCCTGCCCGGGTCGGTATATCAGTTGTGGCGCAAAATCACGAGGATTATTGGCTGAGATAGTTGTGCTTCTTGAGCCAGTCAACCTGGGGTTTGATGTAGCGGTAGATGATATCGCACTTCTCGTCCTGGAAACTCCAGGGAACAACGATCAGGAGATCGCCTTCGCGTATCCAGAGCCGCTTCTTGATCTTGCCCTTGATTCGCCCGGTGCGCGTGACGCCGTCCTCGCAACGAACACGTATGTGGTTTGCCCCGAGCATCAGGTCGGCCCGGCCAAATATTTCCCGATTCCGCTTCTTTGGTAACCGTACTCGTACAATCTCTTCGCTTCCGGTGTTTTGTGATCCTCGTGTATTCGTCAGTTAATCAACTCCGTAACAGGCGGTGACGCAGACTCCGCCTGCATCGTTCCTGGAGGTGTATACCAATGACCCGAGCCACCATTAAAGTATCTATCCCGGGATCACGTCTACAACCCGGGTCTGGTGAAAGGGATCCTGCCGTATGAGAGACCAGCAAGTGCTGATTGGCGGCCGGGGCTGTTCGCCGCTTAAAACATCTCACGGGGATCTGGAGCGAGACAACAGACGTGCTCGCGCCGGCATCAGGCAGCGGGAGAGGTGATGCCGGATGCCGTCTCATCGGTGTGCGCCCGGCACTCCGGATAGCCCTCCCGGCACGATGCCTTCAGTAATCCCGTCGGGTTCAAGATGCGATCTCGTCGTCATTCGGGGTTTTGGATGGTGAATACGGGTTAAAGCAACGCAGGGCTATATGCAGATGCGTTCCCGTATCGGGGGAATCGTCTCCGAGCCGGTGCCCGAAGTTTCCTCCGAAGGGTAATTAAGGTTTGAGCGTATATGAGTGAAGAGGATCTTTGAATGGAAAGCAGCAAGCTGTACGTCGGAAACCTCACCTACTCGGTAAATGAAGAGCAGTTGAAAGAGTTATTTGCCCGGTACGGGACGGTAAATGACGTCAGAGTTATTGAGCGCAAAGGGTTCGGGTTTGTTGAGATGTCCAGCCCAGAAGAGGCTGAGGCGGCAAAAGAAGCCCTGAACAACACCGTATTCGAGGGTCGCACCTTAAAGATCGACGAGGCACGGCCTCCGAGACCGAGAAGCGACTTCCGCCGGTACTGAGTTCAGACCCGGCAGAACAGTATCCCGAATATCACTTTTTTAAAGGTCAGGGTTCGAGAACCCTCGCCTCTGATCGACCCGGCATACGTCCCGGAAGGGCCGGCACGCATCGGACGCATGAGCACCCGGAGGTGCAAGGGCAGGGTTGTACAACTGGCCGGATGAACGGAGTTCAAGACCCCCGGAGCCTGAGTGCCCTCTATCCGGACCCCTTCACTTCGGAACCGCTCTGTACTCCTGCATCAGGGCGTCGCCGTAGGCCTCTCTCTTCTTCGTCGGGATGTAGTTGAATGCCGCGGCTCTCCGGAGGAGTTCTTCGCGGACGGCGGCATCATTCTCCAGGTGCAGGTCCCGGACACCAGCGACGATGAACTCGAGCTGATTGATACCGGTCTCCTTGCCATCCACGAGGACCGTCTTGATCTTGATCGCGTCCGGCCGCACCCCGCCGCAGATGGTGCAGTAATCGCCTTCCTTCTCGTTCGTCACGCTTTCACTCCCGGATCATCGTAAGCGACATCTTGAACCGGGTTACGGCCGAGAGGGCGTGAGGGACGTTTGCCGGGAAGATAATCGTCTCCCCTTCCTTCATCTGGTGCGTGTCGCCCGCGACCCAGACCTCGCACTCACCGTCGAGGATCGTCACGACCGCGTCGTAGGGCGCGGTATGCTCCGAGAGCCCCTCATCCTCGTCGAACGAGAAGAGGGTGATGCTCCCCGAGGGTTTGTTGATGATCATTCTGCTTGCCACGGTCCCGTCCTGGTAGGAGACAAGGTCCGCTAACTGGAGGACTTTCCCCTGTAACTCTGCACGACTCTCTTTAGCCATTGTATACCAACCTCTTCTTTATTCTGATGCTCTTCGCATATACTCTTCTCATTTCCCCCGTCCATACACGAGCGCCCCGTCCACCGGGCAGGCATCCGTGCACCGACCGCAGAGGTAGCACTCCCCGCGACGGTCATCGGGCCTCGCCGCTCCGGTTGGGCATGCCCGTTCGCACTTCCGGCATCCGATGCAGGCGTCCGTCCGCCGGAGCCGGTAGAAGGCCCTTGATGCCGCAGGAGCGAGGAGAGCGCCGTAGGGGCAGATGTACCGGCAGAACGGCCGGTAGACCGTGGCGGAGAGGAGGACGATCGAGAGGAAGACAACGAACGAGATGCTCGCGACCGCGAGGTGGAAGAAATCCGCGAGGCCGATGAGCGCAAGGAGGTTTGCCGAGAGCCCGAGGCCGGCGGCGAGGAAGAGAACGAAGACGCCGGCCCTGACCGTCACCGGGACTCTGCTGTCAGCATTGCCGCGCTTCTTCACCGGCACGAGATACATGAGTTCCTGGACGGCGCCCACCGGGCAGATCTGCCCGCAGGCGATCCGGCCGACTACGAGGGCGAGGGCGATGAAGGCGAGCGTCCCGGTGAGTGCCATGGGAAGCGGCGAGCCGAGTGCCGCCGCATCCCTGAGGACGACGGCCTGCAACTGGTAGGGGAAGACCGGCGTAAAGACCAGGAACCCGAGGAGCGTCGAGACTACGAGGAACGGCATCGCACGCCGGCGGGTGAACCGGCCGAAGCGCCAGAGCCAGACGAGAGCGGCGAAGGCGAGGAGGCCGTAGATGAAGCCCACTGCCTTCGGGATCGACTCAACGACCATTATCTCTTACCGTTCCTTAGAGCAATCTTGTCCCGGTCGTCGGCCGGGGGACCTTCACCACGAGCACCCGGAAGGTGCTGTCGCTCTCGTTTGCCAGGCGGTGCGGTATCTTTGCCGGGCTCTCGACCAGATGGTCTTTTCCGACCTCTGCACGCTCGTCGCCGATCTCGACGATCCCGGTCCCCTCGAGGACGTAGAAGAAGACATCCACCGGGGTTATGTGCTTCTTGAGCGATTCTCCGGGGGCAAGCGTGATCACCACCGCCGTCGCGTGCTCGGTATCGTAGACCTTCCGGGCGTCGACGTTGTGCGGGTTCTTTCCAATCGGTTCCTTTGCTACATCAACAATCTTCATTCCATTCATCTCCGTGTTGTACAGATCCTCTCGTGACTATCAACCTTTGTAATTCGTCCAGTAATTCTCCAGGGATTCCTGCCGCCTCCGCTCGTGGCGGCGGGCCCGCATCTCCGGGAACGTCGGTTCCGTGCTCTGGACCGCCGGGCAGTAAGGGCAGAGGGCGAAAGCCACGTCGTCGGCCATATCCCTGACCGGGCAGAGGTAGGCCCCCTCCCACTCGTCGACGATCTGCCCGCCGGGGAACGGGGTGCCGACCGGATGGGCGGGCTCCCCCAGCACAAACATGGTGAACCCGGAGAGGAGGTACTTCAGGTAGAGGTACTTCGGGTCTTTCTCCCGCGCTTTTGCGGTGCAGGCCTCCGCGACCATGGCGCAGTAGGCGCCGAGTGCCGGGTCCGGCGGATCCTCCATACCTGGATCTTGGCCGTTTCGGGAGAGGAGGATCAGGCGGTGATGCGTCAGAAAGATCTCCTCCCTGACGCTTGATAGAAGGCGATCGCGGTAGTCTTTCGGGAGGGTGGCGACCTTCCGCTCGAACCGGGCGTACATCATCTCCAGGTCGTGCAGGTCGAACGCCTTCATCTCGTCGACGATAACACGGAGGAGGTCTCCCTTTGTCGCTGCCCCCTGCATCCGGCGGCAGGCCGCCCGGATGGCTTCTGCCGATACCGATCCCCCGTACTCTGTCTCCTCCCCGCAGTCTGCGAAGGGGTCGATGATGAAGGAGCAGGCGTTATCTGAGCCGCCTCCGGGTGCATCACGGCCGTCTCTGCCAATGAACCGCAGAATCCGCTCAAGGATCGTCTTTAGCCGCATGGGTGTCACCAGAGTTCTTCAGAATAAGGTGAGGCATGGAGAGGTTTAATCCTGGTGTAACTTTCATAGTAACAACTATGAACGACCTTGTCCGGAACCTGACAACCCTCGGATTGACGGAGTACGAAGCCCGGGTCTACGCGGCTCTTGTCGGGATCGGGGAAGGGAGCGCCCGCCAGATCCACGAAGCGAGCGCCGTCCCGCGCCCGAGGGTCTACGACATCGCCGAAGGGCTTGCCGCACGGGGTTTCGTCACCATTCGGCGGGGGAATCCCCACGTCTACATCCCGGCCGAGCCTGCCGTCGTCATCCGCCACTTAACGAGTACCGTCGATGCCGCGGCGACAGCGGCGGTGCAGGGCCTTGATGCTCTCTCGCTCGATGCCCGGTCGAAGAACTCGCCGATCTGGTACGTGCAGGGGGAGTGGAGCATCCGACGCCACGCGGAGTCGCTTGCCGCGGGCGTAACCCGGGACCTTGTGATCGTCTGCCTGGACTACGGGCAGATCGGGGAGTTCGCCCGGTTGATTGCCGATGCATCAAGGGACCACCCGGTGAGCGTCCTCCTCCCGAATGGGAAGCGCGGGATCACAAATCCGCTTGGAAACGCCTCAGTATACGTCCCGCAGCCCTTCTGCGCCTTTTTCCAGGAGAATATATTTGAGAAGGTCTACTGCGGCCCGATCCCGGTGGATGGATCAGCGTTTCTGCTCGAGTACGTCTTCATCGCCGACGACAGGGTCTGCATGATCGTCTACCAGGAGGACGGGGTGCGTAACGCCGTGGTGATCACCCTCCCGTTCATCACCTGCGTCCAGAGGCAGTTCGTCAACAGGATGATCGCGACTGCGGAGCGGATCGAGGGGCAGGGATGAGGCTCTCCTCCGCGTAGCCCTTACCAGGGCTGGGAGGAATGTGATATCATCCGCTCAGAACTCCTTATAGGGCCCTTCCCCCCGCGAGCGCAGACGCCAGAGGAACACGGCCGCCGCGAGAAACGTGACGTTCACGGCGAGCAGGGGGAGGTTTTCGGGGTCTCCCGCATAGGCGAGGAGGCCTACTACTCCAATTAGTGCTACTGCTGGTGATGGCCAGAAAAACCAAGAAATAATCATCATAAGTGTTCCTATTATCCAATAAGCTAAACC
>NZ_JAJGBK010000019.1 GCF_020696975.1 Methanoculleus sp.
TTGATGGGGCCGGCGATCCTCCCTTTGTTCGGGATGGCGAGACGGACGAGCCCGGGTCCGGGCCCGTGCTTTCGGGATGATGGTTTACTCATGGGTTACAAGCTCCAGAATGTTTGGAGAAGAGGATTAGAAGGTGGAGAGTTCTCCCCTGATGACCTTCTCGGTGATGGTGGGTGTCTTCTCCAGCCACCCGTCGATGATCGCCTCGACGTCGGGCTTGATGGACTTGATGTCGTAGCCGGGCTTCGTGAGGATCTGGGCGCTTGCCACGTGCGGCTGGTCGATCGGGTAGCCGATCTGGGAGAGCATGCGGACGTACATCTCCTCGATGCCGTCGACCTCCCTGACGCAGTCCTGGGCAATCTGTGTCGCAAGAAGGTTATAGATCTTACCGATGTGGTTGATCGGGTTCTTCCCGCTCGTCGCCTCCATGCTCATGGGGCGGTTCGGGGTGATCAGCCCGTTCGCGCGGTTGCCGCGGCCGACAGACCCGTCGTCGCCCATCTCGGCCGAGGTTCCCGAGACCGTCAGGAAGACGCTGCCGGCATCAAGGTCGTCGGCGGTGTTGATGGCGACGTTGATATTTCTCCGGGTAAACTGCTGTGCAACGGCGGCGATCTGCTCGGTCAGGACGTTCTTCTGCTCGATGTACTCGGTGATGCTCGAGCAGTAGCGGTCCACAAACGCCATAGCGATCGTGAGGGTGATGGCATCGCCGTCACGCAGGCACATGATCTTGCAGTCCTGGCCGATGACCGGGTACTTCGGGCGGAGCGTCTTGTCAACGTACGCGGCAACGCCGCGGACGATGCTCTCCGCCTCACTGAAGGGTGCGTGCCCGACACCGAACGATGTGTCGTTCGCCCGCGGAACCTTCCCCTCGCAGGACCGGAAGACGTCCTGCAGGTCGGTCGACCCCTTCCCCATCCGGCAGTCGACGATGACGTCGCGGTCCATGTTGATGGCGGGAAGGATCTCCTTGATATAGTCCCGTGCCGCCTCGACAGCGATCGCGTCTGCAGGGATGTTTATGCCGTTGAAGGTCTTTGTGGCCCTGCCTGATATCAGGAAGTAGATCGGCCTGGTGATCCGGCCGCCGCCGAACTTCGGGATCGACTCCCCTGCCACGACCTCGCCCTGGTCGGTGTTGTGGTGCAGGACGCTGCCGCACTCCTCCAGGTATGCCCTGCTGAGCGCCCGGCTGATCGACTCGGCGATGCCGTCCGCGAGGCTGTCCGGGTGGCCGAGGCACTTCCTCTCCACCAGTTCTATCCGCTGCTTCTCGATCGGGATCTGGTCAAGCCCTTCTACGCTGATGTTCCTCGTCATCAAATCCACCGTAGTTCTAAAGTATGATAAAAGAAATGATTGCAATTCATATAACCATTTCTAACCGTCACTCCTGACACGGATGTCGGAACGAATGCCGATCTTGCAGTTGCCGTCCCTGAAGACACGCACCATACCACCACTCTCGGAGACGGTGATCCCGATGGCCGGGATCTCGTGCGTGATCGACGCGGTTGCGCGGTGCCTCCCTCCAAGACCGCCCTGGAGGGAGATGCCCCGGCCGGTGACGTCCAGGTAACGTCCTGCCGACCGCACATCGCCGGTCTTATCGATGACGAAGACGCCGTCGAGCTGGGCGAACTCCTTGATGCTCTCCCAGTTGTCCCTGTTCTTGATGTCCCGGAGAGCAGGCGGCTGCCCCTGGTAGGGGTTGAGGATCGCCTGATGGGAGTGCCTGAAGATTTCCTCCGGATCCCCGATGATGAACGCGGTCCCGATAGCCCGCCCCTCCCGGCCCTCGACCCCGATCTCGAGGGCCAGCGTGAGGGCCGCGTGGAGCACCTCGCGGGGGGCGATGTCGGAGAAGTCCTTGAGGTTGATGAAGTTCTTCCCCTCCTCGATGTCGTAGATGATGATGGCGTAGGGGAAGACGCCGACGACGAGGCCGGTCTCCAGGTTTCGCCGGAGGTAGAGATGGACGGCAGCATCAAGCATATGCCGCTCGCTCACCTCCAGGATGTCGTGCATGGTGAGGTCTTTTAAGACGTCGAGCTGGAGCTCCTGCACCCGGATGATCGGGATATCGGGGAGATCCGGGATGACCGGGATCGGCTCAACAAACGAGACGACTGCCCGGGCACCGATCTTTACCGCCACTTCGCAGGCGGTGGCAAGCATCAGGTCGCCGTTCATAACACCTCGCGGATAAGCCCCGGTATCTCCGACGGTCGGGACGCGACCGGGACCCCGAGAGCGGCAAGCCGCCGCACCTTGGAGCGGGCGTCGCCCTCGCCGCCCTCGATGATCGCGCCCGCGTGGCCCATCCTCTTCTCCGGGGGAGCGCTCACGCCGGCGATGTAGGTGACGACGGGGAGGCTGGTCGAGCGGACCCCTTCCTCCTCAAGGTTCCCGCCCACCTCGCCGATGACGACGACGGCCTTTGTCTGGGGGTCCTCCTCGAACCGTGCGAGGACGTCCACGAACGTCTGGCCGATCACCGGGTCGCCACCGATCCCGACGACCGTGCTCTGGCCGATACCGGCGCGGGTGAGTTCGTCGACGACCTCGTAGGTGAGGGTGCCGCTCCGGGAGACGACGCCGACCGCCCCCCGGGTGGCAAGGTGGGCCGGCATGATCCCGAGTTTGCACTCGCCCGGCGAGAGGAAGCCCGGACAGTTCGGGCCGATGACCGTGCAGTCGTGGAGTTTCGCGTAGGCGATCGCCGACATGGCGTCATGGACCGGGATGTGCTCGGTGATGACGACGGCCAGATCAATTCCCGCGTGCGCCGCCTCCATGATCGAGTCGCCCGCGGCCCCTCCCGGGACGAAGATGACGCTTGCGGTGGCGTCGTGCTCGGCGAGAGCATCCTTCACCGTGTTGTAGACCGGGACACCGTGGACCTCCCGGCCGGCCTTGCCGGGCGCGACCCCCGCAACGACGCCCCGTCCGCCGACTTCGCGGGCGTAGGCGTTCATCAGTTCCGTGTGGAATGTTCCCTGCCTGCCGGTGATGTTCTGGACGATCACCCCGAGGTCTTTGTCGCCGTAGATCATGATCTCGCCTCCATCGCCGCTTTCACGGCCGCATCCATGCTCTCAAGCATCCGGTAGCCGCACTCGGAAAGCAGCCGCCGTCCCTCTTCCTCGTTCGTCCCGGCCATCCGGACGATGACCGGCGGTGTGACGCCGGCGGCGATGATCCCCTTTGCGACCTCATCGCACCGGGTGATGCCCCCGAGGAGATTGACCACGATCACCGAGACCTTCGGCATGCTCGCCACGAGCCGGACGGCGTGCTTCACACGCTCCTGGTCGGCGCCGCCCCCGACGTCGAGGAAGTTCGCCGCCCGCCCCTGATAGTACTCGATGAGGTCGAGCGTCGACATCGTGAGCCCGGCACCGTTCCCGATGACCCCGATGGTCCCGTCGAGTTCCACGTAGGAGAAACCGTGCCGTTCGGCCTCCCGCTCCCGCTCCGAGAGGTCGCGGTTGACCTCTATCCCCTGGCGGGCGAGGGCGTTGTCGTCGACGATCAGTTTTGCGTCCGCCGCATAGACCCCCCGCGGGGTCGTCACGAGCGGGTTGATCTCCGCGAGCATGGCGTCCTTCTCCTGGAAGACGTGGTAGAGGCTGTTGATGACGGGTGCGAGTTCCTTCGGGGCTCCGCCGAGGAGTTCCCGCATCAGGAACGGCGGGATGTCCCGGAGGAGAGGAGATACAACGACCTTACGGACGGCAGTTACATCGCTCTCGATCTCCACCCCGCCTGCGTCGGCAAAGAGGATCACCGGCTGTTTGCTCGACCGGTCGATGGCAATGCTGACGTAATACTCGTGCTCGATGGGGAGGCGCTCCTCGACCAGGATCTCTTTCACGGGGATACCCTTGATCTCCCGCGAGAAGAGTTCCCGGGCGGTCCTGACCGCCGAGGTTGCGTCAGCAAAAAGGACGCCGCCAGCCTTCCCCCGGCCGCCGACATCCACCTGCGCCTTCATCACCACACTGTCGCCGAACTCCGGCAGGTGTGCCGTGACCTCTTCCGGCGCCCGAATGAGGACTCCCTTCGGGACCGGTATGCCATACGTTGAAAAGATAGGTTTCGCCTCGTACTCCAGCATCTTCATAGTTTACACGCTCTCTCTCCGAGTTCAAATCCCCGCTTTAATGCCTTTAAATTCAGGTTCTCGGTGCCTTTGGGGACACTGTCGAGCACCGCACGCTCGATCGCCTCCCTGCTCACAACCCCGGTCGCCGTGACGAGTGCACCGATCATGACGATGTTTGCCACGATCTCCCGGCCGAGGTTGCCTTTCGCCTCCGTCGTCGCCGGGATCTCATAGTAGCGGGAGACCGGGCGCGACCTGACCAGATCAGCGTCGAGGAGCATGACCGCGTCCTCCCCTGCCCTGACCCCGTACTTCTCAAACCCCTGCTGGGACATGATGACGTAGATGTCCGGGTCCGCCACCTCGGGGTAGAGGATCGGGGCGTCGTCGATCACTACCTGCCCCATCGAGGCCCCGCCCCGGGCCTCCGGGCCGTAGACCTGTGTCTGGACGGCGTACTTGTTGTCGTAGAGCGCCGCCGCCCGCCCGAGGATGACCGCGGAGAGGATGATCCCCTGCCCGCCGTATCCCGAGAACCTGACCTCGTGCCTCATCGCCGCACCCCCATCGCCGGCCGGCTCCGTCGGACCAGTTCCCCGACGGTGAAGGTGCCCTCGGGGATCGGCTTTCCTTCCGCCGTCAGGCGGTTATACTTCTCGACAAGCATCGCGTGGCTCCGGATATACTCGATCATGGCCGGGACGGTCCTGAGTTTGTTGTGGCGGCCGTAGTTCGTCGGGCACTGGGTCCGCACCTCGATAAAGGCGAGTCCCGGCGTCTGCATCCCGGTCGTGACGGCCTTCGTCAGTTCCTTGACGTGGTAGGACGTCCAGCGGGCGACGTAGTTCGCGCCGGCGGCGACGGCGAGTTCCGCGAGGTCGAATGCCGGTTCGCTCGCGCCGTAAGGTGTCGTCGTCGAGATGGCTCCCGGCGGCGTCGTCGGGCTCCCCTGCCCGCCGGTCATGCCGTAGATATGGTTGTTCATGCAGACCACGGTCATGTCCACGTTCCGGCGGCAGGCGTGGATGAAGTGGTTTCCGCCGATTGCGGCAAGGTCCCCGTCTCCCGTGAAGACGACGACGTTAAACTCGGGCCGCGCCATCTTCACGCCCGTAGCGAACGCGAGCGCCCGGCCGTGGGTGGTGTGGAGCGAGTCGGTGAGGATGTAGCCGGGAGCCCGGGACGAACACCCGATCCCGGAGACGAAGACCGTCTCTTCGCGCTTCCAGTCCATCTCCTCCACCGCCGCGAGGGTGCAGTTGATGACCGTCCCGTTGCCGCACCCCGTGCAGTAGATGTGGGGCAGGCGGTCTTCCCGGAACCAGTCGGGCGCGATCATCGGTATGCCTCCAGTGCCCGGACGAGTTCGGCGGGGGTGTGGAGTTCGCCGCCGATCTTTGGTAGAGAGATGACCGGCTGGTCCACGTGGCGCTGGACCTCCCGGACCATCTGGCCCATGTTCAGTTCCGGCATCAGGAAGACCCTGGCGTTCGGGAACTCCTCGAGAGCAAACTCCGGGAACGGCCAGACGACCCTGAGCCTGAGATGGCCGATCGAGTCGTCCTGGCGGTCGCGCATCACCTGCTCGACCGTCCGGGACGGCGGTCCGTAGGTGACGAAGACCGTCTTGGCGTCGGGGTTTGTGACCTCGTAATCGGCGATATCACGCCGCGCCGACTCGATCTTCGTGACCAGCCGCCGCACGAGTTTGTCGTGCGCCTCGGGATCGGTCGTGTCCGGGTAGCCCCGCTCGTCGTGGGTGAGCCCGGTCACGTGGACGAACCTTCCCGAGCCGAAGGGTGCGAACCCGGGGATCCCATCCTCCCCGGCCTCGTATGGAAGGCTGCCCTCCGCGAGCGCGCGAGGAGGAGTGATCTCGACCGTGTCGGGGATGGTCGCCCGTTCCCGCATGTGGCCGACGATCTCGTCAGACATCAGGAATGTGGGGACCCTGAACCGGTCCGCGAGGTCGAACGCCTTCACCGTCAGGTCGAACATCTCCTGGACGGAGTTCGGGGTGAGCGCGATGGTGCTGTAGTCGCCGTGCGACCCGAACCGGCACTGGAGCATATCCCCCTGCGCCGCCCGCGTCGGCTGGCCGGTGCTCGGCCCGCCCCGCTGGATGTTGACGATGACGCACGGCGTCTCGGTCATGGCCGCGTAGCCGATATTCTCCATCATCAGCGAGAACCCGGGACCGCTTGTTGCGGTCATGGCGCGGACCCCTGTCCAGGCGGCGCCGATCACCGCGGCGATGCTCGCGAGTTCGTCCTCCATGGATATGAAGGTCCCGCCGGCCTTGGGGAGTCTCCTGGCCATCGTCTCGGCGATCTCGGTCGACGGCGTGATCGGGTAGCCGCCGAAGAACCGGCACCCGGCGGCGAGCGCCCCCTCCGCACAGGCGGTGTTCCCCTGCATGAACTCCGTTCTGCTCAAAATTCCACCTCCACCCGGTGCGGCTCGAACGGCCTCTCCTCGACCCAGGTGATCGCCTGGTCGGGGCATATCATCTGGCAGACCCCGCAGAGCGTCCGCCCGTAGAGGGCCTGCAGCCTGCAGTTCGTGCACCGTTCGGGGCGGTTGAGCGCCGGGGAGACGATCCCCCGGCTGTTGAGTTCCTTCCCCTCCTGAAAGATCCCGTAGGGGCAGACCAGCACGCAGAGGTTGCACCCTTTGCAGCGGCTTTCATCGATGACGAGTTTCATGAGACGGTATCCTGTTTACTATTGAATTGCTGGTGAAATTGTGTTTTCGCTTTCCCGCGTACGACCTCGAAGAGATCACCGCCGTGGGCATCGATCCCGACCGTCAGGGGCAGGCGATCTGCCTCGATGACCCAGACCGCCTCGGCCATCCCGAGGTCTTCAAAATAAACGCCTTTAAGGCTCATGCGGGCGGCGGCGAGCGCCGCGCACCCGCCCGTGAGCGCGAGGTAGACGGCGCGCCCCCGGAGTTGCTCGACCACTTCGGGCCCCATGCCGCCTTTGCCGATGAGGGCGCGGACGCCCGCGTCGATGAGGAATCCCGTGAGCGTGTTCATCCTGGCGGATGTGGTGGGGCCGGCAACGACGAGCCGATCGCCCTGCACCACCGGGCCGCAGTGGTAGACCGCGGCGCCCGCGGGATCGAAGGGGATCCCCTCCTCCATCATCCGGAGATGCGCCTCGTCCCGGGCGGTGTAGATCGTCCCGGAGAGCGTGACGGTATCCCCCGCCCGGAGCGCGAGAACCTCGTCGCCGAGGGGTGTCACAAGGTCCGTCACCGTTCCACCTCCACGGTTGCACGGCGGCAGGCCCAGCACTGGACGTTCACCGCCACCGGGAGGGATGCGGTGTGGCAGCCCGCCCGCTTGACCTTCACGCTGAGCGCCGTCGTATCGCCGCCAAGCCCCATCGGTCCGATCCCGAGGGCGTTCGCCGCGTCGCAGAGTTCCTGCTCGTAGTCATCCATGGTGTCGACCGGGAGGAGCAGGGCCTCCTTTGCAAGGGCTGCCGCCATATCAAACGTCCCGCCGATCCCGACGCCCAGGATCACGGGCGGGCAGGGCCTGCCCCCGGCGATGAGTATCGTCTCGGCGACGAACCGTTTGATCTCCCCCGCCTGCGAGGGGAGGAGCATCCCGATCCTCGAGACGTTCTCGGAGCCCGCGCCTTTGGGGAGGACCGTTACGGTGAGCCGGTCCCCGGGCATGATGTGGATCGCAGGCATCCCGGGACCGGTGTTGTCACCGGTGTTCTCCCGGGTAAGGGGATCGACGACGTTCGGGCGGAGCGGGATCGTGGCCGTCGCCCGGCGCACCCCCTCCCGCACCCCTTCAAAGAGGGCGGGGGAGAACGGGACGTCGGGAGGCAGGGTGAGGTAGATCACCGGCACGCCGGTGTCCTGGCATATCGGCACCTGCCGCTCCTCTGCGAGTGCGATATTCTCCAGGATGTTGGCAAACTCCTGCCGCGCGATCTCGTTCCTCTCGGCACTCGCCGCCCTCGTGAGCGCCGCGAGGACGTCCTGAGGGAGCCGGATCTCCGCCTCTCTTAAGGCCCTCTCCGTGGCGTCTGCCAGTGCGCCCGGAAGCGTCGAATCTGCCGGATTAACCATCATGTATACTGGTGGGAAGAGAATATAAAAATCTATATTCCCGCAGGTATCGGATCTGCCGTCTGCGAGGCACTCCCCGAAAAATGGATGGAACGGGTCGGGTTTTTAGGCTGTTGCTGCCCGTTCTTCGACGATCCTTGCGGGAGTCGGGATCTTGTAGATGCCCCGCTTGAGGGAGGCCTTGGCCTTCTCAGCGTACTGCGGGCTCGTCCAGACGGTGAAGACCTTCTGGCCCTTCTCCACCCGTGCCGCGGTCCCGACGGCTTTGCCGAAGGCGAGACGCATGCCTTCCGAGACACGGTCCGCACCTGCACCGGTTGCCTGCTTGTTCTCACGGAGAACGTGGTGCGGGAAGGTCCGGATCTTTAGGTGGTAGTTTGCCCTGCCGACCTCCTTCTGGAGCTGCCGGTTGATGCCGGTACGGGCGGCCTCAAGGGCCGTGTGCCGTATCTGGCAGGTCTCTTCGGCGACGATCGAGAACTCGACCGGGAAGTCCTGGCTGAGGTTGCCCATATCGAACTGCACGACCTTGCTCCCGGGGACGCCGCCCATATATTCTCTGCGTGTATATGCTTTCTTTGCGAGATTCCTGTACATCTTCGCTGGTTTTCGTACCATTGTTAAAAACTCCTGCCGATCTATGAGTGCTTTATAAAATTGAGATCTCCTCTAATAAACCTTACTGGGTGTTCTCACTCTCGTCGATCATCCGAAGCACCTTCCGGCGGACCTCCGCGAACCCGGCGCTGGTGCGGTCTCGCGGCCGGGACCAGGGGATCTCGATGACCTCTCGGACCGATCCCGGCCGGGGGGAGAGGACGACGATCCGGTCGGAGAGGTAGACCGCTTCGTCGACGCTGTGCGTGACGAAGACGATCGTCTTCTTCGTCTGTTCCCAGAGGGAGAGGAGCTCTCTCTGCATTCTGTTCCGTGTCTGCGCGTCCAGCGCCCCGAACGGTTCGTCCATGAGGAGGACATCGGGGTCGTTTGCGAGCGCTCGTGCTATCGCCACCCGCTGCCGCATCCCGCCGGAGAGTTCATAGGGATAGGCGTCCCGGAACTGGGAGAGGCCGACCATCTCAAGGTAGCGGTCGGCCGTCTTCCGGCGTTCCTCCTTTCCGACCCCCTTCATCTCGAGGCCGAAGGCCACGTTGTCGATCACCCGCCGCCAGGGGAAGAGGGAGTACTCCTGAAAGACCATCCCCCGCTTCGGGTCCGGGCCGGTGACCGGGCGGCCGTCGACGGTCACGTCCCCGGTGGTCGCGGTCTCAAGCCCGGCGATGATCCGGAGAAGCGTCGTCTTCCCGCACCCCGACGGCCCGACCAGGCAGACGAACTCCTCGTCCCTGATCTCAAGGTTGACGCCGGCGAGCGCCTGCGTGGCAGTGCCGTCCTCCTTCGGGAAGGCCTTGCCGACGTTTGTGATCTTAACTCCGCTCATATCAGGCCACCTCCCCTGCCCGCCACCGCAGGAGTTGTCGTTCGACGTAGTTCCTGAAGATGCGGTCGATGATGAGGCCTGCAAAGCCGAGGATCAGCATGTAGACGACGACGTTGGGCATCTGGTGGAGGTAGTAGTTGTGCCAGAGCTGGTAGCCGAGCCCGTAGTTCGAGACGCCGAACATCTCGGCGGCCACGAGACACATCCACCCGACACCCATCGCAATCCTGATGCCGGAGGCTATCGCCGGGATGGCGGCCGGAAGGGCGACGTGGCGGATCAGTTCAAGGGAGGTGTCGCACCCAAGCACCTTGCCCGCCTCGACAAAGACCTTCGGGACGTCGCGGAACCCGGAGTAGGTCGCGGTCAGGATCGGGAAGAAGGCTCCCGCGAAGATGACGAAGCCCGCCGCCTGGGTGGTGAGCCCGAACCAGATGATTGCGAACGGGATCCAAGCGAGCGGCGGGATGGGGCGGAGGATCTCGATGATCGGGTCGAGCAGGAAGTCTGCCACCCGGAACCATCCCATCAGGATCCCGATCGGGACGCCGAGAAGGAGCGCCGCTATGAGCCCGATCCCGAAGTGTTCGAGGCTTGCCGTGAGGTCGGCAAGAAGGGTGCCGGACCCGAGGAGATTGACGAACGCGCTGGCGACGTCGGTGACGCTCGGGAGGATGAAGGATCGGCCTACCACGTATTCGGCGATGATCTGCCAGATCACCGCCGCGATGACGAGCGCTGCAACGCCGAGTAGTCGTTTCTGTGTCTGTCGGTTCATGTCTTTATTCCGCTGCTCAAGAGTAATACTGCCGGAGCGGAGGATTGGCCTGTCCGCTCCGGGATCTTCTCTCCTATTTCATCGGCATCGCCGTAAAAGATACTTTTGGAAGAGAAAATGGGAGGGTTCCCGGGTTATGCCCGGGCCTTCTCGTAGAACGAGAGGTCGAAGAGGTCGGCCTCTGTGAGGGGTTTGTCGATGTAGCCGAGTTCGTACTGGAGGTTCGTGTAGTCGACCACCGAGGTCGTGATGACGTGCGGGTCAGCCGTCCAGGTGCCGTCCCAGTCCCTGAAGGATGCCTTCACGGTCTCGATATCCTGCCCGGTCTTTGTTGCGTAGAGGGCTGCGGCCTCGTCCTGGTGTTCGAGGTTATACTCCGTCGCCCGGATGTGCGTCTTCACGATCTGATCGACGATCTCGGGGTGATCGCGGATTAAGGAACCGCTCGCCACGAGAACACAGCAGGCGTGGTCCTTCATCATATCGCCCGACTGCACGACGGTCCTCCCTGTGCCCTCGGCCGCGATGACGGACGGGGACGGGTGGGGCAGGAAGACGCCGTCGACCTGGCCTGCGGAGATGGCGGTGGTGGCGGCGCCGGGGTCCATGGCGACGATGGTGACGCTTGCGGGGTCGACGCCGTTCTCTTCAAGCCAGGTCCGGAGGATGGTGTCCTGGATGGTCCCCGGCGGGAAGGTGGCGATCTTCTTGCCCACGAGGTCGGCGGGGGTCGAGTAGGGGACCTCGTTCCGGAGCACCAGGTCGGATCCTTGCGTCTGCACTGCGGCAATGATCTTTGCGTCAAGCCCGCTGCTGACGGCCGCTATGAACGGGGCGGAGCCGACGTAGGCGATATCGATATCGCCGGAGAGCATCGCCTGCATCTCGGGCGCGCCGGTGCCGAACTGGTAGTCGGTCACCTGCGTGACGCCGAGGGGTGCGAGGTCTTCCTGCCACCATCCATTCTCCATCGCGGTCACGTGGGCGACCTGATGGGTGCTGGGCTGGTAGCCGATCCGCAGGTGCGACACGTCGCCGGTACCGGTGCCCGTGCACCCGGCGGCGAGTATGAGCGCCGTGACGAGGGCCACGGCCAGAAGAACTGTAGTAATCGGTCTCATGTGTATCTCCACCAGATATTACAATGGTATACGGTGTAATCTTCACGCTGTCCGTATATAGTATTGTCGAAAATTACGGTGCATTTTATACTATAAGCCAAATTCATTATCATTAATTCTCTTACATGGGTGATCCGCATGGGCCCGGGAGGTCGACCGGGAACATACTCCCTGTGTAAGGGTGGCCGGAGATGAGGGTGCACGGCGGGTTGCCGGAGCGGTCTGCCAGGGAGTGAGGATTGTGCTCCGGGGCGAGAGTGGGGATGGGATCGCCAAAGTATGACTGCCTCTGAGTAGAAAGCAGGCGCATGACACCCCATCTCCTTCCGTCACCCCGGGCGTGGTTTTAATCTCTTTCCCGGCCAAACGGTACAGACAGGACTGTTGATAGGATGCGGACGGATCAGATTCGGCAGGGCCGTCTTTCCGGCGAGCGTTCAGGCGATCTCGAGCACTTTCTTGCATCGATGGAAGCCGACCGCTGGATTGCACGGGCGGACCTCCTCGTGGACATGGCACACCTCCTCGGCCTCTCGCGGCAGGGGATCATCGACGAGGCCCCGGCACGGGCGCTGATGGCGGCGCTCCTCGACCTCTACGACCACGGCCTCCCGGAGGAGGCGTTCGACGAGAGGTTCGAGGACATCCATGCGGGCAAAGAGGCCTACCTCATCGACCGGGTGGGCGAGGACTTCGGCGGCCGCCTCCACATGGGCAGATCGCGCAACGACGAGGTCGCGACCTGCGTGAGGATTCGGCTGAAGCAGGAGATCATCGCACTCGTCCGGTCGCTCACCGATCTGCGCCGGACCCTGCTCGACGTCGCCGCCTCCCATACGGAGACGGTGATGCCGGGGTTCACCCACCTCCAGCACGCCCAGCCGACGACGCTGGCCCACTACCTCCTTGCCTACGAGCAGGCCTTCTCGCGGGACACTGCCCGGCTCCGTGAAGCGTATGCCCGGGTGGACGTATCCCCGCTCGGTTCCGCGGCGTTCGCCTCGACGGGCTTCCCCCTCGACCGCGCCTACACCGCCCGGCTCCTCGGGTTCGCCCGCCCGGCACCAAATAGCATGGACGCGGTCGCCGCCCGGGACTTCGCGATCGAGGTGCTTGCCGACGCCTCCGTCTGTATGACGACGGCAAGCCGGCTCTGCGAGGAACTCGTCCTCTGGAGCACGGCGTTCGTCGGGTTCGTCCAGCTCGACGACGCCTACTGCTCCTCCTCCTCGATCATGCCCCAGAAGAAGAACCCGGACGTGGCGGAGATCATGCGGGCGAAGGCCGGATCGGCGGCCGGGGCACTCGCTGCGGCGATCACGATCGTGAAGGGCCTCCCCATGAGTTACAATCGCGACCTCCAGGAGTTGACGGTGCACCTCTGGCGGGGTGTCGCGGCCGCCCGGCAGAGCATCCCGCTGCTATCCGGCATGATCGGCACCGCGACCTTCCAGACGGAGCGGATGGCCGCCGAGGCAGGGAGGGGCTTTTCCACAGCAACGGAACTCGCCGACGTCCTCGTCCGTGAGTACGGACTTGCCTTCCGGACCGCCCACCGCATCGTCGGCCGGGCGGTCAGGCACGGGTCGCTCGACCTCGCCACCGTCGAGGCCGCAGCACAGGAGGCCGCCGGCCTCTCGGTCATGGACCTGGGACTGACGGAGGCAAAGATCGCCGCGGTCCTCGACCCGGCTCATGCCGTTGCCGTGCGGAGCATCACCGGCGGTCCGGCGCCCGCGGCGGTCGCGGTGCAACTTTCCGAGCAGAGAGACCTCCTCGCCCGCGACGCGGCATGGGCGGAGGAGGTTGACGCGGCACTATCGAGCGCGTTTGAAGACCTTATCCTTGAATCACGGAGGCTGGCAGCATAATGGAGACATTGCAGACCGGAGACCTGGTGCGCTACGTGAACGGCGGGACCGCCCTCACCGGCACCTACATTACAAAACGCGACGGAATGGCCGTCGTCAAGTTGGAGAACGGCTACAACATCGGGACGTCTCCCGAGAAGATCGAGCTGGTCGGACGGGCGGCTCCGCAGCCGCCGGCAGGCGCAGGGGTCGTCGTCCAGAACCCCGACCTCCCGGACCTCGCCATCATATCCACCGGCGGGACGATCGCGAGCAGGGTGGATTACCGGACGGGGGCGGTGACGAGCCAGTTCTCGGCAAGCGACATTCTCCGGGCGATCCCCGAACTCGGGGATATCGCCCGCTACCGCGACCGCCAGATCGCGAGCATCCTCTCGGAGAACATGCGCCCGGACCTCTGGCAGGAACTCGCCCGGGCAATCTACGACGAGATCCGGGCCGGTGTTGCCGGGGTGATCGTCACCCACGGCACCGACACGATGTCCTACTCGGCGGCGGCGGTCAGGTTCATGCTCAAGACGCCGGTGCCGGTCGTCTTCGTCGGGTCGCAGCGGTCCGCCGACCGCCCGAGCTCCGACAACGCCATGAACGCCCTCTGCAGCGCCGCCGTTGCCGCCGGCGACCTCGGCGAGGTGGCGGTGGTGATGCACGCGACGACGAACGACGACAGGTGCGCCGTCCACCGGGCGACGAGAGTCAGGAAGATGCACACCTCCCGGCGGGACGCCTTCCAGAGCATGGGGATGGAGCCGCTCGGCTACGTCGACTACCCCTCCCTCTCCGTCACCCTCTCGGACGAGGCGGTCCGGCGGGGTGCACAGGAGCCGGAACTCCGCGATGCGCTCGAGGAGCGTTGCGCTCTCCTCCACTTCTACCCGGGGATGCCCCCTGCGGTCCTTGACGCCTTCGAGGGTTATAAGGGCCTGGTCATATCGGGGACGGGGCTTGGCCACGTGGCGACGGAGTGGATTGCCCCGCTCCGGGATATGATCGAGAGCGGGACGACCGTCGTCATGACCTCCCAGTGCCTCCACGGCCGGGTCTGCGACCGGGTCTACAACACGGGACGGGACCTTCTTGCCGCCGGCGTCATCGAGGGCGAGGATATGCTCCCTGAGGCGGCGCTCGTCAAACTGATGTGGGTGCTCGGGAATGAACCGGACCCCGAACGGGCGGGGCTGCTGATGCGGACCGACCTTGCGGGCGAGATCCGGCGGAGGTCGATATGATGGACTACCAGAAACTCGGCCTCAAGGCCGGTATTGAGATCCACCAGCAGCTCGACACGGCCGAGAAACTCTTCTGCCGGTGTCCCACCTGTCTCCGGGAGACCACCGAGCGGACGGGGGAGTTCTACCGCTACCTCCGGGCGACGGAGAGCGAGCTCGGGGAGATCGACCGGGCGGCGCGGGAGGAGATGCGGCTCGTGCGGAAGTTCTGCTACTACACCTACGATACCGTCTGCCTGGTGGAGCACGACGAGGAGCCTCCGGCCCCGATGAACCCCGAGGCGCTCGACGTCTGCCTCACGATAGCAAAGATGCTCGGGATGACCCCCGTCGAGCAGGTGCATACGATGAGGAAACTCGTCATCGACGGCTCGAACACCAGCGGGTTCCAGCGGACGGCGCTCGTCGCGCTCTCCGGCGCGCTTCCTGACGGCTGCCGGATCGAGACGATCTGCCTTGAGGAGGAGGCGGCCCAGCGGGTAGAGGACGAGACCTTCTCCCTTGACCGCCTGGGGATCCCGCTCGTCGAGATCACCACCGCTCCCTGTATGCACACCCCCGAGGCCGTCCAGAAGGTCGCCGAGTACATCGGGATGATCCTCCGCTCGACAGGCCGGGTGAAACGGGGTCTCGGGACGATCCGGCAGGACATCAACGTCTCGATCGCCGGCGGCGCCCGGGTCGAGATCAAGGGTGTCCAGGAACTCGCCCTCATCGCCGAGGTGGTCCGCCGCGAGGTCGAGCGGCAGACGAACCTCCTTGCAATCCGCGATGAACTCCGGGAGCGGGGCGCCCGGGTGGACCATACCGTCGTCGACGTCACGACCCTCTTTAGCGAGACGAAATCTTCCATCTTAAAGAAGGCGAAAGCCGTTCTGGCCGTCAGGCTCTGCGGGTTCGCGGGGCTTGTCGGGTGGGAGATCCAGCCCGGCCGCCGTCTCGGGAGCGAGATGTCGGACTACGCGAAGAAGTGCGGCGTCGGCGGGATCTTCCACACCGACGAGCTCCCCGCCTACGGCGTCACGGCAGAAGAGGTGGCCCGCCTCCGGGAGTTCGTCGGCGCGGAAGAGAACGACGCGGTCGTCATCGTGGCGGCGGGGAGAGAGCGTGCCGGGTGTGCGATCGAGCAGGTGCTGATCCGCTCAGAGATGGCCCTATCCGGTGTTCCCGAGGAGACCCGGAAGATGCTCGAAGAAGGGAGCACGGCCTACATGCGCCCGCTCCCGGGGGCTGCCCGGATGTACCCCGAGACCGATGTCTTCTCCGTCACGATCGGTGCCGACCGCTGGGATGCGATCGCCGTCCCCGAACTCCTCACCGACCGGGCGGAGCGGTTCGTCAGGGAGTTCGGGCTCGACGAGGCGCTGGCACGGCAGGTGGCGTTCTCTGAGAGGCTGCCGCTCTTCGAGAAAGCCGTCGCCGCCGGTGTCCGCCCCACCCTCGCGGCCCGGACGCTCCTTGCCACCTGCCGGGAGCTCGCCCGCGACGGCGTGGCCGTCGGCCAGGTGAGCGAAGAGGAACTCCTCCTCCTCCTCTCGGCCGTCGAGGCCGGCCGGGCTGCCAAGGAGGCAATCCCGGACCTCATCACCGAACTCGCGCAGACGGCGGGTGCGGGTGCCGGGACGCCCGAAGACCGCGTGAACGTGGCCATCGAGAAGATGGGGCCCGCCGTCTCGCAGGCGGACGTGGAAGCGATCATCCACCGTATCGTGACCGAACGTGAGGCATTTGCCCGCGAGAAAGGGATGGGCGCGCTCGGTCCCCTGATGGGCGTTGTCATGCAGGAACTCCGGGGGAGCGTGGATGGGAAAGTCGTCAGCGAGACCCTCCGGCGCGAGCTCAAGCGGTTGATCTCCTGACCCCCGGTACTGGCCGGCCCCGGCCGGCTCCAGGTAACTTTTATCAGCCGGTCTGTGCATAAATATAAAGGAGTTTTATCATGGGAAAGACAGGAAGTGTTCAGTGGGCCCAGGTTAAGGGCGTGAAGGGGCAGATCCGACTCGTCCCTGCAAGTGAAGGCGAAGTGAAGAAACCCGGCCCGAACCAGCGGTTCAAGCCGGCAGCGGCCATCCAGAAGCGGGCGAGCCGTGAAGGGCAGGACCAGCGGCGTGGTGGACGTGGCGGCCGGGGCGGCAGGGGCCGGGGCGGCAGAGGCGGCGGCGGCGCTCCCACGATGGACGTGCGGGTACGCCGGAGCATCCGGCGCGCCAAGGTGTCGGCTCTCGGGACCAAGCAGAAATCCAGATAAACCGTCCCGCTCTTCTCCTTCAATACTTTTTATACTAGCGAGTTCCAGTATGTGGTATGGATCTTAAAACCGCCATCAGGACCTATCAGTTTGCCGAACGGGCAAAATCCGAGCTGATTGTCGGATCACAGCTGATAACAGCCCTGATCCAGTTCCCAATCCAGGAGAAACCAGGCGGGAAGCGGATGCTCGTGATGGTGCTCGAGTCTATCCGTTCGGAACTCGAGTTTGCTTATGGCGATACGGGACTCGGTGAGTTTAAGACGGCCATCAATCATCTCAACGAGGCGATCAGTCTGACCGAGAGCATGGAACTGGGCACCGCTTCGGAACGGATAGCGAGAGCCGTCAGCGCCGCCACGACTGCAGCCCAGACCGCATGGGATACGCTCAGAGAGCATGAACTCCTTTGATCTGCTCCGTTTCCTGAAAGCACGGTCGTCGGTCCGGGACTACTCCGGGAAGCCGCTGGATCCGGAGGATATCGACTACATCCTCGCCTGTGCGAGCACGGCGCCGAGCGCCGGCAACCGTGAGGCCTGGGACGTCGTCGTCGTCACCGATGAGGATCTCCGGACGGACCTTGCGCTTGCGGCCCTCGAACAGCAGCATATCCGCGAAGCCCCGGCGGTCTTCGTGGTCTGTGCGAACTACATCCGGTCCATGTCGCACTACGGGGACCGGGGGATCCTCTACGCGCTCGAGGATGCTGCCATCGCCTGCACGTATATGATGCTCGCGGCACATGCCCGGGGTCTCCACTCGTGCTGGACCGGGGCGTTCAACGACGACGATATCCGTGAGGTCCTTGGCCTCCCGCAACACGTCCGTCCTGTCGCGCTCCTTTCAGTCGGCCGGGGGACACCGCCGCTCGAACCCATGACGCGGATGCCGGTGGAAGAGCACCTGCATCGTGAGACCTGGTAGGTCATCTATTCGGAGAGATTATGCCGGATTATTTGGTTACGCTTGAATCAGCGTGGATAATTAAAGACGTCAAGTCTATGGACGATGCCGTGAGCATCGCGATCAGCGAGGCAGGGAAACGGCTCAACCCTTCGGCAAAGTTTGTGGAGATCGAGGCAGGGATGATCGCCTGCCCCTTCTGCGAGGGAGAACTGAACACCGCCCTGGTGGTTGCCAACACCGCCCTTGTCGGGCTCGTGCTCCAGATGAAGGTCTTCCGTGCGGAGTCCGGTGAACACGCGTCCCGGATCGCAAAGTCGGTTGTCGGGAAAGCGCTGCGCGATGTCCCGCTGAAAGTCCAGGACGTGCAGGAACTATGATCGCCGTCGTCGGGCATACTGCCATCGATCACCTCTTCCGGGTTCCGCAGATCCCCGGAAGACACAACTCGACCTACATCACCGACCACAAGATCTACTTCGGCGGCGGGGCGGCGAACATCGCGGCCGGGATTGCGACGCTTGGCGAGCGGTGCCGGCTGGTCTCCTCGGTCGGCGGGGACTTCCCGGGCAGCGACTACGACCTCTGGATGCACAACCTCGGGATCATGCAGGACTTCACCCTGGTCAAAGAGGCCCGGACCGCGACCGCATTCGTCTTTACGGACGATGCCGGCGACCAGGAGACCTTTTTTGAGTGGGGGGCGTCCGTTGCGTTCGCTACGGCCGAGGCACCCGCCCTTGACTTCGTCCACATGGCGACGGCCGATCCCGACTTCAATGTCCGGGTAGCCCAGATGAGCGAGTTTGCCTCCTTTGACCCGGGACAGGACCTGCTCCGCTACACCCCGGACCAACTCGAGATCATCCTCGCGAACATCGATATCCTCTTCTCGAACAACCACGAGATGGACCGGATGTGCGACATGCTGGGACTGGAACGCGACGCACTCGTTGCGTCGGTCCCGATGGTGGTCACGACCCGCGGGGCGGAGGGGAGCGTCCTCTGCATGGACGGCGAGGAGCACCAGATTCCGGCCGTCCGGGTGAACGCCGTCGACCCCACCGGTGCCGGCGACGGCTACCGGGCCGGTTTCCTCACGGCGTTTGAGCGGGGCTACGCGCCGGTCGACTGCTGCCGTGCGGGGGCGGTGGTCTCGTCCTTTGTCGTCGAGAAGGCGGGCACCCAGACGAACCTCCCTGACTGGGACAAAATGCTTGAACGGTACCGGAAAGTCTTTGGCGAGCCCGGGGAAATATTTACCTGAGTTATGGGGTATAACGTGCAATTTGCCGGCAGAATGATGCCGGCCCCTGCCCCCGGCCAGAGAGCGGCATCCGGGGGCGTCTGAGATGGAGTCCGGCCCCGACGTTCGTGTCGAACGGCTCACTCGCTACATCTTCTCGGCCCCCTCCTGGCCGCGGTCGCTTGCGCTTATCGCTGTGCTCGGCTTCATCATCGATGCCGCCACCTTCCGGGCGGGACCCGATTTCTTCCTGCTCGGCACCCTCGGTTTCTCGGTTCCGGCAGTGGTCGCCTTCCTGCTGACCGTACCGCTGGTCCGGGCCTCCGGCCGGCTGATCACCTGGAACCGGTCGGCCCTCCTCGCCCTGGCCTGCACGGTCCTCTCGGTTATCCTGAGCCTCTCGCCGGTCCTGACCTTCGGCCGGGGGATCTTCCCCGCCCTCTACGCGGTCGCCCTCGGCCTGACCTCCGGCCTCCGGCTGCTGGTCCTTGTGGCCGTGGCCGACTACCGGGTCACCCGGATGGTTCTTCCCGCCTTTCTCCAGGGCGCAGCCGGGATAGCGGTAGGTGCCTGGTTCTTCACGCCGGGGTTCGTTCCCTACGCCCTCCTCCTCCAGGTGGTCTTCGGGCTGGTCATCGTCTTCCTGATCTGGCTGATCGAGCGGCCGCTGAGACGGGCGTTCCAGATCAGCGGGCTCAACTTCCTCAACACCTTCATCGCCCACCTGACCGACGGCTCAAAGAGGATGGAGGATTTCTTCCGCGAGATTGGCGAGGAGGTCTACGTCCCGCAGGTCTCGCTCTTCTTCTCCCGCAGTTCGGGGAAGGACGCCCTTTTCACGGTCCCGAACGTTCACCCCGGGCCGATGGGCGACGTCGGCGGGGGCAACCTGCCCCGGATCCTTCATGACAGGTTTTCCGAGGAGACGCTGGTCGCCCACGGCTGCGCCACCCACGACTTCAACCTGGTCTCAGAGAGCGAGATCGAGAAGATCGCCCGCGCTGTCGCGGCGTCCCGGAAGGAACTCACCTTCTCCGGCACCGCGAGCCGCCCGGTTCGGGTCGGATCGGGATCGGTATCGATCCTCTGCCAGCGGTTCGGGGACGCTCTCCTGATGGTGAGCACCCGGTCCCCGGAGCGGACAGAGGATCTCGATTACTCGATAGGCCTCGCGATCATGGGCGAAGGGAGGTGCGCCTTCTCGGAGGTCGCGTTCGTCGACGCCCACAACTGCATGACCAGCGTGGGTTCTCCGGTCCTCCCGGCGACGCGGGTAGCGACGGAGTATATCGCCGCAGCACGGGAAGGGTTCCGGGTCGTGCGGGACCTTCCGGAGGAACCGTTCGCAGTCGGGGTTTCGCATGTCCGGGTCCCGTTCAGCCGCGAGCAGGGGTTCGGGTCGCTCGGTGTGCAGGTGCTGGCGACCGAGGTCGGGGGGGTTCGGGCGGCGTACGTCCTGATCGACGGGAACAACATGGCCCCGGGTGTCCGGGAGCGGCTGCTGTCTGTGGCGCTCAACCACGCAGATGAGGCCGAGATCATGACCACCGATACGCATACGGTCAACACCGTCAGCGGGAAGAACCCGGTCGGCTACCGGGTGCCGGCAGAGGAGATCGTCCCGTACGTCGAGCAGGCGGTCGGTGAGGCGGTCGCCGACCTCTCGGCGGCCCGGGTGGGGGCGACGACGGCCTCGTGCGAGGGGATCGTCGTCTTCGGGTCGCAACGGGTCTCGCAGCTCGCAAGCACCGTCAACGCGATGCTCGCGTTCATCGCCCCGATCAGTTTCATGATCCTCCTCCTTGCGTTCCTGCTCTCGGTATTCGTCTACATCGCCCTCCAGTAGGGCAGAATACCCGGCATTTTTCTTTTGATACGCCTAAAGATCGATCATGAACTACCGGTTCGCTGGTCGGATGGGGCGGGTCCCGGCGTCGTTCCTCGAGGAGCTCTTCCGGGTCTCGGGAATCCCCGGGGTGATATCGTTTGCCGGCGGTCTGCCGGCCTCGGCCTTTATTGATGTCGAGGGAATCCGGGAGGCGGCCTGTGAGGTCTTTGATGAGATGGGGCAGAAAGCACTCCAGTACACAACGACGGACGGCTACCTGCCCCTCCGGGAGTTCATCGCCGACCGTTACCGGCGACGACTTGATCTTCCGGCGACGCCCGAGGAGATCCAGATTGTGAACGGCTCGCAGCAGTGCCTGGACATCGTCGCGAAGATCTTCCTCGACCCGGGGGACGCCGTCGGTATGGAGCGGCCCGGGTACCTCGGGGCGATCGAGGCCTTCTCCCTCTACGAGCCGGACTTTTATTCGGTCCCCCTGGAGGAGGACGGGCCGGATATCGCGGCGTTCGAGTCGCTTATCCACGACCACGCGCCGAAGTTCTTCTACGGCATACCGAACTCACAGAACCCTTCGGGGAGGACGTATTCACAGGAGAAGCGCCGGGCCGTCGCGGAGATCCTCGAGGGGACGGATACGGTCTTTTACGAGGACGACGCTTTCGGGGAACTCTTCTTTGACGGGAAGCCCCGGCTGCCGGTGAAGCGCTACCTCCCGGATCAGACGGTGATCTCGGGGTCGTTTTCTAAGACCGTCGCGCCGGGTATGCGGATCGGCTGGATATACGCGCCGGAGCCGGTCCTCCGGGAGTTCAACGTCGCAAAACAGGCTGCCGACCTCCACTCGAACTTCCTCTCCCAGGTGATCCTCCACCGCTACCTCTCGACCCACGACCTTGACGCCCACGTTGCCCGGGTCTCGGCGGTCTACGGGGAGCACTGCCGGCTGGTCTGCGACCTCCTCGACGACCTGATGCCGCCGGGCGTGACCCACACCACGCCTGAGGGCGGGATGTTCATGACCGCAACCCTGCCGGACGGCGTCTCGGCGATGGAACTCTTCCGCGAGGGTGTCAGGGAGGGCGTTGCGGTCCTTCCCGGTGTGCCGTTCTATGTCGACGGCGGCGGGGAGGATACGATCCGGCTGAACTTCTCGGCGGCGGGCGAGGAGGAGATCGTCGAGGGGATCCACCGGCTGGCGAGGGTGGTCCGAAGGCTCGCGGCCTGAACCGGCGCCACACCCTATTTGGGGAGGCAGGGCCGGCCGGGGGCCTCCGTCACCTGGACGAGCATCAGCACCGCGGGCTCAGTCCCCACCGTCCCCGACCGGTGGCCCTGGCGGTTCCGGGTATGCTGGTCGTTCCCGAACGAGAGTTCCCCCGGCCCCATCTCCACGCGGGTGCCGTCCATGGTCTCGACGAACCAGCGGCCCGAGAGGGAGACGATCCACTGCGGCTCCGGGTTCTCGTGCCACTCCCCCACCCAGCCCGCGGGGAGGACGAGGACGACGACGCGGGCGGCCGGGGTCTTCAGCCGCTCGATCCACGACGGGGCCGCACCCTCCGATACGCTCGCGAACGCGAAGTCGGTCAGCCGGCAACGGTCCTGGCGGCTCACGCCGTTCTCGTCGGTCCAGACATGCCAGTAGGGCACCTCGGGCGCGTCGCTCTGCGGGGTACGATCGGTCTCCATGGTAACTCTGTTACTCCGGGTTGGGTGAAGATACCGCCCGGTCCGAAATACCTTTTGGCCCCGGTGCATCCGGCCGGCCGGCCGCTCCCGGCTGCGGCAGGGGTTGGCCGCTCTCCCCCTCCCCGCCGTGGCCGTTGCCGGGCGTCGGGCTTAATACCTGCAATCGACAATAGGTAATGGATCTTTTTGAGCGAGGGTAGCCAAGCCCGGCCAAAGGCGGTGGACTTAAGATCCACTCCCGAAGGGGTCCATGGGTTCGAATCCCATCCCTCGCATTTTGTTTTCATCAGGGAACGAAAATCTCTTATAACATAGGGCGTAATGTGTACCTGTTATACGCGCTACCGTCCTGATTTGGGACGGTAGTTTCTTCTTCTAAGTCGCCCTTTAGTGATTTATGGTACATCGGGCCGCTGTTTTCATCGATAACGGATATTTATCCAAAGTTATTCCCAACGGTACAAAGGTGGATTTTAAAAGATTTTGTGATGTTGCTTGCGGTGACAAGGACCGGTTGCGGACCTATTTTTATGATTGTATGCCGTATCGGAGTGAGCCACCTACCGAAGATGAGAAGGCCCGCTATGCAAACTACTGTAAATTCCGGGATATCATCGAGAGCCTGCCCCGGTTTCAGATGAGGCTTGGAAAACTCCGCAAGAATCGCGATGGATCGTTTGAGCAGAAAAGGGTCGACATCCTCATGGCTGTGGAACTGGTGCGGCTGAGTTGGTCTCACCAGATTGGTCATGCGATCATCGTTTCGGGCGACAGCGATTTTGTTCCGGCAATCGAGGCGGCAAAGGACGCCGGGGTGATTACGACCCTCTATTACTCGAAGAAATCTGTTCATGACGAGTTGCTCTCAGCAGTCGATGAGAGATACGAGATGAACCAATCTTTCTTCGAGACCGTTCAACGGAGTTAATCTCTCCTCTTACCCGGTGTAATGAAAGTGTCCTACAGTCCATGGCGCAATCGAATCGATTCCATTGCTTCGCGGGCATATTTTCGAATATCCATATCCTGATGGCAACTCCGGGGCGCCAATAGTTCGAGTGCGCGAGGATCTCCCCACCTCCCGAGAGCCTGGATTGGGCTTTGATTCACTGATATAACCGTTACGGCCAGGCTTTTTCTCTTCCCCGCCGTGGTGTTCACCAGGAGGGTTACCAGGATGACCGATGCAAAGACTACCAGAGAACTTGCCTACGAGACGAATCGGGACGTGAAGTGGATCTGCCGGACGCGACGGGCCGCAGGGTGCGATGGTCCAAAGGACCGGAGTTTGAGAAAACGCGAAGCGTTTTCGGGGCCGGAGCAGGAGCACCGTAAGGTGCGACTCGAGGAGTTTGAGCACCGGCTCCGGGCGTTGGAGGGGTGGCGGGCAGAGAAGGCCGGCGAGGAACGACGGTTATCGACGGTCAGCGCCGGGGCCGGCGGGGTCGTTGGTGGGGTGGTGGTGCTGGTAAAGGTGCTGGGCGGGGGGTGAGAACCAGAGTATCTAGCGTCCGGCCTCGCTAAGAATTGTCCTGATCCCCTGCTTGAGGACAGGGAGATCGTCGCGCAGGGTCAGGAAGATTGCTTCGTAATCCACACCGAAGTAATGGTGGACGATCTTATCCCGCATCCCCGCGGCCTCCCTCCAGGGGATCTCCGGGTGCTCCTTGCGCAGCTCCGGCGATACCATCTTTGCCGCCTCGCCGATAATGGTCAGCATGCGCTCGATCCCGGCGCGTTCCAGCCGGCGATTCCGGAGTTCTTCTTCTGATTCGATGCCTTCGGAGAACTCCTCGATGCTCAGTATGGCATCAAGGATATGCTGGAGATATGCGAGGTCCTCCGGCGTCATAGATCACCACGGCATCACGGTAGATTGCATCGGCAAGGTACGGGCTCACGGCGTTCGTGGTGACGAGATCCACCTTCATGCCCAGAGCCCGGGCGAGTTCGTCCTCGATCCGGATGAGCGAAAAGAGGCTTTTTTTGCGAGCGAACCGGACCAAAATATCGATATCACTCTCCGGGCCGGCAGATCCCCGCGCATACGAGCCGAAGATCGCGATCCACTCGGCGTCGTTCCTGGTGAGTATCGCGACGATGATCTCCCGTACTGCCCTGGTTAATGTGCGTCCTGCCATTGCGCCCGACCGTAACTATGCTGGTTAGTATGACACTCACCCCGTATCAGTCTTTTGAAGAACGAAGCGGCTTTCCAGGTCTGAACCTGTGCTTGAACCTCTATAGCGGATGCAGTGTAAACGGCGGTCTAATTTCTCCTGGCCAGTTTCAGCCCTCTATCTCTGCCAACCGATCCTCGATCCAGGAGTGGACGACCTCCTTCATCCGAGGGCCCCGGAGGTCCTCCCCCTTGATTACCCCGAACTCACTCCGGATAAGATCCTGGAGAGCCTCGAAGATCGGGAAGGCGACCGCGTCGTAGGCCTCCACCCCCGGCGGGATCCCGCCGCGCCGCTGGATCTCCGCGTTGATGAGATCGTCTATGTGCTCGAACTCGTCAGTGATCTCGAGGATGTGTCCGACGTCGATCTTTAACCGTATCGGCATATGAAGTGATGTGAAGCTCCACCTGATATTGTTTTTTCCTGTTTGCTCCCCCGATATGTCTCCATCGGCGTATCAAAGGATTGTAGGCAGTTAGTTAAGCGAGGGGTTCCTTATCCGGCGTTGCTGTCTCTTTGCCCCGGGGCGCCACCCCGCCCATCGCGGTCGCGAGGCTCCTGTTCAGGGCGACCATGCGGTCGTGGCGGACAACGTCTGCGGGATAAGCCGTTTTTGGGCACTGAACCACGGCAGAAGGCTATCAGGCAGCCTCGTCATCAAGCATCTGCCTGACTGCAACCTCTAGTTCCGGGATCTTGTTTCTAATGATGCCTCAGATCGGAGATCTGAGGCAGTTGCACTGAAAGTGCAACTCATCCCACACGATCTCGTTATGGATCCCGAAGTATGCGTGAATGAGGATATCCCGCATTCCTGCAATCTTTCTCCAGGAAATATCGGCATGTTTGCATTTCAGCGGTCGGGGATGAGTTTCACGGCCTCGCCGATGATCATGAGGTTCCGGATTATTCCGTCCTGCACCAGTTCGTTTGCCAGGAACTCCTCGTATTCCATTCCCCGGGTATACCGTTCAATTCTCCCGATGGCCTCAAGGATGTCGCGGAGATAGAGGTCATACTCCCGGGACATATCGAACACTCCTGAGGATATGCGGTGCGAGAGTCGGTTTTATGGCATCGCGGTCGACGAGATCGACTTTCCTTCCGAAGAGATCTTCGAGGAAGAACTTGAGGTCCATGTACGCGTCAAAAGAGCGCCCTCCTTCTTCAAACTCGATGAGGATATCGATATCGCTCTCATCGCTCTCTTCGCCCCGGGCAAACGATCCGAAGACTCCGATCCGCCGGACACCCAGCCTCCTGATCCGTTCGCGGTGTTCCGCCAACGCACCGAGGATGCCATCAGCCGTAAGCATATCATACTCCTGTTACCCGCCCATCAGGATAACGCTTTTCCCGGGTTGCTGGCCTCAGCACAGTGCCGGATCATGTCCCGCGTTCCCGTACCTATACACCCGTTCGGGCTCAAAGATCCTGGAAGTGTATTACGGAGGGAATGCGGCCGCGGGCGACATCGATCGGGTAGTTTTCCCCGGAACATCACACTTCCGATTACATGCCGATTACATGCCGGTTACATACCTGGAAAAGCGATATACGAGAAGATAAAACGATGCAGTGCTCGATTTAGAGTTTTACGAAGAGGGAAGACCCGGCTCTGTGAATTGTGGTGTACATGCTGGGATCACTGTGGATTACATACCCGTTATATACCAAAAACTAACTATCATTATCATTTTTGTTGTTTTCATTTGCAACGTTTCCGGAAATACATAGCGTGCTCCGGGGGTGCAGGCGATCAGGGTGTTCTTCCGGTGGAGCAGGATCGGGCGAACTGTGTGATCTGGGATTTGTTGCAAACGGCCCCGGATCACCGGCACAGATCTCTGCAATATCGCCATCATTCAGGAAATTCCCCTCATCCCTGGGAGAACCATCATCCTGGATCTCTTTGCAACCACCTTTGCAACCACTATTGCAACTGTCTTCAGAAGGTGATGAGGAGCCGGCCTCGCCCTCACCCTCCGCGCAGACCGCGAGCTCTGCCGCCCGACATCGGACCGGAAGTGGCCCTCATCCCGGCGAGGTTGCGGGCGGCAGCACGCAGGTGCGAAAATTATTATTCTTATTTTATAATCTCTGGGCCATGTCACCAACCTATCGGCCTGCAACCATCAACGCCGTCGAGGCAACTGCAACGGTCAGCGGAAGCGCGGGCGGCGCCCGCGACGAGAAGGGCAACGTGTATTTCTTCCCGAACGTCTCCGTAAGTATCGGCTACTGGTTCGACAACGAGGGTGTCTCCTCCTCGAACTGGGACACGTTCTTCACGGCGGAGTTGTGGATCAACGGCAAGCTGGCCGGCAAGAAGCAGGAGCTTGCCGGCAAGGGTCCCCAGACCTACACGTTCTTTGCGCACAAGTTCCCGGAGCCGGGAACATATAAGGTGGAGGTTCGCGGGAAGAACTCAAAGTCAGTCGACATTACGATCAAGAATCCCCCTGTGCAGGAGAAGAAGGCGGCGCAGTGATGGGGAAATAAACTAACAGTTTTCACCTAACCGATATCTCGCACAGGCTGTGCGAGTTTCTCAGGGCTGGCGCATGCCTCAAAGACAACATTCCATACGCTAGAGACCATCGATGCCAGAAACTCCTCCTGCAGATCTCCAACCGATGGTTGGAGGATTGGCGCATTCCCGGGTATCGTCGGCCCCCAATACCATTACGCCATCAAGTTAGTGCAATGGACCGTTGCACAACCTCTCGTTTGACCCGGTGGATCTAACAGACCCGGGCAGAAACGCACCGGTGCCGGGGCCTGCCGTGCCGGAACCATCTTCTGCAGGGGATACCGCGATGACCGGACCTACGCCGCCCGTCGACTCGTAAAAATCCATGAGGTGCCTGCCTGATGCCGGAGGATGCCCCGGCGACCGACAACCTCTCCGATACCGTCGCCGGCGAAACGGGGCAGGCGATGGAGAACCTGCGGGCTGTGCTTCGCGAGGCCGGCCTCGACTTCTCGGATGTCGTCCAGACCCGGATCTACGTAACGGACCTCGCGGACTTCGATGCGGTCAACGCCGTCTATGGGGAATACCTGCAGGAACCCTACCCCGCACGGGCGACGGTGCAGGTCGCCGCCCTCCCGAAAGGGGCGAGGGTCGAGATCGAGATGGTCGCGAGGGTACGGTAACCCGGCCGGGACGACACCGAACCCCTATCCGGAAACCATTAATAGGAGTGGGGATTCCTATTGCGCCCAAGCTGCGACATCCGGACGGCACGGTGCATTTTCCCGGCATTCATCGAGCATGCAGACCGACGACAGCGAATACCCTGCAGGGACGGCGTGAACGGGAGACACGCGGTCGTGCACATGCGAGAGCACCCGGACGAAGACGCTCACAGCCGTCGCAGTGGACCGCCCGAAAGGGTGAAATGGTGGTAGTAATGTCGATAGAGGAGAATAAGGCACTTGTACGCAGGTTTTACGAGCAGGTCTATAAAGCCCATGATCTGGACATGGGCGTATCGATGCTCGCCCGCGACTACATACAGCACGATCCGATGAACAAATTCAGCGGAGGAGCGGAGGGCTGGAGACGGATCAATGCGGCGTACTGGAAGGCATTCCCCGACCAGATTCTCACTGTCAGGGGTCAGGTTGCCGAAGGCGATCTGGTGACGACCTGCTGGACATCGAGCGGAACGGATTCCGGAACCGGGCTCTGGGGCCGGCCGCCGACCGGGCGGAAGTATTCGTTCCAAGGAATATCGGTGTCCCGGGTCATCGACGGCAAGATTGCAGAGGAATGGATTGTATGGGAGTCCGCCGGTCTGATGCAGCAGCTCGGCATCGAACGGATCCCGGAAATCCCGATTCCGGCATGATCTGATCGTCGGTTGCGAATCGGAACTCTGCCTCGATACGCAGGCGGCGGACTTCCTCACCGGGGGTGGTAACGACACCACCACTTCTTTTGGTCGTGCGGCCAGATGGGTTCACTCGCTCATGCTCGCATTGCCGGTGATTTTATTGATAAACATATCAATCTCTCCCTCATATTCGCTATGGAGAGATTCAATGCCCGCGATACGGATAGGTGAAGGAAGCGAGCTGGCCCAGCAGCCGGAGCCCTTCAGGAACGAGTACGAACTGCAGGAGATCCTTGCCGGGCACCCGGTCCTCCTTGTCGACCGGGGGGATTCCGCGCTCGTCACGATCGGCCGGGAGTTCCCGCTTGAGGGTGGGTTCGCCGATATCTTTCTCATCGATAACAACGGGCTGCCGGTCATCGTCGAGGTGAAACTGGCCCGGAACGGGAAATCGCGGCGTGAAGCAGTCGGCCGGCTCTGCGATCACCTCTCCGCGATGGGCAATCTTACGCCCGACGAGGTGAACGAGAGATCCGCAGGCCTTCTTGAGGAGACATTCCAGTCTATAGCCGGTGCGGAGGGGGAAGAGAACCCCGAGGCCCGGCTCGCCCAGGTGAGGAGCACCTTTGCCTCGGATCTGGGTTCCGGGCGGATCCGGGGCATTATCGTCCTCGACACTGCCCCGGATGACCTTATCCGTGAGTTCAGTTACCTCAACGAACACAGTGATCTCGACCTGCGGTTGCTGGTGGTCGAGCGCTACCGGCTCGGCAGGCATGAATATTTCTACCATTCCCGCTTTCTGGTCTCGGGGGAGGCGGCTCTGGAGATAAAGCGGCAGAGGCTGCGGCTCCGATTGATCGTCGAGACGTTCTCGAAGATGAAGCTGCCGATCTTCTCAACCCACGCGACCGAGGAGAACGTCCGCGTATGCCGCGAAGGGTGGCCGGCAGCGGTGCACTACGAGTTTCGCGACTGGAGAGACTCCATCAGTATCGAGTTACGGGTCAGGCACAGGGAGTACCCGAAGGTTGCGGACTTCCTGCCCGGACTCCGCGAGCACCTCTCCGCGGCCATCCCGATGACGCAACGAATTGAACTCGCTACTGACTCGTCAGGATGGACGGGGCTTCAGATCTTCTTCGGTGAAGAGGTTGACCCATACCGGATTGCGCAATCGATGGTGCGCCTCTGCAGGACCGAGAAAGATATCTCCACCCTGCTGCAGGAAGGGCGTGGGTAGAGGCCGATCGGCATCCGCGGGCGGCCGCCGGCCTCCCGAGAGGGGCGAGGGTCGAGATCGAGATGGTCGCAACGGTGCCCTGACCCGGCCCGAACGGCACCGGCTCCGGGACCTGCCGGGCCCGGCATGGCAGACCGGAGGGTCGTACGCCCGTAACGAGGCCGCTAGATGGGTACTCCTCGGGCTGCGGCCCGGCTTGATGCGGAAATTCTCCGTGCAACCATCGCTCTTCTTTTACTCAAAGGTTGCATTATAACTGGTAATATTTCCGTATCAGGCTTAACGTGGCACTGATAAATTCGAAACAAATAAACATACCTTATTCCTTCCCTATATAGGAGCCATCGTGCATGTCATCATCAACCCCTGACCGGATCCTCTACGTAGATGATGAGGAGGCACTGCTCGATATCGGCCGTGTCTTCCTTGAGCGAGCGGGCGGCATCACCGTCGATACCACTGCAAGCCCCCTGGAGGCGTTCCGCATGATCATGACCGGGCGGTACGATGCGATCGTCTCGGATTACCAGATGCCGGAGATGGACGGCATTGCTCTCCTGAAGCGGATCCGGGAGGCGGGATCCCGGGTACCTTTCATCATCTTCACCGGCAGGGGACGCGAGGAGGTGGCAATCGAGGCGCTGAACAACGGTGCCGACTTTTACCTCCAGAAAGGCGGCGACCCGAAGGCGCAGTTTGCCGAACTTGCAAACGCGGTCCGGCAACTGGCCGGGAGGCAGAGAGCGGAGGCGGCATACCACAAGAGTCAGGAGATGCTGTATAAGGCCCAGAGCCTTGCGCACCTCGGTAGATGGGAGTTCGACCCCGGCACCAGGCAGACGATCTGGTCGGACGAGTTGTCCCGCATCTACGGTCTTGGCCCCGGGAGTCCGCCGGCAACGCACGAGGATTACCTGGCGCGTATCCATCCGGACGATCGGGCCGCAGTCGAGGCTGCGCGCTCCGTATCGAGCGCTGACGGAAAGGACAACCGTGAGATAGAGTACCGGATCATTCGCGCCGACACCGGGGAGGTCCGATACGTCGTTGAATGGGTTGAGCATCAGCGGGACGAATCGGGACGGGTTGTCCGTTCCGTCGGGATGGTGCACGACGTCACCGATCGCAAACTCGCCGAACTCGAACTATTGCGCAGGCATAAAGAGCTCCAGGGGGCGTACGAGCAGCTTGCCGCCGTCGAGGAGGAACTCCGAACGAGTTTCGACGACCTTGCCGGGAGCCAGCAGCGTCTCAGAGAGAGCGAAGCGCGCTACCGCCGCCTCGCAGAGAGTGCGAGGGATATCATCTACCTGGTCGAGATCCTGCCGGAGATGCGGTTCGTGTACATGAACCCGGCAGTCACCCGGATTCTCGGTTACACGCCGGATGATTACTACGCTGACGCGCACTTCGTGGAGCGGATCATCCATCCCGACGACCTCAGCCTGATTGCGTCTCTTGACGAGGGTGTGGTTGCCGAAGGGCCGCTCACGCTCCGGTGGATACGAAAAGACGGAGGCGTCGTCTGGATCGAGCACCGCAGCGTCCCGGTCTTCGACGCTGCAGGAAGGGTTGTTGCGTTTGAGGGGGTCGGGAGAGACGTCACCGAGGCGAAACAGGAGCAGGAACGGCTCCTGAAGAGCAAAAGCCGTGCGCAGAAGAAACTGGAGAGCATCCTCTCCCCCGAAGGGGATATCGGGAGCCTGGACCTCGCCGAGATCATCGATCTGCCTGTGGTCCAGGCGCTCATCGATGGTTTCCACACCCTCGTGAACATCCCGGTGAGCATCTCCAATGCCCGCGGCCAGGTGCTGATCGGCGCCGGGTGGCAGGAGATCTGCACGAAGTATCACCGGGTCCACCCCGATACCTTCAGGCACTGCGTGGAGAGTGATACCGTCCTCTCCGCAGAGATCGCCGCCGGTGAGTCGAAGATTTACCGGTGCCGCAACGGCATGTGGGACATGGTGACGCCGATCATCGTGGGCGGCAGGCATCTTGGCAACCTGCACGCCGGCCAGTTCTTCTTCAAGGACGAAGAACCGGATTGCGAGGTCTTCCGGTCACAGGCGCGGCGATGCGGGTTTGACGAGGGGGGTACCTCGCCGCGTTCAGGGCCGTTCCCCGCCTCGACAGGGCATCCGTGGATGCTGCGGTGACCTTCCTCAGGGAGTTTGCCATCCTCATCTCGCGTCTGAGTTATACCAACATCACGCTGGCCCGATCGCTTGCGGAACGCGATGCCCTGACGAGGTCGCTTGAGGAGACTGCGGATCGGCTCGGCCGGACGCAGGAGATCGCCCACATCGGCAGCTGGGAGTTCGACCGCAGGACGGATCGGTTGATCTGGTCCGACGAGGTCTACCGCATCCTCGGCCTTGACCCCGCGAAGCATGCGCCGACTTACGAGGCGTTTCTTGCGCTGGTTCACCCGGACGACCGGACCTGGGTCGATGCGACGTACTCTGCCTCGATTGCGGACGGGGCGGAGACCTGGGAGGTCGAGCATCGGATCCTTCTCGGCGGTACCGGTGAGGTCCGGTACGTCATCGAACGGTGCGAGCACCAGCGGGATGAGTCCGGCAGGGTCGTCCGCTCTGTTGGGATGGTGCACGACATCACGGACCGCAAGCTCGCCGAACTCGAACTGCTCTCGCGGCACGACGAACTCCAGGCGGCCTACGAGCAGCTCGCCTCGATCGAGGAGGAACTCCGGACAAGTTTCGACGACCTTGCCGGGAGCCAGCACCGGCTCCAGGCGAGCGAAGAGCGCTACCGGCGGATCTCCGAGAGCATCTCTGACGTCGCGTACTCATGCGTCCTCGATAGTTCGGGCGATTACACCATCGACTGGATTGCCGGGGCGGTGCAGGAGATCACCGGGTATACCGCCGGGGAGATCGTCGCGATGCGGTGCTGGAAAGCGATCGTCCACCCTGAGGACCAGGCTATCTTTGAACGCGAGGTCCTCTCGCTCTCTCCGGGCGCATCATCGCACTATGAGATCCGGATCGTCCGCCGGGATGGTCCGGTCCGGTGGCTCCGTGTCTCGGCCAACTGTACTGATACCGGGGGCGGCGAGATACGGCTGTACGGCGGGTGGGAGGACATCACGGCTCAGAAGGAGGCCGAGGAGGCGTTGCGGGAGAGCGAGCTGCACTTCCGCACCCTTGCAGACCGTGGCCAGGCGCTGATCTGGAGGTCGGGAGCAGACGGGATGTGCGACTACTTCAACGAGCCGTGGCTTGTCTTCACCTGCCGGACGCTTGAGCAGGAGAAGGGTGAGGGCTGGGTCGAGGGGGTGCATCCGGACGACCGTGCGCGCTGCACCAGGATCAGTGCGGGCGCCTTTGCCCGGCACGAGCCGTTCAGCATGACCCTGCGGCTGCGGCGGCACGACGGGGAGTACCGCTGGATTCAGGACGACGCCTCTCCCCGATTTGACACCCACGGCAACTTCCTCGGCTACATCGGGCACTGCCTGGACGTCACCGAGCAGAGACGGGCCGTGGAGGCGTTGCGGGAGACCGCAGAGAAGATGGAGAGCATATTCCGTGCTGCCCCCACCGGTATCGGGATGGCTGAAGATGGAGTCTTAACGGAGGTCAACACGCGGCTCTGCGATATCGTTGGCTACACCCGCGACGAGCTCATCGGCCGGCCCATGCGGCTGTTCTATTCGGGTGACGCGGAGTATGAGTCTTTCGTGCAGGAGATGTATGCCGGTATCCGGAAGGCCGGGACGTGCACGCTTGCGACCCGCTGTGTGCGCAAGGACGGTGTGATCGTCGACGTGGTGCTCTCCAGCACGCCCGTTGATCCGGGGGATCTCTCCCGGGGCATGACGTTCACCGTGCTGGACGTCACCAAGCAGAGGGAGATGGAGCGGGAGATCGCGTATCACGAGGAGGAACTTGTGCGGCAGACGAACAGCCTCGCGGTCGCGAACAGCAAACTTAACCTGATGAACAGCATCACCCGGCACGATATTCTGAACCAGCTGACGATCCTGCTCGGCAACCTCTCGCTTGCGGAGGAGAGCGGGCCGGGCCAGGAGATCGCGGGGTACCTCTCCCGGATGAAGACTGCCGCAGAACGGATACGCCGCCAGATCGAGTTCACCCGGGATTACACGGATCTCGACGTCCGGTCCCCGGAGTGGCAACGGGTCTCTGGCGTGATCCAGACGGCGGCGCTCCACGGGCTGCCGGTTGACGACGAAGCCGGGGATCTTACCGTCTACGCCGATCCGATGCTTGCAACGGTCTTTTCGAACCTGATGGACAACACGGTCCGGCACGGGGAGTCGGCGACCCGGGTCCGCGTCTGGTACCGGCCGGAGGAGAACGGGGGCCTCACCCTCGTCTGGGAGGACAACGGGGCCGGTATCCCTGCAGAAGAGAAGGAGCGGATCTTCTACCGGGGTGTCGGGAAGAACACGGGGCTCGGGCTCTTTTTGATCCGGGAGATCCTCGGGATCACGGGGATCAGCATCACGGAGACGGGGGAGCCCGGGAAGGGGGCACGGTTCGAGTTGCTCGTGCCCCGCGGGGGGTACAGGATCCCGGAATGAAGGATATTCCCCGGTGGTCAGGGGAGTGCGGTGTTCCGTGCCGGTTCACGTCGCCCTTTTCAGCGTAAACCGGAACGCCGCGCCGCAGTCCGGCCGGCCCGGTATGCGGTCGTCGACCCAGACCCTGCCGTCGTACCGCTTGACCAGCGTCCGGACGATGAAGAGGCCGAGCCCCTGGCCGCTCCTGCGGGCCCTGCCCCGCTCGAACCGGCGAAAGAGCCTTCTCTTCACCTCGTCCGGCACCCCGGGCCCGGTATCCTCGACCGAGACCAGCATGTCGTCATGTTGCTCCTCGACCCGGATGGTGATCTCGACCGCCGGCCCGCCATGTTTTGCGGCGTTGCCGATCAGGTTGTTAAAGACGGTCGAGAGGAGGCCGTCGGCCAGCACCCTTATCCGAGCGCCCTGATACCGGATCGATGCACCGGGAAACTTCTCCATCTCCTCTCGAATAACTGTGTCAAGGTCCACCGGCCCGAGGTTGCCCGGCTCCTCCGAGGCTCGCCGGATCGTGGCGACGTTCATGAGGATCTCCGTGCTCCGGTCGATACTGGCGTGCAGTTTCTCCGCGTACGCCTTCAGGTCGCCTTCCGCGCAATCCACCAGGAGGTCGGCGTACATGCTCGAGACGTTGTTTGCGTTCCGGACGTCGTGGGTCATGATATCGAGGTACATGTTCGCCTCGTCGCGTGCCGCCTCGACCTCCCTGCTCGCCCGGATCAGGTCCTGTGTGCGGCGCTCCAGCGCTTCCGCCGCCTGCTTCCGCTCGGTGATATCCCGGGCGGTGGCGAGGATTGCCGGTTTTCCGTGGTACGTGATGAGGCGCGCCGAGATCTCGGTGGGGATGCGCCTCCCCTCGCGGGTGATGTCGGCGGTCTCAAAGACCATGTGGCCGTTTCGTAGAATCTCCCTGGTTCGCTCAGGCGCCAGGGAGGAAAATTCCGGCGGTGTGAGCATCGCCAGATCTCTCTTCAGCAGTTCTTCCCGCGAGTAGCCGAAGCGCTCCACCGCCACCCTGTTCACGTCAAGAAGCCTTCCTTCGAGATCGTGGATGACGATGGCGTCGCCTGCGCTGTCAAAGAGGGTCCGGTACTTCTCTTCGCTCTCCCGCAGGGCCTCTTCGGCCAGGTGTCGCTCGGTGACGTCTCGCAGCGATATGAGGATAGACGGAGCGCCGTTATAAAGAATGGTCTTTCCGAGACTCTCGATCCACCGCTCCTCCTGTCTCGCCGTGAGGATCTCGTAGCATGCGACATACGCGTCGATTCCTTCTGCCACCTGCTCAAAGTCCCTGAGCGCGTCGGCCTGTGACGCGGGGGCAACAAACTCCATGACGTTTCTCCCGATGAGTTCGTCGGGATACTCGATCTCTGCGAGCCGGGCTGCGGCATGGTTTGCAAAGAGGATCTTCCCCTGCGGGTCAAGGATGAGCGTGCCGTCAAGGGAGTGCTCGACAAGAGCCCTGAACTTCTCCTCGCTCGCGAGGAGCGCCATGTCCGCGCGCTTGCGCTCGGTGATATCGGTGAAGATGAGTGCACACCGGTTTTTCCCGGGCATCGGGCCGGCGTGGATGCTGTACCACCGGTCCCAGGCGGGGTTGTAGCCTTCGAACCGCGCCGGAATGCCGGTTCTCAGACCTTCGGCGCAACGCTCGGCCCAGGCCATCCCGATGCCCGGGACGGCCCTGGTGAGAAGCCTGCCGACGATCTGGTCGCGCTTTGAGCCCGTGATGCTCTCATAGGCGGGGTCGACGTCGAGGATGGTGAAGTCGATAGGCTCCCCCCCATCGCCGGGGATCGCCTCGAGGATCGCAAACCCCGCTCCCATCGACTCGAGAACCTGCCGGTACTTCTCCTCGTTCTCGCGGAGTTCGTCCTCCGCCCGTCTCCGGTCGGTGATATCGTTGAAGAGGACGGCCACCCGGTTGCTCCCCGGCCTGCCGAACGGGAAGGCATAGACTTCGTACCAGCGGGCCATGAGGAACTTTGCCGTCTGGACGAAGCGTCTGGCCTCACCGGTCCGGGCAACGGCGCCGAAGATCTCGAACCAGTGCTCTTCGTGGCCCGGGGCAAGCTCCCGCATTGTCCTGCCCGCCACGTCGCGCATCCCCGTCAGCCTCTCGAATGCCAGGTTCGTCTCGATAAAACGGTAATCGGCCGGCCGGCCATCGGCATCAAAGATCATCTCGATGATGCAGAACCCCGAATCAAGGGAGTCGAAGATGGCCCGGTACTTCTCCGCGCACCCGGACAGTTCCTGTTTTGCACACGCCTCACCCGTGATCTCCCTGAACCGGATGACCCCCATACCTCCGAGCAGCCCGTCTTCGATCCGGTTGCCGGAGATGAGGAGGTTGCGCTCCTCGCCCTCCGGGGTGCGGATGGTGCAGGGGATACCGGCGGAGACCTGCCGGTCCGGGAACGGTGCCGTTATCCTTGCCGCGAGGTCGTCCGTAGTGCACGCCGGGAGGTGCCGGTGCATGAAACGGTCGATATCGATCCCGCCGAGGGCGTCCCGGTCGAGGCCGAAGAGCGACGCGAGCCGGCTGTTGACCAGGATCACCCTGTTGCTGCGATCGATGATGAGCGCCCCCTCGTCGAGCGCGTCAAGTACGGCCAGCGCGGATCGTAGTTCTGGCGGCAGCGGGGATGGGGGATTCATCGGGTGCAGTCATCCCTAAGATGACCCGGGACGTTATAAAAATGGGTGCATACCTCACATGTCCGGCGGCTCGACCCCTACATTCATCGTCTGCCGGTCCGAGACACTCTATCATGCGTCTATCCCATCTCTCGCTCCTGGTGGTCCTCGCCGCGGTCCTGGCCTGCGGCTGCATGAGCCTGGAGACGGTGCTCTCCGGCGAGGAGGCGGCAGGGGTGCTCGCCTACGCCAACCCGATCGCCGGGAACGTCATGCAGGGGTTCAACGAGGGCAACTACACGAAGTACTCCCGCGACTTTGGCCCGGAGATGCGGCAGGCCTTGGACGAGGCCGCGTTCGAGCAGAACCGCGAGTTCGTGACGTCCCGGATCGGGCTCTATGAGTCCCGGAGGGATCCTGTCGTCACGGAGATCGGCGACTACATCGCCGTCACCTACAGGGCGAAATTCGAGGGGGAGGACGGGGTGGCGCTCCGGTTTGTCTTCAAAAAGGACGATCCGTCGCACCGGCTCGACGGCCTCTGGTTCAATTCGCCGAAACTGCGCAGTTAAAGTGTTCCATCAGAAAAATGAACCCCGGGGAGGTCCTCCCCCGTCTTCTTGCAGCGATCTGCCTCAGGCAGGCACCTGCTCCTTCATCTCCCGGTCCCAGTGGCGATGCCGGGCGATCGCTGTCTTGAACTGCTCGGCGAACGAGTTCACATCTCCCTGGCTCCCGCAGGTCACGACCCCCATCTCGGAGACGGCCTCTCCCCCGGCACTGGCATCGACGAAGGCCACGCCCTTGATGCCGGATACCTTCAGGAGTTCGACCCCCTCTCCTACCGCCCCGATCGGCTTGCAGTGTTTGAAGGCCTCGTTGACGAAGTGGACCGCGTAGCCCTGGTTCTTCAGGGTCTCCGCGTGCCTCCCGCCCGGGACATACACGGCGTCGTACACGACGGAGGTGGTGGTGACGTAACTCCTGTCCACCTCCATCTCCTTGCCGTCGGCCGATTTGACCGTGCCGAGGAACTGCGAGACGATCTGCGGGTGGGCCCCCGCGTCTTTCAGCGCCTTCTTGACCTGCATCACCTCGTCGTGGTTGTAACCCTCCATCGCGAGGATCGCGACCTTCCGGCTCTTGATGGTGTCCATGACGGTCCTCTCCTGGCTGAGGTTCGGCGACTTTTTCGTCCCGGAGGACGCGCCCTTCTCCGCCGGGGGCGGCACCCCGATCCCTTCAGCAATCCGTATCGCGAGATCGCCGTCGACGTTGTTCATGAGGTCGACCACCCTCTTCCTGACCCCGAAGTCCGAGACCTTCCCGAGCTCGAAGTGGAAGGCCTTGATGATATGCTCCTTCTCGGGATCCGACATGCTGTTCCAGAAGAGTTTCGCCTGGCTGAAGTGGTCGTTGAACTTCTCGCTCCGCGCACGGACCTTCTTTGCGTCGATCTTCTCCTGGTAGTGGGCGTAGCCGCCCTCCTCCACCCGGGCCGGCCGGGGCTTGTTCTCGCCGAGCGCGTTCGGGAAGTAACTCGCGACCCCCTTATCGATTGTCATCCTGTGGTAGCCCTCCCGCTGGTTGTTCGCGATTGGCGCGAGCGGCCTGTTGATCGGGATCTCATGGAAGTTCGGGCCGCCGAGGCGTATCAACTGGGTATCCAGGTACGAGAAGAGCCGGCCCTGGAGGAGCGGGTCGTTTGAGAAGTCGATCCCCGGCACGACGTTCGCCGGGCAGAAGGCGACCTGCTCGGTTTCGGCGAAGAAGTTGTCCGGGTTTTTGTTCAGGACCATCTTTCCGATCCACCGGATCGGCACGTCCTCCTCGGGCCAGATCTTCGTCGCGTCCAGTATGTCGAAGTCGAAGTTATGCTCGTCTTCCTCCTCAATCATCTGGACCCCGAACTCGTACTCCGGGTAGTCCCCCATCTCGATCGCCTCCCAGAGGTCGCGGCGGTTGTAATCCGGGTCTTTGCCGGCCAGTTTCTGCGTCTCGTCCCAGACCAGCGAGTGGATGCCGAGCAGCGGCCGCCAGTGGAACTTGACGAACCGCGCCTTCCCCTCGGCGTTGATGAACCGGAAGGTGTTGACCCCGAACCCCTGCATCATCCGGTAACTCCGCGGGAGTGCACGGTCCGAGAGGACCCACATGATCATGTGCGTGATCTCCGGCAGGTTCCCGACGAAGTCCCAGAACGTGTCGTGGGCGGCGGAGGCCTGCGGCATCTGGTGGTGCTGCTCCGGCTTGATGGCGTGGACGAGGTCGGGGAACTTGATCGCGTCCACGATGAAGAAGATCGGCATGTTGTTGCCGACGAGGTCGTAGTTCCCTTCTTCGGTGTAGAACTTCGTCGCAAACCCCCTGACGTCCCGGACCGTGTCGGCCGACCCCCGAAACCCGACGACCGTCGAGAACCGGACAAAGACCGGTGTCTTCTTCGCCGGATCCTGGAGGAATGCCGCCCGCGTGTACTCGGTCATCGGCTCGTAGACCTGGAAGTAGCCGTGGGCGCCCGACCCCCGGGCATGGACGACCCGCTCGGGGATCCGCTCGTGGTCAAAATGCGTCAACTTCTCGCGGAAGTGGAAGTCTTCAAGGAGCGTCGGCCCCCGCTCGCCAGCCTTCAGTGCGTCGTCGGTATGGCTCACCCTGACGCCCTGGTTCGTCGTCAGGTACTCCTGCTCCGTGTCCTGGCGGAATTGGTCGAGCTGCTCCCGCTTGCTCTTCTTGTGTATCTTGCCCTTCTCACCCATACTCTCACCTGCAACCCCTGTGCCCGGCCGGTCGTACCGCTGATCCCCCGGCGGGCATGTCGCCCACATTCCGGGCGGTCACCATAAAAGTAACTGCATGCCACAGATGGGCGTGGTGGGCGGTCTTTGCAGGAGAATTCGTCTGTAGAACGGATACTGCAGGAAACCACGCCCTGTTGGGACCCCGGCTCTCCCCGCGTGAACCTCACCCGCCGCCTGGCGGTTCCGTCACCCGGGTCTGCGCCTGCTCGCGGACGAACGAGAGGAGGTAGTAGGGCCCTCCCGCCCCCCTGCCCGTCGACCCGCTCGCCTTCCAGCCCCCGAACGGCTGGGCGCCCGGCCAGGCTCCGGTCGTTGCCCCCCCGCGCCGGTTGGCGTAGACGACCCCGAACCGGATCCGGTCGAAGAAGTAGCGGATCTCTTCGGGGTCTTCTGCGAATATCCCGGCCGTCAGGCCGTAGTCCGTCGCGTTTGCGAGGCGGAGTGCCTCCTCCAGGCTCTCGAAGGTCCCGACCAGGAGGACCGGGACGAAGAGTTCGTCCCGGAAGAGCCGGTGGTTGTGGGGAAGACCGGTGATGACCGTCGGCCGGACGTAAACCCCCCGGCCGTAGAACCCGTCATCGAGGACGTCCCCGCCGGTAACAAGCCTCCCGCCGTCCCGGATCGCCTCCTCGACCGCCTTCTGGAACGTCAGCCGTGCATCGTCGTCGATCAGAGGGCCGTACGCGACCTCCCGCCGCCGGGGGTCGCCGACCTCCATCCGCTCCCCCCTCGCCCGGAGCGCCGTCAGGAACCGTTCCGCAACCGATGCGTGGACATAGACCCGGGACGTGGCGCTGCACTTCTGCCCGGCAAACCCGTAGGCTCCCCGGGCCACGCCCTCGACCGCTTTTGCCATATCGGCACTCGCGGTGACGATAACCGGGTTCTTGCTCCCCAGTTCCGTGACCAGCGGCCGGTGATAGGGCTGGGTTGCGGCGCTCTCCCGCTCCAGCCACAGCCCCACGGCCCGCGACCCGGTGAACGCGATCCCGGCGACGTCCGGGTCGGCAACCACGACCTCCCCGAAGGGGCCGCCCGGGCCGGTCACAAGGTTGATTGCGCCGGGAGGGACCCCGGACCCGGTAAAGAGCCGGTAGAGGGTCACCCCGGCAAGCGGCGTCTTGCTCGTCGGTTTGAAGACGACCGTGTTCCCGGTCAGGAGCGCGCCGGTGATCATGCCCGCGGCGAGCGCTACCGGGAAGTTGAACGGAGAGATGACCGCCCAGGCGCCGTAAGGCCGCATGACGCTCCGGCACTCCTCCCCGGGCGCCGGAGAGTGCATCGGAAAGACGTAACCGTTGCTCTGCTCGTAGGTGTTACAGTAGTAGCGGAGCATATCGACCGCCTCGCCGACCTCCGCCAGGGCCTCGTAGCGGGTCTTTCCCGTCTCATAGGTCACGAGGGCCGCAAGGGGGAAGAGCCGGTCCTCCATCGCATCGGCCGTCCGCCTGATGATTGCGAGCCGTTCCCGCCAGTCCCGCTGGCTCCACTCGAAGAAAGCCTCGTTCGCCGCTGCGATCGCCTCCCGGGCGTGCTCTTCTCCCCCCTCGGGAAACGTCCCGAGCAGGATGCCCGGGTCGATCGGCGACCGCGCCTCGAACTCCCGGCCGGCGGTGACCTCCCGGCCGCCGATGTACATCGGGTGGCGCTCCCCGAACCCCCGCTCGACCTCGAGCAGGGCGGCCTCATACTCGCCGTGAAAACTCTCGTCCGATTCGAGCGAGACGTAAGTGAATCTTCCAGACTCCTGCATACCATCAACCTCCCCTGATATCCTCCAGCGCCCGGTCGAGGATTCCAACCCCCGTATCGATATCCTCCTCGCCGATGATCAGGGGCGGGCTCGCCCGGATCACCGACTCCCCCGCGGGGAGGAGGACGAGACCCCGCTCGAACGCCCGCCGGAGAACCATTCCCCGCTCGTCCGGTGCCGGCTCCTTTGTGGACCGGTCCCGGACGAGTTCCATCCCGACCATCAGCCCGAGGCCGCGGACGTCCCCGATGACCGGGTGGCGCTCCGCGAGTTCGCGGAGGCGCTTGACCAGGTAATCGCCCCGGGCCGTCACCCGGTCCCCGAACCCCTCCTCGCGGAGAAGGTTCATCACGGCGAGCGATGCCGCGCAGGCCAGGTTGTTGCCGCCGAAGGTGCTCGCGTGCGAGCCGGGCGGCCAGTCCATGACCTCGCTTGAGGCGACGGTCACCCCGAACGGCAGCCCCCCGCCGATGGCTTTGCCGAGGCAGACGATATCGGGGACCACCCCGGTGTGCGTGGAGGCAAGGAACCGCCCGGTCCGGAAGCACCCCGACTGCACCTCGTCCGCCACAAGGAGGATCCCGTGCTCGTCGCAGAGCCGCCGCAGCCGGGGAAGAAAGTCCGGCGGCGGGACGACGTAGCCCCCCTCCCCGAGCACGGGCTCGACGACGATCGCGGCGACCTCGTCGGGCGCGACCTCGAACCGGAAGACCGTATCCTCGATGTACGCCACGACGTCGGCGCCGCAGGTGGCGGGATCGCCCCCGAACGGACGGTAGGGGTCGGGGTAGGGGACGTGGACCACCGGGAGGAACGGCCCGAAGCCGCGGCGCTGGATGGCCTTCCCGGCCGTGAGACTGAGGGCGCCGTAGGTCCGCCCGTGAAACCCGCGATGAAACGCGATGAAGTAGTTCCGCCCCGAATGGTGCCGGGCAAGTTTCATCGCCGCTTCGAGACTCTCCGCCCCGGAGTTGGCGTAGTAGACCCGGTCGAGCCCCGCGGGGAGGAACCCGACCAGTTCTTCGGCACACTGCACGGGAGGCTCGGAGCAGAAGTCCATGAACGCCCCGTGCGAGAGGCGGTCGGCCTGCTCTCTGATCGCGGCGACGACATCCGGGTGGTTCCAGCCCGTGTTCATGACGGCGATCCCGGCCGTGAAGTCGAGGTAGCGGTTCCCATCGACGTCCCAGAGGTTCATGCCCTTTGCCTTCTCCAGCACAAGGGGATACTCCCGCGTGACCGACGGGGAGATGACCGCCGCGTCCCGGCGCAGCACCTCCCGGCCCCGTTCGCCCGGGGGTCTGATGCGGATCAGGGGCTCCATGCACCTACCCTGCCCCGGTCATACATAAAGCCCCCGCCGGGCCGGATACCACAACGTTCAAGTAGGGCCCGCGAGTGAACAGACGGATAACCGTGAAGTTTGCAACCCTCGCCTCCTGCTTTGGGCGGCTCGAGTCGACACCGTCCCGGAACGGCATGATCGCGCTCCTCGCCCGGCTGCTTGCCGGGGCGGCCCTGGACGAGATCGGGATCGTCTGCTACTTCGTGCTCGGGGAGATCGCGCCCGGCTACAGCGCTGTGAACCTGGGCGTCGGGGACCGGACCGTGGCGGCGGCGATTGCTCTTGCGGCCGGGACTGATCTCTCCGACGTCGAGGCGGCGGTGCGCGAGACCGGCGACTACGGCGACACCGCCGCCCGGCTGATCGAGGCACCTGCCACGGGGTACCTCTCGGTCCTCGACGTCTACCGCGGTCTCTCCCGGATCGCCCATGCCTCCGGCCCGGGCTCGGCCGAGGAGAAGAAGGCCATCCTCGCCCGGCTGCTTACCGCCGCGCCGCCCCCGGAACGGCGCTACCTGGTCCGGCTCGCCGCCGGAGAGATGCGGCTTGGTGTCGGGGAGATGACCATACTCGACGCTCTGGCGGAGGGGTTCCTGGGGTCGAAGGCGGAGCGCCCGGCTCTCGAACACGCCTACAACATCTCCTCCGATATCGGTCTCGTGGCCCGGACGCTTCTTGAGGTGGGCCTGCCCGGGGTCCGGGCGATCACCGTCACCCTTCATCGCCCCATCCGGCCGATGCTCACCCAGCGGGTCGGCCGGATATCGGAGATCTTTGAACGGATCGGCTCTCCCGTCATCGCCGTCGAGGAGAAGTACGACGGCGAGCGGGTTCAGGCGCACAAGGACGGCGACGACGTCACCCTCTTCTCGCGGCGGCTGACCGACGTCACCGCCCAGTACCCCGACATCGTCCGCCACGTCCGGCGATGCGTCGTGGCCGATACGGCAATCCTCGACGGCGAAGCGGTTGCGTTCGACCACGCGGCCGGGACCTACCTTCCTTTCCAGACGCTGATGCGGCGGCGCCGGAAGCACCGGGTCAGCGAGGTCGCGGGTGAGATCCCCGCGACCTACCGGGCCTTCGACCTCCTCTACGCGAACGGCGAGTCCTATCTCCACCAAAGTTACCCCGACCGCCGGGCGAGGCTCGAGGAGGTCCTTCGCCGCGACGACCACATCTCCCCCGCCGACCGGATCGTGACGGGGGATACTGACGGGATCACGGAGTTCTACCTCGCCTGCATCGAGCGGGGGCTTGAGGGGATCGTCTGCAAGTCATGTGCGGACGACTCGTTCTACCGGGCGGGGGCGCGGGAGTGGCAGTGGATCAAGTGGAAGCGCGATTACGCTCCCGGAATCTCCGATACCCTCGATCTCGTCATCGTCGGCGGCAACGCCGGGCGGGGGAGACGGGCCGGGACCTACGGCTCGGTCCTCTGCGCCGCCTACAACCACGAGGAGGACCTCTTCCAGACGGTCTGCGGTATGGGGACGGGGTTCTCGGACCGGGACCTCGCGGATCTTCCCGGCCGGCTTGCCGGGGCGAGGGTGGACCGGGAGCCGGCGCGGGTGATGGTGAACCCGCCGGCGGTGCCCGACTTCTGGTTTGCGCCGCACCAGGTCGTCGAGGTGCTGGGCCTTGAGATCACCGAGAGCCCGGTCCATACCTGCAACTGGGACCCGGCGCGGCGGCGGGGGCTTGCCCTGCGGTTCCCACGGTTCGTGCGGTGGCGGGACGAAAAAAGCCCGGAACAGGCGACGACGACCGCCGAGGTCGCGGCGATCTTTGGCCGGCAGCGGGAGGTGTAGCGGCATGGAGACGCTCTCACGGGTGACCAACATCGAGGTCGCGGCGATCCTCTACGAGGTCGCCGATCTCTTGGAGATCAAGGGTGTCCGGTTCAAGCCGCAGGCATATCGCCGGGCGGCGCAGGCGATCGAGACGCTGCCGGAGGATATCGGCGACATCGCGCGGAGAGGGGACCTCGATGATATCCCCGGGGTGGGGAAGGGCATCGCCGGAAAGGTCCGCGAGATCGTCGAGACCGGCAGTCTCGGGTATCTTGCCACCCTTTGCGAGGAACTCCCCGAGGGCGTGCAGTACCTGACCCGGCTTCCCGGGATCGGGCCGAAGAAGGCGATCGCGCTTTCCCGGGAACTCGGGGTCCGGACCGTCGACGACCTGGAGGCGGCGGCGTTGGCCGGCCGGATCCGGGACCTGCCCGGGTTTGCCGAGAAGACGGAGGCGAACATCCTGGCAAGCATCCAGGCGAGCCGGGCGGCACAGGAACGCCGTCTCCTCGGGCAGATCCTCCCCGTCGCCCGGGATATTGAGAAGCGGCTTCGCTCGCTATCCAGCGTCGGGCAGGTCAGCCTCGCCGGGTCGATCCGCCGCAGAAAGGAGACGATCGGGGACGTCGACATCCTCGCGACCTCCCCGGACCCTAAAGAGGTGATGGAGGTCTTCGCCACCCTCCCCGGGGTCGAGCGGGTCCTCGCCCGGGGGACGACCAAGACATCGGTGGTCCTCGCGACCGGGATCCAGGTCGATCTCCGTGTGGTGGAGGACGGGCATTTCGGGGCCGCTCTCCAGTACTTCACCGGGTCAAAAGAGCATAACATCGCGATGCGGAAGCTCGCGATCGCGCGGAACTGGCGGCTGAACGAGTACGGGCTCACGGACCTTGCGAGCGGCCGGACGATCGCGGGTGAGGATGAGGCCGGGGTCTACCGGGCCCTCGGGCTTGCCTGGATCGAGCCGGAACTCCGGGAGGACCGGGGCGAGATCGAGGCCGCCCGGGCCGGGACGCTGCCCGACCTGGTCGGCTACGACGCGGTCCGGGGCGACCTCCATGTCCACACCCGCTGGAGCGAGGGCGCCCACTCCATTGAGGAGATGGCGGAGGCGGCACGGGCGCTCGACTACGAGTATATCGCCATATGCGACCATGCAGAGAGCCTGCATATCGCCCGCGGCCTCTCCCCCGAACGCCTGGCCGACCAGGTCCGCGAGATCGAGCGGATCAACCGGGCGGCTGACGGCGAGTTCACCCTCCTCTCCGGGACCGAGTGCAACATCGGTATGGACGGCACGGTCGACCTCCCGGACAGCATCCTCGCCGACCTCGACGTCGTGGTTGCGAGCGTTCACTCGGGGTTCAAGCAGACCGAGGAGGAACTGACCGAACGCGTCATCACGGCGATGGGAAACGAGCACGTCGACATCATCGGCCACCCGACGGGACGGATCCTTCTTGCGCGGGAGCCCTACCGGATCAACCTCCCGGCGGTCTTTGACGCCGCGGCAACGCTCGGCGTCCTGATGGAGATCAACGCCTTCCCGGGCAGGCTGGACCTCTCGGACGTCAACGCCCGCTCGGCGCGTGAGGCGGGGGTCCGGTTCTCGCTCGGGTCGGACGCGCATAACCGGGAGAACCTCCGCTTCATGGAGTTCGGGGTCGCGACCGCCCGGCGGGGGTGGCTCTCGGCCGGGGATATCGCGAACACCCGGCCGCTTTCGGAGTTGCGAAGACTGCTTCGGTCTTAGGGGGTTACCCGGCCGCCTGTTCCTGTACAGCCCTCACGATATCCACGAGCTGGATATCGAACGTCAGGGGTCTCCCGGCGAGGGGGTGGTTTGCGTCCAGCGTCACGGTCGACTCCGAGACGTCGCTGACGGTGACGATGGCGGCCCGGCCGTCCGGCTGCTGGATCTGGAGTTGCTGGCCCGGCTCGGGTTTGATCTCCTCGGGGAACTGTCCCCGGTCCACGGTGAGCGTCATGTCGTCACGGCGCGGACCGTATGCCTCTTCGGGCTGGATCGTGGCGGTCTTCGTCTCGCCCGGCTCCATGCCGACCACGACCCGCTCGAACCCGGATATGATCTCTCCGTTGCCGATGGTGAACTCCAGGGGTTCTCGCTCGGTTGAGGTGTCAAAGACCGTGCCATCTTCCAGTTTTCCGGTGTAGTGTACCTTGACGGTATCGCCTTCCTTTGCCTGTGCCATACTGCTTCACCGGCGGGGTGGTGATCCCGGGCTCCTATTTATGGGTGCCGGCCGGGCCCGGATCGCGGGTGTCTGGCGCGATCTCGTGATATTTTCGGGTCGTTGCGGTCCGGAGGCGAGGTGGTCGCGGGGCCGTCACCGATCGCTCTTCCGGACGGCGTGCAGGACCCCCATCACGCCCTTCACGTCGTAGCCGGGTGTCCGGTCGATCGTAAAATCGTAGTGTTCCCCGATGTAGTCGAGGAGCGTGCGGTTCATCGGCCCCCCGATCGGGGGCATGTGGAGTTCCATCTCGATCCGGCGGACCCCGTCGAGGTCTTCGGGCCGGATGGACCACTCCGCCCCTTCGCAGTCGCACTTCAGGAAGTCGCAGCCTCCGGCCATCGCGGCGATCGCCCCGAGGGAATGGGTCGTCACGGTGACGGTCCCGCTCCCCCAGGTGATCCGCTCCTTCTCCCCGTTGCCGAGCGCCCCGCCGATCACCGTGACGTCCACACCGTTTGCCCGGACGTTCTCGCGGAGGGCTTGCGCCAGGACGGGTTCGACTGCTAGAACGTGGCGTGACCGCCGGGCGGCACGGATGCAGAACGCACCGACGTTCGCCCCGATATCGATGACGATGTCGTCCGGCCGGATATCGTCGAAGTGGTACTCGCCGATGATGTAGACGGCGTCGGTTCCGTCCGGCATCCTCCTGAAGGTTACGCCGTCGTGGGTGATGACCGGGGGCGGGCATCCGGAACCGCCGTCCGTTTTCGGGGCATCTATTCGGTACATTGTGCTGGATAATGTTGGGATTGCGGTCTATATGGGCGTTTCTCCCACGGATTGCCTTGGCGCTCCGGCTCATCGGGGCTCTTGCGCTCCCCCGTCCAGCGCCGTCCGGGCGGCCCGGAATGGTGCTCTTTTATTAACCTTTTTCGTCTCATACTCCTCGGCGCTGCATGGCGTTAATCCCTTTTATGTCCGGGATAATCGCTGTATGACCGTGAGGCTCGATTATAAATCACATTTTTATATACATATCTTTATAAAATTGGGTGCACAGATGCTCTATGTAGTAGTCTCCACACGACCTTTGAGGGGTGAACTGCGATGGCCTACATGGACGGAATAACCTGCATCTGCGATAACGGCCGGACGCTCGAGGACCACCGGCCCATCGTCGGCGACGATGTCATCTCCGAGATCCACCGCAAGGCGGCGGGGCTCCAGGGAAAACGGGTCCTCCACGTGAACTCGACCTACCAGAGCGGCGGCGTAGCGGAGATGATCCTCTCGCTGGTTCCGCTCATGAACGACGTCGGGATCAAGACGCAATGGAACATCTTGAACGGCGAGGGTGACTTCTTCACGATCACCAAGAACTTCCATAACGCGCTCCAGGGGCAGGCGATCGCGTTCTCAAACGAGGCGAAGGACCTCTACGTCAGGACGAACGAGTCCTTCTCCGGCCGGATGACGATCGACCACGACCTGGTCGTCATCCACGACCCCCAGCCCCTGCCCCTGATCCGGTTCTACAGGAAGGCCCAGCCCTGGGTCTGGCGGTGCCACGTCGACCTCTCGAACCCGAACCCCGACCTCTGGGCGTTCCTCAAGGACTTCGTCCTCGGCTACGACCGGATGGTCATATCGCACGAGGAGTACCGGCGGGCGGGTATGCCGATGGAGCAGTGGATCTGCCGGCCGGCGATCGATCCCCTCTCGGAGAAGAACCGCGACCTCTCTGATGCGGAGATCCAGGGCCTCCTTGAAAAATACAACGTCCCGATCGACAAACCGCTGATCACCCAGATCTCGCGGTTCGATAAGTGGAAGGACCCCGAGGGCGTCGTCGACGTCTTCATGCAGGTGAAGAAGCATGTCGACTGCCGGCTGATCCTCTGCGGGAGCATGGCCCCCGACGACCCTGAAGGCTGGGCGATCTACCGGCGGGTCGAGGAGAAGGCGCGTTCCCTCATCGAGGCCGGCGACGTCATCCTGATCACCGCTGAAGACCATCTGCTGGTCAACGCTCTCCAGCGGGTCTCGTGCGTCATCCTCCAGAAGTCGCTCCGCGAGGGGTTCGGGCTGACCGTCACCGAGGGGCTCTGGAAGGGCAGGCCGGTCATCGCCTCCCGCGTCGGCGGGATCCCGCTCCAGATCGAGGACGGCGAGACCGGGTTCCTCCTCGATCCGACCGATACGGAAGGATTTGCCTGGCGGATCCGGCAGGTTCTCGAGAACCCGGAACTCGGGGAGCGGCTCGGCCGTGCCGGCAGAGAGCACGTCCGGCAACACTTCCTGATCACCCGCCTCCTCTCCGACTACCTGGATATGCTCACCGCAGAACTCATACCCCCGGCCGATGGGGAGGCGTGCTAAAAAGAGGAGACGTTCCGGGTCCCCCACGGAGGGCGGGACCGTGGGTGGCATCCCACGGCCGCCCTCGTCCCGGGTGCCCGGCGGACTCGTATGGCTCCGGGCACCCGGTATATCAACCCCGGTTTATCCTGGGAAGGGGGCTTCGGGTCGATTTGCCCCCTTCCTCCCTGGTGCAAGGGCAGATGGCACAGATGGCTGGCAGAACCCGGGCAGGAGTTTGCAGACACACCTTCTCACCATATAGTATTGCGAGTATGCGGGTCAAGGGCAGATAATTCTCGATATTTTTGATGGCGATGAGACTCCGGAAGATTCAGTGATTGCATCCATACCTGTTGACGTCATCACCCCCCAGACGATGACAACCTATGCGTCAGGCTATATAACAGTTTCTCACGACCGGGAACAGTGCTGCTACCCTGGGGAACTCCTCCGCACTTCGGGTTGCCGTGAGGTGCTTTCGCCGGTCCGCACCCCATGAGGTTCTGGTATCAGGAAAAGTATTCTGGCTCTGTGACGGTCCAATTCCATGGCCGTTCGAGGCCGGTTCGAGTTTGCCATTACATTGCACCGTCCCGGCAAAATAGGTCTCTGGAACCGGCCCCGCCCAGGACCGGTCTGAATCTTCTTACTGCCCGTCGGGTGCTCCGATGATCTCGATCGGCCGGGTCAGCCTGACCCGTGCGATGGTCTTCCCCTTCATCCCCTCGACGATCTGGTCTGCGAACTCGAGCGGGACGTCGACGGTCGAGTAGGTGTCGTAGATGTTGATCGCACCGATGGCGCTGCCGGGAATCCCGGTCTCGCCCGCGAGCGCCCCGACAATATCCTTCGGCCGGATCTGGTGCTCTCGCCCGACCGGGATCCTGAGGAGAGCCAGCCCCGGGACCGGCCTGATATCCTGCGGCAGGCCCTGGCCCCGCTCGGCCGGGCCGCCACTCAGTTCCAGTTTCAGGAGGGCCGCGGCAACCTCAAGCGAGGTATAGTCCTCGGCGATGATCCGTTCGACGAGGTTCACGTAGCGCTCGAGGTCGCCCTCGTTTATGACGTGCTGCACCCGGTCGATCAGTTTCCGCGTCCGGCTCTCCTCGACGTCTCCCTGGGTCGGGAGCGGGATCCGGGCGATCTTGATCTTCGTGTAGTTCTGGATCGTCCGGAGCTTGAAGTACTCCTTCGGGCCCACGAACGTCACGGCCCGGCCGGTTCGCCCGGCACGTGCCGTCCGACCGATCCGGTGGATATAGTACTCGATATCCTGCGGGACGTCGTAGTTGATGACCAGGTCGACGTCCTCGACGTCGATGCCCCGGGCGGCGACGTCGGTCGCGACCAGGATATCGATCGTCCCCGCACGGAACTTCGCCATCACCCGGTCGCGGAGGGTCTGCTTCATGTCGCCGTGGAGGCCTTCGGCGAAGTAACCCCGGGCCTGGAGATGGGTGGTCAGGTCGTCGACGCCTTTTTTGGTGTTCGAGAAGACGAGGGTCAGATCGGGATCGTACATATCGAGCAGCCGGGAGAGGATCTCGAGTTTGTCGCGGCTCCGCACCTCGAGATAGAGCTGCTCGATCTGCGGGACGGTCACCTCACGGCGTGCGACCGATATGAACTCGGGGTCTTTCTGGAACTTCTTTGAGATGTCCAGGATGGGTTTAGGGAGGGTGGCCGAGAAGAGGACCGTCTGCCGTTTAGCCGGGGTCTCATCGAGGATCTTCTCGATATCCTCGCGAAAGCCCATGTCAAGCATCTGGTCCGCCTCGTCGAGGACGACCAGATGCACGCCGGCAAACGAGAGGGTGCCGCGGTCGAGGTGGTCGAGCACCCGGCCGGGTGTCCCGACGACGATCTGGACACCGCGTTGTAGTGCCTTGAACTGTCGGTCGATCGGCTGACCCCCGTAGATCGGGAGAATGCTGATCCCCTTATGGTATTTCGCCAGGCGGGCGAACTCCTCGGCCGTCTGGATGGCGAGTTCCCGGGTGGGAGAGAGGACGAGGACCTGGGTCTCCCGGCTATCGGGGTCAACCCGTTCGATCGCCGGGACGCCGAACGCCGCCGTCTTCCCGGTCCCGGTCTGCGCCTGGCCGGTCAGGTCACGTCCCCCGAGGATCGTGGGTATTGTGCGCATCTGGATGGGCGTGGGCTCCTCGAAACCCATATCTTCTATTGCCCGGAGCGTCTGTTGCGATATATTGAGATCCTGGAAGGTAATGTTATTCTCCATCTCCTCATCCCTTGGCGTTTATGCATCTTTATATGTCGCATTGCGATGCCGTCCTGCAACGTATATCTCCTCTGCAGACGAACGTTCTGGAATGGTTGCCCGGTCTCCTCCACGGGTGAGCGCCGCCGCGATGCGGGAGGTCTACCGCCGCTACGCCGCCGGCCGCCCCGATCTCTCCGGGATCCTGCTCGCGGACCTCCTCCCCCACGACGTCTGCGGCGCCTGTGGCGAGCCCGGCCTCATCAAAGTCCTCTTCGTCGCGGAATCGCCGCCCTGGGCCGCTGGAAGGCGCGAGGTCGCCGGACCCGGCGACTGCAGGAGCCCCGATTACCCATACTTCTGGAACGATCGCTACGCGGCCGGCCGACCCCGGGGCCCGCTCTCCGGCGGGCTCGCCGAGAACCTCTTTCTCCTTCTCGGGCTTGATGGAGAGTCGCGCCGGGAGAACCTCGAACGCTTCGTTGCGGAGGGGTTCTTCCTTGTCGATACGGTGCGGTGCGTCTTTCGGAAGAACCGAAAGGCGGCCATCCCGGCGGACCTCGTCCGGCTGAGCGCCAAGGAGACCCTGGGGCCCGAGATCGCCGCGCTCGCCCCGGAGTACGTCGTCGCCCTGGGGAGCACGGCGCTTGCCGGACTCCGTAATATCGAGCCCTACGCGACGGCGCTTGCCGGCGCCGGGAAGGTCACGGAGGTCGCGCGGGATCCGCCTGACGAGGAGACCCGCCTCCTCTGCCTGCCCTACCCGGGCTGGCGCAACCGGTGCCGCCTGGACCTGATCGAGTCGGGGTTCTCAGCCATCCGCGACCTCGTGGCCTGACCGCCTCACCGGAGTTTCTTCCTCCCCTCCTCGTACATCCTCTCCTTCTGCCGGCGGAGTTCTGCGGCCGTCTTCTGCTCTTCGGGGCTCCCTGTATCCTCGATCTCGATCTTCCGCGCCGCTTCCATCAGGTCGCGGGAACTCAGGTAGCCGGACGGCTTCATCTTCTCCCGGTCCTCCCGGTACTCCTCCTCGATCTGGTGCCGGCGCTCCTCTGCGGCCGTGCCGACCCGCTGCCCCTCGGCGCCCACCGGGATCTCCCTGCCGCGGGCCTCGGCGACCTTCTTTAGCCGCACCTCAAGGACACCGTTCTTGAAGGTGGCGCGTGCCTCCTCCTCCCTGACGTCGGTGGGGAGGGAGACTGTCCGGGAGATCGCCCCGATCCTCCGCTCGCGCATGTGGTACCCGGCCTGCTCCTCCTCGCGTGCCTCCTCCCGCCGGGCGGAGATCCGGAGCGTGCGTGGGTCAAGGAGCCGGACGGTTATCCACTCCCTCTCGACGCCGGGAAGGTCGGCAACGACCACGACGTCGTCCTCGTGCTCGACGACGTCGATCATCGTCCCAGCCCCCGGGACGGGTGCCTGCTGCGCAGACCCCGATATGCGTTCCATCGTGTCCCGAAACTGCCGCTGCATATTCGCGAGCATATCCTCAAACTCTCCCCAGGGCCCGCGGGCCGTTCTTCGCCATGCCATGGTTGATCTCTCCTGCTCGTTGGCGGTCTCTCTGGTTGTGAACACTTCATATATACGTTGCTGTGCGGGGTGCCGGGAGGCCGGGATGGCGGTATGCCGCGAGGATGGATGGGCCTTTGGCCCCGGCGGGGGCTGTCAGGGCGGATCCGGGGGGTCCTTCCCCCAAATCCCCAAGGTAGATATAGGGGGAAGCTGCCAGTGGGCGGGTGCTATGACCTCGCGGATTGTAGAGTCAATGACCCGGAGACCTTCGGTCGCGCTGCCGGCAGCCGGCGTTATGACCGTCATCCCTCTGGAGAACCTGAGGATTCACACCTACGAGGCCCCGGAGACGGCGGTCTATGTCAACTCGCACATCATCGAGACGGAGAAGAGGCTGGTCGTCGTCGATACCCAGCTCCTCCGTCCCCACGCGGAGGAGTTCCGCCGGTATGCCGAGAGCCTGGATAAACCGATCGACCGCGTCATCATCACGCACAGCCACCCGGACCACTGGTTCGGCTGCGAGTACTTCCGGGACGCCCCCATCCACGCCCTTGCCGAGGTCGCGGACGGGATCGTGGGGGGCGGGGAGGCGATGATCCAGGCCTACGCACCGATCTTCGGCGACGCGATCACGGGGACGGTGACGGCGCCGGAGCATATCATCCGGCCCGGGACCGAGACGATCGACGGTGTGACGTTCGCCTATGAGAAGGCCGAGGGTGCGGAGGCCGGCGTCAACCTCGTCATCGAGTTCCCGGAGAGCCGCGTCCTCCTCGCCCAGGACCTCGTCTACAACCGCGTCCACGTCTTCCTGCAGCAGAAGGAGATGGGGCCCTGGCTCGCTCACCTCGGCCGCTACATGGAGAAGGAGTACGACTACGTCCTCCCGGGGCACGGGCTCCCGTCGAACAAGCAGGCGCTTGCAGATATGGTGGGGTACCTTGAGGCCGCTGGGTCTGCCCTTGCGGCGAGCAGCGACGTCCCGACCCTGAAACAGCACCTGGTCGGGCAGTACCCGTTCTACCGGGGGGACTACATCCTGGATATCAGCGGGCGGTATCTCTACGGGGCGTGAGCAGAGTCTCTGAATGCTTGCCTGTGAGGAGTCTGCAAGGGAGGATGGTTATGCCGTCGCGCCAGGACCGGAGACGCTTCTCCGATATCGCACAAGCTGCCGGCCGTATGGCACAGGTCACCGCGGGGAGGACCTGCGAGGAGTATCGCACCGATCCTATGCTGAGATCCCGCGTGGACCGGGAACTCACGATCCTCGGTGAAGCCCTGAACGAGCTCTTCGGGGGGGAGAAGGCTCCCCGTGCGCCCGATTCGCGGGTACGCAGGCGCGGCCGGTGAGGCCCACCGCCCTGCCGGCCATGGGTGCGTCGGTTGGCTCGGCCACAAAGCCGCTGCGAGTTCTTCTCTGCTCCGGCATCAGGCTCCGGTTCCGGGCTTCTTCAGCACGTAGGCGATCGTCCCCTTCTCGAACCCCTCCCCGGCGTGGACGAACCCGTTCTTCGCGAGCACCCGGATGGACCCGACGAGCTCGGGGTAGGTCGTCGCCATGACCCGCCGGACGCCGGGGAGGGAGAAGGCGGCGGCGACGATCTGGCGGACCGCCTCGGTCGCGTAGCCGCGGCACTGGAACTCCTCGAGGACCGAGTAGCCGATGAAGACCGTATCGGGGAACGGCGATGAGGCAAGCCCCCCGGTCCCGACGAGGACCCGTTCGCTTTCGGCGGGGTCGTCCCGCACCCAGTACCAGGTGACGAAGCAGGGATCGGTCTTCTCCGCCGTCATCCGGATGAACTCCGCGATGATCGCGTCGTCGAGCAGCGGCGGCGGCCAGGACCCCGGGACGGCGGCGTCAAGGAGGCGGGCGAGGGTTTGGCGGTCTGCCTCCAGAATCTCGGTCGTTGCCGCTACCAGGTCGAGGCGTTCGGTGCGGATGCGGCGGGGCATCATCGTGGTTACTCCTGGCGGGATGACTCTTATCCGTTCCGGATTGCGTTTTTTGGCGCGATCATAATCGTGGCGGACGGTTCTGTACCGCCGCTGTACACATCTTATTTGAGATGCAGTGAAAAAGGATTGTAATCAATCGGGCTCTGCCCTGCCGACGCGTTTAAACGACCCTTTCACGGTTTTCTGCAGGCATCCCTTTCCCGGCTTCAGATGCCTTTTTGGGGTGATCGCATGATGCGAACCGGTGCAGGCTTATTGAGCAGGGAGTGACGGGCATTTCCCGCCCTCCCCGGCCGACAGACTCGTCCGGGAAGCTGGAACGATCACGGGTGCCCTGGAGTTTACAAAACTATAAAATATTTTGAGATCGTAAACTCGTGCAGTGGTGAGGTGATATGACCATCGGGGAGCGGATCAGATCCGCACGTATCGGCGCGGGTTTGAGCCAGCGGGACCTGGCCCGGGAGATGGGCCTGAGCGCCATGGCAATCTCGAAGTACGAGACCGGCGAGGTCGTCCCGAGATCCGGGATTATCATTCAATTGAGCGAGGTTCTTGGAGTGAACGTCGACTACTTCTTTCGCTCCATATGGGTGAACCTCTCACAACCGCAGTACCGGTGCCGGAAACCACTGAAAAAGAAAGAGGAGGGCCAGATCCATGCAAAGGTCCGGGAATGGTTAGAGAGATATCTCGAGATCGAACTGATCCTGGGCGAGGAGAAGGCCCTCACGCTCCCTTCCCCGGCGAACTGCCGCATAACAACCCTGGACGAGATCGAAGACGTGGCGCTGAGGGTTCGCGATGAGTGGGACCTGGGGCTGGACCCCATCGAGAGCGTCATGGACGTGCTGGAGCAGCACGGCGTTAAGGTCGGCGTCGTCGAAGCCACGGATAAGTTCGACGCCCTGACGTTCTACCACAACGATACCACACCGGTTATCGCCGTGAACAACGATATGCCCGGGGACCGCCAGCGGTTCAACCTCGCCCACGAACTCGGCCACCTCCTGCTCCGGATCGAGGGAGACGTCGATGAGGAGAAAGCAGCCCATCGGTTTGCCGCTGCGTTCCTCGTGCCGAAGGAGATGGCGTTCAAAGAACTTGGGGAGCGACGTCGGAGCATATCCCCGCAGGAGTTCTACGTTCTCAAGCATAAGTGGGGCATGAGCATGAGTGCCTGGCTCCACCGGGCTGCCGATCTCGGGATCATATCGGAGAACACGTCAGAACGTCTCTGGACTCTCTTCAATCAGCATGGGTGGGGGCAGAATGAGCCTGGAGCCCGGTTACCGCCGGAACGTCCAACGCATATGAAGCTGCTTGTGCTCCGCGCCCTGAGCGAGAAAAAAATAAGTCAATCGCGAGCCCAGGAATTACTTGGGGGAGAACAGCCCGTCGATCAGTGTATAGAGTCATTTTAGGCGGTAGGTGTGAAGAGTCTCCGGTGCTCGGTCGATGCAAACTGTATATTCGACCTGGATGCCGGCGGTATCCTCGATTGCCCCTCACGCCTTGGCTACACCTTCCTCATGGCGAACTTCATCGCCCATGAGATAAAGACAGTCTCCCAGGAGCGATTACGACGCTGCGGCCTGGAGATCGTCGACCTGGAACCCGGGCAGGTTTCGGAGATCTATGAACTCCTCCGGAGACATCGTGGTCTCTCCCACAGAGACCTTTCCGCATTCGTCCTGGCACGGGATTCTCGTTCCGTGCTGGTGACCGGTGACGGCCGCTTACGCACGATGGCCGAAGAGAACGGCGTGGAGTGTCACGGAACACTCTGGATCCTGGATGCCCTTGTGGACGGTGGTATTCTCAAGGGGGCGCGTGCCGCAGACGCCGTAAGGTCGATGCAGGCAAACGGCCGGTGGCTCCCGAAGGCCGAGTGCGATACGCGAATAAGAGTGTGGGGGCCATAGGGGTCTTCACCCGCATGTTCACGTGACCGGGGAGAAGGAACCGGACACCGACCGCCATCGCCAAGGACCCCCGGGCGCCGGTCATCTCTCCTCCCCGGGAGATCGGGCTGGTGGAGAGAGTTGTGTGCAAAACGACTGCCGTCCAGGCAGACGACGGAGACGAACGACACAGAATGGATATATACCCTTCTCCCCAATCGCTCATCAATGGGTTTTCTATTTCGCCGATCGATGCTTCAGGCAGGGATCCTAAGGGATCGGACGGCCCGGAAGACCGGAGTTGATCCGATGAAGTATCTTCACGTTATCCTCATCCTCCCGACGGCGCCCGGCCGCGCTCCGGGGTTCGGGGTGCTCGCGGCGATGTGCGGCATCGGGCTCCTCTTCCGTGGGGTGAGGCGGGAATGAAGCCCGGCCCGCTCATCGCCGCGAGCGCGATATTCTTCTTCCTCTGGGCGGTCATGCCGGTGACGCTCGCATCCCATGGCTCCATCGGTTCCGGGAGCGTCATATTCCTGCTCTCGCTCATCTCGTTCGCCGGGTCCGTCGAGTTCCTGCGGGCGATGCGGCAGGAGTCGCCCCGGTGGCGCCGGGGCATACCGTTCGTCGCCGTCTGCGCCGCTCTTGTCCTCTGGACGGGGATGATGGAGTGGACCGTAACCGTTCCCGATCTCGCGAACCGCGCCCTGCTCTTCCTGCTCCCCCCGGCCGCGGCGCTGCTCCTCTCCTCCTTCCCGGACGGCTGCCGGGACGGGGTGCGGATGCCGCTTATCGTCGTCGCGGTACTCGGCATCGTCTCGCTCTTCCTGGCCTTTAATGCGTTCCTGAAGGTCATCCCCTCGCCTGTGCCCGCACCGGGCATCACGGAGTTTGTCGGACCTCTCTATGCCCTCCTCCTCATGCCGCTCGTCGGGCTGCTCCTTATCCTGGCGGGGGTGGCCTGCCGATGAAGCCTGCGGCGCTCGCGCTCCTCCTCCTCGCCTGGACCGCCGGGTGCATCGGCACCGCCGCGGACCCGCCGCCGGCGGACGAGATCGCCGCCCGGTTCATCGCGGCAGAGGAGGAGGCGGAGGACTTCTCCGCCACCGTAAGGGTAGTGGCCGATTCGGAGAACGTCACCGCGAGGCTCCTCCAGAAAGCCCCCGGGAGTTACCGGCTCGAATACCTGAAACCCGCGGAGATCGCAGGGACCATCGTCGTCTCGAACGGCACGCGGAAGTGGCGTTACGACCCGGCGACCCGGACGGCGCTGACGGTCGCCGGACCGTATATGGCAGCCACCTTCTCCGAGCCGTCGTATCCCGGCTGGGCGGAGGAGGTCCGGGGGTATGGCGGGATGGTTGCGGAGTCGCTTGCGGAGCAGAACGCCTCGTACCGCGGCAGCGAGGTCATCGGCGGCCGCACCGCCCATATCCTGGAGGTTGCCGGGGAAGCGAAACTCTTTGAGGCCCCAACCCGGAACCGGAAGGGGGTATACCGCCTCAGGGCATGGATCAACGCCGGGACCTGGCTCCTCCTCGGCGTCGAGATGTACGGGGCGGAGGGGGACCTGATCCTCTCTGCCGGATACACCGATCCCTCGACCAACACCGGCCTCCCGGACGACATCTTCACCTTCGACCCGCCGGCAGGCGTCGAGGTCCGGCCGATGCCGACGACCGCGATCACGCCGCTCTTCCTATGGAGCATCGACGACGCCCGGCGTTACGGTGCGCAAGTGCCGTCCTCCCTCCCGGAGGGTTATGCCTTTAACGAAGGGGCGGTCCTCCCCGGCGCCTACACGGTGCTCCGGTTCACGGATGGCAGCGACGAACTCACGGTCACGGAACGGCTCTACGACCCGTACCGGGAGAGCGACGCGCTCCCCGGCACCCCGGAACCGGTGACCCTTGCCGGGGCCCGGGAGGCTGAATACGTCATTACTGGCGGGAAGGATCAGGTTCGCTGGCACGCCGGGGAATACCTATACCTGATCACGGGAGAGATGCTTGGGCGGGACGAACTCGTGCGGGTGGCGGAATCGGTGGCGGTGCGGGTATCCGCGCCGTAGGGGACGGTGCCGGCTCCCCGGCAGGCACGCATTTATTCCCGCGGGTCTCATCCGATAGTATGCTCAACCGCCCCGCCGCTGTGCTTCTCCTCCTCGCGGTCTGCACTGCGGGCTGCACGTCGGCCCCGGATACCACGGACGCCGTCAACCGGACCCTTGACTCCCTCACCCTCGATGAGAAGATCGGGCAGATGCTCCTCGTCGGGTTCCGCGGCTACACCGCTGATGACGACTCGCAGATCGCCCGCGACATCGCGGCCGGGCGCGTCGGCGGGGTGATCCTCTTCGATCGGGACGTGGCGCTCGGCAGTAACGAGCGTAACATCAACAACCCCGCCCAGGTCCGGGCCCTGACCGCCTCGCTCCGGGGCTACGCCGGGAAAGTCCCGATCTTCATCGCCGTCGACCAGGAGGGTGGGGCGGTCTGCCGGCTGAAGGAGGCCCGCGGGTTCCCGGCGACCGTCTCCGCCCGGTCGCTCGGCGACCTGAACAACGAGACCGCCACCCGCGAGGCCGGGCAGGCGCTCGCGGCGATGGTCGCTGAGAGCGGGTTCAACCTGAACTTCGCGCCGGTCGTCGACATTGACGTCAACCCCGACTCGCCGGCGATCGGCCGGCTCAACCGGAGTTTCTCTGCGAACGCCACCGTCGTCGCCGACAACGCACGCTGGGTCATCGAGGAGCACCACCGGCAGGGCGTGATGACGGCGATCAAGCACTATCCTGGCCACGGGAGCGCCCTGACCGATACGCATGAGGGGTTTGCCGACGTCACGGAGACCTGGAGCGAGGAGGAGCTCCAGCCCTACCGTGACCTCATCGGCCGCGACCTGCCCGACATGGTGATGACCGCCCACGTCTACAACGCCGGGATCGATCCCGACTGCCCGGCGACACTCTCAGAGGCGACGGTCACCGGCATCCTCCGCGAGCGGCTCGGCTACCAGGGCGTAGTTGTCACGGACGCGATGGATATGGGGGCTATCCACGACACCTATGATCTTCGGGAGTCGCTGAAACTCTCGATCAACGCCGGGTGTGATATCTTCCTCTTCGCAAACAACCTGGTCTACGATGAGTTGATCGCACAGAAGGCCGTCGGGATCGTGAAGGAACTCGTCGAGTCGGGAGAGATCTCCGAAGATCGTATCGACGAGTCCTGCGGCCGGATCCTCAGGCTGAAGATGGAGTACCTGGACGGGGGAGCAGTGATGCCCTGATACGGGCCGGGGGCGCTCGATCCGTTCTTCGCTGTACGGGCCCCGTTGCCGTGGCACTCCGCGACAAAGGCTGCTCGGTCACAGGAACTCCAACAAAAAACCATATCCGAACCGGTGCTGACGTATACCGCATCGGCTGTCGGCTGCGATCCCGGCGCCCGGACGAAGATCTATCATGACCCCACGACCCCGGTTCCCTGGCCTCCTGGCGTTGTTCACGCTCATCGGTATCGTCACTCTCGGCATCTCTTCTGCAGGCTGCACCGCCGCACCCGACCCCATCCGTGTTGGCGTCCTGCTGCCGGAGAACGGCTCGCTTGCCACGCACTCGCTCGACGGTCTCGGCTGGGCGGTGGATGCCCTGGAGCGGCAGGGCGGCCGGCCGGTCGAGCTCGTCTGCCGCGACACGAGCGCGGGGAACCTCACTGCGTACGCCGAGGACCTCGCCGGGCGCGATGATATCGACGTCATCATCGGCCCCGCGACGAGCGCGGACCTCATGGAGATCGCCCCCCTCGTCACCGGGCGGGGCAAACTCCTCATATCGCCGAGCGCCACCTCGGGCCTCGTCACGGCCGAATTCCAGGATAACGATCTCGTCTGGCGGACGTGCTCGGGCGACAGCGAGCAGTTGAAGGCGATCTTTGCCATCCTGCGCGAGAGCGGCGCAGAGAACGTTTCGCTCGTCGCCGCGAACAACACCTACGGCACGACGTTCGCCCGGCTCGCCCCGGCGGCGGCGACGGTGGCCGGGATCCGGCTCACCGGGACGGCCTTCATCGAGGGGCCGGACGATCTTGCCGGGATCGCCGCCCGGCTCACCGCGGAGGGGCCCGATGTGGTTGTCGCCACCGTCTACCCCGAGGAGGCCGCCCGTCTCGCGGACGGTCTCGCAGGCTCCCGCGCCGGCCTCTTCCTCGCCGACGCCGGCCGCTCGCCCTACCTGATCGAGAGCCTCGGCGACCGGGCGGAGGGGATATCGGGGACGTCGCTTGCCCCCGACCCCTCGACCGGCTACGCGATCGCCTACGAGGAGGTCTTCGGCGATGAGCCCCCGGCGTTTGCCGCACAGACCTACGACGCCCTCCTCCTCGCCGTCTACACCGCGGCCCGGCAGGAGGCGGCCCCGGACGAGCCGCTCGCAGCCTCCCTCCGGTGGGTCGTCTCCGGCAACGGCGTCCCGAAGGGCTGGGACCCCCAGGAGGCCGCCGAGGCCGCGGCGATGATCCGGGCGGGTGGTCACCCGACGGTCACCGGGGCCTCCGGCCCCCTCCAGTTTGGCGACCGTCCCTCGGCCGGACCGCTCGTCGGCTACTACACCCGCTGGACGATCGAGGGCGGGGCGTTCTCCGAGAGCACCCCGGTCCCGTCCGCGGAGATAACCCCGCGCCTCCCCGGCCTCGCCGCGTCCGGCGGGGCTGTGGAGCGGCCGGTCGTCTGGATGGTCTACCCGCTCGCAAAGGGCGACCGGTCGTTTGCCGACTCGGCCTACCGGGGCCTCTTCCGGGCAGAGGAGTCGTTTGACGTCACGAAGAGGGAGTTCACCTACGCCGACCTCGCGCTCCTCGACGCCGTCTTTGCCGCCCAAAACTTCACCGAGAAGCCCGCCCTCGTCATCACTGAGGGGTTCCAGTTCACCGAGACCACCCGGGCGTGGGCGGAAGGAAACCCCGACATCCGGTTCGTCACCCTCGAGCAGGCGGACTATGGCCTCCCGAACGCCTGCGACGCCGTGATGGTCCCGTATGGCGCGTCCTACCTCGCGGGTGTTATGGCGGCGAACATGACAGAGACGGGGAGGATCGGTGCGGTTGCCGGCGCCCCGGTCTCCGTCATCGAGCCCTTCGTCGAGGGGTTCAGCGCGGGGGCGGCAGCATACGACCCGGCGGTGAACGTGACGGTCCGCTACGTCGCCGGGGGTTTTGAGGGGTTCGGGATGCCGGAGCGTGCGGGTGACCTTGCCCGCGACCTCCACAGCGAGGGCGTCGACGTCATCCTGATGATCGCGGGCTCCGGCAACACCGGGATCGTGGACGCTGCCCGGGAGACCGGGGACGTTTACCTCATCGGGGAGGATACCGACCAGTCCTACCTCGCCCCGAACCTGGTGGTTGCGTCGGTGGTGAAGAACATCGACGCGATCGTCTACGACGCGGTGGAGGACGAGGTCACGGGCCGGTTCCGGGCCGGGCAGGAGGCCTGGACGCTCGTCGACGGTGGGACCGGGCTCTTTGTCTCCCCGCGGTTTGCCGGGTATGCGCCGGCCGACGGCTGGCATGACCGGGCGGTCGCCGCGGAAGGAGAGTACCTGGCCAGGATGTGGTGATTGATATCCTCGCACGGCGATACCTGTATGCTGCACTGCGTGTGCACGGGTGATCACGACGACCTGGCAGGACTTCGCCATAACCGGCATCACGGTACTCTTCGCGGTCATGCTCGTGCCGCAGCTCCGCGACGTGATGACCCGCGGCGCCGTGCTGAACGTCTTCTCGGCGCTCACGACGAGCATCCTCGGCTATCTGCTGGCTGCGGTCTTTGCCACCCTGGGCCTCTGGGTCTCGGTCTTCGGCCAGGGGCTCGTCGCGACCGCGTGGCTGCTGCTTGCCTGCTTCTCGCTTCGGAACGTCCGCGACCACTCGTTCCCGGGCGCGACGCTCCTCTCCGTCGCCCTGGAGTTCCTCGCGATCTGGGCGCGAGGGGTGGCCTATCTCGTCGCGGGGGGCGTGAAGGGGCTCTTCACGCGGATAGAGCGGGACTGACCATCGACGAGGACCCGTATCATGGGGATGGATACCCTCGGGCGCTCTTCCCCGCTCTCGTTTCTCCCTCCTCGTGAGGAAGGTTGCGCCCCAAAGAGCGAAAGGTGTCACCGTCGCGTTGACCCGCGTGGCCGCCGCTCCCCGGTGCAGCCGGACCACCCGTGGGGCCGGTAGAAGACGATCCGGGCAGATCTCTGAGCAAAATTATTCTTTTGGAGAAGAGAACGTTATCTGAGAGTGACAGTATGGGGCCTGCGGCGGTAGGTAAGAGATCCGGCAGTGTTGAGGAGAGAGAGCCGGATGTGGCAGATGGTGTGCTGCTGACGAAAGACTGGATTGCTTTAATGATAAGCTGTATCGCGTCTACGTACTATGCGGTCATCCAGGACTTTTTTGAGGTTAACACCATCGTCGTTGTTGTATGGTCAATCCTGAACCTGGCATTGGTATACAGGGTCGTTGCCTCGATATACCGTTCAAAGAAGTAGTCACCCTGGACCCTTTTTTTGTCTGTGACGGTCGGCGTGAAGATGAATTGAGACCTCTCTCCATACGTCCTCGATAGCAACCAGCCAACGGTCTGGCCCTTCTGCAACACCGGTTCATCTGGCGGTGGGTTGGGGGCGGACCGCCCCCGTGCAGCCTCAACAAACTCTCTTCTCCAGGATCACTGCACCTCGTGCCTGGGGTCCGCCACATCCCCGGCGTATCGGCGGAGGATATGGAGATCGAGGAGGCTTTTTGCCTCTCGGGCGAGAAGGGTCGCCGGCTCCGCGTCCATCGTGCCGAAGGATTCGGCGACGAGCGGGCGGCTCTTCGTGATTACCTGCGGGGCGATGCACTGATGCGGCGGTTCTTCGAGGTCTTCCTCTTCGAGGACGTCTCTGCCGCCGACCGCCGCACCGACGACCTGTACCTCGACGAGGTTCGGCGCTGCGATATCTATGTCGGATTGTTCGGGAGCGACTACGGCTCCGAGAACGCCGAAGGTCTCTCGCCGACCGAACGGGAGTTCGACCTCGCCACCGTTGAAGGGAAGTACCGGCTCATCTACGTCAGGGGTACGGACGACGCCGCCCGCCACCCGAAGATGCGTGTGCTCGTTGGCAAAGCGCAGGCGGGCCTGATCCGGAAGCGGTTCAACACCCCCTCGGAACTCGTTGCCGGGCTGTATGCGGCGCTCGTCGAGTACCTGGAGGAGAGGCATCTCATCCGCTCCGGCCCCTTCGACGCGGCGCCGTGTACGAAGGCGACGCCCGGTGACCTGGACCCCGAACGGATGGCGTGGTTCATCCGGACGGCCCGAGCGACCCGCCGGTTCCCCCTCGCCCCCGATGCCTCTCCCGCTGAACTGCTGGAGCACCTGAACCTGCTCGACGACGGACACCTGATAAACGCCGCGGTCCTCCTCTTCGGGAAGCAGCCGCAACGGTTCCTGATCTCCTCCGAGATCAAGTGTGCCCACTTCCACGGCACCGAGGTGGCCAAACCGATCCCGTCCTACCAGGTCTACAAGGGCACGGTCTTCGACCTCGTGGACGCGGCGGTGGACTTCGTCCTCGGCAAGATCGCCCTCTCGGTCGGGACTCGCGAGGCCGGCCCGCAGGCCCCGGTGCGCTATGAGATCCCCAAAGAGGTGGTGGCGGAGGCGATCGTCAACGCCGTCGCCCACCGTGACTACACGAGCAACGGCAGCGTGCAGGTGATGCTCTTCTCTGATCGCCTGGAGGTCTGGAACCCGGGCACGCTCCCGCCGTCCCTGACGCTCGAAAAACTCCGGCAGGCCCACGGATCGGTGCCGGCGAACCCGCTCCTCGCCGAACCGATGTATCTCACCGGCTACATCGAGCGGATGGGCACGGGGACGCGGGACATGATCCGGCACTGCACCGAGGCCGGGCTGCCGGAGCCGGAGTTTGCTGTCAGTGATGGATTCCAGACGATCATCCGCCGGGTCCGGGGTAGAGGTACCGGTGAACCTAGGGAAGAAACTAGGGAAGAACCTAGGGAAAAAACTAGGGATAAGATCTTGGCCCTGATCGCAGCCAACCCATCTATCAGCACGAATGAGCTCGCAGAGCAGATCGGTATCACTCCCAAAGGGATTGAGTGGCAGATCCAGCAGTTGAAGCGGGCAGGTCAGCTCAAACGGGTAGGTCCAAAGAAGGGTGGCCGCTGGGAGATCACCGAAGGCGGAGATGAGTAGTGTCGGGGAGTGTGCGGCGGCGCACCGTGCGATAACCCTGGAGTGAAGGGAGCCGCGTTCGTCGTCCTGGGTGAGGGCGACGAGCCGCACGCTCCCGGGCGGGATCGACTTCGGCGGCCCTGGTAGGCGATAGGTCGCTCCGGGGGAGCGCAAGAGGTGACTGAGCGTTCTCCTCGTCTATCGGGCAGGTTGTCCTGCGTATCTGTTCTGGACCTGGTGCGGGCATCCTTCAATACACCCTCTTCTCCGGGACCGCCCCCCGCACCCCGCCGCGGGGGTCGTCCACGTCGCCGGCATACCTGGGGATGACGTGGACGTGGAGGTGCATCACCGTCTGGCCGGCGGCGGGGCCCCGGCGTTCACGCCGACGTTGTAACTGTCAGAGTGATATTGTTCGTCGAGGAGGGTCTTCGCCTCCCGGACGAGGAGGGCGATCTCCTCCGCGTCGAAGGGACTGGCGGCCGTTGCCCGGCGAGCGTATCGGGTGGTCTCGATTGAGCGAGCGACGTTTCCACGATGGATGCGAGCAGCAACTCACGTGCCAGCCCTCCCTGCCGATCTCGCGAAGAACGACGATCCTGCTTGCGGCTATGCCGGGGACAGGCTATCACGCCTCCTCATATCACTCTGGGCGAACGTGAGTTGTCCAGCAGGCAATCGTAGCAGAATTGGGTCGCGTTCAGGATTGCCTCGTCACGATCTTCGAAATCGTGCCATCGCCACACTCTTTCGGTGGAGGGCCGTATGCCGCGTCGCATGCCGCCGATGTTCCTCGCATCGTAGCCTGCCTCGCAGAGGATGAGGGTGTAACGGCTCACCTGCGGGGAGGCGACGTTCAAGCCATAGAGGATCCCGATCTCCAGGGTGGCCGAATCGTTGACACCGTATTCTCCCTCCTCTTCCCTGAAAAAGTGGACGATATACACCCGGCTCTCCTCGATCAGGGCTCTGGCCAGCCGGAAGTCATAGGCGCGATCGTTCTCTCCCCGTTTCCTCGGGTGCGACGCCGCAAGGTCGTAAGATACCCGGGCGTTGAACCCCTCATGCTCACGGAGGTGCCGTTTCAACGCTTCAAGATGCGATCTCCTGAACGAACCGAACAGGCCGATGGTGAGTTCGTCTTTGAGCCTCTCTGAATAATCGAGGTTCCTGTTGAGCCCGGAGAGGAGATCCATTGGGTGAATGTCGGTTTGCGTATGGATAAATGGTTGAAGTATCAAATTTGGAACTTGCCTGCGCAAAATTATATATTGGGGTAACAAATATAGAATCATGTCCGATCCGGGTGTGAATCATGAACGAGGCAATCCTTGAGCGGCAGTTATCTGAAGTCCCTTCGGTGATCATCAATGCCACGGCCCCCCTGGGGAACAGGAAGGCATGGGCGATCTACATCGCGCTCCTGCAGAGGGATGAGGGGCTCCGGTTCAACCAGATCCGGGATCTCTTCGAGGCAGAGCCCCCTGAGATATCGAGGGCCTTAAAGGCGCTTTCAAACGCAGGGCTCATCGCCAGGCAGGTCCGCAGCCTCGACGACGTCGGCAATACCGAAGCATCGTTCTACGTGCCGACCACACTCGGGAAAGCCCTGATCGCGGCCCTCTACCGGGGGCTCCTGCCGTCGCGTGAGGACGAGGTGCACGGGGATGTGGCCGGGCCCGCACGGACGCACTGCCAGGATAGCCCGTTTTCCACGGGCAGGATCACCGCTTCGGCGCCGGGGGAGGCAGAGGTGCATGTCCGCTGAGAAACGGCCGGCGGTCGAGGTGTCACGGGACCCGGCATGCAGCGTGACCCCGGTGAACGGGGTCTACGGGACCTTAACCCCTGTTCTCGGGCAGGTGGCGTTCTACTACGATCTGCCCGAGATCCGCGCCGGCGAGGATGGCGAGATGGTCGTCGAGTCCATACAGCGCAGAATTGTCTTTGACGCACGGATGTCACCGGAGACCTTCCGCTCCATCGCCTGCTGGATGGTGGAACTCGTGGAGGACTACGACCGGCAGGTGCGGGAAGGCAGGAGTCCGCGAACATCTTCCCCGGCTGAATAAGAGGCGGATGCCGTCGGCTGCTCTCCAACCCGCTTCCCCGGAGTCCCTGTACGCCGGATACCGCTCCCACACCTGCGCCAATGCCCGGTCGATCGCGAATCCCCCGTTGTCTCCCGCGCCGATACCGCCACCCCTGCGCCGCGGACCGCGGTCCCGGCGGCCGGCCGGGTTCGATCGTTGTGGGTCACCCATGTCCCACAAACACTTTTGTGGGTCATATATTGCGTTTTGTGACCCACAAATTCCGTTGTGGATCGTAGATGACCCACAACCGCTTCCTGGAATCGGATTTGTGCCTATCGGATCGGGATTTTGATACACGCAAATCTGTTTGCCGGTACCAGAATACTCACAACCGGTCCCCCTCGGTGATGGCGATCAGGCGCGAGAAGACGTAGGTCGTGGCACGCCGTCCCCCGCCCATCGTAAGGGCGGTGATAATATCCTGCTCCCGGAGTTGCTGGAGAAGCCGGTTTGCCGTCTGGAGGGCCGCCGACCACGACGACTGAAGGCGCTTCTCCTCACCATCTTTGCTGCTCTCGCTCCCCCTTGAATCCAGGTAGGGCAGCCTCTCGATCGGACCCTGCTGAACACTCTATCTGCCTCTGATGTGGTGAAATCCCTCGTGGTATCCCCGCTCAGCTCCTCAATACACCCTCTTCTCCGGGACCGCTCCCCGCACCCCGCCCCGCGGGTCGTCCACGTCGCCGGCATACCGGGGGATGAGGTGGACGTGGAGGTGCATCACCGTCTGGCCGGCGGCGGGGCCGACGTTCACGCCGATGTTGTAGCCGTCGGGGCGATATTGTTCGTCGAGGCGGGCTTTCGCCTCCCGGACGAGGGCGAGGAGGGCGGCGAGCTCCGCGTCGGTCGCGTCGAAGAGGGTTGGGGTGTGCCGGAAGGGGATGAGGAGGAGGTGGCCGGGGCTCGCGGGGTATCGATCGTAGCGGGCGTAGCAGAGGCTGTTCTGGAGGACGATCTCCTCCTCCGGCGGGTTGCAGAACGGGCAGGTCAGGGGGTCCATGCTTCGTACCCCCGGACGTGGATGAGGTAGGCGCATTTTTCGGCGAGGTGCTCGAAGGCCCGGTCCCCACTCTCTGGGTGCTCAAGCTCCGTTCGCACCTACGGTGCTCCTGCCCCAGCCCTTCGACCCGTCGCATTCCACTGGAAGGTCGCATCCTGCGGACAAGTTGTTCCTGCCGGAGCATCGCATCCTCCTCGCGAGGTTAAAAAGAGATGATCGGAATCACGCATGTATCACGCATCATCACGCATATATCACGCATCATCACTTCTGAGCATGTCAACTCCTCTCTCGGAAGAGAGAATATAGTGGGTGTCGCGCCGCGATCGGCCTCGCCGTTCAATGATGCGCTTTTTGACGAGGTCAGTTAAATCGTTCACCGCGGTCCTCGCGGCAACGGTGTTGAGCTCCTGATGCTGGCTGTTGGTGATGGTGCCATGAACACGCAGGAAGGAGATCGCAGCAATCTGCCGCTTGTTCAACCCGAGCTCCTGCAGATACTCTTCTGTGAAGGGATCTTTGCGCATGGTGAGTGTGAATCCAAGCGGCGTGCTGGTGATCGCCGGCAATGGCAGGCTTGCTGCATTGAGCACAGTGATCATCCGCTCGATCCCTGAACCGTATCGTTCGACGAGTCCGGCCCGGTAGAAGACCTCGGCAATCTTCGGGTTGCGGTGGTAAGAGTAGTGCTCTTTCAGGATCGTCTCGATGGTGATGCCTTCGGGGAGGCGGCCGGGGTTATGGAAGCGAATATGGTCGTCGAAGATCCTGACCTGAGTCTGGACTGTGTTGTTGAAGTAGTCACGGTGGATGAGAGCGTTCAGCAGGGCCTCGCGGATGGCCGGGAGCGGGTAGTCCCAGACTTCCTTCCTCTGAAAGGACTCCTGCATCGCTTCCTCGGATATATCATACCTTACGCCGATGTAACTCTTGATGATCCGCTCGGCCTCATCGAACTGAGAGAAGAGGTTCCCCCTGATCTCGTGATCGCCGATGATGATGTCGGCCCGCCTGAACCTGCCGATCCTGATGATGCTATTGGGGAAGTCCTTCTGCGGGTTTCTGCCGAAGAGGACGAGGGCTCCGTTCCTTATCTGCCCGTCCCTGACAAGATCAAGACGACGGAGGACGGTATCGATCGGTTCGTCGGGAGCGACGGCGGTCAGGCGACCTGCCGCCTTTGCAAGGGCAAGAAAACGCCGGACAGTCTCCTCGTCGATCTGGTCGGATGTGTATGGCCCGGTGATACTGTCCCATTCGATGCTTTGTTGAAAATATTCTCGGAGTTCATCGGGCAACATTTCGCGTGTGGTGTCACCAACACGGGTGTAATACCGTCCGTCGTACGCGACCGGGGCGCGGCCCTGCTCTACGGCAATGGTGAGAATATGTTTCCCATCGATCTCGTGAATGTCGATGACCGGGTGGATGCCGAGCCTGGTGGTTATGCTGTCTGCAAGGACTTTGACCGCGTTATTCCTGAGATCAATGCCAGTGACGGCGTGATCCCTGTCCCTGACACCAAGAATGACCGTACCGCCGGCGGTGTTGGCGAACGCGGAGAGGAGTTTGTAGAGATTGCTGCTCACTTCCTCCTTAAAGTCGATACGCTGCCCTTCAAAGCGGGTAAGAAGGGTAGGAAGGTCATCCATGAGACGCGCCCCCACAACATCCCGAATCCGGGGATCGTATCTGCCCGCCGTCTTGAACTGGCAAAGGAAAATCAGTATCCTTGAAGGGGATAGCTGCTCCGATCCCTTCAATTTTGATCATGGTGTACATCCTGGTTCGAGTGGGTGCCCTTACCTGTGTAAGCGAAAGGCAATAATCACCCTGATATTGAAAGCCGGGCATGTTAGGGTTTTCGATACGACTCTGGATGACTTTTTGGGACATACATGCGAGGCAACGTGATCCGCGCTGCGACTATCAAATTCTCCAACTCAAATGGGTGCAGGTTGCGGAGCCATCCGCTTATACTATTCCTTCTATCACCCCACCCCGGAATTCCTGTATGCCGGATACCCCTCCACTTCCGCACCGGTACAGGGCCGGTCGCGAACCCGGCGCCCGCTTCCGGATCTCCTCGTTTCGAGGGCCATCCCGGCCGGGACTCTCTGCTCCTGTCTCTCACTCCCGGAGAGGGGCCGCAGCCAGAGTCCTTCTGCTCCTGGAGGACGAGTTGAAGTCCAGAATGGAACTCTCCCCGGGGCTCGGGCAGACCGCCCTCAGTACTTCCTCTTCTCCGGGATCGCCCCCCTGACCCCGCCCCGGGGGTCTGCCACGTCGCCGGCATACCGGGGGATGAGGTGGACGTGGAGGTGCATCACCGTCTGGCCGGCGGCTTTTCCGACGTTGACGCCGACGTTGTAGCCGTCAGGGTGGAGCCGGCCGTCGAGGAGGGTTTTCGCCTCCCGGATGAGGGCGAGGAGGGCGGCGAGCTCCGCGTCGGTCGCGTCGAAGAGGGTGGGGACGTGGCGGAAGGGGATGAGGAGGAGGTGGCCGGGGCTGACCGGGTATTTATCGTAGCGGGCGTAGCAGAGGTCGTTTGCGAGCACGATCTCTTCTTCTGCAGGGTTGCAGAACGGACAGCCTATATCACCCATGCTTCGTACCCCCGGACGTGGATGAGGTAGGCGCATTTTTCGGCGAGGTGCGTAAACGCCCGGTCCTGCCAGTCGCTCCCCGGTGTTTCGAGGCCGAGGAGGGAGACCGTGATCTCCTGCTCGAAGGGGCGGGGGGCGTGGTCGTGGAGGAGGTCCCAGTAGCCGATGATGCAGTCCCGGCGGTCTTCGAGGAGCGAAGGGTCGGGGATGCGGTCGCGTTTTCTAGTGTTGATGAAGTCAAGAGCGGGGAGGAGGTTCCAGAGGTCGTTGTTCTTCCAGACCGCGAACGGGAGGACGTGGTCGATGTGCATCGCCTCCGGCGAGCGGATGGCCTTCCCCGACCAGACACAGGCGAGCGTCCCCTCCTCCGCAAAGATTGAGCGGTAGATGTTCCGGGCGTCCGCGACCGCCCGCTCGGTCGTCGGGGTCTTCGTGAGGAGGGAGAGCATGCACTCCTCGGTGACGGTCCCGGTCCTGTCCGCGGCCGCGGTAAACTCGGCCCACTTCTTCAGGAGGCACTCCTCCCCGGAGATGAACCCCCCGAAGTGCTCAAAGATCGTGCAGAGGTCGCGGGAGAGGGAGAACCGGCCGGAGTTCTCGATCAGGGAGGCCCGGTCGACCGGGCTGTCGCCGGAGAGCCGGTAGAGCGGCCGGTCGTAGTCGAAGACCGAGTAGTGCTCTTTTGACTGCGAGTAGCCGAGGTGCTTCATCGGCATCTCGGTGATGGTCTTCCGGACTGCTTTCACGAGCGTCCGGAACGCGGGTTGGATCTCATCCGGCATGGTGCCGTGGGCATAGTCGTTGTAAAAGACCGAGATCCCGCCCCGGTCCCGGTAGTAGTCGATGATCGGCATGAAGTGCTTGCGGAACGAGACGACCCTGCCGGTCTCCTGGTCCGGCGTCTCCCCGTTTTTCTGCGGGATGAACGCCGGGGCTGCAAAGATGGGATAGTAGTAGAGCAGCCACTTCTCGACGAGCAGGCCGAGGGGGAACGAGACCGCATCGCCGTCCTCCTCCCGCAGGTGCGAGGACTGCTGGCAGATCTCGATGACGCCCCGGAGGAGGGCGTACTTGTAGGTCGCGTCGGCGCTGTCGCGCTCGATGATGGTGTTGATCCGGCGGTACTGGGCGAGGTCCATTGTTATTGCAGGAGAGATCGGGGGGCGGGGAGATATGGGTGTTGGTTTTAGTACGATCTGACCTTCACCCGCCCCTCCGTACCGTGAACGGCCTTGTCCCCTTCAAAAAATCAGCCGTCCGCGCAAGGGCGTTCTTCGCTCCCCGCTCCTGGCAGTGCATCAGGTAGAAGAGGTTTAAAAAGAAGATCGCGCTGTCGGCGAAGAGCACGTCCTTCTTCGGGCCGACGACCATCCGGGCGCCGGTCTGCTGCATGAACCGGCGGGTAAACGCAACCTTTCCGAGCGAGCAGGCTGATAGCCCCACGAGTTCCGCGCTCTCAAAGCAGCCCTCCGGGAATTCTTCGGGGTAGACCCGCGCCCGGGGGAGCTGGAGGTACACCTCGTCCTCCTGTACCTCCCCGTGCGATGAGATGTAGACGTGCTCGTAGCAGGGGTCGTCCGAGAGCAGGTCCAGGAGATCGGACTTCCGGGAGATCTCGTGGTAGTCGACCGGGTGGTCGATCATCCTGAGGAACTCGTTGAGGACGTAGCCGTCGCGGTAGCCGCTGTTGTAGTCGGCCTTCTTCGTGCAGCATTCGAGGATCAGCATCGCCATCGTCCGTCACTTCCCCGCCACGTCGAGCACCTCCCGCATCCTGTCACGGATGAGGAGGTGCAGGTCGAGAACCGTCTTCCAGACGTACCAGACCGGGGCGTATCCGGCGCGGAGCACCCCCGGGTCCTGCCGCAGCCGCTCGACCAGCGTCGGGAAGTCCGGGCAGACCCCGAAGGTCCGGTAGAGGCCGGCGACGGCCCCGTACACCTCGTTCACCGTGGCGGGCGGGACGGCGAGGCGGAGGGCGTGCTCGACCTCTTCGAGGAAGGGGAAGACGGTGTGGATCGCCGGGTCCTGTGGCGGCTCCTCCATATCTTCGTCGCGGAGCATCGCGAAGATCCTGTTGCGACGCGAGAGGCGCCGGCCGGGCCCTGGAAACCCGCGCGGCTCGGGGAGGGGGCGCCGGCGGCTGGGGAACGCCTGCTCCGTGTACCATTCAGCCGCGTAGATGGCCTGGGCATGGCGCTCCGGGGGGAGGGACAGGCCCCGGACAGCCTCTTCCGCGGCCTCGAAGACCTCCTCCGACGCAACCCGCCTCTTCTGCCGGTCGAGGGCGGCGCAGACCTCCGGGTAGAGCGCCCGGACCGCCTCTTTCTCCGCCCTGCCGCCGTCGACGACGAACCCGTCCCCTTCCATCTCAAACCAGAGGGTTGTGAAGGACGTCTCCCGCTCGTCCCCTTCGGTCATCTCGTCCCCCTCAAAGTAGGGCAATCGATTCCCGAAGCGCCGCCTCACCGGCCCCACCCCCGCCGCTCCGGTCCGGCACGATCCTCTGCCCCCGGCCGGGTGCGGGGGTCCCTGCCCGGGTGCATGGCGACGGTAAAGCCGGTCTCTCCCTGCCGGAGTTCGAGCCACCCAGGCCGGAGGGGACGGAATTGGGCCTTAAGGTGCAGGAAGGATCCTTTCTGCCAGCAGCGGTACCCGCTGCGCTCGAAGAGAAGGCAGCAGCCGCGATCCCGTGTGATTGGAGTGACCTTCACAGACGGCATATCTCCCCCAAACCCGATGAGGAAGAGGCTATACGTGGGCTGACCGGGAGGGGGTTCCAGGACCGCGCCGTCGACGCTCCGCTTCCGTTCCTCCTCACTGGAGCCCGGGGTCCTTCGGACCTCAGCGCTCTCGAACGCCACAGCACGCTCGCGGAGGCCGGGATACGCTGCGAGTGTCTCCTCGAGATCGGTGTATACCGTCACGTCCGGGTAGATATCGACCCCCGGTTCGCCCCGCCGCCAGAAAACGACGGTGTGCAGATCCCCTCCTTCTGGCCGGAGACGAGTGTAGACCCGCTCGTTCAGGGAGAACTGGATCGCATCCGCCGGTTCGTCGACCAGGAAGGGAATGATGTCCGCCCGGGTGCCGCCGTAGCAGGGAAGCCGGAGAACGTAGCCGAGGGGGCCGATGAACCGGGGTTCTCCGCCGCTCATTCTGCTCCGCCTCCCGCGGCCGGCGCGACGTCCTGGTGGTACTTCACCAGGGAGACTTCGAGATCGGGGTGCTCCCGGACAAGAGCATCGAGTGTCGCGTAGTCAGCGCAGAGGCTCCTTGAGCCCCCGCCGTTCCCGGTCCAGGTGAGCAGAGTAAAGGCGCTCCGGCTCTCTTCGGCCAGGGTCGGGAAGCGGCGCCTGACCAGTAAGTACTGGCCGGCACCCTTCAGCAGGAGAGCGGACACCCGGGGGTCTCT
>NZ_JAJGBK010000024.1 GCF_020696975.1 Methanoculleus sp.
CCCCCCTCCCCTGTCCCCACCTTCCTGTATGGCGATAGCCCATGGGAATTCGAGTCCGCGGATATGCGACAATAAATCAAAGAACAGGCACATCGTAAGGCGCAAATCACTAAAAAATGAGCATCTCAAAAATCGAAGACCGAAGACCACCGCCGCTCTCACCCCGCCGGTTCCCACCCGGTGCAGACGTCCCGTCCGGGGTCGAGGAGGACGTCGTGCGGGAGCCCGATGAGTGCGACCGCCGCAAGCGCCCCGATGACGCCGCGACCGCCGTGGAGATGTGCCCCGAACCGCTCGGCGGTCGCCTCGGCTGCTTCGCGGGTGAGGAACGACTCCCTCGCACTCCTGCCGTAGGCCCGCAGCCCGCCGGGCACCCTGAACCCCTGCCGGACGGCGATGCCCCATTCCGGGGATGCCGCCTCGTCGGCGACGAACCGCACGGCAGCCTCCTCGATCTGCGGCACAACGTCGGGCTCCACAGCGATCTCGATATAACTGCACGAGTTTCCGGCGGTCCGGGCCTCAAGCCGGGGATTGAGCATCGCCACCCGGTGCCCGATCGGCATGACACCGTCGAGTTTCGCGAGGTGCTGGAGGAGGGCAAGGGCGAGGGCGAACGTCGCGCCCTCGGTCTCGGTATCGGTATCGTCGATCCCGATGGCGACGTAGGCGAGCGCCCGGGTGACCACCTCGCCCTCGACCACCTGCCCCTCGCGGCGGACAGTGACGTCGCAGACGCCCTCGGCAAGGGACATCATATCGGTAAGCGAGTATGCCGGGCCCCCGATGCACCGGATCTGCTGACGGATGTAACCGCCATCGTGGGAGACGCCGACGATCCCGACCGCAGGAGCCGGGTCGAGCCCGACGGCGACCTCTCGCCGCCCGATGACCGCCCTCTCCCGGAGCAGGGTCCCGTCCCGGCGGACCGATTGCAGGGCGCCGCCGGCTCGGGTGTGGTGGAACTCACAGAAGGCTGCGCACCCCCCGCTCATGCACTCGTGGTAGATCTCGACCTCGTCACCGTCGACGGTGGTGAAGACCCGCCTGCAGGCGCTCTCCGGGATCACGCTGCTTGCGGCATACCTGGCCGCGTGCCGTCCTCGCTGCTCCTCCGTGAGGACGACGCACCCCTCCTCGATGAGGCGGTTCACCCAGTCCTGGACGGTGCTCCGGGGGGTGTCGGTGGCCTCGGCGATATCGACCACCGTAAAGGAGCCTCTCTCAAGCGTCGCCTGACGCATCAGCCGCAGGTACTCAATCCTTCGTTCAAGAACCCTGGACATGCCTGCTCTGGATATAGAGGAGATCGCCGATCACAGCACTCGCGGTCTCCGTGGAGCCCGCACCCTTCCCGATGAACGTGAGCTCCCCGGCGAGGTCCGTCTCCACCGAGACGGCGTTGAGTGTTCCTTCGACGACGAGTGGGTGGACTTCCGGGATGAGCCGCGGTGAGACGCGGAGCGCCCCGGCCTCCGGGACGATCTCGCCGATGAGCCGGATGGTGCAGTCCTGGTCTTCTGCGAGTTGCAGGGCGTCGGGGGTCAGGAGGGTGATCCCCGTCCTCTCCACGTCAGCAAGCGTGGTCTGCATGCCAAGGATGGTGTTTGCCAGGATGACCAGTTTGATTGCTGCATCGATCCCTTCGACATCGTAGGTCGGGTCCGCCTCGGCATACCCGAGTTCCCGGGCCTCGGCAAGGGCCTGCTCGTAGGTGAGGCCCTCCGCGGCCATCCGGGTGAGGATGTAGTTGCAGGTACCGTTGAAGACCCCGTACAGCCGGGAGATGGTGTTCCCTGCGAGCCCCTCCTGCAGGGCATGGATGAGCGGGATCGCCCCGCAGACCGTCGCCTCGTACTTCAGGAAGACGCCGTTTGCCTCTGCAAGAGCCCGGAGTTCGGGATAGGCGATGGCGATCGGGCCTTTGTTTGAGGTGACGACGTGTTTATGTCGCCTGAGGGCCTCCCGGATGTGTCCCAGTGCCGGCTCGGCGGTCTCGACGTTCGTCGGGGTCACCTCAACGAGGACATCGTAGTCTGCCTTCGCCACCACGTCCGCGGGACTGGTGTCCGGGAGCCCGCAGGGGTCGCCGTTCCCCTTCCGGGCAAGCGCCGCCGCAAGGTCGATCCCGTCAGGATCGATGAGACCGCTTCGTGAGTCGGCAAGCCCGGTGACGGTGATACTGAGGTCTTTTGCAAGGATCGCCCGGGCGATCCCCCGGCCGACGGAGCCGAATCCAAGGAGCGCAATCCGCATTATGCATCCTCCAGTGGCTCGATGATGAGGAGGTCTTTTCGCTCCGCAACGCCGCGCAGGATCCCGATCGCCTTCTTTGCCTCTGCCCGGGTGGTCGAACGGATGGTGATACGGGCGGAAGAGGGGGAGTCGATCGCCGGCATGACGAGGGAGAGTTCCGTCACCTCTGCCGAACCGGTCCTGTCGATCTGGTCGACTGTATCGGAGAGGTCCGTGTGCATCAAGTGGCCGATCATGATCAGCGTGCACTCGTAGAGGAGGCGTTCCTCGCCGATACGCACGACGCTGACGCCCTGTTCCCGGAACAGTTCAAGAAGGGTGTCAAGACGCCCTTCAGGGAGTTCCAGCACGATCTGGACGTCAAGAGTCTCTGCAGCCGCCGATGTCTCCCGCTGGTGGATGACCGCGATGATGTTTCCCCCGACGGCCGAGATCGGTTTGAGGGCCGCGACCAGCTGTCCGGGCTGATCCTTCATCTCGAGCTTCATGGATACCTGCAAAAAAAACCACCTGCTGAATAGTTGACCTGCCGGGAAGATAAGCCTTTTACCCTGCAATGGGCCTATCGACGGGGAGCGGGCCCCAAAAATGGCGGGGACCCGGCCCCGTCACTACACCGACCCGGGCGCACCGGTGACGATCGAGAGGGCCCGGGCAAACTCCGGGAGGATCTCGGCAGGAATACCCATGACGAGCTCGCCATCCTCGATCCCGGAGAACCGGCGCGATCCGTCGCAGCCGAGAGAGTAGTTGATCCTGCCGGTAAGGTAGGGCTGTGCGGTCGCGTCCGCACAGACCGACTGGATCCCCGACATCGTGGACTCGATCCTGCCGCCAAGCTGGTAGAGCGTGGCCTGGGCGAGTTTCAGCATCGAGCGGGGTTCGGCGATGATGATGACGACGTGCGGGTCAAACGGGGTTTTTTCAAGCGGCGCATAGACCGTCGCGTAGGTCTCGAGTTCGGGGACGTGCGGCACCTGCTGGATAGTCCGCATGCAGGCGGCCCAGCTCTCGAACTTCCCGAGTTTGTAGTAGAACTCCCCGCTGCGGAGGCTCTGGGTGAGTTCCTTCAGCCCGAGGGCCCAGCCGCCCCCCATGCAGACGTGTTTATCGGCGGTCGCGTAGAAGATCTCGCCGCCCAATCGGGCCCTGCTGACCATCTGGCAGTGGCGGACCGTCTCCTCGATCGGCCCGACCCCTTCGGGGATGCCCTCAGGGTTTTTTGCAAATTTGACCGCGACCGGTGAGCCCCGCAGGTCGAGGGTGCTCTTCAGCGTCTCTGCAATCTCCGCGTAGGGGATCTTCGTGCGCATCTGGTCTTCCATATCCGTGCTCACTCCTCTGTGGAGATAGTCCCCGCGGTCACTCATAAAATCTCTGTTTGAGGTATCGGCAGGGTCAGAGGTTGCGCAATTTGTGGTTCACCTTCTCAAAGAAAGGTTTGCCCGTATGGACGAATAGAGCCGGCTGGTCTGACCTTCTGACCGTAACGGTGGCCTTTTTTTCGAGTTCGAACGTGCTCTGGCCGTCGATGACAAGGTGAGCCGGTTTCTCGGTATCGAGGGTGATCTCAAGGTCCCTTCCGGTGCTGATGAGGTGGGGGCGGGACGAGAGCATATAGGGCGCGAGCGGTATGATCAGGATCCCCTCGATCTGCGGGTCGATGATCGGTCCTCCCGCGCTCATGGCGTAGGCGGTCGACCCGGTCGGGGTCGATATGAGCAGGCCGTCGGCCCTGACCCTCTCGGCAGGTGTACCGTCGACGTAGACGGCGAACCGGAGCATCTTCGCCGGCCGGTCGGTGACGATGACCGCCTCGTTGAGGGCATCTCCAAACTGCTTCCCATCGACGGAGAGGCTGATCCGCATCCGGCGCTCGACCTGGAACTCATTCCGGTTTGCGGCGAAGAACGCGCGTGCCTCGTTGGGTTCCAGGTCCGCGAGGAACCCAACCTCGCCCCAGTTGATCCCGAGGACCGGAACCTGCTGCTTCATCTGGTGGACGGTGAGGAGGACCGACCCGTCGCCACCGACGACCACGACCAGGTCGCCGGCAATCTCCTCAAAGGGGATACCCTCCTGCCCGAGCTCTCTTGCCGTCCCCTCCTCAAGAACGATCTCGTGTCCCAGGCCCCCGAGATCCCGGGCAAGCTCCGCGGTGTAACGGAGCGCGTTCGTGTCGTCAATGCGTGATACCAGCACGATCTTCATACGCACCTTACCTCAGATACTCGATGACCTTGTTATGCACGACGCTGTTCGTGGCGACGAGGCTCCGCCCGGCGGAGACCTCGTCGGGGAAGATCAGGGTGTTCCCCTCAGGGTCGGAGACCGTCCCGCCGGCCTCCTCGCAGATCAGCATCCCTGCCGCGGCGTCCGTGACGCGGAGCGTCCCCCGCACATCCACAAACCCGTCGAGGCGGCCGCACCCGACATAGCAGAGTTCAAGCGCCGATGCACCCAGGAGGCGCAACCGCCGGATCTTTCGGGCGATCCCGAACATGCGGGTCGGGTCGAACTTCCGGCCGTAGATGCTCATGGCGCTCTCTTCAAGGAGCGACGTTCTCGATACATGGATGGGGTGCCTATCAAGGCAGGCGCCCTGGCCCCGGATGGCGTGGAACGTCTCCCCCGTGGCGAGGTTCTGGACGTATCCTGCCTGGACGACCCCTTCTTCCGCGTACGCGATAGAGAGGGCATAAAACGGGATCCCGACCACGGCGTTGTGGGTGCCGTCGACCGGGTCGAGGTAGATGGTGCCCTTCTCTCCGCCCATCCTGGCGCACCCGAGTTCCTCGCTGATCAGGTGCCGGCAGAACGGATGACATGTAAAGTAATCGACGACGATATCTTCTGCAACCTGGTCTATCTTCTTGGTGGGCGTGCCGTCCGCGCCCATCCTGACGTATTCCCCTGCTTCCGGCGTTCCGACCATGCCGGCCACTGCATCTCTGACGCCCCCGGCCAGGTCGTCACATGCGCGGATGAACTCCATAAAAACCCTCGTGCCCTTCCCTCGTTCTACGGTGTATTTATGTAATGTAATCCAGATACATTAATCACGCGTTTATTGAGTGAGACAATATGAAGGAACAAACAGAAGTTGGGAAGCTGAAAGAGGGACGCTATGTCGTCGTCGAAGATGAGCCTTGCAGGATTGTCTCCATCGCTATCTCCAAACCCGGGAAGCACGGGGCAGCAAAATCCAGGATCGACTGTATCGGCATCTTCGACGGTGTCAAGCGCTCGATCGTCCAGCCGGTCTCGGCAAAGACCTACGTTCCCGTCGTAGAGCGGAAGATGGCGCAGGTCATCTCGATCGCCGGCACAACCCTCCAGCTTATGGACGTCAAGGACTTTGAGATGTTCGAACTTACGGTGAGTGAGGAGCAGGCCGGCAGTGTCGAACCCGGCCAGGAGATCGCCTACATCTCATCCCTGGGTAAGAAGAAACTTGAGTAATCTGTTCTGGCTTGCAAAGACGGGCATGCACGAACTTGCCCATCTCCATTTCGCGGATGCGGACGCGTCCTATGAGGACGCCCGCTACGCTGTCTTCGGCGTCCCCTATGACGGCACGACGTCGTATCGGCCGGGGACGCGGTTTGGACCCCGGGCGATCCGCGAGGTGTCGTTCAACTTCGAGTCCTATGAGCCGTCGACCGGGATAGACTTCTTTGAGGTTCCGGTCGCGGACCTTGGCGACCTTGAGGTCTCCCGGCTCCCGGAGGATCTGGTTGACCAGGTGGCGGACGTTGCGGGGGATATCGTTAGCGAAGGGAAGGTGCCGGTGATGCTTGGCGGCGAGCATACGGCCACAATCGGCGCGGTGAGAGCCGTCCAACCGGAAGTCTACGTCGTCTGCGACGCGCACCTGGATCTCCGGGAGGAACTCGGCGGGACGCCCTACAGCCATGGGTGCGTCACCCGGCGCGTCCTCGATACGGTCGAGGACGTCGTCATCATCGGCGCCCGGAGCGGCGACCGCGAGCAGTTCGAGATTGCAGCGGAGAGGACCCGGCTGTATACCGCCGACACGGTGCGCGATCTGGGCCTCAATGCCGTTCTCCGGGAAGTCCGGGAGCATGTTGGGGGGAGAAGAATCTACCTCTCGATCGATGCCGACGCGATCGACTGCTGCCTCACCCCGGGCCTCGGGACGCCCGAGCCGTTCGGGATGACGCCGCTCGATATACGGGAGGTCGTGCGGACCCTTGCGCCGTACGCCGCCGGGTTCGATTACGTGGAGGTCGCGCCGTTCGATGCCGGGCAGACGGCGGCGGTGGCGGCGCAGGTCGTGCGGGAATTCATCGCCCGGCACTGGATCGCTGAGCAGTAACTGCCCATAAAATCGATTACTTTCCTTTCTTTTTGATATTCTTCCTGAGCCGGTAGTAACTCAAGGGGTGGTTGACCCGCTCGCAGTCTTTGTTGCGGTTGGTGCAGAGCCCGAAGGTGCGCATTGTGGCGCATGACGGCGGTGTATACTCGGTCCCGCCGCGGCCGGATATATGCTCCACCTGGTACATCGTCATGTCCAGGTCGAAGTCGGGCGCGCGCGAAAAGATCTCCGCAATACCGGTGGTGTTCATCCCGATCGTATGGAGGAACGACGTGATGGCGAACCGGCCCATATGCGTCAGGTTTGTCCCTGCGGTGATCGCCTGGATGAGCGCACTGATACAGGGCGGGAACGCCTCCTCCTTGATCTCGCCGAACTGTTCGAGGACCTGCTGCTGCAGCAGCGCGGAGATCTCATCCGCTGTCTTGCGAAGGCGCTCGCAGATCGCGGGCGGGATCCGAAGCGGCAGTTGATCGACGAGGATGGCCCGGATCCGTTCCCGGATAAGTTCGTCGATATCGCCCGGCTCAAGGCGGACCGCACCCTGCCGCACGTCCCTGTTGACGAGCCGCCACCGTCGGTCGCGCATGCGGGAGACCAATTCCACGTAATCAGTGACCGGCAGGGTCGTTGTTCCGGTACTGATCCCGATGCTCCAGGCGACGAACTGCCGGATCTCCGGGTCTTCGTTCTCCAGGAAGTATGAAGCGCGTTCTGCTTCGTAGCGGGCAAGCCGGTCGATGAGGGATCGGTCACCAATGCAGGAGACCAGCATCCGGGCAAGGGCGTAACTTGCGATCTCAAACTCGGGCCTGATATTCTGTGTGGTCTCGTCTTGGAATTCTCTCTTTGAGGCCAGCGCAGCGATGACCCGTTCCTTTGCCCGTTCAAGTGCCATACTTCCCGGGCTGCTTGTAAGGAATTCTTCGAGCGACTCAACGTGCCGGCGGGCCAGTTGCTGTGACTCTTTTAAAAACGGGTATTTGATGAGTTCTTTCTGGTCCAGTACAACGTCCATCAATCAGCCTCGATCCGAGGAGCAAGGAGGTACTCGACGCGGCCGTTGCCGCCCGCAATGTCAAAGGCAAACCGTACCGGGTGATCGATGCCGAGGTAGACCTCCACCTCGTCCGCGCGTGCCATGACCCGGCCCATATCCTTCAGGTAATCGATCGAGAAGAGGGAGCGCGCCCGCACCGGGTTCAAGGCGACAAGTTCGTCTTCGCCGAGTGCAAGTTTGATATGGTCGCTGTCTCCCTCCGCCTCCATGTAGAAGGTCATACTATCCGGGTCGATCCCGAGCGCAATCTTGTCGGAGATGACGGCAGCCGCTTTGATGGCGTTGTTCAGCGCATCGCCCGAGAGGACCGCCTTACCGGGAAGTTCGATCCCCGGCGGGTTTGGATCTTTCCGGATGGTGTTGACATCAAGCAGCGTGACCGAGTAGCGGTAGCCGCCAAAACTCAGTTCAAGTTTCCGCTCCTCGTCGAGCAGGTTGAGCGTCAGCGCGTCGCTTTTCCCCATCATGCCGAGGATGTTCTTCATCTTTGCGATATCCAGACCCAGTTCTCCGGGTGTTGCCGAGAAGGAGTTGAACGCCGTGCTCCGGAGGTCCAGGGAGACCATGGCCACGTTTGCGGTATCGACGGCTCGTGTCCAGGTGTGGTCGTCGGCCGTGTGCAGCCGGCATTCCGTCACCAGTGCGGCGATCGCGTCGATGGATTCCCGAAATATATCTGCATCAATCGTTGCCTTTAACATTGTGACCCCTTATCAAAATCTCGTCTAGAGTATATAATCGCACTATTCATTATAGTGCTTTACGATATGCGCCAATTGCTTTGTGCTCCGCGACCGGGCGGAACCATTGCTTTCATGATTAGCTGCATCATACATTATACATAATCTTCCGATCATCTTGATGGTACAGACAACTGTCTGCCAGCCCAAAATGGGGGATATCTTTCGATGGGTTCTCAATGGACAAAAGATAGCGTCTATAGAAAGGCGATGAAGGCCGGATACCGGGCGCGGGCCGCTTATAAACTGCTGGAGATCCAGCAGCGTAACGGGATCATCAGGCCAGACGACAACATCGTCGACCTCGGGGCGGCGCCGGGGAGCTGGCTGCAGGTGCTCCGCGACCTGACGAAAGGGAAGATCATCGGCGTGGATCTCAACCCGATTGCTCCTATGGAAGGTGTCACCACCATCGTCGGGGACTTCACCGACCCACTTGTCCAGGAACGCATCCGCGAGGAGGTGGGCGGTGTCGTCAACGTCGTGGTCTCCGACGCCTCACCGAAACTCTCAGGCCAGAAGAGCTACGACCAGGCCCGTGCGATCGGGCTTGGCGAGGATGCCCTGGCGTTTGCGTGCACGATCTTAAAGCCGGGCGGCAACATGGTGATCAAGTCGTTCCAGGGCGAGCTCTTCGGGGAACTGATTGCCGAGGTAAGAAAACACTTCTATTCTGTTCGGGGGTATCGGACGAAGGCATCGCGGAGAGGGAGTGCCGAGACCTACATTATTGCAAAGAATTTCAAGGGAACATGTGATGGTGCTGAAGGACCCTTATAACCGAACCGTGACCAACCTCCGGATCAGCCTGACCTCCCGGTGCAACCTGCGGTGCATCTACTGCCACGCCGAGGGTGAGGTAAGCCCGAAGGAGCAGATGAGCGCTGAGGATATTGCCGAGTTGATGCGGGTGGGCGTACAGTTCGGCATCAAGAGCATCAAGTTCACCGGTGGTGAGCCCCTGCTTCGCCGTGATCTTGTAGAGATCATCCGCTCGGTGCCGCCGGGCGTCGAGTCCTCCCTGACGACGAACGGGACGCTGCTTGCGGCAAAGGCTGCCGAACTCAAAGAGGCCGGGCTTGCCCGGGTGAACGTCAGCCTCGATACCCTCCGTCCCGAACGCTACCGCCAGATCACGGGGAAGGACTGCCTCGCGGATGTCCTCGACGGGATCGACGCGGCGATCGAGGTCGGACTCACCCCGGTCAAACTCAACATGGTGCTCCTTGAGGGCATCAACGAGGACGAGGTGGACGACTTCATGGCGTTCGTCCGGGACAGGCGCGACCTCATCCTGCAGGTCATCGAGCTGATGGAGTTCAACGAGTGCAAGTTCCACGGGGACGTCGACAGCGTCGAGCAGGAGTTGAACGAGCGGGCAACCCAGGTCGTCACCCGCAGGATGCACCACCGCAAAAAGTACTGCCTCGATGGTGCCGAGGTCGAGGTGGTCCGGCCCCTCCACAACACGGAGTTTTGCGCATTCTGCAACCGCCTGCGCGTGACATCGGACGGCAAACTCAAGCCCTGCCTCCTTCGGAGCGACAACCTGATCGATATCAGAGGAAAACACGGCAAAGATCTCGAGGACGCGTTCAGGGAAGCCGTCAGCAGGCGTAAGCCGTTCTTCACGTGACAGAACGCGGCACCCCGGGCTAACGAAGCCTGCGAAGACCCAGAACGCTCTTGAAGTGCGACCGGCTGATGGGTGCGATGACCCGAAGAGTCGGAGCATGGGCACCGTGAGGCTGCGAGTCTGGAGCGTGATAAGCTGCCAGACTCCGAATGGACGCGCCCCGAAGCGGCAGGCGGAGATCAAGGTCCTGTGAGTCCAGGTCCGGACAACACCAGAACCCCATCTTGCAGGCAGGCAGCGGGTGTCTCCATGCCCCTTGCCCGAGATTTCCGCTCCCATCCCTGCATTGAAGGAGTACTTTTTGTACCACTCTCCCCAATAGGAGAGAGTATGCTGGAAATGAACGAGTATGCTCGCGTCATGCAGAAACTGTACGGTAAATCGCTGATCCTGGAGAATCCCGCAGAGTTTCACCCGGTCCTGTACTTTTACTTCACTGATGCCCTTGCCCACATCGATTTCACCCTCAGCATTCTCGCCTATAACTACATGTCACCCAGAAACATCATGAGCATGGAGTATATGCGATGGCGTGTGGACGAGGCGAAGATCGGCGAGCGGGCATACTTCCCCGAGTTCGTCAACTGGCTCAAAGCGGAGCACCCGGAGACGTTCGAGGAACTCCCGATGCTCTGGTCGGGCATCTACGACCGCGACGACCCTGCCCAGTACCGGAGTTTCCGCATCGTGCTCAATCCCGACGACAAGAAGGCGATCCCGGCCGAGTACCTCTCGATGTTCGTTGACGAGTTCTTCGACCCGAAGTTCGTCAAACAACTCTATAAGACCTCAGCACTCGCCCGCCTCTTTGATGAGTTTGCAAAGAGTAGATCTGCGTAAGGAGACTGCCTATGGATGTCGCCCGTCTCACCTCATCGCTCGTCCGGATCCGGAGTGAGAACCCGCCGGGAAGCACGGCTGACATCGTCGCGTTCATCGGGGAGTTCCTTGATGCGCTCGGGGTGAAGAACCGCATCGTCTCGCACCCGGGCGGGCGTGACGACATCATCACGACCGAACCGGACCCCCGGCTCCTCCTCTGCGGCCACGTCGACGTGGTCCCCGCCATCCCCGACGACTGGACGCACGACCCCTGGAGCGGGGAGGTCGCCGACGGCTACGTCTGGGGACGGGGTGCGACCGATATGAAAGGAGGGTGCGCCGCCCTTCTTGCCGCTTACCGCGACCTCATCGAGAGGGGGGTGGAGCCGAAGGTGCAGTTCGCCTTCGTCTGCGACGAAGAGACCGGCGGGGAGCACGGGATCCGGTCGCTGCTTGCTCAGGATCTGCTCGAACCCCGCGACTGCCTGATCGCCGAACCGACTCCGGTCCTGAGCCCGGCGATTGGACAGAAAGGCCTCTACCGGGTCGACCTCTCCTTCCGTGGCAGACCCGGCCACAGTTCGCTCTACCCGATCGTCGGGAAGAGTGCCGTCATGGCGGCGTTTGATCTCATAGGCTACTTGCGGGAGGTCCACGCGCACCCGTTCCCCCCCGGAAGAGACCTGGAGCCTCTCATCGCCCAGTCTGCCCGGGTCTTTCGCGACGTCTTCGGCATCGAGGGAGGAGACGAGATCCTCACAAGGGTGATGTTCAACCCGGGGCGTATCGAGGGCGGGGAGAAGGCGAATATCGTGGCGGAGCAGTGCCGGATGGAGCTCGATATCCGGGTGCCGTGGGGCTGCTCACTTGAGAGCCTCCGGAGAGGCATCGCCGAACACGCACCGGACGCGACGATCCGCGAGACGGATGTGGCCGAACCGACCCTGACGCCCCCGGATGCCCGGATTGTCCGGACCGTCTGCCAGGAGGTGGAGCGGGTCTATGGGACACCGGCGGTCCCGTTCCTCCAGTGGGCTGCAAGCGACGCGAAGTACCTCCGCGATAAGGGGTTCGACGTATTAGAGTACGGGCCGGGGGAGATCCCGACGCTGCACGCTGTGGACGAGCGGGTCGGGATAAGGCAGCTTGAGAAGGCGGTGGATGTGTATAGGGGGGTTATTCGGGCTTACTCTGGATGAAGAGCGACGTCCTTGTGATGCAGAGTCCAAACGTAACCGTCTGAGTTTCCTGACACGCCCTAACTTTTTGTATGATATCCGCTTCGATCCCTGCCGTGCCTCTCTCAGGTTACGGCGTCTTTCAGTGCGTCTAAAGAGAACTTCGAGAAGATAAAGCCAAGTACCAGAGCAAAATACATCGAGATCGTGCGGTCGACGAGGACGATGGCAATCGCCGTCACCGAAGGAACTCCCATGGATGCGACAAAATAGTTCAGGGACCCCTCCATAGCCCCTACACCGAGAGGGATCTGCGAAACGAGACCGATGATGAAGGCAAGGCTCATGAATATCGATAGTTGGATCGGGTTTAAGAGGAAGCCGAACGCCAGCGCTACAACCCAGAGCCGAACAAATTCTAGGACTAATGAAATGACTGTGATCAGAAAGACCACAGTGATGTTAAGAAATGGCATCTTACGTATGCGCAGGTCGCGGCCCGGATCTATCTTTTCGGTCGGCAACTTCACCAGAACTCTCTGTGCTAGTCCTATGAAGAAGTCTGCCTTATAGTAAAAGACCAGCAACAGGAAGAGTACGAGCAGGGTGAACTCCAGTGCAATTACGGTTATGGCCCTGAGCTGGATCATGGCAATCCCGGCAGCAACCAGAAATAGGATGGTTAGCTCAAAGAAGCGCTCGTAAAAGATCATGGATACCCCATCCAGGAACTGCACACCATATCTGCGTTTCATGAAGTAAGCTTTATACAGATCGCCAATCTTCCCGGGTGTGATATTTGCGAAGAACAGGCTTGATACACTTACGAGAGAAGCATCGTGCCATGAGATCTCCCGGTAATAATAGTTGCTGAGGTACTTCCAGCGGTAGACTTTTGATCCGATGTTTGCGAGAGAGAGCCCAAACGCCAGGATCAACAGGGGAATATCAACTGTTGTGATTATCCAGAGGTTATCGATAATGCCTGATTGTGAGATGAAGTGGGCCAGGATACTGAGACCAATCGAGAGTAGCAGGAACTGGATGAATCCCTGACAGGTTACGCGAAGTTTCATTCTATCCTCAGCACTATCGGAGATGTGGGGCAATTTAATGAAAGTGACGCTCATCTGGTAAGCGCTTTACGGGAGACCAAACCTGCCTAAATGTTTGTTGCAGACCTCGTTTTCGATATACAACAGTATTCTTCCACGTGGAGCCGGTTTAGCCGCCTGATCTTTCTCATTAACTCTGGATGCGATGGTAATTTATCCTGGGATTTCATGGTGGTGTCTGATGATCTCCATAGTCATTCCACTCTATAACGAGAGGGAAAATATACTGACTTATAGGGAGGAACTATTTCCGGAGATCGATAGGATTGCTGCAACTACGGGGGAATCTTTTCAATATATCCTGGTTGATGATGGAAGTCAGGATGATACTTATTCCCTGCTCCAGAACCTCGCCCGTGAGAGGACTGACGTTATCGCATTGACAAACAGGAAAAACAAGGGCATGGGCGCGGCGATAAAGCATGGCCTGCAGCATTGTGAGGGAGATCTTATTATAACAATGGACTCGGACCTTACGTTTCGCCCTGAGGATGTCAGGGGCCTGATTGATGCCTATCGGAGATCACACCCTGCTTGCGTCTCGGGATCGCCGTATCTTGAACGGGGATTGATGGAAGAGGTCACCTTCTTCCGGTATCTGCTCAGTAAAACAGTAAACAGTTTGTATCGTGTCCTGCTTGGTGCGAATATCACATGCGTAAGCCCTATCTTCCGGCTCTACGAAAAGAATGCCCTTGATGGAATGCGCATTCGGAGTGATAATTTTGAGATCAACGCTGAGATCCTGGCAAAGTTAATCCTGAACGGCAAATCGGTTGTAGAGATCCCGGTCAAACTCCATACCCGCCGGCACGGCGAGTCAAAGATTGATGTTAAAAAGGAAATAAAGAACCATATGCGACTGTTGACTAATATCTCTAAAATCCGAATTCTCAAAGGGAATTGGGGTTGATCGGGACATTTTTGTGAATTTGTTTATGCAGGATCATGACTTGCTAAAGGTGCCAGTTTATACGCATGGTTGTGGTTCCTGAAATCGGCCCGGATGTTGTCAGGTGTATCTGCCATCCGTTACTGTGAGGGGCGATATTAAGGTCACTTCACTGTTCATGCTGGTCAGAATTACTTGTACAAACCGATGTAGCCATTATGCCCTCTTCAGGCTGACCTGAAGAGATGTATCCCCATGCGCTGTCCGGCAAACTGCGTATTCTCATTGAGCCAACCTAACGCGTCCCCGGTGGGATCCACGGCGAGAATATCCCAGGTCACCACATAAAACGTCCGGTTTCCGGGATGGCTGTTCCTGATTGCCTCAAGGTCGTTGCCTGTAGTTGCCCCGAGTTCGATTGTCCCGTCGGTCGCGTTGCTATAGTAGTAGTCGAGCGGCAGCGCCATGTAGGATGGTAACAAGACGATGAGATCGCCTTCCCCGGTCATCCCACTGAGTTCCGCGGAGAACCCCCGCCAGTCGTTCTTCTGGGGGGTCGTGTAGTAGGTTGCAAGGAAGGGAGTGCTGATGAGAAACGCCGCCGCGACAGCGATGTAGACTGCTCTCTTGTCCTTGACAAGAGCGTAGAGTCCGGGATATGCAGACGCGATCCCGATGAAGTAGAGCGGGAGGAGGAAAATCAGGTGGCGTGGGATCATCGGCATCCTCGAAGAGAGGATAAGGCTTCCTGCCAGAGGGAGGATCATCATGAAGACGAGGAGGAGCGCTCCGTTCCGGTCCTCACGCCAGGTGCAGGCGACGCCGAGCACGAAGAGGATGAGGAACGGCACGAGGATGAGGTCACTGAACCCCGAGATCTGGAGGAGGGTCTGGTAAATGACATCAAGCCCCTGCATCCCGAAGGTCGGGGCGGCCGATGTCCTCGCGAGGAAGAGGTTGACCGTGACGATGAGCAGGGGGAGGGTTGTGATGATGAAGGCAATAAGTGCGAGGGCCGGTGCTCTCACGTTCCGGATGTCGCTTCGGATCTCCCCGACCCGGATGATGAGGGCGTGGAGGATGAGGACGGCGACCGGGACGATCGCGTAGAAGTGCATCCAGAAGGCGACTGCGGAGAAGATGCCGAAGAGGGCCCAGGAGCGGACCTCATTGGATCTATTGGCCCGCACGTAGAAGAGCAGTGCGAGGGAGAAGAAGAAGAGCATCGGGGCGTATGCCCGGGCTTCCTGGGAGTAGTATATATGGAAGGGTGAGAACGCAAGGAGGGCGGCGGCAATGAGCCCGACGTTTCTGTCCCGGAACTCCTTCCCGATGAGATATACTATCGGGATCGTCAGAACGCCAAGGAGTGCGGGGAGGAACCGGAGCACGGACTCACTCTCCCCGAAGAAGAGCATCCCGTGCTCCAGCCAGTAGAAGAGCGGCGGGTTGAACTCTCCTCCGGCGACAATCTCCCAGATGCCGACGATTGAATGCCGGGAGAACGAGAGGGTTGCGGCCTCGTCGAGCCAGAGCGAGTTCCCGGCGAGGTTATAAAGCCGTAGTAAAGCGCCGATGCCGGTCAGACCGATGAGGATCAGGAGATGCCCACTATAATCCTGGGGCGCTGGGTCGTTTACTGAAGTAACCTGCCTGGTGTTCGCGCTTTCATCAAGATTGGTGCTGCCATCTTGAATAGGTAAGCCAGAGTCAATTGGTTTTCTCTCCCTCCCTTCCAGTATTGTCATCAACCTAGCGATAGAGATACAAATGGCTGATAAAAAGGTTCCTATGCTGTGCAGGATTTCGAAAATGTACGGCAAACCTCTCTTGGCAGTGTCTCGTGGAGCCTCCGGTTCTTAATCGATCTATGTTTTTCTAAAAAGTATGCCGCGAAGACAGGTTTGATTCTAATTATATTTCTGCCGGGTAATATCTATTGCATATAATATTTCTTCATGAATTCGAGAGTAAAAACATAAATACCCCTTCGCATAATCCCACTACGGTGACCAGGGTGTATAAATCATTCTTTGTAGTTGCAGTGATGGTTCTGGCACTTGCATCCGCCGGGTGCGCGGAGCTGCCGCCGGGCGGTGAATCCGGCTGGTCCGGCCTCCTTTCGGGAGAGGCGCCGCAGGAGACCCCGGGCGCGCCGGGTCCCGACCCGGGATACCTGATCCCGGCTACCCCATATCCCACCGCAACGGGCGGTGTGGCCGGCCCCACGCTCAGCAGGCCGCCGGAGACTGCGCCGACACCGGATCCCTACGTGATCATATACAACCGGACAACACAGTTTAATCTCAGTCATACGGTTGACGCCTTTGCCTTCAACCTGGCCATGCCTCCGCTCATCATTGACTTTAAGGTGGAGCCGAAGATGATCACGCGTGAGAAACTCGGCACCAGCGACTACGGGAAGAAGGCTGATGGGGTCTTCAAGCAAACCTATCCGAGCGAAGATTCCTGGTTTGAGGTGACGGTCAGGGACCGCGAGTCCGGTGAGATTGCGGCTCAGGACGGGTTCGGAAAACGCTACAGTGCGGATACCCATAAACGGGTCTCCGTGCGCCGGCTGGGAGATTACCTGATCCAGCTCTCCGGGAATGATGTGAAGGTGCATGTGGTGATGCGCGCAGGAGGCGTGTAGGCCCGCGGCTCCCCTCTCTCCCCGGGAATCTCCCCTGGGGCATGCCCGATATCGGCTTTCAGCCCGGTTGGAGCACTGATGGGTGTCGGATCCTCAAGCCCTCTCCGGAGAGCGCTCTCCCTCCCGGGGGCAATCCTTTTTAACCCGAACAGCATAGTAATTAGGGGTAAGACACTTATTCTCGTGTCCCGGTAGGGTAGTGGATATCCTAGAAGCCTGCGGAGCTTTTGACCCGGGTTCAAATCCCGGCCGGGGCGTTTTCGATTTTGCATTTTGGTTTTTCATTCATTCCACGATCGTAGATCAGCTCATCGCCGGCCCCGCTTGACGGTGACGGCGTACTCGTGGCAGCCGGCCCGCCGGATGTTTATCATCCGGACTGCCCGGCGGTGGCGGCATGAGCCCCGGAGCGCGGCCGATGGAAAGAGAACCGTATTCTGCCCCTGGAAAACAGACGTGTGTCATGGATAAAGAGACGGAAAAGAGCGCCTGGAGGGCATGCATTCCTTGTTTTTTCATCGAAGCCCCGGACGACGAGATAGGCGCCCGAATCCCGCCAGATTCGTGATTGCAGAAAGATCTCCCGGATAACAAGGAAGTTCTCTCTATTCTCCAAGTAAAGGAATGCTTAAAGATTATACGGGAATATTTTTACTATGGATACCCGCATCATTGCTTCTTTTCTCATCGGAGCACTCATATCCGGCGGTGCCGTCTACCTCGCGATCGCACCCCCGTCTCCTGAGGAGCCGACCATCCTCGCCGGAGTTCCTGACGTCCGTCAGGCGGAGTACTACTCCTGCGGCGCATCATCGATGCAGGCGGTGCTCAACTACTGGGGCCTCGACGCCTTCGAGACGGATCTCCGCGCCTATCTCAACACGACCCCCGTCCACGGGACCTACCCCTGGGACATGGTCCGGGTCGCCAGATCCCTCGGCTTTGAGGCGGAGTGGAAGGATAACCTCACCATCGCCGACCTCGAGGCCTCGATTCGCGACGGCGTCCCGGTCATCATCGACGGCCAGCGCTTCAAGGAGGCGAACAAGACCTGGGAGGAATCCTGGGCGACGGGCCACTACATGGTCGTGATCGGGGTGGACGACCGCTCCGTCTACCTCGAAGACCCCGCCATCCTCGGGACGAGGGTCGTCATGGACCGCGACGAGTTCGTGCAGTCCTGGCACGACTACGAGGCCGAGCTCCCCGTCGGACCGGAGTCGCCGAAGTACTACGGCATCGGGGTCTTCATCCGGGGCGAAGCGCCGGCAGAGCGCCCGGCGTTCGTCACCTGGGACGTGCCGCCGGCCTGGGTGCCGGCGGTAGAAACGCTCGTGCCGCCGGTAGAACTGCCCTGAGCCAAGGCCGGCTCCCTTTTTTCCGGCGAATCCCGGCCATATTCTTCACGTGTCCGAGCAGAACCGCAGCCCCACGATCCCCGCCACGATCAGAAAAATACAGAGGAGGCGGGCAACGCTCCGTGACTCGTCGAAGAGAACGATCCCGGCGATGACCGTCCCGACCGCCCCGATCCCCGTCCAGACGGCATACGCCGTCCCGAGCGGGAGGCCGGAGAGTGAACGCGAGAGGAGGTAGATGCTGCCCCCCATCAGAACGAGGGTCGCCACCGACGGCCCGACCTTGGTGAACCCTTCGGTATACTTCAGTCCGAGCGCCCAGCCGGCCTCCAGAAGCCCTGCGAAGAAGAGAGTTATCCAGGCCGTATTCTGCATGAGTCCTCTTATATCTGGTCGGTCGGGTGTTATACCTTGCCTCCAGAGCGTCTGGATGACCCCACTTCCGTCACGTTTAACATGGAAGAGCGCCCTTCCGGGTCACGTCAACGTGGAGGTATGGAGCGTGGTGAAGGTTACCATCGACAGGCCAGGATGCATCAGCTGCGAGAACTGCTGGACGCTCTGCCCTGATATCTTCGAACAGAATCCTGACGACGGCCTATCAGAGGTTGCAGAGCAGTACCGGGTCGACGGCAACCCTGCGGAGGGCGAGGTCCCCGAGGACTTTGCCGATTGCACCGTGGAGGCTGCCGACTCGTGCCCGGTTACGGTCATCTTTGTCGAGGAGTGAGATGATTGGAGTGATTTGTTCGGAATAGAGCCAAAATTATAGTTATTCTCATGGCTGGATAAAATCTATATTCTCTCAGATCCAGAGGGAAGTTTGCCTGGGATAGGGATCAGTGCGAAGGTGCATCGGCATGATGCAGCAGTCCGCAGGCCAAGGCGGTTAAGGCCTGTGAACACCAAAAATAGACTGCATCCATGGACTGGAATGCGCCCGGGTAACGGCCCGTCTCCCGGGCACATCTTTTCACCGGCGGGTCCCCCGCCACATTGGTAAGTGTTCTCTATCATCGTCCCGCACAGAAGCATTCGTCGACGAGAGTGTCCGTCTCCCTTGAGGTGCGGCCGGAAAGGGTCACGCGGGCGAAGATGCCATGATCAGGACCCGGAAGGTGGGTTCACCAGAGGCGCTATCCGTTACTCATACCTCCGCAGTGCTCAGGGAGTGGTATGGCGTTTATCTGCAGGACTTATAGAGGGAAAAAGATTTTAGAGTGCGGGCCGGCTCTTCAGCGCCTCGACGAGGAGCCGGATCCCGGCCTCGATATCGACGGTGTCGACCACCTCGACCGGCGAGTGGATGTAACGGGCCGGGATCGAGAGCGGGATGCTGGGGATGCCGCCCCTCTCGAGGTGGATGATCGTCGCGTCGGTGTTGCCGCCGGTCCCGACCTCGAGCTGGCAGGGAATATCGTTCTTCTCGGCAGTCTCCCGGAGCCACGCGGTCATTCTTGGATCAGCCATGAGCCCCCGGCCGCTCGCGCTGACGATGACGAGGACCGGTCCCTTGCCCATCTCGACGCTCGCGTCCTTCTTCTCGATCCCCGGGTGGTCGCCAGGGATGGTGACGTCGGTCGCGATCGCGCAGTCGGGGTTTAAGGAGTAGGCGCTCACCTTCGCGCCCTTCAGCCCCAGCTCCTCCTGGACCGTGAATACACCGTAGATCGTGTGGGGTGAGTCCGTCTGCTGGAGGGCCCGGATGAGCATCACGACACCGACCCGGTTGTCGAATGCCTTCCCGGTGATCCGGGTGCCGGCGAGCTCCGCGAACTCGCGGTCGATGGTGATCGGGGTGCCGATCTCGATCCCGAGGTTCTTCACTTCCTCCTCGCTTGTTGCCCCCACGTCGACGAACATATTCTCGATCTTGATCTCCTTCTTGCGCTCCTCCTCCTTCATGACGTGAGGGGGCTTTGCGCCGAGGACGCCCATGACCGGCCCGTTCTTCCCGTGCAGGACTACCCGCTGGCAGTAGAGCACCGGCCCATACCACCCGCCGATGGGGACGACCCGTATGAAACCCCTCTCGTCGATATACTGGACCATCAGGCCGATCTCGTCCATGTGGGCGGCGAGCATGATGGAGAAGTCGTCGCCACGCTTGACGGCGATCAGGTTCCCCATCGTGTCCTCGCGGATCTCGTCGACGACCCCTTCAAGTTCGGCCCGGATGATCTCCCGAATGCTTCCTTCGCCGCTCGAGACGCCGTGGGCGTCCGAGAGCCTTCTGAGTAACTCTTTCACCATATCTTCTCACTCCATCAATGCCTTGAGCCTCGCGATTGCCCGCGAGAGGTTCTCGCGTGAGGTCGCGTAGCTGAAACGTGCGTGGTCAGGTGCCCGTGAGCCGAAGGCTCCGCCCGGCACGATGATGACACCCGCATCGACGGCCCTCTGGATAAGGGCTTGCCCCATTGGGACAAACATGTAGAACGCGCCTTCCGGCCGGGGGAAGTTGAGCCCCAGATCGGTGAGCCCCGCATAAAGGAGATCCCGCCGGGCGCGGTACTCCTGGCGCATCTGCTCAACCGGCCTCTGGTCGCCGGTGTACGCGGCGAGCGCGGCATACTGTGATATCGATGTCGCGCACGCCTGGGCGTACTGGTGGACCTTGAGGAACTCGGGGATGTAGTCTTCGGGTGCCGCGAGGTAGCCGACCCGCCAGCCGGTCATGGCGTAGGTCTTGCTTGCGGCGTTGACGGTGATGACGTCCTCGCCGAAACGGGCTGCGCTGACATGTTCTTTCTCGTAGACGAAGTGCTCGTAGACCTCGTCGGAGATGACGGTGACCTTTTGGTCGTTTGCATACTCGACGAGGGCGCGGATCGACTCCTCGCTCTCGACGGCTCCCGTCGGGTTTGCGGGGGAGTTCAGAACGAAGATCCGCGCTCCGTCCATCTGCTCCTTCGCTTGCTCGACGTCGATGTGCAGGGTCGCATCGAGCGGGACACCTTCGGGCCGCCCGCCGGCGAACGCCGCAAGCGCGGCGTAGGAGACGAATCCCGGGTCGGTGAAGAGGACGCGGTCGCCCGGGTCCACGAGGGCTTCCATCGCGAGATGGAGCGCCTCGCTCCCCCCTGCCGTGACCAGGATCTGCTCCGGCCGGTAGGCGAGACTGTTCTCCCGCGCAAACTTCTCGCAGATCGCCTCCCGGAGTTCGGGAATGCCGGCGTTCGGAGTGTAGCCGGTCTTGCCCTCCTCGATCGCCGTGATCGCGGCCATCTTGATGTGGTCCGGCGTATCGAAGTCCGGCTGCCCGATGCCGAGGTTGATCGCGTCCGGTCCCCCGGCCTCGAAGAGCTTCCGAATCCCCGACATCTCCACCCCGCGGACCCGGGCGGCGTACCTGTGCTCGTTCATGGCTATCTCTCACTCGATGTTTGCGTGCCGGCACTGGAGGTCTTCAGGCCTGCACTGGGTGATCTCCATCAGCCGGGAGATGATCGCGTCCGCAAAGACCATGGCCGTCGTCTCGAAGATGGTGCCGAGCGGTGCAAACGACTTGTGCTCGCCCATCATCTGCCGGATCTCGAACTCCGCCGATTCGTCGGCAACTTTGTCCCGCTGGCTCTCGATGATGACGATGCAGTCGGCGATCCGGCCGATCCTCGACTCCTTCTTTGAGGTGATGAGACAGACTCTCCCGCCGATCTCCTTTGCGGTCTCGGAGATATCCGCAACTGTCTTGGTCGCGCCGGAACCGGAGAAGACGATAATGACGTCTCCCGGCTTCATGGCCGGGGTCACTGTCTCCCCGACGACGAAGGCGGTGAGGCCGAGGTGCATCAGGCGCATGGCAAATGATTTTGCAACCAGTCCAGAGCGCCCGGCGCCCATGGTGTAGATGCGGTTGGCGTTCAGGATCTCGCTCAATAACGAGTCGATCTGGTCGTCGGACATCACGTCCGCAATGGTCCGGATCTTGGTCGCCATCAGTCGCATCATATTTTTAACCGGGTGATTTGTCATCGTAGTTCCTCTGGTACATTTCACGAGATCATACATTAGAATATCTCAAACGCGCTCATATGTGACGCAATTCACGAGGCTCCCGGATCAGCCGGAATCCGGCGTAAGAGGATGGCGAAAAGTCCGGTGCAATCGTTCTCGCCCGGGGGAGGGGCTGCCTGTGCGGTCGATTTCTGCCGGGATCCACATTCGGTGCAATTATCGTCCAAATGTTGAATTGGTAGCGCAACGTCGGAAATTATTGTCCTGACCTTCTGCCTAATCGCTCTTTGCGGCAAAAAGAATATTTATAATTGCAGCAGAATATATTCAAATTTCAGTGCGGGGTTCCTGGCGCACCTGACGGAGAATTGCGGTTAATGTCGAAAATTAAAGCATTATTTTCATCATACATCACCGGATTGGTCCGATGTTGATAAATTCCCCCTATCGGAGGGCGGAACAGGGATGACGTGGGACTGCCGCTCTCTGCATCGCAATGCGGGACGGCGCACGAGGATACTCAGGGATAACAGCAGGTGAAGGAAGATGGAGAAACGATCGGCGAAGCAGGAAGGGCATTCGGACAAGGAGATCCTCGGACTCCTCGATGAGAGCGTACGGGGATGGTGCATACGAAGATTGGAGGGACGGTTCACGCCGCCGCAGAGGATGGCGGTCCCGCTCATCCACGAGAGAAATAACGTCCTCATCTGCTCACCGACCGGGTCCGGAAAAACCCTTGCGGCGTTCCTTGCTATCATCGACGATCTCTTCGTCCGGGCGCAAAACGAAGGGCTCCAGGACAGCGTCTACTGCCTCTATATATCGCCGCTCAAGTCGCTCGCAAACGACATCCACAAGAATCTCAGCGTGCCGCTCGATGGGATAGAGGAGATCGCCCGCGAGCGCGGGGTCGAACACACCCCCATCCGGCATGCCATCCGTCACGGCGATGTCTCGCGGGCCGATAAGGCGAAGATGGCGCGACGGCCGCCACATATCCTCAACATCACCCCTGAGACCCTCGGGATCCTCTTGAACTCCCCGAAGTTCCGCGAAAGCCTCCGGACCGTCCGGTGGGTTGTCGTTGACGAGATCCACTCCCTTGCAGGCTCCAAACGCGGCGTCCACCTCTCGGTGAGCCTCGAGCGCCTGGAGGATCTGGTGAAGGAGGCCGGGGGCGGCTTTACGCGGATCGGGTGCTCGGCGACGATCGAGCCTCTCGCGGAGGTCGGCCGGTTCCTCGTCGGCGCCGGGCGCGAGATTGAGATCGTCGATACCCGGTTCGCGCGGGAGTTCGACTTGCAACTCCTCTGCCCGGTCCCCGACCTCATTGAGACCACCCCTGAAGACCTCTCGCGGCATCTCTACGCAACGATCCACCGCCTCGTGGAGGAGCACAGGAACACGCTCATCTTCACGAATACGAGAAACGGTGCCGAGCGGATCCTCCAGAACCTCCGGGTCCGTTATCCCGGGCACTATACGGAGGAGAACACGGGATGCCATCACGGCTCGATGGGGACGGAGGGAAGGCTCCTCGTCGAGGAGAGACTCAAAGCCGGCAGGGTGAAGGTGGTGACGACCTCAACGTCGCTCGAGCTCGGGGTCGATATGCCCTATGTCGACCTCGTCCTCCAGGTGGGGTCCCCGAAGTCTGTCGCAGCGCTCCTCCAGCGGGTCGGGCGTGCCGGCCACCGTCTTGGCGAGGTGGTGAAAGGCCGGATCGTCGTCCTCGACCGCGACGAGCTCGTGGAGTGCGCGGTGATGCTCCGCGAGGGGCAGAACGGGTTCGTGGACCGGATCCACATACCGGAGAACTGTCTTGACGTCCTCGCGCAGCACGTCCTGGGGATGGCGCTTCTCGGGCCGCAGCAGGTCGACGGGATACTCGAGGTCGTCCGCCGGTCCCACTGTTACCGAAACCTCGATGAGGAAGACCTCATGAGTGTCATCCGCTACCTTGCCGGTGAGTACGCGGGGCTTGAGGAGCGGCATATCTACGCGAAGATCTGGCACGACCCGGCGACCGGGACGATCCAGAAGCGGGGACGGAACGCCCGGATGATCTACTTCTTAAACTCCGGGACGATTCCGGACGAGTTCTCCTGCGACGTCCTCACCCGGGACGGGACGTTTGCCGGCAACCTGGACGAGAAGTACCTTGAGCGGATGAACAAGGGCGATGTCTTCGTCCTCGGCGGGCGCCGCTACAAGTTCGCCTACCGCCGGGGCGGGAAACTCTACGTTGACAGGACGACTGACCGGCCGACGATCCCGAGCTGGTTCTCGGAGAAACTCCCGCTCTCGTTTGACATCGGGCTGCACGTCCTCAGGTTCAAGGAGAGGATGCTTCACGCGATGCAGACGATGGGGGCGGAGGAGATTGTCGATGCGCTCCTTGCCCGGTACCCGATCGACGAGAACAGTGCCCGGAGCATCTGTGCTATCTTCGAGCAGCAGGTGCGCTACCTGGGCGGCGAGGCCATCCCGACGCCGGGCCGAATCGTTGTCGAGGAGCAGGTCGACCAGGAGAATCACCGGCGGCTCTACTTCTTCATGACCAACTATGGGCTGCGGTTCAACGATGGGTTCTCCCGGATCGTCGCCTATATGATTGCACGCGACGTGACAGTTAACGTCTCGGTCGGGATCAGCGATACCGGGTTTCTGGTCTCGATTCCCCTCGAGAAACAGGCTGACCCCGTCCGGATCCTCCAGGGCATCCGGGCTGACGAGTGCGGGGAGGTCCTCAGGGAGGCCGTCGGGAATACCCAGCTCGAAAAGAGGGTCTTCCGGATCAATGCGGCCCGGTCGTTCATGATTCTCAGAAACTACATGGGGCGAAAGAGGAGTGCGCGCCGCCAGCAGGTGAGCGCCGATATGCTGATCTCGTTCGCAAAACGACTTGATGGGTTCGCGGTGATGCGGGAGACCTACCGCGAGGTGATCGAGGACCGGTTCGAGGCGGAGAATATCAGGCGGATCGTCGACGGGATTGGCACAGGCGCTATCGAGGTTGTCCTGACCCGCGCCGCGTCCCCAAGCCCGCTCGCGTTCGGGATCGCGACGCTCGGGGTCTCCGATGCGGTCTACGTCCAGGACCGGCTCTCGATGCTTCGCGAGTTCCAGCGCCGGGTGATGGACAGCATCGGGGACGGGGCGGTGGCATGACCGCAGTCAGTGAGGCCGACCTCCTCAGCCGATTCGGGTTCTATAAGGGCGCCCTCCACATTCGGGCCCTCTCCCTCTGCGTCGTCTCCGACGTCCACATCGGGCTTGCGGAGACCCTCTACCGGCAGGGGCTTCACTTCCCCCTCCATGAAGGGGAGACGCTGCTCGAACGGTTCGAGGCTATCCTCGACCGATTCCGGCCCGCGATCTTTGTCCTCGACGGAGATATCTTCCACGCCTTCGACCGGGTGAGCCGGGACGTAAAGGAGACGTTCTCGGCGATCCTTGCGACCCTCCGGGCCGAATGCGAGGTCGTCCTTGTGCGTGGGTCGCACGATACCATGCTTCCTCTGGTTGCTGGGACGGTCGACCGTTACGACCACGGCGGCTACACGGTAGTCCACGGCGATAGGGAGGTCGATGACCACGGGACGCTCGTCATCGGCCACGACCACCCGGCGATCGAGATCGATCTCGCCCGGTTCCCCTGCTTCCTCTACGGGCGGGGCGTGGTTTCCGGGCAAGACCTCGTCGTGATGCCGGCCTATAACCCCCTCTCGCCCGGCGTCATGATCAACTATGCGCGGGGCCGAGACTTCCTCTCGCCCATCCTCCGCCGCGTGGACGTGGGTGCTCTGCAGCCGGTGGTGGAGGTCGACGGCGAGGCGGTGGTCCTTCCGCCGCTTGCCGGCATCCGGCGGTTTGCGTGAGAGCGCATGATGCGACGAGCGCGGTGTGTACCGTGGATGTTCTGGACCGTCCTCGTTTCTGGGCGCGCTTCAAAAAAGATTGTGGTAGTATTTACTCTTCGATCACAACGACAGGCTTGATGAGGTCGCGCGGCTTGTCCTTCATCAGGAGCAGAGCCTTCTCGAGGTTCTCAAAGCCCTTGAACCTGTGAGTCAGCATCGGAGAGAGGTTGAGCTTGCCGGTCTCAACGAGGCTTGCGAGTTTCTCCATCCGCAGCCTGCCGCCGGGCATCAGACCGCAGTGGATGAACTTGTGGCTCATACCGCAGCCCCACTCGACACGCGGAACAAGGACGTTCTCGCCCGAGCCGAGGTAGTTGACGTTTCCGATCTTTCCGCCGGGCTTGACCATGCGGACCGCCTCGCCCATGGTCTTCACGTCGCCGCCGGCGATACAGACCTTGTCGACGCCCTTGCCGTCGGTCTTCTCGAGAACCTGCTCGACGATGTCACCGTTCTTGTAGTTGATGATATCGGTCGCGCCGTAGCCTCGTGCTGCGGTTGCACAGTCCGGCCTGCTGCCGACCGCAAGGATGTGGGACGCACCCATCAGGTTTGCACCGGCAACACTCATCAGTCCGACAGGGCCGATACCGATACAGCAGACGGTGTCGCCGAGTTTGATGTCAGCAAGTTCTGCTGCGTGGAACCCGGTCGGAACCATGTCGGTGATCATGGTCGCTTCTGCTACCGGGATGGAGTCCGGGAGCTTCGCGAGGTTTCCATCCGCCTCGTTGACGTGGAAGAGCTCGCCAAAGACACCGTCCTTGAAGTTCGAGAACTTCCAGCCGGCAAGCATGCCACCGGAGTGCGTCGCGAATCCTGCCTGCGCTTCAATGGTCATCCAGTCGGGAGTGATTGCCGGGACGATAACGCGGTCGCCGGGTTTGAAGTCTTTCACCATTGAACCGACTTCAACGACTTCTCCGACGGCTTCATGGCCCAGAATCATGTCAGTGCGTTCCCCGATTGCTCCCTCCCACACGGTGTGGATATCAGAGCTGCACGGTGCAGCTGCAAGCGGCTTAACCAGTGCATCCAGCGGACCGCACTTGGGTGCTTCCTTCTCGATCCATCCGATCTCGCCGATCTTGCGCATCGCAAGTCCTTTAATTGTTTTTGCCATGGTATGTCCATCCATTTGTCTGTCCGTGAGCCTCTGGCTCACGCGGGCCTCATGAGCGTTGCTCATGGACCTGTGCCGATCGGTACGCTTCCGATCGACAACTGAACCACGACCGGATGTACAACCGACATGATAGTCCAATATCCGGCCCACCCATATATAATTTCTTATTTGGAGTATACTGATTTCACCCGAAGCATTCTGGTGCTTTTGCACAATAACCGCTCAATGATTCTCTATTTTCGTATGGGGCGGTGCCTGATGTGAAACCAGGTTCCCGATATGTTAGGGAATATATTTTTCATTTTGCCGGCAGATGATGGAACTGCCAGTGCAGAAGGGGAACATCTATTTAAAATATAATCCCTAAAAACCCCTGGTATGGAAGAGTGGGTCCGTGCGTGGCTGAAAGAGCAGCGGCGGAAGGGTGCGAAATGTCTTGAGATCAAGGAGATCCAGGGTAAACCCTACGTTTACCGTTCGACGAGCGTCTACGACCGGACGACCCGATCCCCGAAGAAGGTGAGCACCTACCTCGGGCGGCTCACGAGAGAGCACGGCTTCATCGCCAAAGGGAGAAAAACATCAAGTTCCCTGATACCGCCCCGCAACGTGTACGAGTACGGGAATGCCGCCCTGATGGCGGAGGAGTTCAACGAGGTGCTTCCCGTGCTCAAACAGGCATTCCCCACCTGCTGGCAGGAGATTGTCGCACTCGTCTTTACCCGGATTGCCGGGTTTACCCCGCTCTCCCGGGTCGAAGACGCCTGGGGGAAACTCGACAACATCCTCACGCTTGCCCCGGACTGTGACCCTGGCACCCTCTCCGGGGTGCTCGCTACGGTCGGCAGCGACCCTGCCGCCCAGCAGGCAGTCTTCCAGCACCTCCCATCGCCGGAACACCAGTTCATCTACGACCTCTCGTTCCACTTCTCCCACTCCGACACCCTCAACATTGCCGACTTTGCCGAGAATACCGATAACGTCTGGATGCGGCAGGTCATCATCATGCTCTCCTGTGGGAAAGAGACCGGCCTTCCTGTGATGGTCCGGGCACTGCCGGGCTCCGTCCAGGATGTCGCCGCCCTCATAGGGTCCCTCGCCGGGATGGATACCGCGAGGACGACCCTCATCCTCGACCGGAGGTTCATCACGGAGGCGAACGAGGCCCTCCTCCGCGAGGCGAAGATCCCGTTCGTTGCTCTCCAGCGCCGCAACAGCGCCCGGTATACAACCCGGATCCACCTCACCGATCACTTCTTCTACCACAAACAGCTCATCCGTGCCGGGAGACGCGAGGTTGACGGGCTGATGCTCTATCTCTATGAGGACGCCGACCTTGCCGTGGAAGAGAAGAAGACCCTCTACCGCCTGCTGGAGAAGGGCCAGATCGACAGGGAGACCCTCAACCAGCGCATAAAGCGTGCCGGCAGGATCCTGCTCCTCTCCTCGATCACGGCGCGGCCGCAGGAGATCTACGAGTTGTACAAGTCGCGGAACGCTATCGAGGATCATTTCGCCGTATTCAAGAACCTGATCCTGGAGGACAAGCCCTACCTCCGCGACACAACGGCGGTCCTGGGCCACGTCTTCGTCGGGTTCCTCTGCTTCTACCTCTATTGCCGCATCCAAAACAGGATCCGGCAGGCCGGCCTTTCCGCATACCTCTCGCCGCATGGGCTTCTCCTGAAGCTCTCGGAGGTCTACTCCGTGGTCCACGGGGACGAGAAAGAGATAACCGAGGTGCCGGAGCAGGTGCGCGGAATTGCCGGGAAACTTAACCTGGATGTAGCATCCCCCGGGATGTGGCGGGCCGCAACACCCAGGCAGGTGCCGGATGTATGATCCGGCGGAAAGAAAGTGAAGGGATACCCACCATCTAGGTGAGTTTCTGGTACAGGGCGATGTCCAGCGGACCGTCAAATAGCGGTCCGGCTTTCTCCACAAAACCTAGGAAGTGGGGGGTGTTGTTGTGGAACTCGATCGCGGCCTGGTCTTTCCAGACCTCGATGAACGTGAACTTTGCGGGGTTCCCGATGTCTGTATAAAAGTCGTAGGAGACGTTTCCCGTCTCGCTTCTGCTGGCCTGGACCAGGTCCCGGGCATGGTTCACGAGTTCGTCTGCCTTGCCCGGTTGTGCAGTGCATTTGGCAACAATGGTTATCATCCGATTATCTCCCAATGCCGGTCGGCAACACGTGTGAATCGTCCGGGAGAGTTGATAAACTTACGCATCCGTCCGGGTGGCTTTCTGCGGGCGCCGGGACCGCCACGGCCCCGTCAAGCAGCGCGGACGATCAGGCGCGACCGGCCCCGGCGGCAGGATCGGTGCTGTGCGGGTGGGACAGCCTGCGCGCCCGGAGAGCACCGGAAGAGTATAGCGTCCAGGAGCCGACATGATCCCGGCAGATTATGTGGATTGCAAACCTCCTTGCCGGAGTGGTCACACTCTTCCTCGGCATCATCATCCGGGCCTTCAACGCGAGCTGCCTCATTGCGGGTTACAATACCGCACCCCTCAAGGAACGGGCAAAATACGATGAAGTAGCGCTGACCCGGTTCGTGGGAAACCTCCTGGTTGTTGCATCCGCAGTCCTCCTCGCCGGCGGGCTGCTCCCAACAGTTGCAGGTGCACCGGACGAACTGGCCGGCGTATCGTGGATCCTCTTTGCGGTGGTCATCGTCGGAGGGATTGCCTATATGAACACCGGGGAGCGGTTCAGGCGGTGAAGGGCGGGGTCGGGTGATACCTGCAGAGTAATGCCTATATACGCTCCCGGCCATCCCGGGCTCCGGAGATGACCTGTGTCACGCCGGACTGTTATCATTCTTGCCGCCGTTGCGGTGTTCGCCCTTCTCGGTATTGTCGTTGCCGTCGTGCTGCCGCCGGGTGGGGGCGCCGGCCCCCTGCCGCTCGATACAATCACCCTGCCTGCAGGGTTTGAGATCGATCTCTATGCAGGGAACGTCACCGGGGCACGGTCGATGACCATATCACCGAACGGGACGCTCTTTGTCGGGAGCCGCGGCCCCGGGAACGTCTACGCCATCCCCGACCGCGACGGCGACGGAAGGGGCGATGCGGTGATCGTGGTTGCGAGTGGCCTTGACTCCCCGAACGGTGTCGCGTTCCACAACGGCTCCCTCTATGTCGCCGAGATCGGGCGCGTCCTGCGCTACGATGATATCGAGGCGAACCTGGAGGATCCACCGGAACCAGCGGTCGTGAGCACCGCCTTCCCGGGTGATGCGCTGCACGGCTGGAAGTTCATCGCTTTCGGGCCCGACGGGAAGCTCTATGTCCCGGTAGGCGTGCCCTGCAACGTCTGCGACCCCGAAGACGAGCGGTTCGGCACCATCCTCCGGATGAACCCTGACGGGACCGATCTCGAGGTCTACGCCCGGGGCATCCGGAACACGGTGGGATTCGACTGGCATCCGGAGACCGATGAACTCTGGTTCACGGACAACGGCCGGGACTGGCTCGGCAATGACGTCCCGCCGGATGAACTGAACCGGGCGCCGGAGAGCGGGATGCACTTTGGGTTCCCCTTCTGCCACGGACGGTCGATCCACGACCCCGAGTTCGGAGCGGGGCAGGCGTGCGCAAACTTCACGCCCCCGGAGCAGGAACTCGGGCCGCACGTTGCCGCGCTCGGCATGCGGTTCTATGATGGCGACCAGTTCCCGGAGGAGTACCGTGGCCGGATCTTCATCGCCGAGCACGGGTCCTGGAACCGGCTGGAGCCGATCGGGTACCGGGTGACGATGGTCAGCCTTGAGAACGGCACGCCTGCCTCTTACGAAGTCTTCACGGAGGGCTGGCTCCAGGGCCGGGCGGCGTGGGGCCGGCCTGTGGATGTCGAGGCGGCAAACGATGGGTCGCTCCTCGTCTCGGACGACCGGGCGAACGCCGTCTACCAGATAACCTACCCCGGGGTCACTTCCCCTTCCGGATGACTCTCTTGAAAGGGAACGGGGTCGGGCCCGGCACAACGACCGGGAACGTCCCCTCTGCTGCCCGCCGGACATCCTCGATCGAGTAGAACGCCTTGGGGTTGAACTCGTGGATGGCGTTCTCCACGTCCTTGATGTTCTTTCTCTTGACCACGGAGAAGATGACCTTGCCGGGGCCTACTTTCCCCTGCGCGTCCAGGACCGTCACACCGTAACCGGCGGCGCGGAGGTAGTCGATGAGGTTGGTCGCGTCCCGCTGAGTGATTATCCGGATGATGGCAAGCCCCATCGCCAGCCGTTCCTCAACGAGCATCCCGACATAGTTCCCCGTGGCGAACCCGGCCGCATAGGCGAAGTAGTTGAGGGGGTTTGTGAGGTTCTGGAAGATCTGGCCGACAGCGATGATCCAGATGAAGACCTCGACGAACCCGAGGGCCGGAGCGACCATCTTCATCCCCCGCGAGACGAAGATGATCCGCATCGTCCCGATGGTAACGTCGCAGATCCGCGCAAAGAAGATAAATGCCGGGACGATGACCAGAGAGAACGCCTCCGGGCCGATATCCGGGACGATGCTGAGCATAGATCATAGTTGATAGATTGGTGGGATATACCTATCGATCTAGAAAAAACTCTGATAGCCTATTTTACAGGATTTCTACTGTAGGGTGATTGGAGAAATAATTTAGATACACGCAGGGGCTCCGGTTTTTAATCAGGGCGCTCTGCAGATCTAACGGACAGGATACACTCCTCTATGTGAATGAGCGAGTATCGCCCCGTTTCCCGCCCCCTCTCGCGCAGGAACTCTCTGGCGTGGTCAATCTCCTCGCCCGTACCACCTTTTGGGCTGCACTCCATGTGTTCCGGAAAATAGCCCGAAGGGGTTGATATCCGGGTATCGGGCCCCGTGACCCAATGGTATATGTTGGGTTTATCGGACTGGAGGTTCATCTTGGCCGGGTTCGATCTTCTGATCCGTGACGAGTTAAAAGGGGGTGCAGGGGATGCGGCACATTCTGCTTGAAAAATTCAAAGAGTCAGTACAATCAGTCCTCCCGATCTGCGGCATCGTCTTTCTGCTCCATCTTACCCTGACTCCCCTGCCTCTCGGCACGCTGGCGCTCTTCGCAACAGGCGCCGTTCTGCTTATCGTGGGCATGAGTGTCTTCACACTCGGTGCCGATACGGCCGTTATGCCGATGGGGGAGTTGATAGGTTCAAAACTGACCGAATCGCGGAATCTCCGGCTGATCGTCCTCACCAGTTTTGTGCTGGGCGCGGCCTTAACGGCAGCGGAGCCCGACCTGCAGGTGCTGACCCGGCAGGTTCCTGCCGTGCCCGATCCAGTCTTTGTGGCTACAGTCGCCTTTGGTGTGGGTGTCTTTCTGGTCCTTGCCGTGCTCCGGATCCTCTTCCGGATTCGGCTTTCCCATATGTTTATCGTCCTGTATTCCCTGGCCTTTATCCTGGCTGCGTTTACCGGGCTGGATTATCTGGCTGTGGCCTTCGATTCGAGCGGTGTTACAACGGGCTCCATCACGGTGCCCTTTATCCTTGCATTGGGTGCCGGCATCTCGGCGGTCCGCGGGGAGAAGAGGTCTGAGGACAGTTTCGGGCTCACCGCCATCTGCTCGATAGGGCCGATTCTCGCGGTCCTGATTATGGGGTTGCTCTTTGACCCCGCAGGCACTGGCTACGCCTCCGAGCCTACCACCACGGTGAGCAGCACGGCAGAACTCGCGAGACTGTATGCTGAAGGGCTGCTCCAGTTCTTCAGGGAAGTCTCACTCATTCTGCTGCCCATTGTGGTGATCTTCGGGATATATCAGGTGATAAACTTAAAACTCTCCAGAACCCGGCTGATCCGGATCGGCGTGGGGATCATCTATATCCTCGTTGGACTCACGGTCTTTCTGACTGGGGTGAACATAGGCTTTGTGCCTGCCGGGACGTATCTCGGCCATGCCCTCACGTCTTTGCCGTACAACTGGATTCTAATCCCGCTCGGTGCCGTCATCGGCTTTTTCATTGTTGCCGCGGAGCCTGCCGTGCAGATCCTCGTTACCCAGATCGACGAGATCACCCGCGGCGCAATCTCACGCCGGGCCATGATGCTGAGCCTCTCCGTAAGCGTAGGAATAGCGCTGGCGCTTGTCATGGTCCGCATCCTGACGGGCATTGAGATCTGGCTCTTCCTGCTGCCTGGCTACGCTGTTGCTCTGGCATTGACGTTTTTTTCGCCCCAGCTCTTTACTGCAATCGCGTTTGACTCCGGCGGCATTGCCGCAGGCACCATGGCGGCAGCATTCCTGCTCCCGCTCACCATGGGGGTCTCCGAAGCTCTGGGCGGCAACATACTGACAGACGCTTTCGGGATCATCGCCATGGTGGCCATGATGCCGCTGATCACCGTACAGATCATAGGATTATTCTACAGGATGAAGGTACGACGGGCCAGGGCCACGGCAAGGAGAGTAACCTTTGACAAGGATGATGTAGAGATAATCGACCTGTAAGGTGCGAGGGGTAAGGATGCTGGACGAGACATCCGGAGGTGGGCCGCTGGTGGTTATGATCGCCATCTTTGACCGGGGGCAGGATGAAACGGTGATGAGCCTCGTTACGGGTGAGGGTGTGACGTTCAACCTCCTGACCCGGGGAAAAGGCACAGCGGACTCGAAGATCCTGAACTATCTGGGGTTGGGCGAGACCGAGAAGACAATCCTTATCAGCACGATGGCCCTGGAGCCGTCAAACGTCCTGCTCGATAAGATGCGCAACGGACTGATCCCGGGCAAATTCGGTCGTGGCATCGTCTTTACGCTGCCTGTGGGGAGCGTGTGCGGGGCAAGAACGGTGGATTACCTGATAGGTTCGTCAGAGAAAGAGGATGGAGAACGTCGTATGGAACAGGATATGGGTCACGATCTGATTATAGCGGTTGCAAACCGGGGTTTCTCGGATGTTGTGATGGAGGCGGCAAAGAGTGCAAAGGCCACGGGGGGAACCGTCATCCCGGCGCGGGGCACCGATTTCGATGGCATGGAGAAGTTCTTTGGGGTGACCATCCTGCCCGAGAAGGACCTGATCCTGATCCTCACAACGAACGAGTTCAAGTGCGGCATCATGGAAGCGATCGCCACCCGGGCGGGGCCCCAAACCGATGCCGGAACCCTTGTCTTCTCCCTCCCGGTAAACGGAGTTAGCGGATTGCCTCCGGAATAAGGGGGCCGGAACCGTCATCACAGCGACAGCGATCAGGGGCGGACGGACTCATTTCCCGCCCTTCTTCACCTCTTCGATCATCTCCTCGACCTCCTCGTAACCGTGCCGGTAAAACTCCTCCTCAGCGGGCTCAATCTCCCGCAGGAGACGCAGGAACTCTCCCGCATGCTCCCTCTCTTCGTCCGCGATATCCCGCATCACCTTCTGGACCAGCGGATCGTCGGTCGACTCAGCGATCTGGACGTAGAACTGTATCGCCTCGTACTCGGCGGCGATCGAGAACCGGATCGTCCGGATGAGTTCTCCGTGATCCAGTTTCCGCTCCATGTGGTTCCCGGAGAACGGTTGCGCAAATTCGGGCATGTCGAATGACCTCCGGGGGCTCATGCGACGGGGCGTTATTTATAGGTTGGGCCGGTTGCTGCCCGGGCGGGCTGCCTGCGAACAGGCAACCCATTTTTATCCGGCCACTGTGATCCTCCCTTCCGCCTTCACATCCACCGGCTCCGAAAAGGCTTCCATATATGCGACCAGTGCATCGACATCGAGCGGGCCGTTGACGATATTTGTCCCTTTTGTGAAGACGGTATACCCGTCACCGCCGGTCGCGAGGAAGTCGACCATGGCTGCCGTGTACTCCGCGTCCGGGTCAAGCGCGACGCCGCCCACCCGGACTTCGGTAACCTTGCCGCCCGCGGGCTTTCTCTCGTCGAAGACATACGACAACCCGGAGACGGCGAGGTTGTGGGGCGGCAGCGGGGTCTCCCACTGCTGTTCCAGGACGTCCCTGACCTGGCCTCCCGTCATGGTCATCGAGAGGACGGTCGAAGAGAACGGCTGTACCGCGTAAAGGTCGCCCCATGTGATGTTGCCCTCCGCTATATCCGCCCGGAGCGAGCCGGTGGTGATAAACCCGATATCGGCGCCCATCGCCGCCTGCTGGGCGTCGGCGACGAGGTTGCCGAGTGCTGATTCGCCGGCATCGGTCTTTTCGCGCGTAATATCTGCCGATGCGGTCGCGACGACCCGGTTCGCCAGCGGCCCGACCGCTTCCTCGCTCATCCGGAGTAACGACGAGACCTCGGGATCGGGATCGATACCCGGCGGTCTGCCCCTGTATGCCGGGACGATCCGTGCCGATGTATGGGTGACCTCGCCGGTGACGGGATCGACGACGAGGTCGACGTCGGCAAACGCCCTGCTGTAACTGTATGCCTGCGTCACCAGCACCGGGTTTCCGCCGGCGTTCTCCAGGTAGGCGTTCGTGAATGCGTGGGTGTGGCCCGAGAGGACGATATCCACATCCGCATCGAGCCCGGCGACGATCCCGGCGACCCTGCCCGTCACGTTGCCCTCTTCGCGGGTCGGGCCGTCGTAGGGGTCCTGCTCGCCGCCCTCGTGGAGGAGGACGACGATCGCATGTACCCCCTTCTGTTGGATCTCCGGGATGTAACTGTTGATCGACTCGATCTCGTCTCTGAAGGTGAATTCTTCGACGTTGACCGGCCTCTGGATCGAGGGGGTCTTCACTGTAGTGGCACCGATGAACGCGATATCGACGCCGCCGGCGTCCCGGATGGTATAGGGGGCGGCAAGGAGGGTGCCGTTCGTCTTCCAGACCACGTTCGAGGAGATGTATTCAGCCCTTGCACCCGGGTAGGGATCCTCCAGGTGGGTGATGTTTGTCGCGCCGTTCCCGCCGTGGATCGTCCGCAAGAGTTCATCCGTGCCCCGGTCGAACTCGTGGTTGCCGAAGGTTGCGATCACCTCCGGACCGTCGTCCACGAGGCTGTTGAAGAAGAGCAGGGTGGGCTCGTCCAGCAGCAACCCGGACTCCGGCGGCGACGCGCCGACGACGTCCCCCGGGAGCGCGATGAACGTGGCTGCCTCACCGGCATCCGCAGTCGCGCACTTGAGATACGACGCAAGCACCGGTGCGCTTCCGGCCGGTTCGCCGTCGAGTTTCTGCCCGGCGGGCAGTTGTCCGTGGAAGTCGTTGACCGCGAGGATCCTGACGTGGACCGGTTCTGTTGCCGGAGACGGTGCAGGGGAGGGGTAACCCGAGAGTGCAATAGGGACAACAATGACGATCAGGAGTACGCATAAGCCGACGAACGCCTGTTGCCGTGACGATCTGCCGCCTGTGGATGAACCGGCTGCCATGAGAAGAGGTCTCCTCGGGCGGGATAAATACCAGCCGGAATAGTTCCGGACGGGGAAGGGAGAACGGGGCGTTTAGCCGGCGGATGCGGGATGACGCCCACTCTGGCGCGGGATTTATGCGTCCCGGGGGAGGATTGCCGCGACGGTGATCGTGTAGGTGATCGTCTCTCCCGCGAGCGGATGGTTCGCGTCGACGGTGATCCTCTTCTCGTCCACGTCGACGACGGTCACCCGGCAGGGTTTGCCCATCACCTCGACCTTCAGAAACTCGCCGGTGACCGGCTCGTGGTCGAGGTTCAGTTTCGTGCGCTTTATCGTGACGACGAGTTTTCTGTGGAACTTCCCGTAGGCCTTCTCCGGGGGCAGCACCACGGTCACCGTCTCGCCCGGCTCTCTCCCCATCAGCGCCTCCTCAAAGAGGGGGTTGATCTGCTTCGCTCCGAGGGTGACCCGGACTGGCTCTCCTGACCGGGTATCCTCAAAGATCTCGCCGTCGGGGCGGGTGCTGGTGAAGTGCAGGAGGAGGGTGTCTCCGTCTGTTACGGGTGCCATGGGTGCATGATTGGTTTGTCGGGGCAGTGCTTTAACCATCACGATGTCGGGGCGGATGGGTTGGGGGCGTGGGTTGCGCAACCCTTCCAGGATCCAACGGGTGCCTGGCCGCCGGTGCGGGTGGGCGGATGACGGTTGCTCATCCCTGCTTTCTCAATCGTAGAAGGCCCTTCTCTTCTCACAGAGTAGAACCCATGAGTTTCTTCTTCGTAACCCCTGCCCCCAGAGGGCGGGGGCAGCGCGTAGTAATATGCGGCGAACAGAACGTTCGGAGCAGAAGCATCGACCGGTGCGCAGCCCGGTGGAAAGCCGTGCACGAGTTATAACATCAGAAGCGCGCAGCCCCGGGGTGGCGGTTCTGTCTCATCCTCCCTGGGCTCTGCGGTTTCAGTTACGCCGTGCAGGCTGACAAGTGGGGAATACTCAAGCGGCAGCCGGGGTTCGTCCACCTGGACCTCGAAGATCCTGCTGCCCGCGGGCTTTCTCTCGTCGAAGGTATACGAAGGCTCGGATACGGGTAAGGGGGCCTCTCATTCCTGCTCCAGCACGCCCCGGACCTGGCCTCCCACTATGGTCATCGAGAGGACAGTCGAAGAGAACGGTTGCACCGCATAAAGGTCGCCCCACGTGGCGCTCTCCTCCGCTATCTCCACCCGGAGTGAAGCGATGGTGACGAACGCGATCCCGGCATGCACCGTCGCCCGCTGGCCGTCGGCGACGAGGCTGCCAGACACGTAGTTTCCAGAGATGGGGTCGTAATGGCCCGGCTTGCCCGACCGGGCATACGCAAAAGCCTCGGTATCGGGGCCGGTGCTGGTCAAGTGCAGGAGGAGGGTGTCGCCGTCTTGTACGGGTGCCACAGGTGCCTGATCGGTTTGTCTGGCAGGGCCCCCATTTCACTGTAAATGTGATGGAGTTCCAGAGCATGCCTCTAAATGAGCCCGTTGAAAATCTTATTTGTAGAGGTCATTTATCCCAACCAGTGAGAATATCTCCAATTTGCCGATGCAAAACAGGTATTTCCACAGTTGCCAGAGTCCAGACATAGTTTAGATTCACGCCTGGATAGTCATGAATCAGCCTATCCCGAAGTCCTGAGATTTTTCTCCATGGAATGTCCGGATATTCACCCCGGAAGTCATCCGGAACATGTTTTGCAGCTTCGCCAATAATTTCGAAAAATCTGATGACACCCGCGTTATACAGTGAATCTCCAAGAAATTCCTCGTAACTCATTCGTTCGGTTGCCTTCATGATATTCTCAGATTGCTCATAAATATCTGTAAGATAGCATCGCAACCGCAACTCTCTCATGCTGCGTCCCTCTCACGCGTGCAGAAAATAGCCTCCATCATCACGCATGTACGGAATCTCTCACTCATCCACTCAACGGAAACCAGATCCACTCTTCTTTGAAGTAGATCCTCGAGAAAGTCCCCTAAGTCCAGTAGATTTTCATAAGTGTCCATCTCCGGATGAAACGAGTATACAATGTCCACGTCCGATCTTGGCGTGTCCTCCTCGCGCGATACGGAACCGAAAATACCGATTGTTTCAACACCATACTTCTCCCGGAGGGTCGGGAGCTCACGCTCAAGAAGGGCCAGGACCTTGGGCTTGACGGATTGATATCCTTTTATCATCGATCGCCCCCGGGATTTACTGATGATATCTCTTTGCCACCACGAGATATGAGGTTTTGCCAGTAGAGAGGAGGTCCTCTCCGCGACAAATATGCTTAAATTGGTCCTTAACTTTGAAAAGAAGTAATATCCAAGCCTCAGGCGAGATTCGAACTCGCGACCTCGTCCTTACCAAGGACGCGCTCTACCGGCTGAGCCACTGAGGCGTGACGCACCAATTATGTTGGAGTTTTTCCTTATAAAAGGTTACGGCTGATCCCGGGGGATGGACCGGGTCTGACCAACTTTATTCGCCCCGCGCGGCAGCATTGATCGCTTCCAGCGCGCCGATGCTGGCGGTCACCCCGTCGAGAGTCTCCACCTCGACGATGGGGATGACGTTGTTCCTTCGCACAGCCTCCATCACGGCGGCAAAATCAATCGTTCCGGCCCCGACCGGGGAGTGCGTGTCTTCGTCACCACTGTTGTCGTGCAGGTGGTAGTGCGCTGTTGGGTGGGCAAGGAAGCAGTCCAGGGATCCGTTGAGATTCGCGTGGCCGACGTCGAGCGCAAACCCGATCCCGTCGATGAGCGCCAGATCCTCGCAGGAGCGCAGGAAGAAGTACTCCCAGTTGCCCATGTTCTCCACAAAGAACGTCACCGAGAGGTCCTCGGCCGCTGCCGTCAGTTCGTCGAGCGATTGCCGGAACCTCTCCAGCGCCCGGTCCCGCTCCTCGACCCACGCGTAGTAGCCCGGGTGGATGACCACGTCCGCCCCGACCTCCGCGGCGATGGCGAACGTCTGCGTCAGGACCTCGACACTCCCCCGCCGGATGGGTTCCAGGATGCTTGCGATGTTGACCCCCCGGGCCGGCGCGTGGATGAAGTAGAGGTACGAGTAACTCTCCAGCGGTTCTGCGCTCTCAAGGTGGTGCAGCCCCTCATCCATCACTTCCACACAGCTGGTTATGGGGGCAAGTCTTTCGAGTGCCACCGCGAGCGGCTCGTGATGAAGACAGTAAGTGGAGACGCCGAACATACAGAATGTTCCGACCCGGAGATGATATAGATTCGGAACAGGGACCTCCAGGTCGCACGGCTCGTATCCCTGCCCGGGCACTTCTCCGGCGGCGGGAAAGATCATTTCGCATGGTTTATGCTACCGGCGCCACATACAGGTATCCATGGCTGATGGCTTCGTCCCGGAGGTTGTTGTCTCGAACCGGCTTGAGAAAGCGAAGGCCGAGATCTTCTCCTACATCGAGTCCAATGCCGAAGCCATCGACGAGAACTTCGCCTCTTTCTTCGGCAACGTCGTCACGATCCTCGACCGTGCTGGCGTCCCTATCACCAATCAGGTGTATGACGAGTTTATCGATGCAATCGTCTACCGGGTCTTTACCGTCAGCAAACGGGCCGGGGACGTGAGGTTTCTCAACCGCGCCTGCGACATCGCCTGTGGGATGAAGCGGAAGAAAGAGCGGAAGGCCGGCGTCCACCTTGCGGCGGCTGCCAAGTTAATGAAGATCGGTATGCCGCTTGCGGCGGCGGCCTACCTCCAGCCGTACCGCAAGCATGACACTGCTGTGGGGTGCTGGTACGCCTACTGTCACTACATCCTCTATAAAGATGGCTCGAACGAGCCCGGTTACTCGGTCGCGGAACGGTGGAACTACCTAAAGTCCGCGCGCCAGTACATGGAGGAACTCGGGCAGCTGCGGCCGGGGCTCCAGCGGCTGGCGAGAGGGGAACTCGAGCAGGACCCGTGGCTTGCCGAGCCGTTCTGGATGATGATCTTCCTTGCGACCGAATGGATGCCCGACAACCGCTGGTACCTGGAAATCGGAATTCTGCGGGCCAAACAGGAGAACAACACCGTGGCGCTGGTGAAGATGCTGCAGATCGGCCTCATTCGGTTCCCCGGCGATATCCTCTTCTACCGGGAGGCCTACCACCTCAAGTTCGAGCAGGGCGACCTTGGCGATGCCCTGGGCCTCATCCGCGACATGCTCCAGAAGTTCCCCGACGACCCCGAGCCGGTCTACTACGGTCTCCGGACCGCTCTCTACCTCCCCCGCGAGGCAGAGTTCAACGAGTTCCGGCGGCTTGCCGATGAGAGGAAGATGCCGGGCCATGTCCTCTGCCTCATCGACTACGCATATGCCTTCCTCCGGGGGAGACGAGGGCAGGCAGCCCTCTGTCTTGAGGAGTTCCGCAGAAAATACCCCTCGCTGAACTACTACTCCGACCTGCTCGGGTTCGCCACCGCCGAGACCACAGTGCGTCCGGACGGCGTCAACCGGGCGATCTTCACCTCGATCGACCACTTCTGCAAGAGGATGCTCAAGATCGGAGAGACGTGAGGGTGCCGCGAAGAGAACCCTGATGCCCCCTCGCTCCAGACGGTACCTCGTCTATGGCATACCGCTACCTCTTCGGCCCGGTCCCTTCCCGGCGCCTGGGCATCTCGCTCGGGATCGACCTGGTGCCGCAGAAGACCTGCGCCTACAACTGCGTCTACTGTGAGTGCGGGCGGACGACCAATCTCACCTGCGAGCGGCGCGAGTACGTCCCGACCGACCGGGTCATCACGGAGGTCGACACCTTCCTTGCGACGGCGCCGGACCTCGACTACGTCACGTTTGCCGGCTCGGGAGAGCCGACGCTTCATACCGGGATTGGCGAGATCATCGCCTTCATTAAAGACCGCTACCCCCGTTACCGGGTCGCGGTCCTGACGGGGAGCGCGCTCCTTCCCGACCCCGATGTTCGTGCCGCCCTCATGCGGGCGGACCTTGTGGTGCCGTCGCTTGATGCGGTCTCCGAAGAGGTCTTTACACGGATCAACCGCCCCTGTCCCGGCCTTACCGCCGGAAGGGTGCTCGCAGGAATTGTGGCCTTTGCCCGGGAGTTTCCCGGCGAGGTCTGGCTCGAGATCTTCATCGTTCCCGGTCTCAATGATACAGAGGAAGAACTCTCTCGTCTGAGGGACGCGGTTGACGCCATCGCTCCCGACCGCGTCCAGGTGAACACCCTCGATCGACCCGGCGCCGATATCCGGGTTCGGCCGGCGTCGCCCCTGAACCTCGAACGGATCGCGTCGTTGCTCGGCGGGGAGGTGATCGGGGAGGCGTGCACGAGCCGGGTGTCGCCGCCAGAGGCCGAGAATGCCGGTGAGGTCATCCTTGCGACCATCCGGCGCCGGCCCTGCACCTCCGCCGATATTGCCGCCCTGACGGCCCTCCGCCCGGCTGAGGTCGCGAAGCACCTCCGCGCCCTCGAGGCCCGCGGGCTGGTCGAGCCCGTGCAGAAGGAGAGAGGGATATTTTACCGGGTGAGGTAAATCCGCCCGGTATCGCCACCGGCATGAATATGCCCTACCGGCGAGAGATCTGTATGAGGATCCATGGCGGTCGGTAAGGATATACTCAAGACGCTGCACGCTCTCGTTGACCGGGACATCACGCTCATGCACATCTGCGGCACCCACGAGGCGGCGATCGCGCGCGCCGGGCTCCGGAGCGTCCTCCCTGAGAGGCTGAAGATCGTGATGGGGCCGGGCTGCCCCGTCTGCATCACGCCACAGGGCGAGATCGATGCCGCGCTCGACCTTGTGGAGAAGGGCTGCACCATCGCTACCTACGGTGACCTGCTGCGCGTCCCGGGGACGAAGGGCTCGCTCGAGTCGAGCGGCGGGGACGTCCGGGTGGTGCAGGGCGTCCACAAGGCGGTCGAGATCGCGCAGAAAGAGCCTGACCGGGAGGTCGTCTTCATATCGGTCGGGTTCGAGACCACCGCGCCGACAGTCGCCGCCACGATCCTCTCCCGCCCGCCGGAGAACTTCTCGATCCTCTCGTGCCACCGGCTTGTTCCGCCCGCGATGTCATGGCTCCTTGGTCAGGGAGAGGCATCGCTTGACGGGTTCATACTTCCCGGGCACGTCTGCGCGGTGATGGGCTACGAGGAGTACGAGCGTTTCCCCGTCCCGCAGGTCGTCGCGGGGTTCGAGCCGGAGGATATTCTCCTCGGCCTTCTGATGGCGGTGCAGCAGGTCCGCGAGGGCGCGCACCGGGTGGAGAACGCCTACCCGCGCGTGGTCTCGCGGGAGGGGAACGTCAAGGCGAAGCGCCTGATGTACGAGGTCTTTGAACCGTTCGACGTCGAGTGGCGCGGGTTCCCCGTGATCCCGGCCTCGGGCCTCCGTTTGAAGCCGGAGTTCGAGGGCTACGACGCGCAGAAGAAGTTCGATATCACGATCCGGCACGTGGACAAGCATTCCGCCTGCATCTGCGACAAAGTGCTGCGCGGCGTCGCCCGGCCCTCCGACTGCAGACTCTTCTCGAAGGTCTGCACCCCGCGCACCCCCGTCGGTCCCTGCATGGTCAGCCACGAAGGAGCCTGCAAGATCTGGCATCTCTATGAATCACGGAGGGCCTGAACCCCTTCTCTCCGCTGACCTTTTATACTATAGGAAACAATATAATATGGCAGTCTCGGTAGGGTAGTGGATATCCTGAAAGCCTCCGGAGCTTTCGACCCGGGTTCGAATCCCGGCCGGGGCGTCCCAATTTTCAATTTAAGTCTGATTTGTGATTGATTTCCTGGTACGATACCGCAGGTCAGCGTTTCAGCCCCCCTGTTCGATCGCCCGCACGAGAGGTGCGCTGATGCCGTCCGACCATACTCTTATCACCTCCGCGGGAATCGATACGCGTATGACCGAGCAGAGTCGACCCCCGTTACCGCCGTTCACGTACGAGACTGCGGTACAGAAAGTTCGCATGGCCGAGGACGCCTGGAACTCCCGTGATCCGGAGAGGGTTTCGCTTGCGTACAGCCCTGACAGCGTCTGGCGCAACAGAGCGGAGTTTGTGAACGGTCGCGAGGAGATTGTCAGGTTCCTGCAGCGGAAGTGGGCGAAGGAGCTTGACTACCGCCTGATCAAGGAGGTCTGGGCGTTTCACGAGGCCCGTATCGCCGTTCGGTTCGCATACGAGTGGCACGATGATTCAGGGAACTGGTTCCGCTCCTATGGAAACGAGAACTGGGAGTTCGATGAGCATGGGCTGATGCGCCGCCGCTATGCCAGCATCAATGACCTGCCGATCGCCGAGGGGGAGCGGAAGTATCACTGGCCGCCGGGACGGCGCCCCGACGATCATCCGGGCCTCTCCGACCTGGGGTTGTAATCCTCCCCGGTTCCCCGGACCTCAAGGTGCATCCGGCAGCGTGGCGCCGCTCACTCACGGCTTCGTGACCCTGATCCCGGTAGTGCGCAGGCGGTCTGCATCCCTGGTGCTGATCAGAATGGGTTCACGGCCCCGTCAGCGATGAAACGATATCCCGAATTTAAAACGGCGAATGACCGGTTCATTCTTCACCCCTCGCCCCCATACCCTCTCCAATGCCCGACGACAGGGAGATCATCAGTGCGGCTCTCCGGAGAGCGCGTGAACTCGGGGCGGATGTGGCGGGTGCGGTTCCTGCGAAGAGGCTCATCGCCTGTCCTTCCGCAGTCGCGGACGGCTACCGGGGATCGCAGACGGACCGGGGGACCTACATCATCCTCGGTCTCTACCACGACCCGGCGCACCCCGAACTCGATCTCTGGGAAGCGGGCCGGGGGACGCCCGGGGACCGGATTCTCAGAGACATCGGGAGAGTACTCGGGCGCTGGCTGCATGAGACCTACGGGGTCAGGGCCCGGGTCGTCCCCTACCAGCTCGAGGACGGCGGGATCTATCTCAAAGATGCAGCCTCTCTGGCGGGCGTCGGGCGGATCGGAAAGAACAACCTCGTCCTCGTCCCGGGCTACGGGCCGAGGGTTCGGTTCCGGGCGGTCTGGGTGGATCTGGAATGCCTCGAGCCGGCGCTCCCGGAGCAAACCCTTCCCTGTGCCGGCTGTGAAGGCTGCTGCATCCATGCCTGCCCGATGGACGCATTCAGCACCGGCAGGTACAGCCGGGAGCGGTGCCTGGCGCGGATGAACGCCGATAAAACTTCAGGGAGAGGACGGATCGATCACTGCCGTGCCTGCGAACTTGCCTGCCCTGCCCGGGATGAGGGGCGGAGCGGTCAGCCGTATCAACCGATAGAACGGTGACACCACCATGAAAGTGCTCGTGAGAACCCCGGAGAGGGTTGAAGAAATCAGGGAATTCGATTCCGACTGGGTGATCCCCGGCGACGTCCTGGACGACGGTTCGGTCGTCCTCGAACTCTGGGACGAACTCTCGGACGACGATTACCTGGCGATGGGGTTTTACGACTGAGCGGAGAGTCCGGGAAACCGGAGGCCACCCCGGCCGTCAGATCTTCCCTTCTTCAATTCTCTTGACCGCACGGGCGATCTCGGCAAAGACCCGCTCTTCGTCCACGTCGACCTCCACCCAGCTATCGGCATCGACGAAGTAGAGGTAGGGAACGACCGGCTCGCCGAGGATCTGCCTGGCCGCGTGACGGTAGATCGTCATCTGGACCGCATACTCGTCGACGCTCCCACCAGCCCCGGTCTTGTAGTCGATGAGCACCCAGACGCCGTCCGGCCGCTGTATCAGCCGGTCGATGGCTCCCTGGAACGTAAACCCATTCACCCGCGCCAAAAACGGCACCTCGCGGTGGTCGCTGACGACGTCCTGCATCAGGGGTGATGCAAGGAACTGGTCGTAGAGCACCCGGTACTCCCCTGCCCGGCCGGGATCCATGCCGTAGCGCCGTAGCACCGCGGCAGGGTCCCGGCCGCGGAAGACCTCGTGGACGACGAGGCCGCGGATCAGGGTGTCCTCGCCGGCGGCGAACCCTGTCGGCCGTACCTCACCCGTGCCGCAGAGGTACTCCTCGACCTCGCTTGCCGAGTAGACGCACTCCTCATCGGCGGTCGGGAGAGCGCGCGCCGGAACAGCCGCCACGGTGACATCGTCCGGCAACGGGAGGTAGACCGGGGCGGTCTCCTGCATGTCGACGGGAATCGCCGCGGGGTCCAGGGTGATCGGGATGGAGAGCGCCCTGCCATCAGGGAGGGCGAGCACGGTCTCGCCCCGGGTGCAGGCCTCCTCGGAGAGGCCGAGGCAGAGCGCGAGCCAGGCCATCCGGGTCTTCCCGTCCGCGAGGGTCTTCGGGACGGCGGCCGGCATCTCCCCGCAGAGGAGGAGGTGGTCTTTTGCCCGGGTGACTGCGACGTAGAAGAGGCGTTTGCGCTCCGCCTCCTCCTTCTGCCGGTGGTTGTCCTTGAGGATCTGGAGGATGGGCGTCTCCTCGCGTTTGTGATCGTTTGCCTGGTTCGGGATCGAGACCCCGAGCAGCAGCCCGTCCTCTACCATGATCGTGCTCCCATCAGACCGCGGCGTCTCTCCGAGGTCGGGGAGGACGATGATCGGGAACTCGAGGCCCTTTGCGGCGTGGACCGTCATGATCGAGACGGCGTCGGCAGATGCGATCTCGAGGTGGGCGTCCCCCTCCCGCTGCGCGTCGTCGATAGAGCGCCCGAGTTCCGTGACAAAGTCCGGGAGCCCGGGCCCATCGGCCTCCCTCGCGATGGCGATCAGTTTCTCGATGTTTGCCGCGGCCTGCTCGCCCCCGGCCATCCCGCCGAAGACGACGAAGATGCCTGACTCATCGACGATCCGGCGGAGGAGACGGGCGGGCGGGAGCCTGCGGGAGAGTGAGAGCCAGCCATTGAGGGTTGCCGCCGCAGGTTCCGCCGCGGTCTGCAGCCGCTCCCAGAGGGAAGTCCCCGGCGCCCGCGCGATATGGTAAAGCCGGGTGTCGGAGAACCCGAAATAGGGTGACCGCAAGAGGCCGTAGAGCGCCGCATCGTCCAGTTCGTTTACGAGGAACCGGAGGATGTTGTAGATGTCGTAGACCTCCTGGCGCTCGTAAAACCCGAGGCCCGCGTGGACGTGGTAGGGGACGCCGTAGCGCTCGAGCGCCCACTCGTAGTAGGCGAGGTTCGTCCGCCGTTCGAGGAGGATGGCGACGTCGCCGTACCCGGCCGGCCGGGATTCTCCATTCTCATAAACCCGCTTCTCCCCCCGCTCGACGACGGCGCGGATCTTTCTTGCCGCCATCTCCGCTTCCGCCCGGCGGCCAGCTGCCCGCTCTTTGATCCTCGGGCAGAGGAGGAGTTCGACCGAGCCGGTATCATCGCGCCGGTTCGCGGATAGCGGCTCATACAGAAACTCCCACGGGTATTCGGGCTCCGCCATCAGTGCGCCGAAGATGGCGTTCGTGAACCCGACGATCTCGGGCGTGCTGCGGAAGTTGACGTCGAGCGCGATCGTTTCCCCGCCGAGATCCTGCTCGATCAGGTCGCGGGTATACGAAAACTGCGTCACGTCGGCCTCCCGGAAGAGGTAGATGGACTGTTTCGGGTCGCCGACGACAAAGAGATTCGCGGGATCCCGGTCGGGGTCGCCGAGGACGGCGCGGAGGATGGCGATCTGGACGGGATCGGTGTCCTGGAACTCATCGACAAGGACGAAGCGGAATCGGTCCCGGAAGTGCGCCGTGAGGATATCCTCGCGGTCACGGAAGAGTCGATGGGTCCGATTCACCAGGTCGTCGAAGTCGAGGGCATTTCGCCGCCTCTTCTCCGCCTCCACCGCTTCCAGGAAGGCCCTGAAGACCGCCCCCAGGTCGCGGAGGAAGTCGAGCGTCGCCCGGGTGAAGGGGTCCGCCGGGTCGATGGCGAGCGTACAGGCTCCGGCGCGGTCTTTGATGCACCCATCGAGGTTCCGGTAGGCCGCCCGGAGGCGCTCAAGGTCGTCCCCAACCCAGTTCGCCTTCCGTCCCATGTTCGCCCGGAATCGCGGGTCTTTGTGGACCTCGGCAATCGCGGCGACCGTTCCGGCAAGGCAGGGCTCGATCGCGCGGAGGTAGGCCCCTGCCGGGTCACGCTCTCCGGGGTAGCGGGCGGCAAGGTCCTGGAGCGTCTCAAGCGAGGGGGCGGCACGGTTGAGGAAGGCCACAAGGGCTTCCGCCCGGTGCTGCTCCACGGCCGTCCGCCAGGCGTCGAGCACTTCTTCCTCGTTCTCTTTGAGAGCGGCAAAGAACGCCTCCGCAGCCTCCCGGCGCGAGTACAACCGTTCGAGATAGGTCTTGAGTTCGTAAGGCCCGACCGCCCGGAGGGCGCCGATCACCGCGTCCCGGCACGTTGCGGGCGGGTTGCCGTGGATGAGGTTCTCTATCACCTCCTCCCTGAGCCGGAATGCCTCCTGTTCGTCGAGGACGGCGAAGGCCGGTCCTACATTGGCCTCAATGGGAAACTCGCGGAGGACGGAGGCGCAGAAGGAGTGGAAGGTCGATATCTTCGCCCACAAGAACTCGTCGCGGATCGTGTCCCACCGTTCGCCCTCCTTCTCCGCGATAGCCTGGCGGACCCGTACCTTCATCTCGCCGGCCGCCTTCTCGGTGAAGGTCAGAGCGAGGATCTTCCCGACATCGACGCGGGCCTCGAGCAGGTTGAGGTACTTCTGCACAAGGACGTGCGTCTTTCCCGTCCCCGCCCCTGCCGTGACACATTTGCTCACCGAGTGGTCGAGCGCTGCCTGTCGCTGGCGTTCAGTCAGTCCCATCGGGCATCACCCCCTCGGCCGCGGCAAGCAGCCGTAAGGCGTCGAACCGGCAGATTGTCTTATAGCCGCAGTAGGCCGGGCAGGGGCCTGCATCCGACCGGGGCGGGAAGCATCCACTGCGTATCCCGGCGAGGTAGTCCTGCACCCGGGAGAGAGTGATCCTGACCAGATCCTGGACGTCCTCGACGCTGTTTCTCTGCGAACCCGGGAAGCAGGCGAAGCAGTCCTTTAGCCCCGAGTCCCAGAAGACCGGCTGGTTCCGGACCTCCCCGCGCCGGAGGGTGTAGTAGGTACCTCCAACGCCCTCCATCCCGGTCAGGGTCTCGACCGCCCTGAGATAGAGAGGGAGCTGGAGCGCTCTCCCCGCCACAATATCCTTGAGTTTGTGGTGAGAGGTGCCTGTCTTGTAATCGGTGATCATGAACCGCCCGTCAGGCATGACGTCGACCCGGTCGACCCTGCCCCGCAGGCGCAGGATCCCGTCACCGAGCGGAATCGCGACCGCGTCGGGTATCGAGACGGGGTCGACCTCCCCTGGCACCACCGGGAGGCCGAACGAGACCTCGAAGGCCTGCGGGACGAAGCGGGAAGCCGCGTTCTCCGCCTCATGCCGGAGGAACCGCTCAAGGAGGCCCCTGCCCGCCGCGGGCGACCCGAGGAGGTGCTCCTTATCCGCGACCCATGCCGGGCTCTCGAAGCCGAACCGGTCTGCCTCCTCCCGGCCGCCGTCGAGGATCCGCCGGAGGGCGTCCGGGTAGCACGCCTCGGTGACCGGGCCGTTGCCGTCGCCCTTCCAGGCGGCGTAGAACCGGTAGGCGATCCTGTGGACGAGAGCCCCCCGCTCCTGTGCCGTCAGGTCGGGATCGGGCTCGGGGAGCGGCGCAAGCCCGAGGACCCGTTCCAGGTAGAACCGGAACGGGCAGTCAGCGTAGGTCTCGAGCGCCGTCGGGGAGAAGACGGCCCCTTCGCCGAACTGTTCTGCGAGCGCCGCAGCGATTGCCGGGTCGCCGTCGAGCATGCTGTCATACGGGGAGTTGTAGCCGCCCTTCCGGTGGTAGTTCTCGATGTTGAGCCGGTGGATGGCCTCGCGGACCGTGAGTCCCGGCGGCATCCCGGCCGGCACTTCACCGCAGGCGAGGAGGGCGCCGGCCCGCCGGGCGGAAGCGACCTTCGAGGCCGAAAAGTCTTCGCTCCCCCACACAGCCGGGGAGAAGGTCCCCTGGACGGCGTCGACGAACCCGGAACGGACCAGTGGTGCCGCACCGTCGGCCGTGGGGTAACTCAGGTAGAGCCGTCTCCGGCCGGCAAGGAGGGCCGCGACGAAATGGTAGCGCTCCTCTCTGAGAATCTCCTCTTTCGATCGCGTCGGAAGGCGCCGGGTCTCGGCATCGGTGGTGAACGGGAGACGGGTGGTGAGCCGGGGCATCGCGCCCTCGATGAGGCCGCCGATGAAGAGGTAGGGGACAGCGAGGTGTGCAATCTTACGGATGCCGACCACCCGGACGGCGTTAGCCTGCCGTCGCCGTCCGGTCCTGGTCCCGGTGAGGAGGAGCGCGAGAAGGGAGGAGAACTCCGCAAGCGGCATCCTCTCATCCGGGAGCAGCGGGGCGAGGCGGTCGAGAGCTGCGAGGGTCTCCGTAAACCCCCGGAGGTCACGGGCCTCGTCCTCGAGAAGTTCGGGATCGCCTTCCGTCGGTATTGCCGGGGCCTGCCACGTGTCAAGAAGCAAGCGGTAGGCCGCGAGGTGCTCCCGGATCGTTCTGGTTCCCTCGAGCGCCGAGAGATCAGCAATGACCTCCCTGACCCTGTCCCGCGTCGCCTCGACGGCGGCGATCTTTGCTATCAGCCGGGCTCTCGCGGCTTCCGGCGTATCCGGCCTTGCCCTCTCCTCTTCGAGGGTGCGGGCGAGCGCCGTGAACCGCTCGTCCCAGGCAGCCGCCCCGGCGGTGATCCGGGCATCACGGGAGAGGATATCAATCTCGCAGCCCCCGACGTTCAACAGGTACGGAGAGGTCGTGAGGGCGACGACGTCCTCCCGTCGGTAGCCGCGGGCCGGGACGGTGAGGGCCGAGAGAAGTGTCTGGACGAGCGGCGATGCGGAGAGCGGCCGGCCGACGGATGCAACATACGGGATCCCGAAGTCGGGAAAGACCTCCTCCACATAGGGCGCCGCCGTATCGGGGTCGGGGAACGCGACCGCGATCTCGTCCGGCCGGACTCCGGCGACAAACAGGTCGTGGATCTCCTGGGCGATCGCCCGGACCTCGTCGAGCCGGTCCCGCCGTTCTGCGATGCGGATGAACTCCCCGCAGTCCACGGGCTCCCGATGGGCGAAAAGCCCGGCAAGCCGTGAAGGACGGTCGTCTGCCGCACCCCCGGAGATGACCGTATCCGGGTGCAGCCATTCACCGTCGTCCGAGAAGACCGCAGGGTTCGGGGCATACGGCATCGAGTAGTGGAACTCTTCCGCCCCATCCCGCAGGGCAAGGAGCAGGTCCCGCTCAAGCGGCATCGGCTCGAAGAGCCCGTAAACATAGACCGTCCGGAACCCCCCGCCCGCGTCGGCGAGCAGCCGGACTGCCCGGGCAACGAGCGTGCTCTCGTCGACAAGACCATGCCCGTCGAGGAACCGGAGGTAGGTATCGAGGAGATGGGCGATCTCGGCGCTTTTTTCGCTTGCAAGGTCGCCGAGGGCGGCCGGGTAGTTGACCTTCCGCATAATGAGGACGGAAAAGAGCGTCGCAAGTTCCTCGACGGTCCCGGGACCGTCAAGGAGCGGGTACCGGCCGGCGGCAAGCAGCCGGGTGAGGATGAGCCGGGACTCTGTCCCGGAGATCAGCGTCTCCGAAACCGCATAATCGTCAAAGACCTTCCTGGCGAACCCCTGGAGGGTCGTGATCGTGTCGCCGACGATGGCGACACTCCCCTCGCCGAGACGGCGGACGACCCACCGGGCGAGGTGGGAGGTCGGGACGATGAGGAGGGTACCGAACGGGTCGCAGGCAGCGGCTTTCTGAAACTTTGTGACGAACGCATCGAGACCCTCTCCGGGCAACTGGCGGTATAAAACGGCGGGGGACATCCGGCAATCTCTCCTGGTGAGAGATTGGTGATGGAGGAGGGATGAGGGTTGTTATTTGGATCGGCACAAACCGGAACTGTCTTCGCCGAAGGCTGCCTGAAAGAACACCATGGAAAGGATCGAGCGCTACCGCGGCTGCCTGCTCGGCCTCGCCGCCGGCGACGCGCTCGGGACACCAGTCGAGTTCCGGCCGCCCGGGACGTTTGCGCCCGTCACCGGGATGGTCGGCGGCGGATACCATAACCTCAAGCCCGGAGAGTGGACCGACGACACGTCCCTCGCCCTCTGCCTCGCCGAGAGCCTGATCGAGAAGAAGGGGTTTGACCCCGTCGATCAGCTGGAGCGCTACGTGCGCTGGTACAGGGAGGGACACCTCTCGAGCACGGGGACCTGCTTTGATATCGGGACGACGACCAGGAGTGCGCTCGAGCGGTTCATGCTCTCCCGGGAGCCCTTCCCGGGGCTGACCGACGAGCGATCGGCGGGCAACGGGTCCCTGATGCGGCTCTGCCCGGTCCCGATGTTCTACGCCGCCGATCCCGCCCGGGCAATCGAGATCTCCGGGGAGAGTTCGCGGACGACGCACGCACTCCGGGTGGTCGTCGATGCCTGCCGGTTCTTCGGGGGGCTGATCGTCGGAGCCCTTGCCGGTGCGCCGAGAGAGGTGCTGCTTTCGGAACGCTACTCCCCGCTCCCGGGCTACTGGGAGGAGCACCCGCTCGCCGGCGAGGTTGATGCGGTCGCGGCGGGGTCCTACCTCCACAAAGAACCGCCCGAGATTCGGGGGCGGGGCTACGCCGTTGCCTCGCTTGAGGCGGCGCTCTGGGCGTTCAGCAGGAGCAGCACGTTTGAAGAAGGATGCCTTCTCGCGGTGAACCTCGGGGAGGACGCCGATACCACCGCGGCGATCTACGGGCAGCTTGCCGGGGCGTATTACGGGGCGTCCGCGATACCGCAGGCGTGGCTGGACTGTCTTGCAGAGCGGGCCCTCATCGAGTCGTATGCCGGGGGGCTGATACGCTGTAGTGACGTCTGCGTGTGAATGATGAAGAGACCGCCGTGATGCTCGACCAATCAGGGGCGCACGGGTTCCTCATCACAGCCCTGGACGTCGAGGCACATCTCCGCGACCGCCAGCCCGAAACGTCGTCCTACACCAGTTCGTGCCGCCGGAGGAACTTCCGGATCTTCCTTGACTCGATCCAGCCCTGATCGAGCTGCCGGATGTACTCGTTGATCCGCCGGACCTCCTCCTGGATCACTCCGGTCCCCTTCTCGTCCTCGAGCAGGCACGTCATCCCGAGGATCACCTGGAGCGGCTGGCGGATGTGGTCGCTGAGGATCGCGAACTGTTCGATATTCTGTTCGATGCGGTCGAACGCCTCCTGCCGGATCTGCTCGAACTCTCGCTGCCGGGTGACATCGCGGGATATGATCGCCACCCGGCGGGTATCCTCCCGCCCGCCGGAGATCGGGAAGACGATGTTCTCAAGGACCATTCCCACACGTTCATCGACACACTGAAGAGGCTTACCCGTGGTGAGGACCTGTTCGACCGCGTCCCGCCGGACCGCTGCCAGTTCCGGGGGGAGGAGATCGTATATGCACGCCCCGAGGAGTTCGCCAACGCTTTTGTTGAACCGTGCCGCCATAACCTCGTTCAGGGCAAGGATGGTCCCGCCGTGGTCGATGAGCAGGGCCGCGTCTGGCGTGGCGTCCAGGAGCGCCCGGAACTGCTCCTCGGCCCGCCGGCGTTCGGTGACGTCGTGGATGATGGAATGCAGAAGCGCCCGGTCGTGAATGACCACCCGGCCGCTGAAGACATCCACGTCGCGGACCTGACCGTCCGCCAGCCGGTGCCGGAACGAGAAGTGCCGTTCCCCGCCGTCCGTGGCCTTTCGGATCTCGCGGAGCACCTCATCCGGTTCGAGGGTGTTGATATCGGTGATCCGCATCGCGGTGAGGGTATCGAGCGGGTAACCGTAGTAGGCGCTCGCCGCAGGGTTCGCGTCGACGATGGCGCCGGTCTTGGGATCGATGATCAGCATGACCGCGTGGCTCGTGGAGAAGATGCTCCGGAATCGCTCCTCGCTCTCTGCAAGGGCAGCTTCGGCTCTGACACGGTCGGTGATATCGGTGATGTAGCCCTCGGCCACCGCGACCCCGCCCCGGGGACCGGGAACCCCCCGTCCCTGCTCCCAGACCCATCTCTCCTCGCCGGACGCGGTGATGAGCCGGTAGGTCATCTGGAATGGCTTGCCCACCGCGATCCCGGCGGTGACCTTCTGCCAGACCCGCTCCCGGTCGTCGGGGTGGATGAGGTCGCCATAAGCGACCCGGCGGTTGCCGACGAGGTCCCCCGGGGCGTAACCGGTGATCCTCTTCGCCCCCTCGCTGACGAACTCCATCGTCCAGCCGCGGTCTATCCAGCATCGATAGGCCATACCCCGGAGGTTGCTCATCAGGGTTGCGAGCTGCCGTTCACTCGTTGCGAGCGCCTCGATCGCCCGCCGTCGGTCGGTGACATCGAGCAGGACCCCCCAGATGCCGTATATCCCTCCATCGCTGTCCCGCATCGGCATAAGCGTCAGTTCGAGGGTGCGGACGGCCCCGTTGACGGTGAGGGGCAGTTCCCCCTTCATGATCTTCCCGGTCTCGAGGACGCGGCGTTTGAGTCCGGTCAGCCGTGCGGCTTCCTCCGGGCAGAAGATATCAGCATCTGTCTTGCCGGGAGCGAAATCCGGAAGGAGGGCGGGCCCTTCCGGATTGCAGACGCGGAGGTAACGGAGGTCACGGTCCTGGGCAAAGATGGCCATGGAGGACTCCCCGTGGGTGCTCCGGGCAGGGTCAGCATACCCCTCGCCGGTGTCGTGGAAGACGAGGAGCCGGAGGGCGAGAGTGGCTGTCTCAACCGTGCTCGCCGTGACGGATACCCGCCGGACGCCGGGCCCCGGGATGAGGAGATCGAGGGTGAGCGGCGGGCACGGACCGTCCTCCAGGAGGGCAACAATCTGCCCGGGTGCCCCATCCTCCGGCAGCAGCGGCGCAAGATGCCGTTGCACCACCCGGGAGGCGTCTGCTCCGCGAAGTTCCTCCGGCGTCATACGTAGAAGGCTCTGCATTGGCAGGTTGGCCTGCACGATCGTCAGGTCGGCGTCGACGATGAGGATGCCGTCGCCCTCCGCCAGGGTTGATGGCAATGTCTTATGCCCACCTGCAGGTGTCGTCGGTGTCATGAGAGATACAACTCTGTCTAACTTGACCGGGGGATCCTGGCCGCACAACTCCCTCCCGGCTCATAGCGTGCTGCCCCTCCGGCACAACCCCGGTTCCGGATGCAGGGGTAGCCCGCCACTCCCGGTCACCGCAGCCTGCAGGACTCTTCGTAGGATTTCTTGCAGTCGGGACAGAGCGTCCGGGCCTTCTCCAGGTCGGGGTAGTTCTCTTCGGTGATCTCGTCGCAGGCCGCGCCGCAGATCTCGCACCAGTATTCCTTCGTCTCCTCTTTCTCGTCGCCTTTCAGTTTGCGTTTCATGTGGTTCTCCCTCCAGGTGCTCGATTGCCCGGATACCCGGGCGGGTTACCGCTCTCCTTCATCCGTTATCATGCTTTCGCGTCACCACCGCTCTATCCCGACAAGGTCGAGCCCCATCTCCCAGAACCGCTCCTGAATTCCGGGATCGAGGGTGAGGGACGACGGCCGGGTCCACCGGGTCTCCTCGAAGTACCTGCCGTTCACCTCTCCGGCATCCGGGGAGAGGGCAAGATGCGCCTCCACCTCTGCTCCCTGCTCCGGCGGGGCGCCGCCGTCCCGGCCGTGGGTATAGGCCCGGAGGAGCTTCGTGTCGATCACCCCCGGGTGGAGGCAGTTCGCCGTCACTCCCGTCCCTTCGAGAGTCCGGGCTAACCGGGCGGTGAAAGCGATGACCCCGACCTTCGATGTGGCGTATGCGTCGTAGGGATCGTAGTCCGGGAACCCGGGGAGGTTCTCCCAGTCGACCGATCGCACGCTCCGGTGGGCGATCGACGCGACGTTCACGACCCTCGCCGACGGGCTCCCGGTGAGGAGGGGGAGGAGTTCGTGGGTGAGCAGGATCTGCGCGAGGAAGTTCACGGCAAATGTCATCTCAACCCCGCCGGGCGCGACCTCCCGCTCCGGCTGGAAGATCCCGGCGTTGTTGATGAGGACGTCAAGCCGATCGTACGCCCCGGTGACCTCTTTCGCAAGACCCCGGACCTGTTCCTGGACCGAGAGGTCCGCGATGAAGAGGCTCAGTCGGTCCGAGCCGGTGGCCTCCTCCAGTTCCGCGAGGACTCTTTGGCCCTTATCCTGGTTCCTGCCGTGGAGCAGCACGCGATGACCCTGCTCGGCCAGGGTGCGTGCGGTCGCCTTCCCGATGCCGTCCGTCGAACCCGTAATGAGGATAGTCTGTTCTGCCATATGCGGCCCGGATCTGCACCATCCCTATTTGAACGTGGTGGTGAGTTGCCGGTGCGCTCCTCCGCCCGGCCGGACCATCTCCCGGCTCGTGCAGGGGCCGAATGCACCAGACCGATCACGATTCACGGGGATGTGATGCACATCAAATCAAAAAGATGATATTCTGCACCACAAATGTGTATACATGGTGCGATATTCGGTCACGATGGACGACAACCTCGTGAAGGCGATCGACAGGATGCGCGAATTCCGCGGGATGTCGCGGTCAGAATGGCTCAACGAACTCTGCATGACCCATCTTGATGGTGCATCCGGGAACGGCGTGCAGACCGCGGTCCCCGTGGGGGCACCGCCGGGAAGTGTTCTGGGGCCGAACATGACCGATTACGAGGCCGCCTGCGCCAACTTCAAGATCGACGTCCCCGAGCACTTTAACTTCGGCTACGACGTGATCGACCGGTGGGCCGAGACCGACCGGAACAAACTTGCCATGATCTGGGTGGACCAGGAGGGAAATGAGCGGAAGTACTCCTTCCGGGACCTCAGATACCTCTCGAACGGCGCCGCGAACATCCTCCTCAAATACGGCATCAAGAAGGGCGACCGGGTGATGCTGATGCTCCCGAGGATCCCGGAATGGTGGATCTTTGTCATCGCGCTCATCAAGCTCGGGGCTGTCTTCTGCCCCTGCCCGACGATGCTGACCCCGAAGGATATCAAATACCGTGTGCAGGCCGGAAAGTTCCGGATGATCATCACCAACAGTGAGAACGCCGGGAAGGTCGACGAGGTCGCGAACTCCTGCCCGCTCCTCGACACCCTCTTCCTCGCGGATGGAGAGCGGGAGGGATGGGCGAGTTACCCGCACGAGCTCGAGTACCCTGCACCGGTATCGCACCACACGGTCAGCATGCCGGTCGCGAAGAAGACGAAAGCGACCGACCCGATGCTGATCTACTTCACCTCCGGCACCACGGGGGAGGCCAAGATGGTGCTCCACAACCAGAGTTACCCGCTCGGGCATATCATCACCGCCTCGCTCTGGCAGGACATCACGGCAAACGACCTCCACCTGACTTTCTCGGATACCGGGTGGGCGAAGTGCGCCTGGGGCAAGATCTTCGGCCAGTGGATCGCCGGAGCCTGCATCTTCGTCTACGACATCCGGGGGAAGTTCGGTGCGACCGAGCTCCTCCCGCTGATCGAGGAGTACGAGGTGACCACGTTCTGCGCACCGCCGACGGTCTACCGGATGCTGATCCTCGCCGACCTCGACAAGTTCGACTTCCGCTACCTCCGGCACTGCTGCAGTGCCGGGGAGCCGCTCAATCCCGAGGTGATCCGCGTCTGGGAGGACGGCACCGGCCAGCCCATCTACGAGGGTTACGGCCAGACGGAGACCGTCTGCTGCATCGCCACGTTCCCCTGCATGAAGCACAAGCCCGGCTCCATGGGAAAACCCGTCCCCGGCTGGCATATCGAGCTCCACGACGATGACGGCAACCCGGTCGGCGTCGGCGAAGAAGGGCGGATCGCCGTCAAACTCGATCCCCGGCCGGTCGGGCTCTTTGTGGAGTACCTGGACAACCCCGAGGCGAACCGCGAGTCGTTCCAGAACGGGTTCTACTACACCGGCGACAAGGCATGCATGGACGAGGACGGCTACTTCTGGTTCATCGGGAGGAGCGACGACGTCATCAAGTCGTCCGGGTACCGGATCGGGCCGTTCGAGGTCGAGAGCGCGCTCATGGAGCACCCGGCCGTCCAGGAGGCAGCGGTCGTCGGGTCGCCTGACCTCATCCGGGGGATGGTCGTCAAGGCCTTTATCGTCCTGAAACCCGGCTACCAGCCATCCGAGTCGCTGGTCAAGGAACTCCAGGCCCACGTCCGGAACACCACCGCCCCGTATAAGTATCCCAGAGCAATCGAGTTCGTCCAGGAACTCCCAAAGACCATCTCCGGTAAGATCCAGAGGAACGTCCTGCGGGACCAGGAACTACAGAAGAGCAACAACGGGAACTGAGCGGGGTTCCCCCTATTTTCTTTTTTGGACACTTCGACGGTGCGCAACTGCCGTCTGGCGGTGCTTGAATCTCGTTTGGCTACATGTCCGTGTACGGATTTTGTGGGGGTATCGCCGTGAGGGGGGTGGGGACAGGGGAGGGGGGAGTATCCCTCCTCCCCGTCAGCCCCTCCCCAAATGGCGATAGCCACCTGAAAGCCGTGTTAGCGATGCGATCTCCACAGCAAACCTAAGATTATCAAACCTTGGCCCCCCCGTTCGCTGCACCACTCCCTCAAAAAACGCACCGCCCCAAAGGACTAAGAAACCGGGAGCTAGGCCCCCCTCGCTCGAAGAATTTTGTTCTTCTCACGCTCCCGGCGCGAAGGCCTTCGGCTGGTCGCGTTCAGGAGGTCTCCGGTCAGCAGACCCGCTCGATAAAGTTCTCAAGAATCGTAAGACCGACCGCACCACTCTTCTCGGGGTGGAACTGGACACCGTAGGTGAGCCCGTTATTGACCGCGGATGCGAAGGGATGGATGTAGGCGGTGCTCGTGAGGGTATGCTCCGGTGCGGCGGCCGCGTAGTAGGAGTGGACGAAGTAGACGTACTCCTCCTCGCGGAGCCCGTCAAAGAGCGGTGTCTCCTGCTCGATCCTGATGGTGTTCCAGCCCATGTGGGGGACCTTCTCCCCGGTGGCCGGGGCGAACCGCTTCACGTCCCCCGGCACGAGGCCGAGCCCCTGGTGGATGCCGTGCTCCTCGCTCCTGTCCATGAGCATCTGCATCCCGAGGCAGATCCCGAGGAGCGGGGTATCGGCCGAGGCGGTAAGGACGGTCTGCTTCAGGCCGCCGAGCATCTCCATCCCCTCGCGGAACGCCCCCACACCGGGGAGGACGATACCGTCGGCCGCCGCGATCACCTCCGGATCGGCCGTGATCGTCGCCGCCGCTCCTGCCTTCTCAAGGCCCCGCAGCACGCTCCGCAGGTTCCCAAGACCGTAATCAATTATAACTATCCTCTTCTTCATCCGCATCTCCCTGTTTTCGCCACAATCCTCGTTCGATCCAGTCAGGGGAGAGGCCCTGCTTCTCCCGCCACCCGGCAAGTCTCCCGGTCCACATCTCCCAGAGGTCCGGGCAGGAGTTCCTGATGATCTCAAACGTCGCAAGGTCGCTTGAGGGGCACATGAAACACCCGATACGGTCGAGCCCCCGCTCGTAGAGGCGGTTGTAGGGCGCCTTCTCACGGAAGATGTAGAGCCAGACGTGCATCGCCGTCCACTGCTGGATGGGGGCCGCCGAGATCTGTTGCGGAACATGGGCGTTCCGCCAGACTCGCCTGCTCTGCATCCGCTTTACCGACTCGTACTTCCGCTGGCCGATGAACGAGAGGCACTCACCCCAGTTCTCGCTGATCAGGCGGCCGACGGGGTGGAGTTTGCAGACCCTGCAGCACCAGCGGTTGTCGACGGCCGGCGGGCCGTTCTTCTCAAACTCCTCCCAGAAGGTCTCTTCATCGGAGATCCGGTGGACGGTAAGTTTGTAGCGCTCTGCCACTGCGTCCACGTTCTCGCAGGTCTCAGGGAACTCAAGCCCCGTGTCGGCAAAGAGGAGCGGGACCGGGCCGAGGGCTTTTAAGACGACGAGCAGGGTTGCGAGGCTGTCTTTTCCTCCCGAATAGGAGACCGTGGGCTGCTTGAGGTTCTGTTCCGCGACCTCCCGGACGAACCGGACGCTTGCGGCCTCGTACTCAGCGAGGACATGCTCGTTTGCCCGGACAGCATCATCCCACGTCGCCTCGCCCGGCACACAGACCGACTGGATGTTCTTACGGGTCCGGACGACAAGCCCCCGCTCCATCGTCGCGGCGGTGGCGGCGTCGACCTTTGCCCTCCCGACCCCGATGCACTCACCGGCCTTCGTCAGGATGAAGACCTCGTCGCCCTCGCGGACGGCGGAGTCGATCGAGACGAGCCCCGGCGCGAGGACGCTTGCCCCCCCGTCACGGATGGACGGGATCGCACCGTCGTCGATGACGACGTAGTGTCTCGTCGGCCGCAGGTAGGCCGCGGCGGCAGGCCGCGGGAGGGGCTCCCAGCGGCGCTCCTCGGGGAGGTAGCGGATCGCTCCCACGACCGCGCCGCCGAGGACGATCTCGTCCATGCGGTCCTCGGAGGGGACCTTGTTTAAGAGTGCGACATGGCCTTCCGGTATCAGCGGTGCTCCGAAATGTTCGGAGAATATGCGGTTGACCCGCTCGACGTCGTCGGGGAACGCAGGCCGGGCGTCTCCCGGCGGCGTCACGGCTACCGGGCGGGTCGGGGCGCCGCAGGCGCAGACCCCGGCGAGCACGGGAGCATGGCAGGCGTCGCACCAGCGAAGCAGGATCTTTCCGAGGTAAAGACGAGGCATTCTCATATTCGTTGGGGGGAAACGGATAAATATCTTGGTGCATATGAGATTCATTCTGCAAAATTCTCCCGAAAGCAGGAATTCTTTGCAGGAGAGATCCCTCACGTCGGCATGAGCGGGGAAAACCCCGGGCGCGTACCCGGTTTCCCGGATATCTGACCCTCCCGGTGCATCGGAGGGCAGGGTGCATACCATTAAATATATCCTTTGCACCATAGTATTATCATGGTCAATCATGTAGAATTGCACCCCCTGCTCCGGCATCGGCACGTCAACGATTCTACGATGATAAAGGGAGAGACACCGTATGTACCGGGTGATTCCGTGATTCCCCGTCAACCGGCCAAAGATACCGGCGTAGCATGGAGCTTTCCTGTCGGGGTCGGTTCGAGGACCATAGCCGCCTCCCCGGGACGAGAGAGGGAGGGTGAGAGGTATGCATGAGAGCAGGCTGGTCTCCGCAGCCATTGGAACCGTCTTCGCCCTGGTTGTCGCCTTTTATGCGATGCACGGCACTCCGGCACCCGGTGGACTGCTTCTCGGAGGTATGGCGATTCTGGTCGGGGTTGCCCTGCCGTTCTTCACCCCGGGTGCAAAGGCGCCATCGATACAGGTTGCGGGAAGACCAATCCGGAAGACCGAGATCCTGGGGCTGCTCATCTTCATCCTCATGGCGGTCGTGATGCTTGTGGTCGGCACCGCGCTCTTCTGGGACTGGCTCGCCGAACCGGCCTCGGCACCCGTGGGGACGCCGATCGACCTCGGACCGGTATCGGGCGGTCTCCGGGTTGCCGGGTCGATCCCGGCCATGGCCCTCGTGATAGGCGTCGAGGTGATCGGGGGAATCTCCCTGATTGCGCTCTACATGCTCTCCAGTCTCAGGCGCGGGGCGTAAGGTGCCCTGCGCCGGCACCCGATTTTCCCGATCTCGCACGGCAACGGCCCCCCGGTGCGATCCCCGCTCCATCCGCGGCCGGGGAGTCCTAAAAACGCGTAATTTCCCCCTTAATTCTGAAGAACCCGGCCGGGGGAGCATAAAATATATATCCGGACTGGTTGATATCAGATATATCCCACCTCGGGAGGGAGGTGTGTCATTTATGGCAAAGGATAAAAAGTCCCAGGATAAGAAGCAGGATAAGGCTTCAGAGAAGGCAAAGAAGAACTAAACCTTCCAACCTAATATCCTCTTTTTCCTGGCCGGACCTCCGGTTCAGTATCAATCTCTTCTGTATGTGTCACGCGTTCGACGCGTGGCGGCGGTCCCGGATTGGTGCAGGGCTCTTAATGCCTGCAGATTACAGCCTCCGTCCCGCCCCGGCCACCAGGGCAATGACGGGCACGATCTCCAGCCTCCCCGCCCACATGACAAGGATGAAGAGCCACTTCGCTACCGGGGAGATCCCGGGGTTCACGAACCCGGTGGTGATCCCGACGTTCGATGCCGCTGAGACGACCTCAAAGATGACATCGGCGGAGTCGAATCCTCCCTGCGGCGCAAGGTGGAGCAGGAGAAGGGTGGCGACAGCGACCATCAGGAGATAGAGCACGACGACGAGCATGCTCTTTGAGACCTCGTACTCCGGGAGGTGGTCGAGGATCGGCCGCCCGTCGTGCCGGAGCGGGGTGATCGTTCTCCAGCCGGAGTAAAGCCTTCGGAGCCACCACCCGAGCACCTCAAGGCTGAGGATAACCCGGCTGAGTTTGATGCCGCCGGCGGTGCTCCCCGCCGCTCCGCCGACGAGCATCAGCGCGGTAAGGACCATCACGGTCGTGGCATACCAGGTTCCGGGGTTTGCGTTCTGAAACCCGGTGCAGGTGATGCCGCTCACGGTCATGAAGAGGGCCTCCCGGAGGGCCTCGGCGGGGCTGAGGGATGAGAAGAGTATGAGGTCGGAGGTGACGACGGCGCACCCGGCCAGGATGAGCGCAAAGAGGAGGATCGCCTGCCGGTCCGCGAGGAGCCCGAACTTCTTTTTGTAGTAGAGGAGGAAGTAGATCTTGAACGGCAGGGCGCCGGCGATCATAACCGGGACGACAAGCATCTCAAGGAGCGGGCTCTCGTAGTAGAGGATGCCGGCCGTATGCACTGCAAACCCGCCGGTCGATATCGCCGTCATGACGATGTTGACGGCGTCCCAGAGGGGGATGCCCGAGAGAAGGACGAGTCCGACCCCGAGAACCGTGAGCACCAGGTAGATCCGCCACATCTCAAAGCCCGTGGCGACGACGCTCGGCATGAACGTCTCTGATCGTCCTTCCGAGCGGTAGAGCCGGAACCGGGTCAGACCCGACCTGCCCGAGAGAGCGACGGTGAACGCGACGATCCCGAGTCCGCCCATCCACTGCGTCAGCGACCGCCAGAAGAGGATCATCCTTGGAGTGGTATCGACCGACGGGAGGAGGGAATACCCCGTGCCGGTCCATCCCGACATTGCCTCAAAGACGCTGTCGGTATAGGAGGTGCCGAGACCGAGAGCGTACGGCAATGCACCGATCAGGGCGACGGCGAGCCAGATCAGAGCGACCGCCGAGAGCGCGACCGAGAGGCGGGCTTCCCCTTCAGCCTTCGGAATACTGGCAAGCAGGAACCCGAGGATACCGAACCCCGCCGGCGCCGAGGCCATCGGGAGGAGGAACTCTATCTCACCGTACCAGAAACCGACCAGGAACGGTGTGCAGGAGACCACCGCAATGAAGAGGAAGATGAGCCCGAGGTCAGGAGCTATGAGCGCAAACTGGCCGTTTGTCGTCGGCAATAGTCTTTTGCCGGGAAATGCCGGGGGAAAATGGTTTCTGTGAAGGTCCATTAACGCGCCCGATGCGGATCTCCAGCCGCACCGTGAGCATACCCGCATCGGTTATCTACTTTGTGATCACCCGCTTACGGTCGCGCCGGACGGCGCGGGCCGGCATCACCTTCGGGCTCGAGGGTCTGTCGGGGCTGCAGGATCCGGCAACCCATCTTGCCTTTGGGAAGGCAACCCGGGTGCCAACCAATTTTATCTGATCAGAATTATACTTGTATTGGTTTTATCCGTTCCCACGGATGTCATTTCACCATCGCATACCATGCCTGCAGAACTGTCCATGAAACGCTGGCTGCCCGATAGGCTCGACTCGAATGCCGGAACCCACCCGAGAGAGTGCCGCCTTACGTCCCTCCCGATGGTCGGCGGCGAGAAGACCGAAGCAGTGACTGCTCCGTCTACTCCAGGACCGGAAGGACCCGTCTCGCCTCCTCTGTTGCATGCTCGCAGGAGCAAGCGAAGATATGCGGATGCAGCAACACCGGGAAGAGAGGTGATGTATGGATAACCTGCAGAGCGAGCCGCCAGCCGGCCTCCTGGAACTGGTGCAGGACGCCGCCTCCACTCTCGATCGCCGGTCGCAGGAGAGGCTCAAAGCAGGCATCGAGACTCTGGTCGCCGAGAACCGGGATCTTGCCGCCCGGGTAAAGCGGGAGCATGAGACGCTCCTTGCCGCCATCGGCAGGCAGGGGATCGTCTACGGCGCCGACGGCGGGGTGATCGCGGTGAGGCCGGACGACGAGAACCGGGTCGTCCGGGCCCTCCTGGGAACACAGGAAACGGACGTATCGATCTGCTATCCCGACGGCAGACCGGTCGGGCCGGAGGACCTTCCCGGACGCCGGGCGCTCAGGGGTGAGAGGCTCGAGTCCTGCCGGTTCGCCCTCCGCGGCTGCCCGGACAGGGAAGTTTACATCGCCGTAACCGCCTCGCCCGTCGAAACCGGGGAGGCGATCTCCGGCGCCGTCGTCACCTGGCGGGATGTCACCCGGGAGGAGCAGGCCAGACGGCAGATGGCCGAGGCGAACACTCTGCTTGAGGGGCTCTTCGAGAGTCTCGGCGACATCGTCGGCGTCCAGCTGCCGGATCACACAATCCTGCGCTACAACCGTGCCGGGTACGAGATGCTCGGGATGGCGCCGGAGGAGGTGAAAGGGCGGAAGTGCTACGACCTCATCGGGCGAACCGAGGTCTGCAAGGCCTGCGCGACGGACCGGGCGGTCGCGAGCAGAAAGCAGGAGGTCGTCGAGAAGTTCGTGCCCGAACTCGGGCGCTACCTGGAGTGCCGGTCAAGCCCGATCCTCGACGAACAGGGAGAGGTGGCGTTCGTCGTCGAGCAGCTCTATGATGTCACCGACCGGAAACGTGCCGAGGATGAACGCCGGGAGAGCGAGGCGACCGCCCGTGCCCTCCTCAACGCCCCGGCGGATATGATTGCCCTCCTGGATACGGAAGGCCGGCTTATCGACGCCAACGAGGCGGTGGTCCGGCTGTTCTCGCGGAGCCGGGAGGACCTGATCGGCATGAACGCATCCGAGATCCTTCCTCCGGATATAGCCGGACTGCACGCGGCCCGCCTGCACGAGGTCGCTGAATCTGGTAGACCCCTCCGGCTCGAAGGATCCTGGGAAGGGCGGCACTACGACACCGTCCTCTACCCGGTCAGGGATGCACGCGGGAGCGTCAGCCGGATCGCAGTGATTGTGCGGGATATCACCGATATAAAGCAGACGGCGGATGTCCTGCGGAGTCTGACACACGACCTGAACGAGCGGGTGAAGGAACTCTCGACCCTGTACGCGGTATCCCGGGTCACCGAGCAGTCGGGGACCTCGCTCGATGAGATCTTCGATACCGCCGTCCGGATGCTTCCCTCCGGCTGGCAGTACCCGGAGGAGACCGTTGTCAGGATCACGGTGCGCGGCCGTATGTTTGCGACGGAAGGGTTCCGGGAGACGCCCTGGCGACAGGTGTCCCCGATCATCGTCCAGGGAGAGCAGATCGGGATGGTGGAGGTCTGCTACCTCCACGAGATGCCGAAGGAGGACGAAGGGCCGTTCCTGGCCGATGAGCGGTCGCTGGTGGATACCATTGCACGACGCCTGGGAAGGACGATCGAGCGCGTCCAGGCGGCAGAGGATCTTCAGAAGAGCGAATCGAAGTTCCGTGATATTGCGCAGCAGAGTTTCGATATGATCTATACCTGCTACTATGACACGGGGATCGCCTACATCTCCCCGGCCGTGATGCGGATCCTCGGTTACACCCCCGACGAACTCATCGCCTGCAAATGCCGTGACTACGTCGTCCCGTCGTCCCTCCCCGAATGGGAGAAGGGGCGAAAGAAGATTGCCGCAGGCGTGCCGGTCGAGGGGCTCGAGATCGAGTTCCGCAGGAAAGACGGGTCTGTAGCGTTTCTGGAATTGAATGAGTCCCCGATCGTTCGCGATCGATCGGTGATCGGAGTCCATGTGGTCGGCCGGGACATCACCGAGCGCAAACAGAACGAGCACCTCCGGGAACAGGCGTTCGAGCAGATTGAGCGGAACATCGAGCAGTTCGCGATTCTCGGCGACCATATCCGCCAGCCGCTCCAGGTGATCCTCGGCATGACCGAGCTGCTCGGTGAAGGGATGGCTACAGGGAAGATCCGCGAGCAGGTCGAGCGGATCAACAACTACGTCCGGGAACTCGACCAGGGCTGGATCGAGTCAAGGCAGGTCCGCGAGTTCCTCCGGAAGCATGAACTGGCGTGAAAATCTTACGCGCAACTATATTGCTGCCCATGCGCTGTTTATGCGCAGTGCGCCGGGACCGGAACTAGAACACGGTCAGGCCCGAAGGCCATATTGCTCGCTGTAACGGGACCCGTAAGCACAACGGTGCGGCGGAGCAGTGCAGGGTGCACCACGGTCGCCACCCGATCCATCATTTAACCGGAAGAAGAACGAGTGGGCTGCAAAGGCAGTGAACGTCCGACCGAAGGACGATGCCGCAGCAAGATAGAGTGATGATTCGGGTAAGGTGCAAACGGCGCAGGAGCGAGAGCACGTGAGGAGAGGTGCGGCCAGCATACATCCGGGGACAACGCTTGCCTATGTGATGTCTGAACAAAGAAGGTAATGCGGGGGAAGGGATTCGAACCCTTGAACTCCTTCAAGACTGGACCCTAAATCCAGCGCCTTTGACCTGGCTCGGCAACCCCCGCGTGCCATACTATATCGGCAACGTGAGCATTATACTTGTTCCCCGCCGACCGGGCTGCCGCCGAAATGCCTGCCGCCCGAACTCTATCCGTATCATCGCGGCACAACTCAATTCTCCGGCCCGGAACGTGGCAGTTGCGGCATATAATGGCCCCGAACAGATTCGTGAAAACATATATTGTCTACAAAATTCATTACTTTACATACAAAATTAACCGCAGACCATCAAGCCGGAAATGCGCCGGGACTGCATTCCGGCCGAATCATGCCCGAAATGTTAAGAACAAAACATTTATTGAATTGATCAACCGTATTCTCCAGTAGTTGAACTGAAATGCTGGGCGAGTTCCTCCATATCCTGGCGGCGGCCGCTGTCAGCTGGATACTCTTCGTAGCCGTCGATATTCTCTTCAAGTTGCCGGAAGCGGGGGGTGTCAGCGGAGCGTCTGCCATCGCGCGGGATATCCAGGCCGGCGGCGGCGCTCTTAGTGGCGGCACCATGATGGGAAACATCGTCTGCTCCCCTGACGCCTCGGCAGGGACGCTCCTTGCCGCCTGCGGCGTCTACGTCGCCGGCATCCCCGGCGGGCTTCTTGCGGCCGCGCTCGTCTTCATAGGCAACCGCATCTGCCACGACCCCGGCTACGCAGGGACCACCGGCGCGGTCCTCGCCACGTTCGTCGTCTATGCCTTCACCCTGGTCGGGTTCGCCGCCACCGACTTCATCGCGGGCATGGTGATCGCCATCCTCACCATCCAGGGGCTCTCCCATACGCACGCAAGCCGGCTTCTGGCGCGGCTCTGGAGGTTCAGGCAGTGATTGCGCTCTACGTTGTGGCCGTGATCGCGGTCTTTGGCGTTGTCAGGGCGACTCTCGAGCGGAACACCGGCAGGAAACTGCCTTTCGTCAACGTCATGAACTTCGCCGTCGCAGGCGCCCTCGTCCTGCTGCTCGATCACCCGCTCGCCCTTGTCGCCGCGGTCGCCTACTTCGTCGGCTCAACCCTCGAAGCGAATGCCATCGCGAGCACCTACGCAGGGGGTGACCGGCGTGGATGATCTTCTTGTCGTCCTCTTTGCTGTCGTGGCCCTCATCGGCACGGTTGGCGTCTACCTCCAGCGGGACCGCTTCAATAAGCTGATCGCCGTCGGGATCATCTACGGCGGCGTTGTGCCGTTCATCGTCGACCGCGGCTACCTGGACGTCGCAATCGCTGTCAGCCTGATCATCCCCATCACGACGATCATCATGCTGCCACTATGTAGGAGGCAGGACCATGACGCCTGAGTTCATCCTCGGCTGCATCATCCTCATAGCCGGGGTGATCGCCGCCGGGTTCCCGCGCGAGAAGACCTATCTGTCGCGGCTGATCAACCTTGAGATCCCCGCGTTCGGTCTCCTCCTGATCATGCTCGCCTACGACGAGACGCTCGCCCTGATGACGTTCATCGGCGTTACGGCGATTTCGACCTTCGTCCTCGTGCGGGTCATCGAACGGAGGGATGCGGGGTGAAGACGAACCGATCGATCATAACCCGGATGTCGGCGACGATCTCGAAGGTCGAGAACCTCACCGGACTGTACGCGCTGCTCGTTGTGGTTGTCATCGTCCTTGGCCTCGTCACCCTGCCGTCCATCACCTATTACGACGACCAGCTCTACGAAAAGACCCTCAACCCGGCAAGCACCCTCCACCCCTACGACCGGGGCGGCGTGCCGTTCGGGACCACCCCGGTGAAGTCGCAGTACCCGGAGAACTCGCCCTACGCCGGCTACGTGACGACCTACTTAACACCGTTCAGCCAGTGGCTCGCCGACACCACCCATCATATGGGGACGACGATCGTCGCTCACCCCGGCGGGATCATCGACGAGATCCTCTACAACACCCGGGGCTTTGACACGGTCGTGGAGACGAGCATCCTCTTTGTAGCGTTCGGGATCGCAAGTTACCTCTTCCGGAGGGAGACCTGATGGACGCCGCCACCTACTCGATCGGCCTTGTCGTCGTCGCGATCGGGCTCATCGTCGGCTTCGCGGCCATCATCCGGGAGAAGGACGACCTGCACCGGATCCTCCTTACCGACCTTGCGGAGGTCCTCGCGCTCGTCGTGATCGCGCTCGTCGCGACCGACCTTGCGGAAGCGCTGATTCTCCCCGGGCTCGTCGTGGGGATATCGGAGCTGATGGCGGTCTCGGAGGTCTACATCGCAAAAGAAGGGCTCAAGGCACCGGAGGGGCCACCGTTCCACATCGAGGTGATGGATAGCGCGCCCGGCATCCTCGCCCTGATTCTCGTCGCCTACGGCATCGTCCTCTCGGGATTCACCGGCGGAGCGGTCGCCGCGGTCGGTGCGGTCTTCTACTTCATGTGCCGGGGGCATGCCGAGCAGTTCGAGTTGATCGAGACCGTGAGCGGTTATGCGTGGGCGATCTGGATCGCGGCGTTCTTCGTCTTCATGTTCCTCCCCGCGTACTGGTTCTTCGGGGTGATGATGGCAGGAGGCGCAATCCTCATCAAAGTGATGGCAAAGATGTCCCTTGTCGGGACGATGCGGCGGGGTGGTCCGAATGTTTAATCTCCCCACTACAAACATCGGCGGGCAGGAGCTCTTCGTCCTGGAGTTCGGCGATATCGTCGCCTACTTCAGCCCCTACACCACGGCGCTCTTCGTCTTCGCCCTCATCTTCACGGCGCTTGCCATCGTGAGCAGGCCCGAGAAGCAGATGGACATAGCGTTCGGCGGGGACGCCTACTACGCAAAGGTGGTCGACCCTGAACTCATGCGGTTCCAGCGCTTCATGGCGATCGCCTGCGGGCTTGCCACGCTCGGCGCGATGGTGACCGGGGACGTCTTCAACTTCACCCTCTTTGCGTCCCTCGTCGGGATCACGAACATCGGCATCGTCGCGGCCTACCGGAACCGGCATGTCTTAAACGCCGCGTTCCAGTACGGCATCGTCGCGATGCTCGCCACCGTCCCGCTCTTTGGAGGGGCGGCAATCGTCGTCGCGAGCACCGGCACGCTGAGCATGTGGGAACTCTTCACCGGTGCGGTGGCGGTCCCCCTCATCGCGAAGGCGTTCCTGGTCCTCGGTGTCATGGGGGAGGGCATGGCGCCGTTCTACGTTGCAAAGGCGGAGATCACGAGAGCGCAGGGAGCGCCGTTCATCCTGATGGTCCACGTCAGCTCGCTCCTCCTCTTCCTGCGCGTGGCGGAGATCGTCATATCGATGTGATAGGCCATGAAGAAACAGACAGCACTGATCGCGGGCCTTGCGGCGGGCGGGATCGGGGTAGCGGCCGGAATCCTTGCGGCCGCCGGCTACCTCCCGGTCTGGGCCGCGGAGATCCTCGCGGTCGTCACGTTCCCTGCCTTTGTCATCTTCATCGCACTGTGGTGGAACGCAAAGTCCGGAGAAGAGGACATACCGTTCATAGGATACTGACATGATCGAATACCTGCTCTTTGCAACCTTCATCGGCCTGCTCTTCCACGGCATCCACCGGAAAGTCATCGCGAGAGTTCAGGGGAGGCCCGGACCGCCGATCTGGCAGGAGATTCTCCACACCCTGAAGTTCTCCTTCAAGGAGACCTGGATACCGAAGACGGCCAGCCAGACGCTCTTTGTCGCGGTTGTCTTCGTCGCCATCGGCATCTGGAGCGGAGCCCTCTTCATCCTCCTCTCGGGAGGAAGCCTCCTCCTCCTCTTTGCGGTCTACCTGCTCCACAAGATCGTGGAACACGGGATGGGGCTCTCGTCGGGCTCTCCGTACGGAAAGTTCGGGGCCATCCGGTCGGTCATATCGGCAGCCTCAGAGCTGCCGCTCCTTGCCACTGTCGCTGTGATCTATCTCTTCACGGGATCGCTCTCGATCGCGGATATCGCGGCTTACCAGCAGGTCCACGGCCCGCTCCTCATCCTCGCCTTCCCGGCGGCCGCGGCGATGTACCTCGTGATCCTCTCCAAGATGCACTACGGCCCGTTCTCGATCATCGAGGCGAAGGAGATCGTGAGCGGGAACATGACCGAGCACTTCGGCGTCTGGCGCGCCGGTCTCGAGGTGGGGTTTGCCCTCAAGACCTACGTCCTCCTCTACGCATTCGTCCTCCTCTTCATCGGCCCGCTGCCGCTTGGACTGGCACTGCTCCTGATGCTCCTCGTCCTCATATCGCTCTCGTTCGTCTGCGCGGTCACCCCCATGCTCTCGCCTTACGACACCGTGACGATACAGAGCCTGGTGACGGGCGCGCTCGTCATTTACATCATCGTCCTCGGGGTGGTCATGGGATGAACACGATACGTCTCCTGATCATGGCAGGGGCGGCCTTTTACGTGGCGGTGTTCCTCGCCCAGGCCGCCCAGAACTGGAGCGTGGCCGACCAGGCAATCGCGGGCGTCGTCCTGCTCGCCGTCGCCACGGCGCTGACCTGGATGCACGACGAGCTCACCCTGAAGCGCTACGAGATGGGGCTGCTCTGGGTGATGGTGCTCGGGTTCCTCGCCTACGCGATGGCACATGCATCGGGGGTGCTCGCATGAATTACCTCTATGAAAAGGATCTTCGTCAGATGAAGTACACCATCCTCACGAGTACCCGGCACGACGAGACCGTCCACGCGATCGCCCGGCGCCTCGGGACGGGCGACGCGAAGCTCCGGATGGTGCTGATACGCCGGTTCGACATGTCCCTGCTTGAGAACCTTGAGTCCCGGTGGCAGATGGGGCAGGAGCACGCTGACAACGGCGACCCGGTGGCAGAAGGAATCGGGTACGAACTCTTCACCCGGTTCATACCGCTCGTGGACCCCGAAGTGATGCAGACCATATACAACAAGATGCAAGCAATGATACAGGAAGGCTCAGCCATCGACGAGGCACTCGCAAGAGGAAAAGCACTGGTCCGGGAGGCGGTTCTCTCATGAGCATCCTCCAGGATATCAAGAACGCCGTGCGGTCGCGGTCGATCCACGTCAGTTACGTCGACGTCGGGTCGTGCAACGGCTGCGACATCGAGGTGCTCGCGTGCCTCGCGCCCCGCTACGACATCGAGCAGTACGGCATCTACGTCCACAACAACCCCCGGGAGGCCGATGTCCTCCTGGTCATCGGTTCCGTCACCCCGCAGTGGGTGGACAAACTTCGTGACATCTGGGAGAAGATCCCCGAACCGAAGGTGGCCGTCGCCATCGGGAACTGCCCGATATCGGGGTGCGTCTATGCCCGGAAAGGGACCCTGACCACCCCGCCGGTCGAGAACTACATACCCATCGCGGCATCGGTGCCGGGCTGCCCGCCCCGCCCGACGGAGATCCTCTCCGCCATACTCTCGGTCGCGCCGCTGATATTCAAGGACTACGAGGAGAAGCAACGATGAAGAAGACCGTTGACGTATCCATACCCCTCGGCCCGATGCATCCGTGCTGGAAAGAGCCTGTCCGCCTCAAGTGCGAGACGGCGGGCGAGCGAGTGCTCCGGGCCGAGGTCGAACTCGGGTACATGAAGAAGGGGATCGAGCGGATCATGCGGGGCCGGCCCTGGCAGGAGGTGATGTTCCTTGCCGAGCGGGTCTGCGGCATCTGCTCGGTCATCCACAACATGGTCTTCATCGAGACAATGGAGACGATCAGTGATATCGCCGTCCCGCCGCGGGCGGCCTACCTCCGGGTCATCGCAAACGAACTTGACCGGGTGGCAAGCCACATCCTCGCGAACTTCTCCTACTGCTACACGATCGAGCATGAGACGCTCGCGATGTACCTCTTGAACACCCGGGAGATCGTCCTCGACAACCTGGAACGGCTCACGGGCTCGAGGATCAACACCGCCTACATGATCCCGGGCGGCGTCCGGTTCGACCTCCTCCCCGAGGATGCCACGGCGATGCTCGCCGACCTCGCGAAGGTCGAGGCCGAGATGCGGCGGCACACCAGGATCTTCGAGACCGGCCCCCTGATTGCTCTCAGGAGCAAGGGTGTCGGGGTCATGAGCCGCGAAGAGGCGATCCGGGCCCACACTGTCGGCCCCACGGCCCGGGCGAGCGGTGTCGAGGACTGCGATCTCCGCCTCCGCCACCCGACCTACCGGGAGCTCGGGTTCACCCAGGTAACCCGGACGGAGGGCGACAACTTCGCCCGGATCATGGTCCGGTTCCAGGAGATCTTCCAGAGCATCGATCTCATCCGAAAGTGCATAGACCGCCTCCCCGACGGCCCCATCCGCGGCGGCGGGCTCTGCAAGGCGGGCGAGACCTCGTATGCCGGCGAAGCCCCCCGCGGGGAGCTGACCTACTCCATCAAGACCGACGAGTATGGCAGGGTGCTCGATATAGCGATCCGGACGCCTTCGGTCATGAACATCGAGGCCTGCGCCCACTCGATGATCACCGACGCCACGTCGATCGCCGACGTGACGTCGACGTTCATCAGCAGCGACCCCTGCATCGCGTGCAACGAGAGGTGAGGAGATGCGATCGATCGTCTACTACGTGCGGGAATTCCTCCGGCCGGAATGGCTCCGGAAGTTTTTCCTGGTAAAGACCGCGCCGCTGGAGACCCCCTCCTACTTCAAGGACTACCCGTCCCTGACGGGGAAGGAGTGCACAGCATGCTTCTCCTGCATGATGATCTGCCCCGCACCCAATGCCATCGCGGTTCTCCGCCGCCAGGACCGGTGGGAGCCGGAGATCTACCGGGGCCACTGCATCCGGTGCGGTCTCTGTGTCGAGGCGTGCCCCGAGGACGTCCTCGCAAGCGGCCGGATCCTTGATACTACCCATCGTGACAGGACGGCGTTCTCCTCGTGGTACCACCTGGAGGTTGACGACACCCTCTGCATGCGGTGCGGGAACTGTTGCGTCTCCTGCCCGGTCAACCGGCAGGTGGACCCCCAGCTCGCGGGGACCGGGACGTCCGCAAGCGACGAGGTCGTCATGCGGGTCGAGGGCGGCCGGGTGCGGATCCTCCACGAAGAGAAGTGCACCGGGTGCAAGACCTGCGAGATCAACTGCCCGAACCGCGCTATCCGGGTCGCCCGGATGGTGGAAGGGGTGCAGGAGGAGGCGGAGGCATGACATACCTCATGCTCACCGGGCGGACGGTGAACCAGGGGGTGACCGTCGAGAACAAGACTTCCGCCGAATACGCAGCAGAGACCTCGACCTGCTTCATGCACGAGTTCGATATGCTGGAACTCGGGCTTGACAACGGGGATACCATCCGGGTGACCGGGCCCTGCGGGGAGGTCGTCATGCGGGCGGTTATGTCGGAGGAAGTCGGCATGGGGACCGTCTTTGTCCCCTACGGGCCCTATGCCAACCATGTCGTCGCTGCCGACACCCACTCCACCGGGATGCCGGATTTCAAGTCGCATCAGGTGGAGATCGAACCGACGGATGAAGAGCCAAAGAGGGTTCACGAACTGATGGAAGACCTGGGAGGCCTTGCCTATGATCGTTAAGGACGCGGTCTGCCCCTTCTGCGGCTGCCTCTGCGACGACATCGAGGTAGAGGTGGAGGGAGGCAGGGTGGTCGCCGTGACGAACGCCTGCGAACTCGGCACGACGAAGTTCATGGGTGAGAAGAGGATGAAGAACCCGATCCTGCGTGACGGGAACCAGTGGAAGGAGATCACCTGCGACGAGGCCGTCCGGTATGCCGCTGATATGCTCCTTGACGCCGAGCGCCCGCTCCTGTATGGGTGGAGCGGCACTCACGGGGAGGCCCAGTGCGTGGGAGTCCACATGGCCGAACTCGTGCGGGGCGTCATCGACAACACCTCCTCGGTCTGCCACGGGCCGTCCATTCTTGCCATCCAGGAGGTCGGACACCCGGGATGCACGCTCGGGGTGGTGAAGAACCGGGCAGATCTTGTGATCTACTGGGGATCGAACCCGATCGACGCCCACCCCCGCCACCTCTCCCGCTACACGCGCTACGCGGAGGGCTTCTTCCTCGAGAACGCCTTCCGCGACCGGAAGGTGATCGTCGTCGACGTCAGGAGGACCGAGACCGCGGAGATCGCCGACGAGTTCGTCCAGATCAAACCCGGCGGGGACTACGCCGTCCTCTCGGCGCTCCGGGCCATAGTCCAGGGGAAGACGGAGACGATCCCGCGGACGGTTGCGGGTGTCACCCGCGAGCAGCTTGTCCGGGTGGCAAACCTCTGTAAGAGCGCAAAGTTCGGGGCGGTCTATTTCGGGCTCGGGCTCACCATGACGCGGGGGAAGTACAAGAACATCCGGAACGCCATCGAACTCGTCTCGGAATTGAGCCGGCACACGAAGTTCACGATCTCGGCTATGCGGGGCCACTACAACGTCTACGGGTCGAATGAAGTGAACACCTGGATGACCGGCTACCCGTTCGGTATCGACTTCTCCCGGGGGATCGCCTTCTACAACCCGGGAGAGACGACGGCAGTGGACATCCTGGCCCGGAAAGAGTGCGACGCGGCGCTGATCGTCGGGAGCGACCCGGCCGCTCACTTCCCGCGAAGGTGCCTTGAACACCTATCAGAGATCCCGGTGGTCCAGCTCGACCCCTACCCCAACGCCACAACCGCGTTCTGCAACGTCCAGATCCCGGTGGCGGTGACCGGGATCGACGCGGAGGGGACGGCCTACCGGATGGACGGGGTGCCCATCCGGACGAGGAAGGTCCTCTCCTCCGATTACCTCTCCGACCGGGAGGTCCTCTTACAGATGTACACGCTGATGCAGGAGGCGAAAGGACAATGAGCGAACTCCTGGTGAAGAACGCCTGCGTAATCGATCCTCTCCGGGGAATCAATGCCGAGACGATGGATATCGCCATCCGTGACGGCAGGATCGTCGAGGAGGTGAGTGGTGCGGCGGAGGTGATCGACGCCCGCGGTATGCTCACCATGCCGGGCGGGGTCGACTCGCATACCCACATCTGCGGGACGAAGGTGAACTTCGGGCGCTACATGAGCCCGGAGGATATGCGGGCGGGAAGGACGCCCCGGCGCGGACCTATGCATGCCACGTCCGGCTACAGCGTCCCGACCACCTACGGCAACAGTTACCGCTACAGTGTCATGGGCTACACCACTCTGCTCGAAGGCGCGATGGCGCCGCTCGAGGCTCGCCACACCCACGAGGAGTTCATCTACACGCCGCTGCAGGATACGATGGCAAACACCCTCTTCGACGGGAACTGGGCGATCATGGAGGCGATCCGTGACGGCGACACAAAGCGGGTCGCGGCCATCATCGCCTGGACGCTCCGGGCCGTGAAGGGGTTCGGTGTCAAACTCACGAACCCCGGCGGCACCGAGGCCTGGCAGTGGGGCAAGAACGTCTCCTGCATCCGTGACCCGGTGCCCTACTTCGAGGTGACGCCCGCAGAGATCATCCGGTCGATCGTCGAGGCGAACGAACTCCTCCACCTCCCGCACTCGGTCCACCTCCACTGCAATAACCTCGGGACGCCGGGAAACTACACCTGCACGCTCGGGTCGTTCGGCCTCATCCCGGACCTGAACCCGAAACGCCAGACACTGTATGCGACGCACGTCCAGTATCATGCCTACGGCGGATCGGGGTGGAAGGACTTCTGCTCGAAGAGCGAGCCTATTGCGAACTTCGTCAACATGCGCCCGCAGATCGTCATAGACATGGGGCAGGTGATGTTTGGCCGGACGACGACGATGACCGCCGACGGGCCGATGGAGTTCAACCTCTACCGCCTCCACCACGACAAGTGGAGCAACCACGATGTGGAACTTGAGACGGGCTCAGGGATCATCCCGGTCGTTTACCGGCGTAAGAACCTGGTCAACTCGATCATGTGGGCGATCGGGCTTGAACTCGCGCTCCTGACGAAGAGCCCCTGGCAGTGCCTGCTCACGACGGACAACCCGAACGGTGCGCCGTTCGTCAAATATCCGGAGATCATCGCCCTCCTGATGAGCAAGAGGTACCGCGACGCCGAGTTCGCGACGGTTCACCCGGACACCGGATCACGGGTGCCCCTCCCGGCGATCGAGCGCGAACTGGACTGGTATGAGATCGCGGTGATGACCCGGGCCGGCCAGGCAAAGGCGCTCGGCATCCAGGAGATCGGGAAAGGGCATCTCGGGCCGGGCGCCTATGCCGACGTCGCCGTCTACCCGATCCGGATCGATGATGTCGACCCGTCGGTCGATTACCAGAAGGTGATCGAGGCGTTCGGCCAGACCGAGTACACGATCAAGCGGGGCAGGGTCGTCGCCCGGCGGGGCGAGTGCGTGGTCGACGGGAGCAACGCCACGTTCTGGGTCAAACCGAGGGTCTCCGAGGCCTATGATATGGGGAAAGACCCGGACTTCATCGAGAAGTTCGACCGCTACTACACGGTCAGGATGCGAAACTACCCGGTGCAGGAGGAGTACCTGAACCGGAACCGGTGCATCGAGACGGAGGCGGAGATATGAAGGTCACACTTGTGATGAAACCCGCGACGAAGTCGTTCATCCCTATCGAGGCGGAGTCGATCGTCCCGAAGAACTTCCTTGCCGGGACTGATCTCTCTGTCTGGCGGGGGAACCGCGAACTCAGGCTCGATGAGGTCTTCTCGATCTCGGTGGAGGGCGATGCCGACCGGGTGGAGGACGTCGAGGTCGTCCTCTCGGGAGATACGTCCCGCTTAAAAAGGGTCGGGGAGTACATGGACGGCGGGAAGATCACCATCCTCGGGGGTATCGGGATGCACTGCGGCAACTTCATGAGCGACGGGACGATCGAGGTCCATGGCAACGCCGACGGCTGGCTCGGGCGGGAGATGGCGGGCGGGACGATCATCTGCCGTGGCGACGCCGCCGACTACTGCGCGTCGGGATACCGCGGCGGCAGGAAGGGGATGACCGGCGGGACCGTGGAGGTCTTCGGCCGTGCCGGTGATTTCCTCGCGGAGAGCATCGCCGCCGGCACGGTGATTGTGCACGGCGACGCCGGGGATATGGCCGGCGCGGAGATGCACGGCGGCACGCTCGTCGTCCACGGGAACTGCAGCCGCCCTGCGGCAAACATGAAAAGCGGCTCCTGCTACGTCTTTGGAACCGCGCAGGGGATGCTCCCCACGTTCAGGAAGGTCGGGACAATTCAGCACGAAGGGCGCACCTTAATCCAGTTTACCGGGGATATCGCGAACCGCGGCAAAGGAAACCTTTTTGTGAAAGACTACAAATATCTGGACTGATGGTCAGGCACGAGTGCGGGTTTGAGGCCCCAATTCACTGCAAGCGGTGCGGGAGACCGCTGGTCAACAACGAGCGCACGGGCCTTCACTGCCCGCATTGCGGTAGAAGAGTGAGCATGCTCTGCCCCGGCTGCGGGCGTCTCTGGTGATCAGACCCGATTCTTCACCCATTCGGCGTACTGCGTCCGGAGCTGCTGGATATCCCGCTCGGTCAAATCTTTCTTCCCCGTCCGGTGCAGGTACGACTCCAGCTGCTCCACCACCCGTTCTGCATCAAGAAAGTCATCGGTGTCCAGGTAGACCGGCGCCCGTTCTACGCTGATCACTTCACCGCACATCGGACAGAGTCTCCAGCGCTGGTAGCGGTCTACGTAGGTGAAGGTTCGGCAGCCCGGACAGCGGATGACGAGATACATGATTAATGGGAGTGTGCGGGCGGGCGGATTTATAGTTATCCATCCGGAGTTTTTCTGGCAGGTGTGGGGCGTCCTCAGGTGGGGATGTTCCAGAGACCACATCTCTGCTGAACGGGAGTTCGAATACCCGAAGGCTGTGAGATCTGACCGGAGAAAATGGAAAGTCCGAAGGGAAAACCTCGCTTCCTTAACACGGATTTCAAGGGGATATCGCCATTGGGGAGGGCGACTGGCCGGAGGGCAGGAGCATGAGCACCGAAGGTGCGAGGGGCTGACGGGGAGGGGGGCTCGCCCCCTCCCCTGTCTCCACCTCATAAGGGGATACCTGTAACCCCCCCCTCCCGCGCTTCGCGCTCCTCATTCGCACCTTCGGTGCTCATGCTCCAGCCCTATGGCCCCTCGCACCCTGCCCCAGGGGGCGGGGGCAGTGCGTGGCGATATTCCCAAGGAATCCGTGCATGGGAGAGCGGCTGAAATCGTGAAGAGTCTGAGCACCCAAGGTACGCATTGTCACCGGCCCCCGGACGATTACTCACCCTCCCCTCGGCTTGAGATCTTTCACGGCCGGCCCGTGGATCACCTTCCCGTCGGCATCGTAGCGGGAGCCATGGCAGGGGCAGTCCCAGGTCTCTTCGGCGCTGTTCCAGGCGGCGACACACCCAAGATGAGTGCAGGTCGGGTTGACCGCATGGACCCGGCCCTCGCGGTCCCGGAAGACACCGGTCTTCTCACCCTCGATCATCAGGATCTTCCCCTCCCCGGGCTGAACGTCCCCAAGATCCCCGGCCGGCCGGGATATCACGCCGCCGATGTACTTCTCGGCCACCTCAATGTTGTGGACGAGGAACCGCCGTGCCGATGCTGCGGGCTTGAACCGGTTGGGGGCGTAGACCTCCGTCCAGGGATTCGCGCGCCCCCGGATCATATCGGTGATGATCGTCGCGGCCGCGGTGCCGTTGGTCATGCCCCACTTCCGGAACCCTGTCGCGATGTAGACGTTCTCGTGGCCGTCAGCGAGCGGTCCTATGTAAGGGACGCCGTCGTTGGTGATGTAGTCCTGTGTCGACCAGTGGTAGTCGACGGACCGGACCGGGTAGACCGACCGGGCGTAGGCCTCGAGGTTGCGGTAGTGCTCCCGTGTATCCACATTCTCGCCGCTCCGGTGCTCCATGCCACCAACAAGCACGAGCTCGCCCCCCTCGTCGGGCTGCGACCGCCAGGAGTGGGCGGGGCTTTCGGCGTTGATGAACATCCCCTCCGGAAACGGCTCATCAATCCGGACCCCGAGGACGTAGGAGCGCGAGGGCTCCATCCGGGCAAAGTAGAACCCCGGGCTATCGTAAAACGGGTAATGGGTCGCAAGAACCACCGCCCGGGACATGACGATCCCGTTCTCCGTCCGAACCGCACACCGGCCTCCGCCGTCCTGCACCTCAAGTGCCCGGGTCTTCTCGAATATCTGGCTCCCGTCGCCCGGTATCAGCGAGGCGAGGTGCAGGAGATACTTTAACGGGTGAAACTGCGCCTGGTCGGCAAACCGCACCGCCCCGTAGGTCCGGGCAGGCAGCGGGAGATCCTCCACAAACGTCGCCGGGAGGCCGAGGCTCCGTGCCGCGTCCGCCTCGGCCATAACAAGGTCACGGGACTCCTCTGACTCCGCGTAGGTGTAGGCCGGTTTTCGGACAAAGTCACAGGGGATATCGTACTCACGGACAAACGATGCTATCGTCTCGATCGCCGCCTGGTTTGCGTCGGCGTACTGCTGCGCCTGCCCGCTTCCGAACCGGTCGATGAGTTCCGCATAGATGAGCCGGTGGAGCGACGTAATCTTCGCCGTCGTGCGGCCGGTCACTCCCCGGGCGATCCGGTCTGCCTCGATCAGGGTGACCGCATAGCCGGCCCGCTTGAGCAGGACGGCGGTGGTGATCCCGGCAATACCGCCGCCCAGAACCGTCACGTCGGTCTCCAGGTCCCCCGGCAGGGGAGGATGCGACGTCTTCGTCGTGGTCTCCATCCAGAACGACTCGTGCCTGCCCGGCAGGCCATACGCGCCCGGTCCATACTCCATATCAGACCTCCTCCTGCCCACCGTCCCATAGTTCAGGCGGCGGGGCGGTCACCATTATGCGGGGAGCATATATAGTTCTGCGTGGGCCTGATGATTCCCGTTGCCGCCCCCGGCACTTCCGGCGCTCACGCTTCTCGCATCACCGCCTCTACCTCCTCACGACCTCCTTCCTCCTCAGATCCCTGACCGTCGGGCTCTCGATCACCCTGCCGTCGGCGGCGTAGCGCGAGCCGTGGCAGGGGCAGTCCCAGGACTTCTCCGCGTTGTTCCACGCGACCGTGCAGCCCATGTGCATGCAGGTCGGGTCCAGGGTGTGGATTTCGCCCCCTCCGTCGCGGTAGACCGCAACCTTCTGCCCGTCGATCTCGATGACCTTTCCCTCCCCGGGCGGAATCGTCCCGATCTCGTGGTCGATGCGGTCCGTGCCGACCTCTATCGCTCCCCCCGCGGCCGCGAGTCTCTTTCGTACCCGGTCGGGAAACTCCGGCTGCTCCCGGAACCGGGAGGGGTCAAAGACCTCCGCCCAGGGGTTCGTGCGGCCCCGGATCAGGTCGGCAAGGATCATCCCCGCCGCCGTGCCGGCGGCCATCCCCCACTTCTGAAAACCCGTCGCGACATAGACGCGGTCGTGCCCCGCGGCAATGCGGCCGATGTAGGGGATGCGGTCGGCCGTGATGTAGTCCTGCGCCGACCAGTGATAGTCGACGGACCGGACCGGGTAGACCGACCGGGCGTAGGCCTCGAGGCTCCGGTAGTGCGCCCGGGTGTCGGCCGCCTTCCCGGTGTCGTGCGGCGCACCGGTGACGATGACGAGGTCGCCGTCTCCGGCGGGCTGTGACCGCCAGGAGTGGACGGGGGCCGCGACATTGATGAAGATCCCGTTCGGGAACGGCTCGTCGATACGGATGCCGAGTGCGTAGGAGCGCGACGGCTGCATCCGGGCAAAGTATGCGCCGGGACGGTCGTAGATGGGGTAGTGTGTTGCGAGGACCGCGTAGTCCGATGAGAGCGAGCCCCGGTCGGTCTTCACCACGACGCCGTCCGCCCGTTCCTCGAGGTCAACGGCTCTTGTCATCTCAAAGACATAACTCCCCTCCCCCGGGAGATGTCCGGCGAGCAGGAGGAGGTAGTTCCTCGGGTGGAACTGCGCCTGATCCTCGAGGATCACTGCCCCGTGAGTCCTCCCGGGGAGCGGCACCTCCTCCGTGAACACCGCCGGGAGCCCGAGACTTCGTGCCGCGTCCGCCTCGTCCATAACAAGGTCACGGGACTCCTCCGACTCCGCGTAGGTGTAGGCAGGTTTTCGGACAAAGTCACAGGGGATGTCGTACTCGCGGACGAGGGATGCGATCAGATTGAGCCCCGCCTGGTTTGCGTCGGCGTACTGCTTCGCCTTCCCGCTCCCGACCCGGTCGATGAGGTCTCTATAGACGAGCCGGTGAAGCGACGTAATCTTCGCCGTCGTGTGACCGGTAGTGCCCGTGATGATCCGGTAGGCATCGATGAGGGCGACCGTCAGTCCCGCCTTCTTCAGCAGGAACGCCGTAGTGATTCCGGCGATCCCGCCGCCGATCACCGTGACGTCCACGCGCCCGTCCCCGTCGAGAGGCGGGAACGCCGTCTCCGGCGACGTAGCCATCCAGTATGATTCTGCTGTTCCCGGTAGATCGTCATTAGGCTCTGGCAACTCCCCCATGCGTGTCTCCTCGCTGATGGGTTCCCCGGCATCCATATAACGGTTATGCAGAAGAGACGGGGAGGACGGAGCAGGCCGGTGACGGTGGCTGAAGAGGTGACCTGCCGTTACGCATAAGAGTGATCGCGAGGATGCAGGAGCGATCGGGATGAGCGCGATCCACACCATTGAGGACTATGAGCGGCATGTCGGAAAAGAGACCGTGCGTCGTATCAAGGCGAAGGCGCGGCCGCTCCGCGATCTCCACGTCATGCACATGAACTCCACCTACTACGGCGGCGGGGTCTCCCAGATCCTCTCGTCCCTGACCCTCCTGATGAACAGTCTCGGGATAGAGACCGGATGGCGGGTGATACACGGCCCGCCGGACTTCTTCAGTGTGACAAAGAAGTTCCATAACGCCCTCCAGGGTGCCGCGATCAACATGACCGGCCGAAAAAAGGAGATCTACGAGCATGTCATTCACGAGAACGCCGTGCGTAACCATCTCGATCACGACGTGGTCTTCGTCCACGATCCCCAGCCGCTCCCGCTGATCACCCATTATCGGAAGAAGAGCCCCTGGGTGTGGCGCTGCCACCTCGACCTTACCGCGCCGAACCCGAAGGTCTGGAACTATCTTGCTCCGTTCATCGAGAGGTACGACGCCGTCGTCCTCTCCTGCGGGGAGTACCGCCAGGACCTTGCGAGACCGCAGGTCTTCTTCACGCCTGGAATCGACCCCTTCTCGATTGTGAACCGGGAACTCTCTGATAGCGCCATCGACGAGCGCCTCGCGCACTACCGCATCCCGACGGATCTCCCCCTGGTCGTGCAGGTCTCGCGGTTCGACCACTGGAAGGATCCTGTGGGGGTCATTCAGGCATTCCTGAAGGCACGAAAGGAGGAGGAGTGCACCCTGGTCCTCGTTGGGAACGTAGCGACTGACGACCCGGAGGGTGCGGAGGTCTACCGGTCACTCCTCTCCTACCGAAACGAGCGGATCATCGTATTGAGCGTCCAGGACGGGGCGCTCGTGAACGCGCTCCAGCGGCGGGCGGCGGTTGTGCTGCAGAAGTCCCTCAGGGAAGGATTCGGGCTGACGGTATCAGAAGCGATGTGGAAGGGTGCGGCGGTGATCGGGGGGAATGTCGGCGGCATACGCTACCAGATAGAGGATGGGGTGAACGGATTCCTGGTCTCTTCGGTTGATGAGGCGGCCGAGAGGATCGTCCGGCTGCTCCGCGATCCCGATCTTGCGGCGCGGCTCGGACGCGCGGCACGCGAGAGGGTTCGGGACCACTTCCTCTTCACCCGCACCGTCGAGCAGTACCTCGACCTTATCGGTTCCTTCGAGCCGGAGTTCCGGCTGAACCGGGACGTGGGGTTGTCCTGTGGGTGAGATGTGGGTGTGGTGGGGTGGAGGTCTGGATTATTGGTGTTGCAGGGGGAGAGTCTCCTCTGCCTCGCGCCTAACGGTGCTCCCACCAGTGGCACTCATGTTGGGCCATCGGATTTCTTCCCTGACACGGATTTGTGGGGATATCCCCGAGAGGGGGGTGGGGACAGGGGGGGCATGCCCCCTCCGCACCTATCGGTGCTCAAGCTCGCTTCGCTCGCACTGCCCGCCCCCAGGGGGGGCGGGAGGAGCGCGAAGCGCGGTCGGTGGGGGACTTTTGGGGAGAGTCATCTGGTTTGAGGAGACAGGGGAGGGGGATGCTCCCCCCTCCCCGTCAGCCCCTCCCCCAGTGGCGATACCCCCACGGTCCACTGTACCGGGCTTTTTCCTTGCATCCGCTCATCCAGTCTGTCGCACAGCGACGGCCATCGGCCTTTTCGAACTTCTGCCATCCCGTCCGTCACAACCCGCACCTTTGGTGCTCCTGCTCCGGCCCTATGGCCCGTCACAACCCGCACCCGCCGGCGCTCAAGTTCCGGGGCCCCCCTCCCCCGCACCCACCCGGAACCAGAAATAATCCCCACAACCCGCCAGAGCCCCCCGCGAGAAGAACCCGAGCATTTTTCTGCAAGTGGAGACGACCACTGATCCGTGAATTTCATGGATATCCAGGTAATCGGTGTTCGGGATCTCCCTCTGATCCAGAGAGGAGACGACCTTCCCGCCCTGATCTGCGACCGGGTCGCGTTCGAGGACGGAGATATCCTCGCCGTCGCCTCGTCGGTCTACTCAAAGGCAAAGGGTTTCACCCGCGACCTCGCCACGATCACCCCCGGCGCGGAAGCCGTCCGGGTTGCGGCAAAGACAAAGGAAGACCCCCGCTTCGTGCAGGCGGTGCTGGACTCGTCAACCGATATCCTGCTTGAGTACCCGTTCATCCTCTCGGAACTGCCTTCCGGCCACATCGGCGTTCGGGCAGGCGTCGACCACAGCAACGTCGAAGACGGCCGGATCATCATCCTCCCGCCTGACCCCATGGGAGCCGCCGCGGAAGTCCGGAGCGCAATCCGCCGTATCACCGGAAAGGACGTCCGGGTCCTCATTACCGACACCTGCGGGCGGTCGTTTCGGCGCGGGCAGACCGGTATCGCCATCGGATGGGCGGGGATGACGGCGATCAACGATTACCGGGGTGACACCGACCTCTTCGGCCACGTCCTCGAGATCACCGAAGAAGCAGTGGTCGACGAGGTTGCAGCCTTCGCGAACTTTGTCATGGGCGAGAGCCACCAGGGTGTCCCCGCTGTGGTCTTCCGGAACTGCCGGACCTGGGACGGGCATGACGCCGTCTACTTCACGCCTGAGCAGGATATCATCCGTGCCGCGCTGAAGAGCAAAAAAGATTAGAAGAGAGCATTGAGAGTAAAGACTGCCACTCCGGTCACGATGGTCACGGCGATCACCACTTTCGGGCTGATATGGATCGCCCGGTGGTCATCGCTGTCATAGTAGTTGACCAGGCCGGCAGAGGATACCAGTCTTCCGCCAGATTTTTTCGCCATACAGAAATATTCTCCCTTGCCATATATAAAACAAAGGTCCCAGGATGCAGGAAGTTACATCATACGTCGTCACCGGCCGGGCACTTCTCGGCGAAGACCTCCGGGAAGAAGATGTCAGCATCACCGTCTCCGGGGGTATCATCACGTCCATAGAGCCCTCTCCCGCGATCCCTGACCGGTGGATCATGCCCGCCCTCTTCAACGCCCACACGCACCTTGGCGACACCGTCGCAATGGACCTCCCCGCCCGTGGTAGCCTTGCAGACCTCGTCAAACCCCCGAACGGCTTGAAGCACAGGATCCTTGCGGCAACACCCGAGGCCGATCTCGTCCGGGGAATGCGTTCGAGCATTCTCGCGATGATCGCGGCCGGAACAGCCGGGTTTGCCGACTTCAGGGAAGGAGGGGTCGAGGGTGTCGCAGCGCTCCGCAAGGCGGCGGCCGGACTCTCCTGCCAGCCAGTCATCCTCGGCCGCGAAGGCGGCGAGCGCTTGAGTGACGGTGCAGGCATCAGCAGCGTCCATGACGTCGCGAATGCCGAAGAGATTGTCATGAATGCCCGGACCGCAGGAAAACTCGTCGCCTTCCACGCCGGAGAGAAGAACCCGGACGACATCGACGAGGCGCTCGCGTTTGAGCCCGATCTGCTCGTCCACTGCACTCACGCGACAGACGCGCAGCTTCGGCGGATCATCGATATGGATATCCCCATCGTCGTCTGCCCGCGATCGAACTGGCTGCTTGGCGTCGCGGCATCATCGGCGCACCCCCCCATCGCGCGCATCCTCGAATTTGGCGGCAGGTTCTATCTCGGGACGGATAACGTCATGTTTGTTCAGCCGGATCTCTTTCAGGAGATGGCTTTCACCGCGACCGTCTACCGCGCGCCGCCCGAAGAAATCCTCCGTGCCGCGATTGCAGGCGCCCGGCTCGCCGGGAGGAGCGGATATATCAAGGAAGGGGAGAAAGCGTCATTTCTCGTCATAAACCCGGCAAAAAGCAACCTCTCCTTCAGCAACGACATCCGGGCAACCATTGTAAAGCGGCTGAATCCATCAGCCATTGGCCAAAATGTTTTAACCATGCAGTAGAAATCAGATAGGAAGTATCTGTTCTGCGTGTTGGTGTGTATGTTCCGTAAGATACTTGTTGCAATAGATGGTTCCGAACCTGCCAATCGGGCTTTAGAGGAAGCCTTCGATGAAGCCGGTTCCCGGGACACCGAAGTTCATGTCGTTTATGTTGTCGAATCCGGGCTTTTTTCATCCCTTCCTATGGACAACACACTTGAAATAATCTACAGTGTTTTGCAGAAGGAAGGCGAGGATATCCTTGAGTCCGCTCGAAAGAAGGCGGATGCAGCGGGCGTTTCGCTTACCACGCACCTCCGGCAGGGGCATGCGGGGTCGCAGATCGTCTCCCTCGCTGAAGAGCTGGGCATCGACCTCATTCTCCTCGGGTCCCACGGCAAGAGCGGCGTCGACCGCCTCCTGCTTGGTAGCGTGACCGACTATGTTGTGCGCAACAGCCCCATCACGACCATGGTGGTGAGATCATAACCCCTTCAGGGCAGATGCTCGTCCGGGACTTTATGATCACCGACGTCGTCTGCGTCGAGATCCCCGGGAACCGGGACGATGTCCTGCGCATATTAAAGCGCACGGGCATAAGCGGCGTACCGGTCTTGAAGGACGGCGAGCTCGTCGGCATCATCACCCGAAAGGACCTCCTCCGCAAGGCTGAAGAGACCCAGCTCGGCCTCCTGATGACGCCTGATCCGGTTGTCATCAGGCCCGACGCCCCCATCCAGGAAGCAGCCATGCTGATGGTGCGGCACAACATCAGGAGGCTCCCGGTTGTGGAAGACGGGTCGATGATCGGGATCATCAGCGTGGCCGACCTCATCGGCGCCATTGCCCAGATGCGCCTTACGACCCCGATCAAGGACAGCTACGTCAGCAAGACCTATGCCCTCTGGGAGGATACGCCTCTCTCGCTCGTCGGGCGGATTCTCGAGATCTCCGGCTACGACGCTATCCCCATCCTGATGGAGGACGGCACGCTGACCGGCATCATATCGGAGCGGGACCTTATCAGGCATACCCGCATCGAGGACGGCGTCGAGGTCAGTGACTTCTCGAACGGTACCGACGATGATGAGTGGACATGGGAGAGCATCCGGGATATGCACACCATCAGCTACGGTATCTCACGGATCCAGCTGCTTCCCATCCCGGTGAAGAACGCGATGGTCAAGAATGTTCTCGCCGTTCCCCTGAATGCCGAGGTCGGGGAGTGCGCACTGAAGATGAGGCGTGCCCGAGTTGATCAGCTCCCGGTGGTCAACGGGAACAAGCGGCTCATCGCCATGCTCTTCGATCGGGAGTTGATCAAAGTCCTGCTGCCGGACCAGCAGGGGTTACGAAAGAGTTAAGGGGCAACATTCATATAACATATAGTTGCTTATCATGTCGTGCCCGAAGTCGGTACGACGATAAATTTATGTTTTATGGTATCGCTATACGCTTAACCGCTTTTGAGCGAGATTAAGTGTTTTAATGGTTTTAGGGGTGCTTCAATGCTTGATACTTCCCAAGAAATTATGAAAGGTACAACCACCGTAGGGCTTGTCTTTGACGGCGGGGTCGTCCTCGCTACTGAGATGCGGGCGACGATGGGCAACATGATCGCGAGCAAGCGTGCCAAGAAGATCTATCAGATTACGCCGAGGATCGGCCTGACCACGGCAGGCGGCGTCGGTGACGCGCAGCAGCTCGTCCGGATCCTGCAGGTCGAGTGCAACCTCTTTGAGATGCGTCGCGGCAAGACCCTGTCGGTCGGTGCGGCATCGACCCTGCTCTCGAACTATTTGAACCAGAACCGCTACTATCCTTACTACGTTCAGCTCCTGATGGGTGGGTTCGACGAGCAGGGACCGAGCATCTACTCCGTCGATGCCATGGGCGGGGCGACCAAGGAGGAAGAGATCGTCGCCACCGGTTCCGGCTCTCCCTTCGCCTACGGCGTGCTCGAGGACCAGTATCGCCCCGATATGAAGGAGGATGAGGCGCAGGACCTCGCCGTCCGCGCTGTCCGGTCTGCGATGCGCCGTGACTCAGCATCCGGGGAGGATATCATGGTGGTCGTGATCACGAAGGACAAATACGAGGAACACATAGAACGCGGGCTGCAAAGGCCATCTGTGGCCCGCCCGACAACCTAACATTTTTTAGGACGATTTTAATGGTGATTGATGAGAAACTTCGGGAACTTAAGGAGCAGATCAACAAGATTGTTCCCAGCGGGATTACGATATCAGACGTCGAGTTTGAAGGGCCTGAACTTGTAATCTATACGGATGATCCGAAACAGTTTGCCGACCAGGCAGACCTGATAAAAATACTTGCGCGCGACTTGCGCAAACGCATCGTCGTGCGCCCGAATATTCTTGAAGACCCGGAACGGGCGGCCCAGGAGATCCGGGCCGTTGTCCCGGAGAACGCGGGGATCACGGATCTCTTCTTCGACCCGGAGACGGGTGAGGTCCTGATCGAGGCGGAGAAGCCCGGTGTGGTCATCGGCAAGAACGGCATAACCCTCCGCGAGATCACAAAGCAGATCGGCTGGACGCCGAAGGTTGTCCGGACACCGCCTATCGAGAGTTCGACGGTGAAGCAGATCCGCACCTATCTGCGGTCGGTCAAAGACGAGCGCAAAGCATTCCTGCGGACGATCGGCCGCCGCATCCACCGGGAGGTCACGAGCAAAGACCAGTGGCTGCGGGTCACGACGCTCGGGTGCTGCCGTGAGGTCGGCCGCGCTGCGTTCCTGATCTCGACACCGGAGAGCAAAATCCTGGTAGACTGTGGGGAGAAGCCGGGCAGTACCACGAACGGGACGCCGTACCTCTACGTGCCCGAGATCTATCCCCTTGATACGCTTGATGCGGTGGTGCTCACCCATGCGCACCTTGACCACTGTGCTCTCGTTCCCCTCCTCTACAAATACGGCTACGAGGGGCCGGTCTACTCGACCCCGCCGACGAGGGACCTCTCGGCGATGCTCCAGCTTGACTACCTGGACGTTGTCCGGAAGGAGACGGACAAGATCCCCTACACCTCAAACGAGGTGAAGGCCTACATGAAGCACTCAATCACGCTCAACTACGGCAGCGTGACCGATATCGCCCCCGATGTCAAGCTCACCTTCCATAACGCAGGGCATATCCTTGGGTCGGCCATCGCGCACTTCCATATCGGTGAGGGGCTCTACAACATCGCGTTCACCGGGGACTTCAACTACCAGAAGACCAGGCTCTTCTCCCCGGCGGTATCATCCTTCCCGCGGCTTGAAGCGCTCTTTATGGAGAGCACCTACGGCGGGTCGAACGATATTCAGCCCCAGAGGAAAGACGCGGAGGATAAACTCTACGAGACGGTCTCGACGACGATCCAGCGCGGCGGCAAGGTGATCATCCCCGCGTTCGCCGTCGGCCGGTCGCAGGAGGTCATGCTCGCCCTTGAGGAGGGGATCCGGCGGCAGAAGATTCCGCCGGTGAAGATCTACCTCGACGGCATGATCAAGGAAGCAACGGCGATCCACACGACCTACCCGGAGTACCTTAACAGCGATCTGCGGAACCAGATCTTCCGCGAGGGATTGAATCCCTTCCTCTCTGAGGCCTTCGTCCAGGTGGACTCCCCCGACCTCCGCGAGAAGGTGATCTCGGGCGACCCTTGCGTTATCATCACCACGAGCGGTATGCTGAGCGGCGGGCCGGTGATGGAATACCTCAAGGCTCTGGGCCCCGATGAGCGCAACGCACTCGTCTTTGTCGGCTACCAGGCGGAAGGGACGCTCGGGCGGCGTATCCAGAAAGGATGGCGTGAGATCCCGCTCGGGTGGCGCGAGACGATCGTGATCAACCTCGAGATCGCGACGAGCGACGGGTTCTCCGGCCACTCGGACCGGAAGCAGTTGATGAACTACGTTGCCCATCTTCAGCCGCGCCCGGAGAAGATCTTCACCATCCACGGCGACGAGAACAAGACAATCGACCTTGCGAGTTCCATCTATAAGCGGCACCGTATCGAGACCCATTCCCCCCTGAACCTTGAGACATACCGCATGATCTAGGTATGCTGCGAAACCTGCCCATTCTCCTCGGGATATTCGTGGTGATGGCGCTCTCAAACGCCGTCGTCCCGGTACTCCCCGATTTTGCCGAGGGGGCGGCGCTGCAGGGCGTGGTCTACTCCGCATACTTTTTGGGCGCGTTTGTCACGGTGCTGCCAGCGGGGATCGCAAGCGACCGGATAGGCAGCGTGCCCCTCATCCGCACCGGGCTTCTCCTGACCCTTGCAAGCGGCATCCTCATCCTGCTCTTTCCTTCGGGCCTGCCGCTCCTCGTCTTCCGGGTGGTTGAGGGGATCGGGGCCGGGCTCTTCCTCTCGGCGGCGCTCGCGTGGGCGAACTCGCAGCCGTCGGCCGGGCAGCTCAGCGGCTACGTCATGGCGGCCTTGAACCTTGGTCTGGTTGTGGGGCTTCTTGCAACGGGCTGGCTTGACGCGGCATTCGACAACCACCTTGCAGGGATTGCTCTCTTTACGGTGCTTGCGGTCCCCGCGGCTGCAATGAGCTTCGTCGTCCGGGAGAGCGAGCGCACAGGCTTTGCGAAGGCGGATTTCACAGCGATCGTGCGGAACTATTTCTGGCTCTTTGCCGCGGCGGTCGTTCTCGTGGGGATGACCGGGGCGGTGGCGGCCGTCTACCCCGAGTACACCGGGAACGACTCGTCGGTGCTCGCCCTGCAGCTTGCGACGATCAATATCGCGACCATCGTTGCCGTTCTCGTGGCTCCCCGGATCAACTTCCGTCCCGTTCCGACCATCCGGGCCGCCTCGCTCCTGATGGCGGCGGCGGTTCTGGCGGGCTACGTCACGCCCTATGCCTTTCCCGCCATCGGGGCGCTGTCGGGCGTGATCATCGTCGCGGTTCTTGCGTTCCTGGCGGAGACGAGGGTTCAGCAGGGCGTGATGACCGGGATTTTTAACACCGCGTCCTATGCCGGGTTCACGTTTCTCTCCACCCTTGCAGGGCTGGTCGCGGGTTTGTTTGGATTCCTGGCCGCATTCCTCCTGTTGGCCGGGATGTCGGCGGCGATAGCGCTCACCATCGGCAGGTGCCGGTGCGAATACTCCGGTTGACAGAGTGCATATTACCACCCCGGTCTATAAGATCACGCATGAAGATGCTGATCAACGGCGAGTGGCGTGATTCGGTCTCCGGGAAGGTATTTGAGGTGCGTAATCCTGCGACAGGCGAGTTGGTCGACGAGGCGCCGTTCGGCAGCGAGGACGACGTTCGATCCGCTGTAGAAGCCGCCGGAGAGGCGTTTTCGGATTGGTCCGCGAGAAGTCCCCGAGACCGCTCGAAAGTCCTCCTCTTCGCCGCGGAGGAGGTGCGCCGCAGGAACACCGATCTCGGAGCGCTCCTGACCACCGAGCAGGGAAAGCCCATCCGTGAGGCGGTCGACGAGATCAACGGGTTTGCAAACATCCTTGAGTACTACCATGCCCTCTCCGCGGGAAAGCAGGGCGAGTTCCTGAAGATCCGGGGCTACGGCCGCGCTACCGTGCAGAGACGCCCGCTCGGCATCTGCGGCGCGATCATCCCCTGGAATATGCCGGCGATCATCATGGGCTGGAAGATCGGGGCGGCCCTGACGGCAGGGAATACGATGATTCTGAAGCCTGCCCGGACCGCCCCGCTGACCTGCATGAAACTCGCGGAGATCCTCGGGGAGGCGGGGCTCCCGCCCGGTGTTCTCAACGTCGTCACCGGCCCGGGGGAGACGGTCGGCCGGGAGATCGCGAGGAACCCGGGCGTTCGGAAGGTCTCGTTCACCGGCGAGGTCGGGACCGGGAGACAGGTCGCTCTGGACGCCGCACCGGCACTGAAGCACCTCACGCTGGAACTCGGGGGAAGCGATCCCATGATCGTCTGTGATGATGCCGATATCAAAGCGGCGGTCGAGGGTGTCATCCGGGGCCGGTTCTACAACTGCGGTCAGGTCTGCACGGCGGTTAAAAGACTCTACGTCTTTGAATCGATCGCGGAGGAGTTCATCCGGCGGCTGACGGCGAGGGTCGAGGCGATTGTCGTCGGGAACGGCATGGACCGGGGTGTCGGGATGGGGCCGCTGAACAACCGTGCGGGCTTTATGCGGGTCGTCACACAGGTCGATACTGCCCGGGAGCGGGATGAGGGAAAGATCATCGCAGGGGGGCGGACGCCGGACGGTGAGGCGTACAAACACGGGTTCTTCTTCCTCCCGACGCTCATCACAGATGTCCCCTACGACTCCGTCCTCTTCTCGGAGGAAGTCTTCGGCCCGGTGCTGCCGATCGCGACCGTGCCGGGCCTCGATGAGGCGCTTGAACTCGCGAACAACAGCCGTTACGGCCTCGGGGCGTCGGTATGGACCCGGAGCGCGGATGTGATTGCCCGGGCGACAGAAGATCTCGAAGCGGGGATCGTCTGGGTGAACCAACACCTGAGGATTCCACCCGAAGTGCCGTTCGGGGGGACGAAATCGAGCGGTATCGGCAGTGAGAACGGCAGCCGGGCGCTCGAGGAGTATATGGAGGAGAAGGCTGTCCTGATACGGCTTTAGGCCCCGGATCTCAAGGCGGTGGAGAGCCTTCCGGGGCGGTGTTTTCAGAGGGCGGGAATGGATGCGGATCGCTCGCATCCCCGGCAGTCCGGCGAACGAAGTTGTTCAGACCGCTGGTTCTGCCATCCGGATTTTCACCAAGGGTATAACAACATTTATATAATCCAGCACTTATCCTCCCCCCTCCCAAGGGGGGATGGATTGTATGAGACGACGGATAGGTCTATGCGCGTGCCTCCTCGTCCTTCTGGCGATGCCGTTTGGTGTGACAGCGGCAGTAGTCGGAGACGAGAATGCAACGATGACACCGGCCGGCGAGGTCGGGCAGATGGATAATCAGACGGTAAATATGACGATTGCCGAATACATCAGCCAGGACCAGAACCTGACAAGGTTTGCTGAAGCGATCAATACGACTGAACTCTTTGATACTCTGAACTCTGGCGGTCCGTACACGGTCTTTGCTCCAAACGATGAAGCGTTCAACACTCTCGGCAACGATACCGTCAGCCAGCTCATGAACGAGCCCAATAATCTGACCATGGTTCTTCAGTACCACGTTGTTGAGGGTGAGTACACATCGGAGAACCTCACCAACATGAGCCAGAACCAGACCGGAGGCCAGTCTGACGGGGGGATCCTTGATATCTTCAGCGGGCTTCTCGGTGAGGGTGGACAGGCCGGGAACATGACGACGCTCAACACGCTCTCCGGTGAGAGTCTGAACGTCACGGTCAGCAACGGCGAGATCATGGTCGAGAACACCACCGTCACCATGATGGACATCAATGCGACCAACGGTGTGATCCACATCATCGATCAGGTGCTGGTGCCGCCATCTCTGAACCTGACCGCGACTGGAAACCAGACAATGACGGAGAACGAGTCAGGGCTGTTGGGCGAGACAATCATGGCATGAACCGGATAGTGGAAGACCGGGATAGAGGACGGCACAGGCTGCTGCCGTCCCCGGCATCATCCACAGGGCATTCACCCGTTACCCGGTCTTGCTCCAGCTCTTTTTCGGGACATTGATAACCCCGGACCAACGCCAACCCGACCACCGGTAAGTATGCCGGGCTGCCGGGGTATCAGTCCTCCGACCAGCCGGCGGTCTTCGCTTTGCCGGACTATCTGGTGCCAGAACGGCCGATCGGCCGCTGTAAACGGAGGAACAGTTTGTACCTGTCCGGAGACTTTCGCGACCATACGTGGTGCTACGGGAGTCATATGGATCCCGGAGGCAAATTTCCTGAAACACCTCACTTTGCCGGTTTTTGTCTTTATGAACGTTCATTAAATTTTATGACAATATTTTTATACTCCGCACCATATTCATCTGCCCGCAAGGGGGGATACTGTATGAAACGACCTTTAATGTTCAGTTTGGGCATTATCCTTCTCCTTTCGATCACTGCCGCAAGTATGGCAGTCCTGATCGGGGAGGGACCTGTCGAACTGAACCCTGATGAGACTGTGAACATTACACCCATAAACAGTACCGAAACGTATCAGGTGCCCCAGGTAAGCGTGCTCGGAGCACTTGACGTAGCCTCGGAACTTGGTGGATTCGAGTATCAGGTCGCTGAGGGGCTGCCTCCGGAACAGGGAAACCTCAGCATCTTCTCGATCACGAATGAAGAGAACCAGACAATTGAGAATGAGGTAATGAACGGGACATCGTATGCCTGGACGTATTGGATTAACGATGAGCGGGGTATGGCCGGACCTGCGGTGACGAACGTGACCGACGGCGACAACGTGACCTACTCCTACGGACCTCCGTCCCATTCCATCGTGAACGCTTCGTATACGCTGATAGTCAACGCGAGCGTATCCGAGGCAGCCGCGAACGTGACGCCGACTCCGACGGTGAACGTGACGCCGACCCCGACGGTGAACGTGACTCCCACACCACCGGTGAACGTCACCCCGTCACCGACGGTGAATGTGACTCCCACACCACCGGTGAACGTCACCCCGTCACCGACAGTGAATGTGACTCCCACACCACCGATGAACCTGACCGTGACGCCAGTCGTCAACATCTCCGACCAACCGATTATGAACGCTACGGTGGTCGTTGACAACGCTACAATCCACCGGCCGGGCTGGGCGGACATCCACGCGGACCTGAACGGAACGCCGGGAGCCATCATTGGCTACAGCCCGATCACCCCGGGCGTGAACGAGAACGTGACCGTAGCAATCGAGGTTGAGAACGCCACACCGGTGCTCTACGCCATGCTCCATCTCGACCAGGGGGTGCAGGGCGTTCACGAGTTCCCTGGTCCTGACGTACCGGTACTTCTGAACGGGAGCCCCGTCCAGCAGGCCTTCAACGTGACCGGAGGACTGCCGTCCGTTAACGTGACACCGACCCCGACAGTGAATGTGACACCGACCCCGACAGTGAATGTGACACCGACCCCGACAGTGAATGTGACACCGACACCGACGGTGAACGTGACACCGACACCGACGGTGAACGTGACACCGACACCGACGGTGAACGTGACACCGACACCGACGGTGAACGTGACACCGACCCCGACAGTGAACGTGACACCGACACC
>NZ_JAJGBK010000032.1 GCF_020696975.1 Methanoculleus sp.
CCCTCTTTTGGCACAGCGATGACGTAGGCGGTCGTCGCGAGGGCCGCGACGATCGCGACGACAAGGAGGCTGGAGAGCCCGCGGTCGAGCCAGGACGCCCCGGGGTCGAAGAGCTCCAGGCGGGCCGCGTTGAAGATCTCCCGTGCCGGGACCATAAAGCGCTCGTCCGCCGGGAGGGTGAGGCGCCGGTACCAGGCAATCCCCGTCATCGCGAGGGTGAAGAGGGTGAGCGAGGCAAGGATCGGGTCGAGCCGGATCCCCCAGGGGGTGTAGTTCAGCCCGAGCCCGATGAGGGGGACGACCGCGATCGAGAGCCCGAAGGAGAGGGCAACCCGTTCGATCCCGTCAAGATCCCCCTTTGCAGGGAAGAGGGCAGCAATCAGGGCATAGCCCGGGATGAAGAGGACCATTGCCACGCCAAGAAGGATCCGGAGGGGGCTTGCGTTCAGTACCGGGACATAGACGGCAAGAAGGGTCGCGGCCGTGATGACGGCAATCGCGATGAGGTCGCCGGGACGGTACCCGGCGGCCTCGGCAATCAGGGATCTGGGATCTTCACTCTTCATGAGTTGGCCTGTCAGCCTCTTCTCTTCCAGCCAAACATTAAGATTCCGAATGCAATGACCGGGAGGAGGGGGGCGATCGGGGCCGCGGCCGGAGTCGTCGCCGCGGGCGCGGTCGTCGTTGTGGTCGTGGTCCCGGCGGGGATGGAGGTCGTCGCGGTCGCCGTCGACCCGGCGGCCGGTGCCGCGATGAGGAGCGCGTAGGAGCCCGGCAGGGTGACCGTGGTCGTGATCCGGTTGCCCTCGATCTTCGAGGGGACCGGCGTCCAGGCGCCGTTCTCGTAGCGGGCGAGGGTTGCCGTCGTATCGGCCGACGGGAGGCGGAAGGAGAGAACCGCAGCGGGGTCAAACGTCCGGTCCGCCGGAGTCACGGCGTAGGCGTTCCCGGAGAGGGACCAGCCGGCGGGGGCGGTGCCCTGGACGGTGATGGGAAGGAGCCCGGCGCCCTCAAGATCGGTTCCGGTGAGGGAGGCTTTCCCGTCGGTCGAGGCCGTCGTCGCGGGCCCGGTGGTGGGTTCGGTCGGGAAGAGGCCGCCGGTACCCCCACTGCCGCTGCCCTGGGTGGTGGTGGTCGGGGACGAGATCCCTCCCCCGATCGCGATCGTCCGCGAGAGTTCCTGCCGCCCGTCGACGTAGATGGTGACCGTCGCGGTGCCGTGGGTGATCCCGTCGATCGCGAAGGTGATCTGGCCGTTATCGGGCCCTGTCTTGGTGCCCATCATTGTCAGTTCGGCGGTGATGCTTCCGCTCGTGGGCGCGGCCCGCCCGTCAAGGGTGATCGTGTCATACGTCCCGCTGGAGATGTTGTAGTTCTGGGTTTCTCGGAACTCACCGTTCGCGTCGGCGTCGTTGCTCAGACTGATGGCTCTGCCTGGCATCTGCACGGACAGGCCGGTCCACGCTGTGCCCTTGCTGTAGGCGCTCACCTGGCCCGGGTCAAGGGAGAAGGGAAGGACGAGGTTTTGGGCCGTGAACGCGAACCGCTCGCCGGGAGTCACGTCGAACTCACCGCGGATCCCGAACGAGAACGCAGCGCCGTCAGGAAGGTTCTGCACATCGACGGTGACCGTATCACCGGGGTCGATCGAGGCGGGCGTGATGGTGATCGTCGCCGCTGTTGCGGTGGGAACCAGTAAAGCAAGCACAAGTAGAAGCGCACCGAGTTTGGACATAAGAAACCTCCGTTTTGGTTGAACTACGTATAGGTGACCGTTTCAAATAAAAAGGTTTATGACTCGCGAATAAAAATGCAGACCTCATGTATCAGCGACGGAGTTATCTCCTCCTGGCCCTCACCATCGCTCTCTTCCTCCTCCCGGTGGCAGCCGCTGCCGCCGGAGGCGGAGATACCTACATCACGGTGTCGGGGGACACGAAGGAGTATAAGAACCTGCGCATCGGCGTGGTCGATGCCCTCGACCCGCTTGAAACCAGTACGTCAAACGTGACTCTCAGGAGCACCGAGACGGGTGATCTCAGGTCTATCGAGTACCCGCTCTTCGGGGAGATCACCCGTACGTTCAACCCGGCAAGCGGCACCTACCACGGCGTGCAGGTGACCGTGACAGGGGCCAAGACCATCGCCGGGAGCACCCTCCCGTGCAACTATCAGGTCTACACCAAACCGACACTCCCGAGCTTCACCGTCAAGGTCCCCCCCGGCCGGTGCGGCAACGTCCTCCTGGTCAAAGCCCCGGAGAATCTCCCAGATAACGGGAGCTTCGATGATATCTTCAGGGCCGCGGCGAAAGAGGGATACTTCTTTGCCGAGGACGGGTTATGCTGGACATTAGAGGACGGAAGAGTTCAGGGCAAATTCGGCACGATCGTTGTTGATGAGAACAACCTGACCCGCACGCTGCTTGAGAACAAGTTCGATCTCAGCTGTTTTGAGTTCAACGCAGACAGTTACCTCGAAAGGGGAGCGCCGAAACCCTCCGCCGGGGAGTACCTCATCGCGGCGGTGCAGTACGACGGCGCCACGGACACGATGCACGTCCTTGCCGCCATGCCGGTCACCATCCTCAACGGGAACCAGGCCGTCACCTGGAACGGGGACAACCCCTACTACCAGAGCCAGAACAGGGACGTGAGCGTCTCCTTCACCGGCGCTGACAGGGTCACCTACGCCCTGATCAAGGAGGGCCCGAGGTACGGCCTCTCGATGACGGTCAACACGTCGAAACTTGCAGAAGAACCGATCCCCGTCTCGACTGCAGACCTTGTGGAGATACTGAAGACGATCGCCGGGGAAGCAACCCCGGTCACCTACGCCCTGACCGTGGATGATGTCCCGACCAACGTCGATCCGCACTCCGGCTTCGCCATCGCTGAAGGCTACGGGTGCTCCGGGTATGCAAATGCGTCCTCGGTGACCATTACGACAGCGACCCTCAGGACGCTCAACCCCGGCACATACTCCCTCTACGCCATGGCCCTGAACAACAATAAGGTCATCGCGATCGACCAGACGTCCATCACCATCGCCGCCACGGCACCGACACCGGCTCCCACCGGCGGCGGTGGCGGCGGCGGCGGCCCGAGCGGCCCCACCGAACCGAGCGGCCCGGTCGCCTACGAGGGCACCGGTAGCCTCACGACCGACAGCACCGGCATCGTCACCCAGTCCATCGCAGTCAGCGCCGTAGACGGCGTCGCAACCGTCGTCGTCCCGGCCGGAGTGCAGGCCCTCGACGCCAACGGCAACCCGATCACCGAGATCGGGGTAGAGCCTCTCGCAAGCGACGCAGTCCCGGCAGCCCCGGCCGGTGCCGTCTTCACGTTCGCTGGCTACGCCTACGAGGCAAGCCCCGCCGGCGCCACCTTCGACCCGGCGATCGCCCTGACCATGCAGATCCCCGAGGACGTCTGGAACAACCTCGACCTCACAAGCGAGCAGCCTGTGGTCAAGTGGTACAACGAGGAGACCGGACTCTGGGAGGACGTCCCGACGACCTTCGACGCCGCCACCCGGACCGTGCGGGCAACGGTGACCCACTTCAGCATCTTCGCGCTCTTCACCGAGCCGGTGCCGGAGACGACCACCCCGACCGAGACCCCGACCACCACAACCACGACGACAGCCCCCGGTGGAGAGACACCCACTGAAGGACTGCCGATGACGGTGATCCTCTCGATCTTCGCGGTCGTCGTCATCATCGTCGCAGCCGGATACTTCCTCATGATGCGGAAGTAATCCACCCCAACTTTTTTTTAAATCAGGCCGAAAGGGCCGCAAAGATGAAGTAGAGGGTCACCAGCCCCTGGAAGAGAAAATATCCTGCAATATTTGCCGTGGCGTAGCGAAGAGCGGGCGCCCGTTCGGGGGACCGGTGCAGAAACCCCAGAAGAGCAATCCCGAGCGGGATCAGCGATATCAGCGCCACCGGGCGGAAGTCCACGGGAAAGAACGCCCCCGTCAGGGCAGAGACGACAAGCGCCGCGGTCGCGAGGCTCGCCGCGACAGCAATCAACCCAAACCCGAAGACCCGCCCCTTCCGCACGACGAGGGTCGGTTTCCCCCCGGCGATATCCCCCTCCCGGTCGGGAATCTCGACGCTCACGATGAAGACGAGGCCGTAGAGGCAGAGCGGGACGGCAAACGCAAAGAACGCCATATCGAGCGTTCCCGCCGCGACAAAATAGCCCGCGCCCGGCATCAGGAGGCCGAAGGTGATCATGTTCGCGATCTCGCCGAGTTTATGGTAGGCAAGGGCGATCGGCGGGGCCGTGTAGAACCAGCCAAGCAGGTTCCCGGCGATCCCGAAGACAAGGAAGATGACCGGGTAGGCGTAGACGGTCACAAAGGCGCAGCCGATCAGGACCGAGACCGCCATCAGGGCGACGGCGGCCCCAAACGCGGCGGGTTTCAGGTCCGGGTGCGCCGGAAGGACGCCGCTGCCCCCGGATATCGCCGTCGTCTCGACGAACCGGTCGGCATCGGCATCGAAGTAGTCGTTGCTGTAGTGGACCGAGAGGTGGGCCGCCGCCATCGCCGCATACCCGAAGACGAACTGCGCCGGGGCGAACCGCGCCCCGAGGAGGAAGGCGAGGAGTGCCCCGGCGGTGAACGGGATGAACCCCGAGAGGAGGAAGGGAAGCCGGCCGAGCCGGATGAACTCGCGGATGGCGCGGGTATCCATGGGATTCTCCCGGGGCGGGTGGTATGTATACCTTTGCCCGGGCTGGCCGGGGAGCCCCTGCACCGGCTCTCACGCGGAAGGGGGCCTATATCACGGGATTTCTTACCGGCAGCGGCACCGCGGCCCGCAACGCGTCGGCACCCCCCTCGATGTAGATGAGGCCGAGGACGGCCCGGGCAAGGGTCGCCTTCTCCTCGTCGAGGGGGTGCTGGCCGACCGGAAGACCGATCCGGTCTTCGTAGAGCCCCCATTGGTCGCAGAGCGCGACAAGGTCTTGAGGCTCGAGGTGCGTGCCGGGAGGGGTCTTCACCTGCAGAGTGACGTCGCCGATGATGGCAAGGGCCTGTGCATCGGAGGCGCTCTCGAGCATGGCCAGGTCCCGTGCGGGAGCCGGGAGCGCACCGGCAGAAAGCCGCCCGAAAAACCGTCTCGCGGAATGAGACAGCATGAGGCGGACGAGCCCGTCCGGGTCCCGGAAGGCGTGGCCGGTCTCCTGCTCGATGCGGAGAAGGGTCTGCTGCGTCACCCTGTCGACCCGGGCGACCAGGCAGGAGAGGTCCCGGCTCCACGCTCGTATCCGCCGGAGCCTCCGGCTTCTCCGGGGCGACCGCCGGTGAGCCGGGAGATACTCCGCCCGGTACTCGCAGAGGAGGGCGTCACGGAGCAGGATGAGGGTCTCCCGGACCGGGGGGGAAGGAGGCCCGTAACTGCGTTCCATCTGTCCAGGATTGGCAATTGATTGTATTAACATTGCCGAAATGTAAATGGGAGTGTGTAACCCCATCCCCGGGCCGGCTACGCGAGAGCCAGGGCGAGTGCGGCGGCGAGGTGGAGGCAGAGGAAGAACGGGACGAGCCGGAACTTCCCCTTCTGAGTCTTGTGCCGGAAGAGGTGCATCGCCCCAAAGGCCCCGAACGGCCCGATCAGCGCGAGGGCGAGGAGCCGCCGCTCCGGGGTCCGCCATCCGCTCTTCTCCGCGGACCTCTTGTCGTACAGGTAAGCAACAAACGTAAGAGCGTTCGCCAGGATATAGGCGAACAGAATCGCGCCGGGTATTGTATCCATAGAGTCCTCCGGCCGCCCGGGATCCCCCGATCGGCCAGGTACTCTACGCTCTCCGGCCATTTATCCGGTAAGGGTCTGTGCCGGGGCCGGCCCCATCCCGTCAGGTGGCGTTCGAAGAGATCGCCGTCAGGTTCATCAGGGCGGCATCCTCCGCCGTGATGTTGAAGGGCACGATCACGATCTCACCCCCCGCCGTCTGCTCGACGTCGGGGACCGGGTACTCGAAGACGCCCTCCCTGCCGGCATCCTGGTGCAGGACCGCAAAGAGGGTGTCGGCGGCAACGAACGTGTGGATCGTGACGGTGACATTCGTGTTCACCCCCGACTCGACCGGTGCGTAACCGATGACCCCGCCGGGATGCCCGAAGAGGTTGTTGTGGATCACGAGCCACCCGGTGCCGTTGCTCACGGTCTCATTGACGGTGACGTTCCCGACGACCCCGTCGCTCTCGACAGCCTGGTCCGTCACCGTGATCGAGGCGTTGTCGGTCTGGGCAGAGACAAACCCGATGCAGCAGGCCAGAAGAACCCCTGCGATAGCCAGCCAGTGTATCTTCATGGTATCGACCTCCCCCGTGGGGGAGGGGGCAGGGGTTCCCGGGGCAGATAAAGAGCTGGGTGGGACCCGGCCGCCGGGTGTGCAACGCTTTTTGAACCCGGGCGTGCAACCCCTGACACACCATTATGAGAGAGACCCTTGCCGCGCTTGCCGACCTGACCCGCATCCACTTCTTCTTCGTCTGGCCATTGATCTTCTGTTCCGGGCTCGCCCTCGCGTTCCAGAACTACGGCGGGTTCTCGTGGGAACTGGTCGCCCGGGCGGCGCTCATCGGGCTCCTCGGCTTTCTGGCCGGCCTCGTCCTGAACGACTACGTCGACCGGGAACACGACCGGCGGGACGTCGACGGCGCGCTCACCCGCTACTGGCGGCCGTTCGGAGAGCGGCCGATCGCCGAAGGGAAGATCTCGCCCCGGGGAGCCCTGACCGTCTTCCTCGTCCTCGCCGGGTCGGCGGCCGCGCTTGCCGCGACGCTCCCCGCGCCGCACAATCTCTACGTCCTCGGGATCATGGGCTACTCCTACGCCGTCGAGTACTTCTACCAGACAAAGAAGCGGAACCAGACCCTCCCCATCGCCCAGGTGATCGGGAGGACGGACTTCGCCCTCTTCCCCGTCGCCGGCTACCTGGTGTACGGCAGCCCGGACGTGACCGCGCTCCTCTACTTCCTCTTCTTCTACCCCTGGACCCTCGCCCACCTCGCAGCGAACGATATCGCCGATATCGAGAACGACCGGGCGAGGGGGATGGCGACGATCCCACGTCTGACCTTCGGTCGGACCGGGTCGGCTCCGGAGGACCCGACTCCGATCCTCTACGGCATGAAGGGTGCGGTCATCTGGGTCCTCGGCTTCTCGGCTGCCCACGTCGCGATGGCGCTCGTCTTCGGCCTCACCCTCGGGCCGGTCGCCCTCGCCGGGTTCGGGGTGGGAGCCGTCCTCCTCGGGGCTGCAAACTACCTCATCATCCGGGAGAAAAGCCCGGCCGCCGCGATGCGGGCGCTCCCGCTCATCCACATAGCGGCAGCCGTCTACGCCATAGCGATCATCGCGGCGACCGTTCTCTAAAAGAGGGAGGGATCCTCCCTACTGAACGATGAAATCGCCGTTCATCGAGTGGTGCACATCGCACCGGAAGAAGTAGGTCCCCGGGGTCCCGGGGGCCGTGAAGGTGTAGGTGGCGCGTGCGGGGCCGACGATGATATCGCCGACAGAGATCGCCGTCGCCGCCGAAGCGTCCGTGTAGACCGCGACGTTGTGAGGGACGCCGGGGTCCCGGTTATCGAAGTTCATCGTCACCTGTGAGCCCGCCGGGACCGTGATCGTCTCCGTGTTGAAGGCCATGTTCTCGGCCGCGATATCGACGGTCACGCTCCGGAGAGCCTTTGACCCGGTCACCTCCGGGGTCACGCGCCCACCCCCACGACGGTGGTCGCCATGACTACGGGTATTCGTGCCATGAGCCTCACCGTGCGGCCGGGAATGATAAAGGTTGCCCCGGCCGGCACCGGAGCCGGAGCGTTCCTGCGCTCTCGAAAAGAAGGAGGGGTGGGTCCCCTCTACGTCACGACGAACTCGCCCTCCATCGAGGGATGGACGTCGCACCGGAAGTAGTAGGTCCCGGGCTCCGACGGCGCCGTGAAGGTGTAGGTCACCTCCGTCGGGCCAGTGACGATCTCGCCGATGTAGATCGGTGTTGAGGCCGAAGCGTCCGTGTAGACCGCGACGTTGTGGGGGACACCGGAATCCCGGTTATCGAAGTTCATCGTCACCTCTGCCCCCGCCGGGACCGTGATCGTCTCCGTGTCGAACTCCACGTCCACGGCAGCGATCGCCACGGTCACGCTCTCGCCTCCGGGAGCGGCGGCGGGCGGGGTCGGTGTTGCGGTCGGCGTCGGGGTCGCCGTCATGTTCCCCGGAACGAGTCTCCAGACCCTGCCGGTCATGTTGGATGCGTCCGGACCCCCGTCATCGGTCGTGAGGACGTAGATCTCCGACTCCGCATCCATACCGAACCCCAGGAGGAAGGCATCAATAGTTCCCGCAGGCGTCCCGGTCACGTTGAGTTTCTGCAGGCTCCACATCGCGACGTCCTCGGGGGTGAGGTCCTCCGCGGAGTCGGGGAAGGCCGACGGGTCCCGGCCCTCCGGGGGCGTCGCGGCGAAGAGGGTCGCGTTCCCGATGGCGAAGTTGTTGCTCCAGTGGCCGAGGATGTAGTGCCCCGCAAGGTCCGGAAGCGCCGTGCCGTTGTAGATCCCGCCGCCGACGAAGACGACGCCCAGGTCATGCCCGCCCTCGATGATGGGGCCGATCAGGGGGTCGCCGGAGGAACCGTTCGTCGGGCAGGTTGCCGGCGGGGTGCGGGGGTTCTCGGGGTCGAAGCAGTGGGTCCCCTCCCTGATGCGCCATCCGTAGTTGCCGCCCTTCGTGACGACATCCACCTCTTCAAAGAGGTCCTGGCCGGCATCGGCCACATAGAGGTTGCCTTCGGCGTCAAACGAGAGGAAGGCGGGGTTCCGCAGACCGTAGGCGTAGATCTCGGGCGGGATGCTCGCGTTCGAGACGAACGGGTTGTCCGCCGGGATACCATAGAGGGTGCCCGCCTGCGTCGTCCAGGTCGCGTTCTCCGGCGGCGCCGTCACGTTCCCGGTGACGTTGTCCACGTCGATCCGGAGCACTTTGCCGTAGATCTTCGTGAGATCCTGGGCGTTCCCGATGCCGGGGGTGTGACCGGTCCCGTTGTCGTCCGCCGCGCCGCCGTCCCCGAGCGGCACGTAGAGGTAGCCGTCACGCGGGCTGAAGACAATGCTCCCGCCGTTGTGGTTGAACTGCGGCTTGTCGATCTCCATCAGGATCTTCTCGGAGGTCATGTTGACCCGGTCGGGGTTCGCGGGATCGACCTCGAACTCCACAAGACGGTTCGTGCAGTTCCAGTCTCCGGGGGCTCCCTCACGCAGGGGTGCGCTGTAGAACGCAAAGACCCGCCCGTTCTCCTGGAACTCGGGGTGGAAGGCTATCGAGAGGAGCCCGCGTTCGTCAAACGACGGGTCGATCTCGACCAGACGGTCGCGGACGTCCAGGAACGGCTCCGGAACACGGGTGCCGTTCGCGTCGATGATCGAGACCGTCCCGACCTGGTCGACGACAAAGAGCCTGCCCGAGCCGTCATTGGCGGTCGTGAGCATCACCGGGGCGACGAAGCCTTCGGCCACGGGCTCAAGGCTCACGTCGAGCGTTACGTTCCCGGCAAGCCGGGTGACTGAGGTGTCGTTCTCGAAGATCGCCGCATGCGGTGACCCGGCGTTCGTCAGGTCTCCCGCAGGTGCTGTTGCGTTCGTCGCTCCCGGAGCCGTCAGGGTCTGCGGCATGGCGGGAGTGGCGTTCTCCATGACATCGGTTCCGTCACGTGGATACTCCTGGGCCCCGACGGAGACCGCCAGAGCGAGGAGCACAAGGACGGATACCATGACTACGGCTGCTCGCGTCATGCGCCCATCCTGTCGTCTTGAGTATATAAGGGTTGCCCGTTCCGGCCGGAACAATGGCCAATGCTATGGGCGCGATCCTGCCAACCGCTCATAAATCTGGACCCCACCCTCGTCGTAGATCAGTACGAGTCCCCAATCAGGCAGCCGGATATCGTAGCGTTCGCGCTCGGGCTCCCCGACGTAGAGGAGGGTCGCGTTGTACTTCTCCATGAGCGCGAGGGTCTCCTCCGGGTTCTCGTAGATCGCCCGGATATCCGCCGGGCGTTCGGCGTACCACGCGCCGTTCCCCCGCCAGGTCAGTTCGTGGCTGATCTGGCCGAGGATCGTAGGGATGCCGGAGAACGACGAGATCCTGGAGTAGTAGGTGTAATCGCCGTTCTCGGCCTCCACGACACGGTGGTCGCCGTCGAGCGTCCGGAGGAAATCGACCGCCGCGGCCTCCCCCGGGCGTGTGGCCTCAAGGTAGGCGAACCCGTCGAGGGTGTGGTAGCCCGCGGAGGGATACTCGATCCCGAGGAGGCCGCGACCGATATCGACGTCGAGGGCAACCGGGGCGGCGATGAGGGCGGCGGCCGCTCCGACGGCAAGCCACCGGGAGGCCGGCACCGGGCGGCGGCTCGCAAGCCAGCCGGCGGCGGTAAGGAGGGCGCCGGTCCCGAGCAGGATCCAGGCGTCGAAGTAGAACTTGAATATGGTGTTATACCGGCTATAGTCCCCGCCGAGCATCTCCTCAAGGTAGAAGACTTCGCAGAAGGCGAGGACCGCGAGCCCGGCGATAGAGAGGAGGTCGGCAAACGAGCGCTCCCGCCGGAGGAGGAGGTAGGCGAGCGGGACCAGGACGAGCGCGAGAGCGGCGTAGCCGGTCGCGAGGGCCGGAAGGGCGACGGCGGCGATGACCGGGAGCCGCCGGATATCCCGGGCGACGGCGAGATAGACGATTCCGAGAAACCCGCCCCAGACCCCGAGGAAGGCAAGCGGGTCGGTGGGAGGAAACCCCGTCCCGATCCCGCCGATACCCGCGGGTTCGAGGGCGGGGTAGTAGGGGAGGTAGAGAGCGAAGGCAATCGCGGGGACGGCGATGGCGGCGGCGAGGGTGGAGCGGTCTCGTTCGCGGAGGGTGAGCCCGAGGAGGAAGACCGCGACGGCCGGAGCGTAGACGAGGGCGTCCCAGGAGGAGAGGAGCGGCATCGAGCCGGTGGAGAGGGCGATGAGGAGCGTGAGCGTCCCTCGCCCGCGTGTATCGAGCCCGCCCCACCGCAACCACGCAAACCCGAGGAGGAAGATGAGGAGGAACTGGTTGAACGCGGCCATCTCGAAGGCGTGGACGTTCCCGAGGAAGAGGGAGAAGACCGGGAACTCGAACCGGGCGCCCGCGATGATCCAGTTGGTATCCTGAAACGCAGTATAGAGATCGGCGCCTGAGACGAGGGAGCGGGGAATCGACGGCGGGACAAGGAGGAGGACCGCGAGGGGGAGCCACCGCCAGCGGGGAAGGATGAGGTGTCCAAGAGCGTAGAGCGCAACAAACGACGTGCCGTAGACCGTGGCCGGGATGAGGTTGAAGACGACCTCCGACGGGGTGCCGGTGACGATGGCGAGAGAGCCCATCAGCCAGTGGCCGAGGTAGTAGTAGACGGTGAGGTGCCCGCCCGCGAACCAGGGGTCGAGCGGCGGGACGGTCGGCTCCCGGATCACGCTCGCGAGGAAGGCATGGTTCATGTACTGCTCGCTGAAGTAGCCGATGGGCGGGTTTGTGAACCGGACGGCGAGGGCAAAGAGGAACCCGACCAGGAAGACCGCGTCCCAGGCGGCGAGACTCTGGATCTCCTGGAGGCGGTAGTCGCCTCGCCGGATGCCCGGGATCCCGAGGGCCAGGAAGGCGAGGAGGGCGAGGGCGACCGGGATGCGGAGGAGGCCGCAGTACCAGGTCAGGAGGCCGAAGAGGAGGAGGGAGACCGGGTAGGCCGCCGGGTAGGCATAGGCACCGAGCGCCGGACGGAGGCGGGGCCAGAGGGCCATCTGGAGCCCTTTGAGGAGTCCGGCCCAGAGGAGGACGTCGTATGCCTGCACCAGGAGGTTCACACCCTGCTATCGTGGATGGGGATATATGCGTTTTGCGCTCATCCTCGCGGGGGCAGGGTATAACCGCGATCCCGACGATATCCAGCTGAGATATGATCGACGAGAAGAAGAGGAAACAGCCGGGGATCATCCCCCTCCGGGGGAAGGGGAGGGTCGCCGTCCGGGGGAAGATCCCGGCCGGCGTGATGACCGCGCCGCAGATGGCGGCGGTGGCCCGGATCGCGGAGGAGTTCGGGGACGGCACGGTCGGGCTGACCACCCGGCTCAACGTGGAGATCCCCGGTGTCGACCGGCGGGACGCCGGTGCGGTCGCAGAACGGCTCCGGGAGGCCGGGATCGAGGCCGGGAGTACCGGCGCTGCGCTCCGGTCCGTCGTCGCCTGCAAGGGCACGGTCTGCAGGCACGGGTGCTGCGACACGCAGGGGCTCGCCCGGGCGATCGAGGAGCGCTACGGCGGGTGCAGCCTCCCCTGGAAACTCAAGATCGCCGTCACGGGGTGCGCCAACAACTGCGGAAAGGTGCAGTTAAACGACATCGGGATCATGGGCCGGCGGCTCCCGGCGTTCGGCGCCGGGGAGTGCAACGGCTGCGGTGCGTGCGAGAAGGTCTGCCGGGAGGGGGCGGTCCGGGTCGTCGACGGCGAGGCCCGCCACGCGGAAGAGAACTGTGTCGGCTGCGGCGACTGCATAGCCGTCTGCCCCATGGGGGCGATCGGCGTCGCGGCAAAAGGAGTCCGCCTCTTCCTCGGCGGGAGGTCGGGCCGGGTCCTCCGGGCCGGCGTCGAGGCCGACGGGCTCGTCGGCGAGGACGAGGCTCTGGAGGTTGTCGGGAGGCTGCTCGACTGTTTCCGGGAGAACGGGCTTCCCGGGGAGCGATTCGGGGAGATGATGGAGCGGGTGGGAAGAGACGCGGTCTTTGCCGCCGCGGGGCTCCGGCCGCGGTGAACTCACCTCCTTACTGCGGCGGCAGCGCCTCCGCTCTCGGCCCGCCGTCCCAGTCACCGCACCCGGCGACGACCCGCCACGTCTCCCGAAACCCCTCCTCCTCCAGCCGCACGATCCGGGCGGTCCCGCCGAGGCTCTCCTCGACCTCAAAGAACTCCCGCGCCTTCTGCTCGTTGAACGGCCCGTAGCGCTCGATGCCGCCGCGGTCGCCGAGGACCTCGACCCGGTACTTCAGTCGGGATACGTCCATCATCATTCACCGGACGTGGAATCGCCTGCAGCTCCATAAACCCTGCGGGCACCCCGGCGGAGCAAAGATTTAACGCCCCCTTAGCCCTATTACCTCTCAAAGAAGGTTCTACCAATGCCACGGAGGCCGGAGGAGATACCCCCGCACTGGACCGTGCGATCGATCATCGACACGCTCAAAAGAGCGAAGCCGTACCTTCGGGAACGGTATCGCGTCCGGGAGATCGGGGTCTTTGGCTCGTATGTGCGCAATGAGCAGGGCACGGGGAGCGACCTTGACATCCTGGTCGAGCTCGATGAGCCGATCGGCTGGGACGTCGTAGACCTCAAAGAGGATCTGGAGAGGATCCTCGGTCTCCCTGTAGATCTCGTGTTGAAAGGCGGGATAACCCGGCGGCCGCGGCTCATGCGCGTCGTCGACGCGGAAGCGGTGTATGCCTGAACAGAGGCAAACGAGAGCCCGGGTGCTCCGCGAAATGCGGGGACCGTGTCACGGCAGTCAGGAAGAACCCGGGCCGATACCGTACATTATATACTATACACCCGTATCTCTACAGGCAGTGTTCTATCTGCATGAGCAATCCAATGGATTATAACAGAGGCAACAGAAATTTCGGTGGTCCGAGGAACTTCGGCGGCCCCCGTGAAATGACCAAGACCATTTGTTCCGACTGCGGTAAAGAGTGCGAAGTCCCGTTCAAGCCGACCGAAGGCAGACCCGTCTATTGCCAGGACTGCCTCCCCAAGCACAGAAAACCCCGGTTCTAAACAATAATTAACTCTCTTTTTTCGCGAATCGTTCCACCAGGCAACTGACGATATTTCCCGGGAGCGGAGCGGTTCAAAAATTGGCGGGCTCAGATGAGCCCGAGTTCGGCAAAAAGGTTGTCCCGGAGGGCATAAAGCGCCTCCGCCGCCGGGGAGTCGCCCCGGGTCACGGGCCGGCCGCTCCGGACCGCGGCGACGACCGCCGGGTCGAACGGGATCTTCCCCACCACCCGGATGCCCGCCTTTTCGCAGTAGTCCTCGATCCTGGCGCAGATATCCTCCGCAAGGTCGAACCGGTTGATCGCGACAAAGATCCGGACCTCAAAGCGGCGGGAGACCGTGACGAGCCGTGCGAGATCGTGGAGCGCCGAGACCCCCGGCTCCGTGACGACGAGGATCGCGTCCATCCCGCCGATTGTCGCGATCAGCGGGCAGCCTATCCCCGGCGGGCCGTCGGCGAGGAGGAGGTCGGCGCCGTTCGACCGGGCGAACGCCCGTTTCTTCACCCCGGTGACGAGCAGCCCCGAGTTCCCGGAGCCCGGGAAGAGACGGGCGTGGGCGAGATCGCCCTTCCCGGTGGACGAGACGTAGATCTCGCCGCAGACACGCGGCTCCATCCGGACCGCACCCACCGGGCAGACGTACGTGCAGACGCCGCAGCCCTCGCAGTGCTGGGCATCCACCCTCCAGGCATCGTCGCAGCGCACGATTGCCTCGAACCGGCAATGGTCGGTGCAGATCCCGCAGTCACGGCACCGTTCGGGATCAATCCGGGCCGCCGCAAGCCCCCGGAACTCTTCCGTGCTGATCCGGCAGGGGTCGAGGAGGAGTTCCAGGTTCGCGGCGTCCACGTCGCAGTCGGCGAGGACCTGCGGCACAGCGCTCACGTCCGCGAGCGCCGCCGTCACCATCGTCTTCCCTGTGCCGCCCTTGCCGCTCACGACCGCGAGCCGGATCACGGGCTCACCCCCGCAATCTGCACTATCCCCTCGTAAAGACCGGCGAATCGCTCCTCCCACCCCGAAAGGAGCGAAGCGATGAGCCCGCCCCGGTTCTGGACGGCGGCGATCTCCCGGGAGAACGGGATGGTCATCAGGACGGGAAGCCCGTGGTCGCGGCAGAACCCGGAGATCGCCGCATCCTCACCATCGCTCCGGTTGATGACGACACCGGCGGGGATGCCGAGCCTCTCCACCACCTCCACGGCGAGCCGGAGATCGTGCAGCCCGAACGGCGTCGACTCCGTGACCAGGACGCAGGCATCGCTCCCCTCAAGGGTCTCGATGACCGGGCAGGCGATCCCCGGCGAGGCGTCGTAGAGGGTGAGCGGGTGCCCTTCGCCGAGCATCTTTGCCACCCGGATGACCGCCGGGGCCTGCACCTCCCCCTCGTTCAAGACCCCGCTCACCAGGGTGAGGCGGGGGAGGGGGCGGGAGCACGCCACCCGGCCGACGGTGCGCCGGACCTCCCGGACGGCCCCCTGCGGGCAGACGAGGACGCAGCCCCCGCAGGAGTGGCAGAGGTCCGGGAAGACCAGAACACGGTCTTTGAGGACCGAAAGCGCTCCGAAGTTGCAGAACCTCCCGCACTCACCGCAGAAGGTGCATCGGGTGGGGTCGATCACCGGGACCGGCGTCGTCACCGGCACGTCCACGGCGCCGGCCGGGAAGAAGAGGTGGAGGTTCGGCTCCTCGACGTCGCAGTCGACGAGCACGACGTCGCGGGAGCGGGCGAGCGTGCAGGCGAGGTTCGCCGCCACCGTGCTCTTCCCGGTACCGCCCTTGCCGCTTGCAATCGCGATCTTCATAGCGGCTTCAGGTTCCCCGCGGCGTACTCCGCAAGGGCGTCGGCCACGGTGCCGCTCCCACGGTAGGCGTATGCCCTGATCCCCCCGGCTTCGAGCGCTTTGGCGGCGTTTCCACCGACCTGACCGGTGATGAGGATGGTCGCGCCGTGTTCCGCGAGCATCTGGACCGCCCGGGGACCGACCCCGCCGGCAGCGTCGATGAGGGGGTTTTCAACCGATTCCGACTTCCCCGTCTCCGTATCAACGAAGACGAAACAGGGTGCCCGGCCGAACCGCTGCTCGACCGGGGCATCCGTGCCCGTGGTGCGGGCTGTGATGCTGACAATCATACTGGTTCCTCGGGATAATTCTGACTCATGAGCATGATGCTGGGTTGCGCACCAGTTCAGTGGCTCCCGCCACACTCCCCGCCGTCCTCGTGATGGCAGGAACTCTCGCCCGGCGTGAGGCGGCCGGCGATGTAATCCTGTGCGATGTAGTCGACGTTTCCGCTGATCCCGAGGAGAACCTCGATGCCGTTTCCATGGAAGAGGTCGACGGCCCGCGGCCCCATCCCGCCGGCAATGATCAGGTTGACCCCCTGCTCCGCGAGGAAGACCGGGAGCCTCCCGGGTTCGTGACCAGGGTTCGGGAGGTCGTCTTTGCGGTAGATGATCGAATCCTCCACGTCGAATATCGCATACCCTTCACAGTGCCCGAAGTGCCCGGACACCTGGTTTTTGTCCTGTGCAATCGCAATCCTCATGATCTCACGTCTCCTATCGCTCACACGGAGCCGCATGCAGACATACTACACATATGCGCAAAAGAAAGTAAAACCATCTATCGTACCATTCGGGCGACGCAGTACCGGACCGGGGAACATTTTTTAAGGCGAGCGACATCCTGCGGTGTAGTTGTAAAACCTGGTGAGAGTGATGGTTCAGCCTTTGGATATTGGAGAGTACCGGAACGTCTACGAGCCGGGAAGAGTCGAGTGCGCCAGCACCGGGGAGATGCGGCCGCTCGAAGAGATCATCGGCCAGGAACGGGCGCTCAGGGCGCTGCGGTTCGGGCTTGAGATCCGGGAGCCCGGGTTCAACGTCTACACCGCGGGCGCCCAGGGCACCGGACGGATGACCGCCGTCCGGAGTTTCCTCGACCAGCTCGCGAAGGGCAAACCCCGGGCGAGCGACTGGGTCTACGTCCACAACTTCGAGAACCAGTACGAGCCCAATGCCATCGCCCTCCCGGCGGGGAGAGGGCCCCGGTTCCGGGAGGAGATGAAACGCTTCATCGAGGAGGCCCGGCAGGCGCTTCCCCGGTCGTTCGAGAGCGAGGAGTACGCCAAACGGCGGGACGAGACCCTCCAGTCGCTCCAGGAGAGGAGGACCGATCTCATCGCCCGGATCAACCAGCGCGCTCAGGAAGCGGGGTTCGTCATCCAGATGAGCCCGATCGGCCTGCTGACCATCCCGGTCGTCAACGGGCAGCCGGTCCCCGACGAGGAGTTCATCAACCTCCCCGACGAGGTGCGGACAGAGATCCTGCGGCGGCGGGATGCCCTCAACACCGAACTGCGCAGCGTACTCCGGCAGGTGCAGGACGTCGAACGGCAGGGGGCCGAGGCGGTCAAGAACTTAAACCACGATATCGCCCTCTACGCGATCGGCAACCTCGTCGCCGAACTCAAGGAGAAGTATGCCGACGTCCCGGAGGTCCCCGAGTACATCGATGCCGTCCAGAACGATATCCTCGATAACCTCCAGACCTTTCTCGGGGTCCCCGAACAGCCGGGCGCCCCGCCCCAGTTCCAGGCCTTCATCCGGGAACTCCCATTCCGGAAGTACGACGTGAACGTCGTCGTGGACAACGCCGACGCCGGGGGTGCCCCGGTGATCGTCGAGCAGAACCCCACGTTCCAGAATCTCCTCGGCAAGATCGAGAAGGAGGTCCAGTTCGGTATCTTCACGACCGACTTTACGATGATCCGGCCGGGCTCGCTGCACAAAGCCAACGGCGGCTATCTGGTCATCAACGTCGAAGACCTCCTGAGGGCGCCCCTATCCTGGGACGGGCTCAAGACGGCCTTAAAGACCGGAAAAGCCGTAATCGAGGAGCCGGGGGAGCGGATGGGTTTCATCACGGCAAAGACCATCAAGCCTGAAGCGATCCCCCTCGATATCAAGGTGGCCCTCATCGGGACCCCGATGCTCTACCACCTCCTCTACCAGTATGACCCCGACTTCAAGGAACTCTTCAAGGTCAAGGCCGACTTCGACACCGTGATGGAGCGAAACGACGAGAACGCCGGGAAATACGCCGACTTCATGTGCAACCTCGTCCGGGAGGAGAACCTCCGGCACCTGGACCGGGAGGCGATCGCCCGGGTGATCGAGTACGGGTCACGGCTCGCCGCGGATAAGGAGAAACTCTCGACCCAGTTTGCGGCGGTCGCGGACCTCATCCGGGAGGCGAACTTCTACGCCGCGAGCGACGGGGCGGAGATGATCGAAAAGCAGCATGTCATGAAGGCGATCGAGGAGAAGGTCTACCGCTCGAACCTGATCCAGAAGAAGATCGAGGAGTACATCCAGCGGGAGATCTTCCTCATCGATACCGAGGGCGAGAAGGTCGGCCAGGTGAACGGCCTCTCGGTCATCGGGCTCGGGGACTTCGCCTTCGGCCGGCCGTCGAAGGTGACCGCGAGCATCGGGGTCGGCCGCGAGGGGATCATGGATATTGAGCGGGAAGCGGCGCTCGGCGGACCGATCCACACCAAGGGTGTCCTGATCATCAACGGCTACCTCAACAACAACTACGCGCGGGACAAACCCCTCTCCCTCTCGGCCCGGCTCGTCTTCGAGCAGAGCTACGAGGGGATCGAGGGCGACTCGGCATCGAGCACCGAACTCTACGCCCTCCTCTCGGCGCTCTCGGGCCTCCCCTTGAAACAGTACCTCGCCGTCACGGGCTCCGTGAACCAGAAAGGGGAGGTCCAGGCGATCGGGGGCGTGAACGAGAAACTGGAAGGGTTCTACGAGGTTTGCAAAGCAAAAGGGCTCAACGGGAACCAGGGCGCCCTGATCCCGGCAAGCAACGTCCAGAACCTGATGCTCAAAGAGGAGATCGTCGAGGCGGCGAAGGCCGGGAAGTTCCGGATCTACCCGGTGCGGACGATCGACGAGGGGATCGAGGTCCTGACGGGTGTCCCGGCGGGCAGGCGGCGGGAGGACGGGACCTACGAGGAGGGGACGGTGAACTACCTGGTGGACCGGCAGCTCCGCGAGATGGCGGAGACGATGCGCGGGTTCCAGCCGACGATGGCAGCGAAGTGACCCTGATGGAGAGGCGACGAACGGTCTACATGGACCATGCGGCGACGACGCCGACGCGGCCGGAGGTCGCCCGGGCGATGCTCCCCTACTTCTCGGAGCGGTTCGGGAACCCCTCCTCGCTCTATTCCCTCGCCCGCGAGGCGAAGGAGGCGATCGAGGAGGCACGCCAAAGGGTGGCGGAGGCGATCGGCGCAAACCCCGAGGAGATCTACTTCACGTCCGGGGGGACGGAGGCCGATAACTGGGCGATCAAGGGAGTGGCGGCGGCGAACAAAAAGAAGGGCGACCACATCGTCACCTCCGCGATCGAGCACCACGCCGTCCTCCACCCCTGCCAGGCTCTCGAGAAGCAGGGCTACCGGGTCACCTATCTGCCCGTCGACGAGTTCGGCCGGGTGGACCCGGGCTCGGTCGAGGAGGCGATCGACGACAAGACCATCCTCGTCTCGGTGATGGCCGCAAACAACGAGATCGGGGCGATCCAGCCCGTGGCGGCGATCAGCAAGGTCGCCCGCGACCACAAGATCCCGTTCCATACCGACGCTGTCCAGGCGATCGGGGCCTTCCCGGTGGATGTGGGCGATATGGGAGCCGACCTCCTCGCCCTCTCGGCCCATAAGTTCGGCGGCCCGAAGGGGATCGGAGCGCTCTATATCCGGCGGGGGACCCGGATCGGGACGTTCATGGACGGGGGGGCGCAGGAGCGGGGCCGCCGGGCCGGGACCGAGAACGTTCCCGGCATCGTGGGGCTCGGGAAGGCGATCGAGCTTGCGGTCGCCGAGATGCCGGAGAAGGCCCCCCGGCTCGCCGCAATGCGCGATCGGCTGATCCGGGAGATCCTGGAGGCGATCCCCGATACCCGATTAAACGGCCACCCGACCGAGCGGCTCCCGAACAACGTCAACGTCGCGTTCCGCTACGTCGAGGGCGAGTCGATCCTCCTCATGCTCGACGCGTTCGGGATCGCCGCCTCGACCGGGAGCGCCTGTACTTCGGCGTCGCTTGAGCCCTCGCACGTCCTCACGGCCTGCGGCCTCCCCCCCGAACACGCCCACGGCTCGCTCCGGCTGACCCTCGGGTCGCGGAACACCGAGGAGGACGTGGACTATGTTCTTTCCGTCCTCCCCGGGGTGATCGAGCGCCTGCGGGCGATGTCGCCGCTCCGGGGGGAGGCGTGAATGGCCGGGATCTTCCGGGCCTACGACATCCGGGGGCGCTACCCGGACGAACTCGATGAGGCGACGGCAAAGCGGATCGGGAACGCCTTCGTCCGGCTCCTTGCGGCGGAGCAGGTCGTCGTCGGGCGGGACATGCGCCCCTCGTCGGCGTCGCTCGCCCGGGCGTTCGTCGAGGGCGCGGTCGGGGCCGGGGCGGAGGTTGCCGATATCGGGATGGTGAGCACCCCGCTCCTCAACTATGCCATCGCCGCCGGGGGGTTCGACGGCGGGGCGATGGTGACGGCTTCCCACCTCCCGGGAGAGATGAACGGGTTCAAACTCGCCCGCGAGAACGCCATCCCCCTCTCCGGCGACCGGGACCTGCCGCTCCTGGAGACACGGGTCGGGGAGGAGCCGGCAGCCCGTGCCGGCGGGTCCTGCCGCAGGATCGATATGCTCGAGCCCTATATCGGGAAGGTGGCCGGGTTTCTCCGGGCCCCAAAACCCCTCAAGATCGTCGTGGACGCAGGCAACGGGATGGTCGGGCCGGAGGTCCCCCGGCTCTTCGAGCGGGTGCCGGCATGGCGGCTCGTGCCGATGTACCTGGAGCCCGACGGGCGGTTCCCCCACCACCACGCGAACCCGCTCGACCCGGAGACGACCCGGGACCTCCAGGACCGGGTTGTGGCGGAGGGCGCGGACTTCGGGGTGGCGTTCGACGGCGACGGCGACCGGTGCGGGTTCATCGACGAGCGGGGCGAACGCGTCCGGGAGGACCTGGTGACGGCGCTGATTGCGGAGTTCCTGCTCCTGGAGGTTGCGGGGGCGACGATCCTCTACGACCTGCGGTCGAGCCGGGCGGTCGTCGAGACGATTGAGAAGGCCGGAGGCCGGGCCGTCCGCTCACGGGTGGGCCACGCCTTCATCAAGGCGCTGATGCGGGAAGAGAACGCGCTGTTTGCCGGGGAACTCTCCGGGCACTACTACTACCGGGATATGGGGTTCACCGACAACGGGCTTCTGACGCTGGTCTATATCGCGAACATCCTCGCGGCGAGCGGCCGGACCCTCTCCGAACTCATCCGGCCCCTCGACCGCTACCCCTCGACCGGGGAGATCAACCTCCGGGTGAGCGATACGGCGGCGGTGCTCGCGGTGCTTGCGGCGCGCTACCGGGACGCGGACCTCGACCACCTCGACGGGCTGACGGCGGGTTATTCCGACTGGTGGTTCAATATCCGCCCTTCCCAGACCGAGCCGGTGGTGCGGCTGAACCTGGAGGCGGAAAGAAAGGAGCTCCTGGACGAGAAGGCGCAGGAGGTGCTCGCGGTCATCCGGACGGCCGACCCGGCGGCGCGGGAGGTGTAGGGCGGAAGAATCGCAGGACGGGCGCGGATTGGTGCGCACAACGTATTTAACGTTCAAGGAAGATGTTTATGTGCACCGTGATCTGCACGGATCCCGGGAACGGCACGGGTTACTGTGATTCCGGGATCTCGGCGGGTCAGGACGCTTATTCAGGGGCCCGTAGCTTAGTCCGGTTAGAGCGCTCGGCTCATAACCGAGCGGTCGTGGGTTCGAATCCCTCCGGGCCCATGTTTTTCCAGAATATCATCGTGATGACCGGCCGGGCTCCATTTCTGGACCGCCATCAGATCGAGGCGTATTCGTGCCGCTTCACTGTCGAGCATGAACGCATACCCCTTCCGCCCAGGCTTACACTCTTGCCTGTTTTGACCGGGGGCCGCTCTTTGCTCGCATCTTGTCCGCTGTTATGACGGTTACGGGTCTGCGCTTGCGGAATATGGATTCGTCCGGCATCCACTCAGTCTTTCAAGGGCAGCAGGGTTGATCGGTCCTCCACCAGACCCGAATGAGCCTTCAGGATGTTACGCAGCATCGCCGGCAGAAGATATTTGGCGATGGAGAAGGAAGGAACTATCAGAGACATAAGGCCGCGAGCAGAAAAGAGTGAGGTGCCGCTATGACCACTGCCCCGAAACCGATGAAGAAGACGCCGTCCGTCGTCAGGCTTGAGGAAGTGCTGCCGGTACTCCGGGAGCGGTTCGGCGTGGAAAAGATCGGGGTCTTCGGGTCCACCGCCCGCGGCGAGGAGCGGTCCGACAGTGATGTGGACGTTCTGGTCGAACTCTCGCCGGGCCATCTCACGTTCCGAAACTTCATGGCGCTCGCCGACTTTCTGGAGGAGTTATACGGGCGAAGAGTTGATCTCGTCACCGTCGGAGGACTGGACCCGCTTATCCGGCAGGATGTGGAGAGTGAGGTGGTCTGGTGTGAAGCGTAACTCCGTCTATCTCGCCCACATCCTGCAGGAGATGGAGTTTATCGAGACCAACTTCTCCAACCGGCCCTTCGAGGGTTTGAATCCGGACGCATTCGGTTTTTGAGGAAAAACGCGGAGCCGACGCCCCCATCGCCATCAGGTCGCCGGGCCGGCGGGGGCATCCTCATCCTCGGGACACCCCGCTTCCTCCCGGCGGCCGCACCCGGCGATCCGGATCGTCTTCCCGTGGACCAGGGCGTCCGCGACCTTTGCCCGCGCCTCGTGGAGGTCGCGCCAGAGGGTCTTTCGGGAGACGCCGAGGGCGACGGCGGCCTCCTCCTGCTCGAGCCCCTGGAGGTCGACGAGCCGCAGGGCCTCCACCTCCTCGGGAAGGATGACGACGACCGCATCAGGCCTCCCGCAGAGGGGGCCGAAACAGCGGAACGCCTCCGGATCCCCGATCACCCGGCGGACCCGGGGCCGGCCCCGCCCGCGGCGGCAACGTCCCTCGCCGGGCTCGCTTGCATTCATGCTATCATCCTGGAGAGAGATCCGTCTCGCGTGCAGATAGTGCCTTCGCTCCGGCACCGGCCGTCACCACCGGCCGCGTGCCCGGCCAAAACCGCGGCCGCATCCCCACGGGATACCGCCCCGGCCGACGCCGCGAAGCACCGGTGCGGGGGATTCGCCTTCCGCTCCCGGAGTTAGGGGGGAGACGCACCGGCCACGGCGGCCGCCCGTCATCGGGCCGCGACCGGCCGGTCCGGTTCCATCAAATCCTGGCATGGTTGTATCACCTCAATTATTACACATATGAGTAAAAATATTTGAAAGGATCAGATGCGGCAGAATATTATGTTATCCTTTGTTCATCTGCGCATAGTATTGCCGCGCCTCATTGAGCGAGAGGGTCTCCTCTTTCTCGACTTCTTCCATGTACTGCGCAACCCCACAGTTTTCGAGGAGTTCCTCAATTCTCTCGAAAGTCTCAATGTCGAGCACGACCCTGATCTTTCTGCCATCGTCGGTTACGATGTACTGCCGTTTGATACCAGTCGCCGTGAACTACCCCACCCTGCTCATTCCACTTCCCGGATCATCGTTTTGACCGTATCTTCAAGGGGTCCGAGCCCCGTCTGGATGATATCCCAGAGGATTATCGGTTTCACCGAATAATAAGAGTGGACACCGATATCCCGGAGCCCGGCGAACTTTCGCCACTCAATCTCCGGGGATCTGCGGTGATATCGGCAGGGATCTGCTTCACCGCTTCCCCGATGGTGATAAACCTGAGCACGACGGCATCAAGGCACATGGGATCGCCCGCAAACTCCTCAAACGTCCGGCCCCCTGCATAGGAGCGGATGGAGGCGATGGCATCACGGATATCCTCCAGATAGAGGAGGAGATCCCCAGGCATAGACGACCTCACCCAGGACGGTCTCCCGGATCCGGGGCTTCAGGGTATCGGTGATGACGAGGTCCGTCCTTCGTCCCAGGAGGTCCTCAAGGTAGAGTTTGAGGCCCATAAAGTGATCAAAGGTCTCCTCCCCCTCCCGGAACTCCACCAGGATATCGATGTCGCTTGCCCCGGTGGCCTCGCCACGCACCACAGATCCGAAGATGCCGATACGGGCTACACCGTAGCGCTCCCGGATGGTGTGAAGGTTCTGCTGGATCTGGATGAGTGGATATACCATTATTCTGTGATGCTGCATTTATCCACTTATATCCTCCGGCGCCAGGCAGAAAACGCCCGGATGAACCTTCATACGACATCATGTATCAGAGTATGAACGTCAGTTTGATGCTGCCCGGGTCTGCTCGGGTCAACCCGGCGTCTGCCCAATGGTCTAGCGGTATGACGTCGCCTATTCTGGCGACGTTACAACCAGTTAGACCATGGCGCTCGCATACTAGAATTGCCACATACAAGGTCCAATAGCCTTTCCAGGCCGATCCGGCCGTGTTCCCGGTTTCATGTTAGGCTCGTGCACCCTCGCCTATCCATGGCGGCGTCATAACCAGCTAGACCATATAAACTCACGCCCGAAATTGGCCGTATAAGCGGTCCGATAGTCATTCCATCCAAGTTCTGGCCGGGCCCTCGATCCACGTGCCCACGTCATCTCTCCTCGCCTTACCAGGCGACGTCATAACCAGCTAGACCACGAGCCCATTACGCCCCACCGGGGGCACCAGCCCCACCCACTGAACTATTCGGAATCTCCGAACAGTTGCCCGGCCGGGGGACAACCTATATCCCGCACCCCACCCCCTCCCCGAGCATGCCCGCCGGTGGACTGCAGGTGAAAAGCCTCCCCGCCGACATCGTCGCCGGGACGACCACCGCCCTCGTCGGCATCCCCCAGGTGATGGGGTTCGCCCTCGTCGCCGGGATCAACCCCGTCTACGGCCTCTACACCGCCGCGTTCTCGACGGCGATCGCCGCGTTCCTCACCGGCTCCACCTACCTCAAGGTGATGCTCTCAAACGTCCTCGCGGTCTCGATCTACTCGGTCCTCGCCCCGGTCCCGGAGGCCGACGTCCCCGCCACCCTCTTTGTCCTGACACTCCTCGTCGGCATCTTCCAGCTCGGCTTCGGGCTCATCAAGGCGGGCAGCCTGACCCGGTTCATATCGAACGCCGTCCTCACGGGGTTCGTCACCGGAGCAGCGCTCCTCATCGTCCTCGGCCAGCTCGGCAACCTCACCGGCTACCAGCTCCCGCGGGAGGCGATCCAGATCCTTGCCGTGCCCGACCTCATCCTCCACGCGGGCGAGATCCGGCCCGGGGCGCTCGCGGTCGGCCTCCTCACCATCGCCCTTGCCCTCGTCTTCCGGCGGGTGGAGCGCCTCCGCCCCGTCGCCCTCCTCCTCCCGGTCATCATCGCCACCCTCCTCGTCCGGATCGCGTTCCCAAAGGTCGCGATCGTGGGCAGCATCGCCGCGATCCCCGCCGGCCTCCCGGCCCCCGTCATCCCCGACATCACCCTCGCACCCGGGCTCCTGGTTCCGGCGCTTGCGCTCGCCATCATCGGGCTCGTGATGGCCGTCGGGGTCACGGAGACGACCCCCGAGCCCGACGGGACCGTCGCCGACGTGAACCGGGACTTTGCCGGGCAGGGGGCGACGAACATCCTCGCAAGCTTCCTCCAGTCCGCCCCGGCGGCCGGCTCCCTCTCCGCGACGGCGTTGAACGTCGCCGCGGGGGCAAAGACCCGGGCAGCGAACCTCATATCGGGCGTCATCGTCGGGGCGGTCATCCTCGTCGCCGGGCCGCTCGCGGAACTGATCCCGCTCCCGGCGCTTGCCGGCATCCTGATCCTCATCGGGATAGAACTCATCTACCAGCCCCGCGAGATCACCTGCATCTGGAAGTACTCCCGCCCGGGACGCTGGGGGATGATCGCCACCTTCATCTCCACCCAGGTCCTCCCGCTCCAGTACAGCATCTACATCGGCGTCCTCCTCTCGCTCGCCATCTACCTCGTCACCTCAACCCGGGAGGCGACCGTCGTCCGCCTCGTCCCGGTCGGCGAGTGGATGTTCCGGGAAGAACCGGCGCCCGACCGGCTCCCCGCCGGCGAGATCACCATCCTCTCGATCTCCGGCAGCGTCTACTTCGCCACCCTCCGGGCGATCGAACGGTCGCTCCCGTCCCCGGAGGGGGCCAACGGCGCCGTCGTCATCCTCACCCTCCGGGGGAGGAGCGAGACCGGCATCGGGCTCTTCCGGATGCTGGAGCGCTACGCCCGGAGGGTCCGGGGCCACAACGGCCGGCTCATCCTCGCCGAGGTCGAACCCCGGCTTCTTGCGGGCCTCGAAGAGATCGGAGCAGCCGCGATCATCGGCCACAATAACATATTCCTCGCGACCCCGATCATCGGGGAGTCGCTCCAGGAGGCGATCCGGGCAGGAGAGGCCGGAGCGTGAGAACCCGGCCGGAAAAACTCTTTCTTTTTGGAGCGCCCATATCATTCCCGTGAATATGATCGGCGAGAGCCTCTCCCCTCCTGCCCGGATCGCGATCATAGGCGCCGCGGTCGTCATCGTGCTCGCGGGGGCGAGAGCGGCAACGCCGATCCTCGGCCCGCTCCTCGTTGCCGTCTTCTTTGCGATGATCACCGCGCCCGCCATGGCGTGGCTGACCCGGCGGGGGGTGCCCCCGGTCCTTGCCGCCGGAACCGTGGTCGCGGGGCTCATCGGGATCTTCGCCGGAGCCATCGCCTTCCTCGGCGTGGCCCTCACCGGGTTCGTCCGCTCCCTGCCGCGCTACCAGGCGGCCCTTGAAGCCCAGGCTGCCGTCCTCGCCGGCTACGGCATCGACCCCGGCACCTTCACGATATGGGACTACATCGACCAGGGGTTCGTCATCCAGCAGATCGCCGGGATTGCCCAGCAGGTCGGGGGTATCGCCGTCGACGCCTTCCTGGTCTTCGTCGGGATCGGGTTCCTCCTCCTTGAAGCCCCCCGGCTCACGGCCGGCATCGCCCGGCGCCTGGGGCCCGAGAGCTCCCCCTACCGGCACCTCTCGCAGTCGGGCCGGCTCCTCATCGACTATGTCATCGTCAGGACGAAGGTGAACCTGATCACCGGTGTGGGGACCGGGCTCTTCCTCGCCCTCATCGGGGTCGACTTTGCGCTGCTCTGGGGGTTCATCGCCTTCGTCCTGAGTTACGTCCCCTACATCGGCCTCGTTGCAGCCGCGATCCCGCCCCTCCTCCTCGCCTTCATCGAGTTCGGGCCTGCGGGAGCGATAGCCGTCATCGCCGCCGTCACCCTCATCGACGCCGCCGCCGAGAACCTCGTCCTTCCCCGGATGGCCGGACGGGATCTCGACCTCTCGCCGTTCGTCGTCCTCTTCTCCGTCGTATTCTGGGGGCTCATCCTCGGGGCGGTCGGTGTCTTCCTTGCCATACCCCTGACGATCGCGGTGAAGCTCTTCCTCGAGAGCTGGGAGGAGACCCGGTGGATCGGGGAGCTCCTGGGCAGCGGAGAGCGGCGGGAGTAAGGTCCGGCAGCGCAGGTCTTATATACATTCCACCATATTTCGGCTGCACCTCAATGCAGGGGAGGATGGTATGAGTGACCTGATAGCCATCGCCTACGAAGGCGAGGATACCGCGTTCCGTGTCAGAGACCGACTTGTCAACCTGACAAAGGAGCACATCATAGAACTGGAGGACCTGGTGGTCGTCGTCCACCACCGGGACGGCAAGACCGAGATCAAGCAGGCGACCAACCTGGCCGGCATGGGAGCGCTCTCGGGGGCTTTCTGGGGGCTGCTCATCGGCCTGATCTTCTTCGCCCCGATCTTCGGGCTTGCCATCGGTGCGATCGCCGGCGCACTCGCCGGACGCTTCTCCGACTACGGCATCGACGATAAATTCATCAAAGAAGTCGCCGAGAGCGTCGGGCCGGGCAACTCCGCGGTCTTCGTGCTCGTCAAGAAGATGACCCCGGATAGAGTGGTCGACGCCATCAGGGAGTATGGTGGGCGCGTCGTACGGACGTCGCTCTCGGAAGCGGAGGAGACGAACCTCCGCGACGCCTTCGGCGCCGGCACACCGGCAAAGGCGGAGGTCCCGCCACCCTCTCCGTAAGCGGGAGGGCGGCAACGCCTCATTTTTTGGATGTGCGGCCCGGTTCGAATCTCCCGGATATCCAGGATGCAGGCCTGATCCGCTCGAGGTCGGGAGCCGGGCGGACCGCAGAGGAAGATATGGTGCCCGGGGTGGAAGGTGCGGGAAGTCAGGGTTACCAGGATCGAGCGGGACGGGGGCGTAGAGATCGGGTTTCGGTTCAAATCGCCGGATCAGCTCCTTGACCCGGACGACCCGTCTCCCCTCCCCGCCCGGGAACTCACGGAGTTTGCCGAAGAGTTCATCGCCGGTTATCTGGACGGGTGCAACCTCAAGACGGTCGCCGCCATCACCATCGGGCTCCCGCGGGCATCGCTCTCCCCGGAGGAGGTCGCGCTTCTTCCTGAGACGATACGGCGGCACTTCTCGTTCCGGATAGCCGACCTCGACAACGACAGAAGGGTCTCCCGCCGGGAAGGAAAGATCAGCGCCATCCTCGCCGGTATCAACGCAGGCATCGCGGTTCTGTTCTTCCTGGCCTTCGCCGGGAGCCTCGGCGACCCCGTCGTGGTCCTGCTCACCGGCCTCGTCACGATCTTAAACTGGGTGACGATCTGGGACACCTACGAATACTTCGTCTACGACTACCGGCGCGAGATGCGGAAGCGCCGGATCTACGAAAAACTCGCGAAGATCGATATCCGGGTCGATGACGGCGCGGCAGAAGGTGTTTACGAATCGCCCCATACTCCTCCATGAAGAGACCGGCCGGTTGCTCACCGCCGTCCTCACGCGCCGGTGAAACATCACGCTCCCCTTCCGGGGGTTCTACGAGTGGACGTTCGAGACCATCCTCGATATGATCTTCGTCCTCGTCGGCTCGATCACCGTCGCTCTCACCGGGAACAGCTACCTCTCCCGGTTCCCGGAGGAGGAGAACACAAGATGGTGACCCCCGGAGAGGTCCGGGCCGGGTGACCGCCGGAACCTTTTTCTGATCTACCCCGGAGAGGGGGCGCCATGCTCGAGCGGATGGAGACAGGAGCAGACAGCGTCGTCGGATTCCGGTTTGACGGCGATATGACGGCACAGGACTACACCGGGACGCTCATCCCGGCGCTGGAGGCGGCGGAAGGGAACCAGCCAATCTTCCGGATCCTCTTTGAGATCGTGGACTTTCACGGCTGGAAGGCGCACGGCCACTGGGAGAGCCTCAAGGACTGGCCGGGGATGAGGAAGGTCGACCGGATCGCGATTGTCGGCGGCGAGAGGTGGGAGGAGTGGATGAGCCGTCTCCCGGGACTCTTTGTCGGGTTTACCGGGATCGACGTCCGCTACTTCACGAGCGACCACCTTGATTCCGCCCTCGACTGGCTGCGGGAGCCGATCGTCCTCGAGGGGGCCGCACCGGAGGCGTGATAGGCACCGGTGCCGCCCCTTCCCGGTGACCGGGCAACCCTTTTTCATCCCGGCCAACCTACCGGTGATCGGGCAGATAGCGATCCCATGCACTATTATAAAGACGTCATCTTCCAGAAACCCCTGCCGGAAGAGATCCGGCGGCTCGGGCTCCTCCCGGTGGACCTCCATTTCCACACCCGGCACTCCGACTCGGCCACCCGCGTGCGGGACGCGCTGAAACTCGCGGCCCGGCGGGGCGTCGGGCTTGCGATCACCGATCATAACCAGGCAAGCGGCGTCGCCGAGGCCAAAGGGCAGAAGATCCGCGTCCCCCTCGTCCCGGGGATCGAGGTCAGCGCGAACGACGGCCCGCACATCCTCCTCTACTTCTACTCGGTCTCCGATCTTTTGGACTTTCACCGGCGCCACATCGCGAAGAACCGGAGAGTCGGCCCGTTCACCGCGATACGCCTCGACACCTCCGATATCCTCGACCGCCGGGAAGGCTACTCCTGCATCGCGGTCGAGGCGCATCCCTGCGGTTACGCGTTCCTGAACCGGGGCGTCCAGCGCTGTGTCGCAGGCGCATGCATCGGGGAAGAGGTCTTCTCTCGCCTCGACGCCCTCGAGGTGATCTGCGGCGGGATGGCCCGGTCCCATAACCTGAAGGCCGCCGGGCTCGCCGTCACCCACGATCTCGGGCGAACCGGGGGCACCGACGGCCACCTCCTCCACGAGCTCGGCGGGGTCGTCACCTGCGCCGAGGTCGACACCGCAGAAGAACTCCTGGACGCCATCCGGATGAAAAAAACCGTCGTCATCGGCCGTGAGCGGCCCCTCGTCGAGAAGGCCGTGATGGGGACCGCGGTCCTCCCCCACCACCTCCCCTACGCCGTCCCCATCCTCCAGGCCCGCTGGGAGCAGGGCCTCCCCCGGATCCGGAAGTTCGTCGAGGGCCGGTTGAACCGGTGAGACAGCCTCACCCAAGGGGTGAGAAGAGCCGGGAGACCGACTCCTTCACCCGGACCCGGAGGGACCGCGCCCGGTAGCGCTCGGGGGTGATCTCGGTGGAGACGGCGAGGTCCTCGTTGAAGGCCCGGGCGAGGGCGAGGCCGACGGCCGCGTCGTAAAAGAAGGCGTTCGCCTCGAAGTTCAGCCGGAAACTCCGGATATCCCAGTTCGCGCTCCCGACCGAGCCTGCCTTTCCGTCAACGACGATCGTCTTCGCGTGGAGGAACCCGTCATCGTAGGTGTAGGCCCGGACCCCGGCGTCGAGGAGGTCGCCGATGAATGAGAGGGTCGCCCAGTAGACGAACGGGTGGTCGGGCTTGCAGGGGATCATGATCCGGACGTCGACCCCCGAGAGCGCCGCGAGCCGCAGGGCGTCGGTGACGCTCTCGTCGGGGATGAAGTAGGGCGTCTGGATATAGACCGATTCCCGGGCGGAGTTGATCAGTTTGATGTAACCCTCTTTGATCGGGTTCCACCGGCTGCCCGGGCCGCCGGAGACGATCTGGACGGGAGTCGTCCCGGGGCTGCCCGGGTCGGGGAGGTAGCGGGGCGCCGGCTCCAGGCGCTCGCCGGTCACGTAGTTCCAGTCGAGGAGGAACCGGAGCTGGAGCATCCGGACGGCGTCTCCCGTGATCCGGACAGCGGTGTCCCGCCAGCGGCCGAGCGGGCCTTCCCCGAGGTAGTCGTCTCCGATGTTGAACCCGCCGATGAACCCCACTGTCCCGTCGATGACGACGATCTTTCGGTGGTTGCGGAAGTTAATCCGGTAGATCGCCGGGAAAAAGACCCCGATCTTCCCGCCGGCATCGGTCAGTTCGGAGAACGCCGCCCGCGACCCGCCCCCGGCCCGGGTCCCCATCGCGTCGAAGAGAAGGCGGACCTCGACACCTTCCCGCGCCTTCTCTGCGAGGGCATGGATGACCGCCCGCCCGAGGTCGTCATTGTTGACGATGAAGTACTCCAGGTGGATGTGGTGGCGTGCCATCCGGATCGCGGCGAAAAGCGCATCGAACTTATCCTCGCCCCGTGTGTAGAGATCGACCCGGTTCTTCTCGGTCAGGCATGCCTGACCGCTCCGGAGGAGGAGAACGATCGTCTCGCGAAACTCCTCCGCCTCGGGGGTGGCGAAGCGGTGGCGGGGGTCGGCGAACTCGCGGTCCTGCTCCCCGAACGTCTCCCGCAGGAACCGGCGGTCCTCCTGCTCCATCATGGCGCAGATCCTCCGCCGGGTGTAGTTCTGCCCGAAGAGCAGGTAGAGGACAAACCCGACGGGCGGAAGGAGGAAGAGGACCATCAGCCAGGCCACCGCGGCCGTCGGGCTTCTCCGCTCGAAGAAGACGATCGTGACGGCGAAGATGACGTTCAAGACCAGGATGATGCCAAGCAGGAGCCGTTCCATTCTGCTCATCCCCTTGCCGGGAGAGGGCGGTGCCGTTCGTCTCGCGGGGAAGCATATTCGGGTATCCCCCCCGGAGTGGTGTTGCCGTCCGGCCCATGGGTACCCGGGCGGCATAGCCTTTTTCTCTTTAGAAGTAAAAGGGGCACCCATGCTTGACCGGATGAGAGAGAGTTCAGGACGCGTGATCGGGTTCCGGTTCGACGGAAAACTGAGCGAGAGCGATTATGCTACTCTCCTGATCCCTGAGCTTGAACGAGCGATGGAAGACCACCAGAACGTCCGGGTTCTCTTCAAGATCGAGGGTTTCCGGAGCTGGAGGCCGGGGGAGGGCTGGGATGCCTTCCGGGAGTGGCCCGGGCTCGCGATGGTCGACCGGATCGCCATCGTCGGCGGCGAGAGGTGGCGGGAGTGGATGAACCATCTCCCCGGTCTCTTCGTCGGGTTCTCCGGGATCGATGTCCGTTACTTCCCCGAGAGCCGTCTCAGGGACGCCTGGGGCTGGCTCCGGGAAGGGCTTGTGCTTCCGCCGCGGGCCGCCTGATACACCTATATACCGCGGACCCCAACCCAATCGTGTATGCACTGTCCCGTCTGCGGGCACGACTGCGTCACCGACGCCCCCGCGCTCCTCGCCGCCCTCCCCGGGCGGTTCGCTCCCTGCCCCGACTGCATGGGGCTCGTCTACGATAAAAGGAGCCCGCCGCCCGATATCGATCCGGCCGACCCCTGTCCAACCTGCGGGAAGCGGTTCATCGACGAGGTCTTTGCCGAGACCTACCGGATCATGGCCGAAGAGGGCGACCTTGCCGGGACCGAACCCCTCGCCGCCGTCGGGACGCCGCTCATTCATCCCGGGCATCCCATGCAAAGCCCGCCCTACCTCCCGCCCGGCTCCCTCGTCCTCCTCTCCCGGTCGGTCGGGGAGCGGGCGGCGGCACGCCTGGTCGCGAGCGTCCCGGAGATCCGGGGCGTCGTCCGGACAGACGGCAGGACACCGGGAATCACGGATACCGACGCCGGACCCCTGACGCATACCCTGCTTGCCGGCTGCGACGTTCGGGCCGATATCTTCTCCACCCGCGCGGGACCGGTCGTCGTCTACAAACAGCAGTCGGTCCTGCACATCGAGTTTCCCCGGGACCGCGACGAGAAGATCCTCTCCCTTGAACAAGAGATCGGGCGGCACCGGCCCCGGACCTTCGTCGACGCCTGCTGCGGCGCCGGGACCCTCGGGCTTGCCGCCGCCCGGGCGGGTGTCCCGCGCGTCATCTATAACGACGCCTGGTACGCGGCCGCCTACTGGACCGCCTCCAACCTCCGGGTGAACCGGGAGGCCCTCGGGATCGGGGAAGTCGCGATCCGCCGGACCTACGACGACCTGCGGCGCCGGCCGGTCGCGCGGGACCCCGTCCTCGTCGCCGAGACGGAGGGAGCCGCGGTCTACCAGGGCGATCTCCGGCTGCTCTCGGCCGTCCTCCCACCAAAAATTGACCTTACCGCCCTCGATATCTTCGAGAAGAGGGACGCCGGGAAGGTTGCACGGATCACCCGGGCCTGGGAGGCCTCGGTGGGCGGAGCTATTTTTATCCCATAGACCCTATGGTATACGGGGACTAGCCCGGGTGGCTCGGCGTCACCTGTCACCCGAAACCGCCGTTACGCGGGGGGCGAAGTCCAAGGAAGGCCGCAGCGGCATCCAGGATCCGTTGCGTCCCGACGGAGAAGCCTCGTCCCATGAGGTCGGCGGAAAGGTATCAAAGCCCCGGAGGGGGCGGCGACCTTTTGCCGCGGGTACCGGTTCAGGCCCGGAAGGGAGCAGACTTACCGTGGACGTTCGGCGCCCATGGGGTTGCGGGGTGGAGGAGGGATGCAGCGGTGAATGGTTGTGCGCACGGTCGACCGAGGACGCGTCCCCAACGGCGATCTCCATGGCAAAAGTAACGATTCTTGGGGCTACAGGGAACGTCGGCATGTTTGCGGCCCACACCATCTCCGAGATCCCGTACGTCAGCGATATGCTGCTCGTCGGGAGGCCCGGACGCGAAGATTTTCTCGCGGGCTGCTGCCGTGACCTTTCTGATTCGTTTGCTGCGCGAGGCACCGATATCCGGCTTTCGCACAGTACCAGTCTATCTGACGCAGAAGACTCGGACATCATCATATGTACGGCAGGAGTGCCCCGTCGGCCCGGCCAGGACCGGAACGACCTCGCCTTCGAGAACGCCAAGCTCACCGCAGAGACCGCCGAGACCATCGGTCAATCATCGCCCGATGCCCTCCTCTTCATCATAACAAACCCCGTCGACGTCATGACCGCCGTCGCCCTGAAGTATTCGGGGCTCAAGCCGCGGCAGGTCTTCGGCCTCGGGACGCACCTTGACTCGATGCGCTTAAAATCCCTCATCGCGCGCTACTTCCGGGTCCACGTCAGCGAGGTGCATACCCGTATCATCGGCGAGCACGGCGAGAGCATGGTCCCGCTCTGGTCGGCGACGACGATCGGCGGCATCCGGATCAGCAACCTGCCTACCTTCTCGGGCCTGCCCGTGCAGGAGATGATCGATACCGTCAGGACAAGCGGCCAGGCGATCATCAGGGATAAGGGTGCTACCGTCTACGGACCGGGGGAAGCGATTGGAACCCTTGTCAGGACGATTCTCGGGAACGAGAACAGGATCCTCACCGTCTCCAGTTACATCAAGAGCGAGGTCAACGGGATTGGCGACGTCTGCATCGGCGTGCCCGCCCGCATCAACCGTGACGGCGTCTTTCCGGTTCCGATCAGCCTTGAAGAGGACGAGATCATGGGGTTCGGGAGATCAGTCGCCAAGATCCAGAGGATCACCGCTGAAGTGATGGAGCGGCTGGAAGAGAGCCGGTAGAGCGAAAAAAGGTATGGGAATCCGCCTATACGAGGGTGGATTCGATGATCTCTGCGCTGCCGACGCCTTCAAGGCCCTGGAGCGCTGTCTCGACTTCATCGGGAGCCCCGGCTCTGTCGGGGACGACGATGACGGCTTTCAGTGCCACGAGACCAAAGCCGATCGGCTCTTCCCTGATATCGTCGACCGGGACGGCCGCCTTGATTGCCGCTTTGAGTGCTTCGCGGTCGACGTCGGGGGACTCGGGCATGATCTTCACGATGATGGCTACGTTACCCATGGTTTATGGCCCCTGGAACCCGCACTTCGGGCAGGTATATCCTATGCTCTGCTCCCTGCACCGGTAGCACCTGTTGATCTCGTGCGCGCAGACCGGGCACGGGAACCCGGTTGAGCCTTCCTCGGCCAGTGTGGCGTTGCAGGAGGTACATCGCTCTCTTGCTGTCATTATCAATTCCTCGAAAGTTAACCTATCATATCTCCCTCGCAGCAGTTAAAATCTCGGATCGACGAGAGTCCCGATGACCGGCTCATCCCGGAGGGCTGCACGGACACGGTCGTCGTGCCTGCCGTTCACCACCCGGGCCCGGAGACCGTGATCGAAGACAAACCGGACAAACGCGGGATCGACCTCGTCGGAGATGAGATCGGGGTCCGCGACGCGGGAGAGGAGTCTCCGATGGTGATGGATGCCGTCGACCGACTTTAAGAGGAGGAGATCGAGGGAGAGTTCCTTCGCGACCCAGGCGGCGATGGTGTCGGAGGTGACGTTCCAGGAGTGCGGGAGGGGGTCGGCCCGCCGGAGGGCGCAGTAGGGGAGGAGGACCGTCACTTCCGCCGGAAGCGCGGGTCCGCTGACCGACGGGACCCCGTGCGAGGCGATGTACCACCCAAACTGCTCCATGCCGGCGATCGCCATCCAGTGGCCGGCGGTATCGGAGACGTTGAGGCGCCGGACGAGGTCGGCGAACTTCCCGCCGCCGGGGACGATCAGGACCGGGCGGCCGACCTCCCGAAAGATGCCGAGCAGTGACGCCGTCCGGTCAAAGAGGCTTCCGCCCACCTTGACGACCAGCGGGGGTGCAGGTGAAGTCATATCGCTCTGCTATTAAACCGGGGGATACATAACCCTGCGTATGCGCCGGATCGCCGTGGCCGTCATCCTTCTCTGCCTCCTTGCCGGGACGACCGGCGGGATCCGGATCGTCGAGTTCTGTCCGGACCCCTACCTCCCCGGCGATCTTGACGAGTACCTGGTGATCGAGGGGACGGGGGTGCTCGACGGATACGCCTTCTCGGACGGAGAGGGCGGATTCCGGTTCCCATCGGGGACGCGGATCGACGGGCGGCTGGTGGTCGCGAGGAGCGGGCCGGCCTTCGAGCAGACCCACGGCTACCCGCCCGACTTCGAGATCGAGGGGCGGACCCCGGCCGTCCCGGACGTGATCCCGGGCGGAAACCTCCTGATGGCGAACCGGGCCGACGAACTCCTTATCTACCGGGGGACGACGCTCGTCCAGAAGGTCGCCTGGCCCGCCGACGTCCATCCGCGGGAAGGGCAGATCCACTACCTCGAGGACGGCGCCTGGGACCCGCGCCCGCTCGCCATCGGCCAGTCCCGTTTCGGTCCCGCGACCTACCAGGACGTCGCCGTGACCGCGTTCGTCGCGCCGGACTGCTCGCAGGAGGTCTTTCTTGCGGCCGTCGCGGGCGCAGAGCGCGAGATCCTCGCAAACGTCTACGAGTTCACCGACCCGGACCTCGCGGAGGCGCTCATCAGCGCCCGGGAACGGGGCGTTGCCGTGACCGTCCTCCTCGAGGGCGGTCCGGTCGGCGGCGTCCCGGCCGAAGAGCGGGCGATCGCGGGCGCGCTCAACCGGAGCGGGATCGCCGTCCTCTCGATGGAGACGACCGATGCCGCCCACGCAAAGTACCGCTACGACCACGCGAAGTACATCGTCATCGACGCCGAGACGGTCCTTCTCGGGAGCGAGAACTTCAAGCCCGGCGGCTACCCCGCGCCGGGGCTGCAGGGCAACCGCGGGTGGGGGCTCGTTCTTGAGGATACCGGGCTTGCGGCCTACTTCCGGGAGGTCTTCCTCTTCGATGCCGCAGGCGAAGATATCGTCCCGTTCGAAGGGACGGCGGCCGAACTCAGCACGCCCTGGGCTCCCGCCTACACTGTGGAGTTCGCCCCCTGCCGCGCGGAGGGTGCGCGGGTGACCCCGGTCCTCTCTCCCGACACGAGCGCGCTCATCCTCGAACTGATCGAGGGAGCGGAGGAGAGCATCGTTATCGAGCAGGCCTACATAACAAACGAGACCGGCGACCTCCTCAACCCCTACCTTGCGGCCGCAATCAACGCCTCCCGCCGGGGGGTCGCGGTCAGGGTCCTCCTTGACTCCGTCTGGTTCAACACCGAGGACGATGCCGACAACGACGAGATGGTCGCGGTTATCAACCGGATCGCCGCGGCCGAAGGGCTGCCGCTCGAGGCACGGCTCGCGGACCTTGAGGCGAACAACCTCGCTAAGATCCACAACAAGGGTGTCGTCGTCGACGGCCGCGCGGTCCTCGTCAGCAGCATCAACTGGAACGCCAACTCACCGGCGTTCAACCGGGAAGCGGGCGTGATCGTCGAGCACCCCGAGATCGCGGCCTACTATGCCCGGGTATTCTCGGACGACTGGGACGCTGCAGAAGAGAGGGAGGGGGAGGGTGCCCCGGGACCGGACCGGCTCAAGGCCGTCGCGGCGGCCTGTATCCTCGCCGGACTTCTCGGGCTCTACATCTACCGGCGGCGGCGCACGTAACGCCTCACCGGCGGTCGGGGAGATCGGCCGAGCGGCAGACGTCGCAGATGGTGATCGTCCCTTCGCCCGAGGCGACGGCGGAGACCCAGCGCTCGATGACCCGGTCAAGGTCGTCAGGAAGGTCCTGCCGGGTAAACCCGCGTTTCCGGCTCATGTACTGGGATATTGCGGCCCTGCTGATCCCGAGGCGTTTGGAGACCTCGCTCTGGGTGATCCCGCGCTCGTTCACCAGCCGGTAGACCATCTCGGCGCGCATCCGGGGGAGGAGGAGCCGGGCGAGGTTGTCGCACCGCATGATGTCGCAGGAGAACGGCTCGGTCATTGCGCAGACACCATCTGGGAGTCTTTGTACTCGTAGAGGATCTGCCGGGCATCCCTGAAGTTGAACTTCTCCACGATCATATCGTTATCTTTGAGCCTCTTTAAGGCGTAGCGGACGGTGCGGGGGGCCAGGCTGCTGAGACGGACGAGCTCCTTGTGGGTCAGGGCGCCCCCGTCCTCTAACAGCAGGAGGATCTTTCTCGACGACGGGGGAAGGTTCACATCATCCATGCAGCATAGTTAACGCTGTTAACATATCAAACTGACGGATGTTATAACCCCGTGAGCCCATAAGGTAACTATGCTGGAACGGGAGGAGAAAACAGCCCTTGCGATGCTTGTATGCGTCGTCGGGATCGTGCTTGCCGCGCACCTCCTCTTCGGCGCCGTCGGCCGGCCGCTCGTCGCGGAGCCCTACTCGATAGACGTCCCCGACGGAGCGCTGGTCCTCCTTGAGGGGAGGATCGAGGAGGTCAGAGCGACATCGACCGGCGGGCACCTTATCCTCGACGTCAACGGCACGACCGTCTTTCTGCCGCAGAACGTGGCGGGCGCACTCGAACTCCACGAGAACAGGAGCGTCTCGCTCTACGGGGTGGTGCAGACCTACCGCGGGACGCGGGAGGTGCTGGTCTCCTCCGCCGCGGATATCCAGGTGCACGAGTGAGTTACTTCGTCTTCGTGTAGAAGATATCGGCGCTGTCGCCGTCCCCAAACCGGGGCCGCCCCTGCCGGGGCTTGACGAGGTTCTTCTCTGTTGCGGTACCCGGTCCGGGCTCACGGGAGGCGGCTGCCGGGATATCGTCGGGTCGCTTCTTTCGTCCTCCCTCAACACCAGTCCCTGAAGAGAGGGCTCCGTCATTGATCCGCACGCTCGGCATACAGGAGAATCGTCCCCGGGGTATATGACACCTTGGATCCGTCCTGCCGGGCGATGGTGGCCGTTCCGGGAGAACGGCGTTCACCGGGGGAAGAGATCCGGAAAGGATTAGTCTTTCGCAGCAGAACTATAGTTCATCGCGAAAGCAGCAGTAATCCGGGGAGAGAAGGCCGGTGAGGCGGCGGACCGGAGCGGCACGGAGGACTACCCGCTCTCCGCCGTCCCGCAAGGAGCCCGGCAGGGGTTCTGGCCGATCGCCCTGGTGCTGCTCGGGTTCACGTTCTTCTCCGCAACGATCTGGGGCGGCGCGAGGATCGGGGTTGCGTTCCGGCTCTGGCCCGACCTGGTCCTGATCATCCTCTCCGGGAGTGCGATCCTCGCGCTCTACGTCGCCGGCCTCGGCTACGTCGGCTACAAGAGCGGTCTCTCCACCGTCCTCTCCGCCCGGTTCGCCTTCGGGGATATCGGGAGCCGGTGGTCCGACGCCATCCTCGGGCTCACCCAGATCGGGTGGTATGCCTGGGGGACCGCGACGATCGCGATCGTCCTCGACCGTCTCCTGGATCTCGATGCGGGGCTGCAGGCACCCCTGATGATCGTCTTCGGCCTCGGCTTCTGCCTGACGGCCTGCGTCGGCTGCCGGGGGCTCGCCGCCCTCTCCCGGGTCGCGGTCCCGGCGATGCTCCTCCTCATCACCGTAAGCGGTGCGGTCGCCCTGGAGGACGCAGGAAACGGCCTCCTCGCCCCGGCGGCGGCGGGCACACTCACGCTCCCCGAAGCCCTCACCATCGTCGTCGGGACGTTTGTCTCCGGCGGGACCCAGGTCGCCAACTGGACCCGGTTCTCCGGGTCGGCCCGGGCCGCCGTCGGCTCCACGCTCCTTGCGTTCTTCCTCGGGAACGGGTTGATGATCGCCGCCGGGGCCGTCGGCGCCGCTATCTACGGCCTCTCCGACATCGTCGAGGTCCTGGCGGTCCAGGGTCTCCTCTCCGCCGGCCTCCTGATGCTCTTCTTAAACATCTGGACGACCCAGGATAACACCATCTATAACTTCTCGGTCGCCGGGTGCCACTTCTGCAGGACCGAACGCCGGCGGCTGGTCACCTTCGCCGGCGCCGCCGCCGGGACGGTCCTTGCCCTCTGCGGGATGTACGACTGGCTGATCCCCTACATGACCCTCCTCGGGGTCTTCATCCCCCCGCTCGGCGGGGTGATCATGGCCGACTTCTTCGTCCGCCACCGGGGCCGTTACCCCGCGCTCGGGGAGACGGCCGTCCCCCGGTTCAACCGGCAGGGGCTCGCCGCCTACGCCGCAGGCTCCCTCGCCGCCCTCGTGGTCCCGGGGATCCCCCCGGTGAACGGGATCGTCGCCGCGTTCCTCGTCTACGCCTGCCTCGACCGGCTCACATAAACCGCTCGAACCGGTCGCGGGGGACCCGGCAGATCGGGCAGATCTCGGGCGGCTCGTTCCGGGCACAGAGGTAACCGCAGACCCGGCACCGCCAGACCGGGAACTTCAGGGACTCCGGGACCGCGGCGTATCCCGCCTTCTGCCGCTCGCGCTCCGCCGGCGGCGGCCGCCGTTCCGGGACGGGGTCGGGGATGCGGGCCCCGGCCTGCACGTCGGCGGTGACATAGAGGGCGCAGTAGCAGGCGCCGTAATCGGCGAGATCGGGGTCCCGGTAGTCGCAGGGACAGATGATATCGACATCGTCCTCCCGGTTCCCGGAGGCGAGCCGGCAGGGGCAGGAAATGTAGCCGTAACGCTCCCGGTTCGCGAGCAGACCCCGGACGAGACCGCGGGTGAATTCCGGGTCGGGGTTTAAGTGATAGCCGCCGGCCTCCGCCTCAAGATCGAGGTCGCGCATGAACCGGTCGACGTCCGCCGGTTCAGGCACCGACCGCCTCCCGGATCTCCTGCTCCCGGAACCCCACGACCACCTTTGCGTCGTCGACGACGACCGTGGGAAACGAGAGCCGCGGGTTCCAGCGTTCGACCTCCCGGACCACGCGGTCCCGCTCCTCACCCGTGAGCAGGTCCACGTAGACGTACGAGAACCCGACCCCGAGGTCGGTGAGGAGTTCTTTTGTCCGGGCGCACCAGCCGCAGGTGCTCAGGGCGTAGAGGATCACCCTGCCGCGGTCGACTCCGGGCACGTGCTGCATCGCCATCATGATCACCCTGACTCCGGGTGCCGGGGATAAGTAGTTTGTCCCGGAGCCGGGTCAGGAGGAGGCCGGCCGGAGGAGAAGGAGAAGCCCGGCGCCATCCTCCCGGACCGCGAGCGACGCCCCCGCGAGCCCGAACTTGCGCCGGTAGAACCGGAGCCTTCTCTCCGAGAGAGGGCCGGGGCGCGGGATCAGAAGCCCGACCGCATCCCCCTCCCGCCGGAGGGAGAGCCGGATCTCCCGGGCGCCGCCGGCCGCCATATCCTCAAGGGCCCCGACGACCTCGTCGGCGAACCGTTCCCGGTCGACCAGGACCGGCGGGAGGGAGCCTTCCGTCTCGACAAAGAGGTCGACGCCCTCAAAGAGCGGGAGGTAGGCGAGCCGGGAGGCGAGCTCCGCCTGGTATGCCGCCGGGTCATCGGCCGCCTCGATGAAGGCCGCATCAGAGAACGGCGGGTTCATGACTCCGGCGACCAGGTCGCAAAGCACCGAAGGGAGGTCGGCGGCAGAGAGGCAGGCCGTGTCCCGGTAGTCGAAGATCGTATTCATGAAGTCGGTGAGCAGGCGGTCGGCCCGGCGGAGAAGCGACGCATCGACGACGTGGTTGAGCCGGTCGCCCACGAAATGGGCCTCGACCCGCTGGATAACCTGGACCGCCTTGAGGACGAACTGGACCTCGAGTTTCTTCCCCGCCTGGAACTCATCGGCGAACCGGGAGAACTCTGCCAGGAACTCGTCGATCCGGTCGGACTCGAGGAGTTCCAGGTAGCGCCGGGCCTCGTCAGCCTCGCCGAGGTCTTCGAGGCGGTAGGCGAGGGCGTAGAGCCTTCCTGCGATCACCGCAAAGACCCGGTTGGCCTCCAGGAGGAGGTCGACGGCGTGTTCCAGGGAGTCATCGAGCCGCGCCAGGTTGAAGGTGCCGACACCCGCCATCCTCGCCGCCTCCCCCTCGAGCCGGTCGAGGAGCGCCGGCATCGCCGCGGCCGGGATGCACCGGCCGTGGCCGGGACAGCAGAGGCTCACGGGTTCGTGGGCGAGGATCCACCGGACCCTTCCTATGGACGCAAGCAGGGCCGCCTGGGACCAGCCAGATATCCCGGCAATCCCGGGGTTCGTCGAGAAGAGGAAGTCGCCGATGAAGAGGTACTCCCCGAGCCGGATGCAGATGCTGTCGGGCGAGTGCCCCGGGGTGTGGTAGACCGAGAGGCCGTCCCCGGACCGGAGAGTGACCTCCTGGCGGTAAAGGGCGGTGCCGTCGTCCATCTCCAGGGACTCGCGGTCGTGGGCGGTGAGGAGGGGGAGATTGACCGGGAGCGGCTCGACCTCCCACCCAAAGAGTTCGGCAATCGTCAGGACAGCGTCGCCGGCCTCGAGCGCCCGGGCGCCCTCCGTCTCCACGGCGACGGTGAGGTCCGGGAGGGACCGGAACCGCCGGTTTCGGGCAGCCTGGCAGCAATGGTCGATGTGGCAGTGGGTGAGAAAGAGGGTGACCGGGCGCGGGGCCTCCCGGAGGCTCTCCTCGATGATCGCCATGATCCGGTCCATCTGGCCGGGTTCGGCCCCGGTATCGATGAGCAGGATATCTCCGGGTGTCCGGATTATGTAGGCGTTCGAGCAGGTGACGTCCGGTTTTCGGAGGAAGGGGTAGATCTCGGCGCCGGCGGTCCCCGGAACCGGCTGCCACTGTTGGTCCTCAAGCATTCTCTGCACCAGGGAGCATTTGATAGACCAGTGTTGCATCAGGGAGAAGAAAAATGGTTTCTCCGGGAACGGGATCGTCCGGCCGGACGGCCGGGTTCGGATACCCTTATCTCACCGCGGGAGAAGGGGGGGTGCGGTGAGAAGAGGATGAACACCAGAAGGCTTGCCGGAATCACGATCGCTCTCGTGCTTGCGGCATGGATCTGCGGCACCGCCGCCGCGCAGGAGATGACCATCAACGAGATCAGCGACGTCTCCGCCGGGGAACTCCTCACGATCAGCGGGACGACGAACATCGCCGCGGGGGACCGTCTGCTTGTCACGGTGGCAGCGATCGGGTTTGAGCCGACGAACGCATCCGCGCCGGGCGGGGTTGAAGGCACGTCGGGAACGGTCATCATCCAGGAAGGGAACGCCACCGCGAACACCTGGTCGTTCGAGGTCGACACAACCGGGTTCGAACCCGGTGAGTACCTCGTGGCCGTCGAGTGGGTCGAGGGTGAGGCCACCACAAGCACCACGTTCAACGTCACAGAGGCGGGGCCCGCCGCCCCGACAGCGACCGTGACGACCCCGGCGGCAACTGCGACCACACCGCCGGCCGAGGAGCCGAGCCCGACCGCGGCAGGGCCGGCCATACCGCTCGCGGTAATCCTCGCGGCGATAGCGGGCGGTTACCTGAAGAAAAGGTAGGGGATCAGAGCGCCCAGGCAGGAAGATCGAGGGGAACGCCAATCGCCCAGAGGACGAGGGTGAAGAGGAAGACCGTCCAGAGCACGACCCCGATGATATCGAGCGCCCAGCCGGACCGCAGAAGGTCTTTTGCGCTGATGTAGCCGCTCCCGTAGGCGACGGCGTTCGGGGGGGTGGCGACCGGGAACATGAATGCCATCGAGGCGCAGACCGCAGCGGTCATCATCAGGATGGCGGGGTTGATCTCCACACTGATGGCCGTGACCGCCATGATCGGCATCATGATGGCGGCCATGGCGGTGTTCGAGGAGACTTCCGTCGCAAGTGAGACCCCCAGAGCCACCACGAGGACCAGGAGAACGATCGGGAGCCCGTGGATGAGGGTGAGGGACTCGACGATCGTCGCGGCAAGCCCGCTCTGGATGAATCCGTTCGAGAGGGCGATCCCGCCGCCGAAGAGGAGGAGGATACCCCAGGGGATCTTCACCGCCCACTCCCAGTCCATCGTAAAGATGCCTTCTTTGCGGTTGACCGGGAGGACGAAGAGGAGGAGCGCCCCGAAGATCGCGATGGTGGAGTCCTTGATCCCGGGGAAGATCATATCAAGGCCCGGGATGATGAACCCACCGATATCCTTCGTCTGGGCAAATATCCAGCCAAGAGCGGTCAGCGCGAAGACGATGAGTGTCCACCGTTCACCCGTCGAGATCGAACCGAGTTTCTCAAGTTCCTCGCGGATGAGCTCCTTTGCGCTCGGGAGAGTTGCCATCATCCGGCGGTAGGGGACCTGAGTGAGCCAGAGCCACGCAAGGAGGATGAATACGGCGGCGAACGGGACACCGAACTTCATCCAGGTGAAGAAGTCAACGGTGGGCGCATCAGGAAAGATGGTCGCGAGCTGGGAGACAAAGATCCCGTTCGGGGGCGTCCCGATGATCGTGGCGATCCCCCCGATGCTCGCCGCGTAGGGGATGGAGATGATCAGGCACCGGGCGAGAGCCTGCTCTTTTTCGTCGAGGTTCTCAAGCGCGTGATCGGTCCCGGGCAGGACCGTCAGGATGATCGCGACCGCGATCGGGATCATCATCATCGCTGTGGCGGTGTTCGAGATCCACATCGAGAGGAATGCGGTGGCAACCATGAACCCGAGCACCAGGCGGCGCGGGCTTGTCCCCACGATCCGGATGATGTGGAGCGCGATCCGCCGGTGCAGGCCCCAGCGCTGCATCGACATCGCAATGATAAATCCACCGAGGAAGAGGAAGATTACTTCGTTGCCGTAAGACTCCGCCACTTTCACCGGGGAGAGGATCCCGAGCGCAGGGAAGAGGACCAGCGGGAGCAGCGCGGTCGCCTCAAGGGGGATGACACCGGTGACCCAGAGGAGAACCATAAGGACGGTGACTGCAGCAACGGCCTTCGCCTCAGGCGCAAGGAGGCCGGGATCGACAGGGATCGCCAGGATCGCGAAGAAAACTAATATTGATACAACGATAAAGGCGACCTTATTCATCATCAGAAATTGGAGAATGGATTATTTAAGCATAAGGAAACGAATTGGAACGATTTGTAGGGAATGTATGATAAACCGCGCTGCCATCACCCCCGGGGAGATTGTTACTCAATCCCGGCAGCCCCAAGGGATCGGGGAGCCAGCCGCACCCGGTGCGCCCGGCCACGGAGGCGATCCCGGGCGCGGAATAGAGGCAGTACCCCATCGCGCCAACCTATATCAGTAAAATCAGCACACGGGATAGTATGACACCAGAGTGGATTCCCAGGCGAGGCCTCACCATCCTCCTCGCCGTCTGCCTGCTTGCCCTCTGTGTGGGGCAGGTCGGCGCCCGTGGTCCGACGATCAGCGATATCCAGCCCTACGACACGATCTTCGTCTACGAAGAGGGGCTGAACCTCTCGCAGCTCCGCGACCCGGCCACAGGGAGCCCCATCACGGCGCTCCAGAAGCACCAGGACGACAACCCCGACCGGGGGGTCACGAGGAGCATCCCGGTCCCTGACGACACCGACTTCGACCTGCAGGAGTTCCTGGTGCGGGGGGACTACGGCCCCTACTACGCCTTCAACCCAACAGACGGCGAGACGGCGCTCGTCTTCATCCGTGAGCCCGAGATCTTCCTGGATGTGGTGCTCGCAAACCCCAACCACAACGAACCCCTGACCGGGCTCACGGTCTCCCCGAACACCCGGGTAGCCTTCCGGGTAGTCTGCCCCGATGTCGGAGCCTTCTATCGGGCGGACAGCGTCTCACCGGCGACGATCGACCTCATCCTCACCACACCGGGCGGCGCGGAGACGACCCGGATCGGCGAGTTCAACTTCGCGGGGTTGAACGTCAGTTCGACCCGGTTCTACACCGACGACCCCGGCAGGCCCGGGGCAGTTCGGCTCGGCGATATCGGTGAGCCGGGAACCTACTCCGTCCGGGCCGTATGGCGAACACCGGCGGGGTTCGACGCAAACGCTCCTGACTCCGATCCGGTGACGTTCACCGTCGCCAACCGTGTCGGGGTCGATGCCACACCGACGCCGACACCGACGCCCACCGTGACCATGACGCCCGCCCCGACGACCGCGGTCCCGACGACCCCGCCCACGACCGCACCGACGCCGGCGGAGACGGCCACACCGGCCCCGACCGCGACCGAGACGACGGCCCCGGCAACCACCGCTCCCACGCCGACCGCAACGCCGCTCCCGGCTGCAGCGGCCGCCGCGGCGCTCGGCCTCGCCGTTCTCGTCATCGGCAGGCGCCGGTAAGAACCGTCAGCAGAACCGGCAGCCGCAGCCCCCGGCCCCATCCCGGATCCGGCGGAGGGCATCGGCCGCCCATTTCACCACACCGGGATCGGGGTCATCGAGCGCCCGCATAAGCGCCGGGACGGCTCCCGCGTCCCCGATCATCCCGAGGGTGTACGCCGCCCACATACGGAGGCGGGGGTCGGGGTCATCGAGCGCGGCTGAAAGCCCCGGAAGGGTGGCCGGCCCCCGGGCGGCGAGGGTCTTCGCGGCCGCCATCCGGTCGGCGCTCCCGCCGTCGCGGAGAACCCCGATCAACTCGTCTTCCGTCACGGCGACTCGTTCTCCTGCTTCTCCTGCTCAGACGCGGCCAGGATCTCGTCCAGGCCCACGTAGATCGGGAAGACCTCGTGGACGCCCGCGAGGAGGAAGACCTGGTAGATCTCGGGGGAGAGGGAGCAGAGCGCTATCTCGCCGTCTTTCTGCCGCAAGTCGCGGAACTTGCCGAGGAGCACCCGAAGACCGCTGCTGCTCATGTAGACCGCTTTCTCCAGGTTCACGAGCACCCGCCGCCCGCCCCGGGCCAGCACCCCGGAGAGCGCTGTATCCAGGCGTTCTGCCGATTCGGCATCAATTCTCCCGTCCACCGATACGATGGCCGTATCGTCCCGTTCGCTGACCGTAACGTCCATGATCCTTCTATGGCGCGGGAGGGAAAAAGCCGCTCGTTTTGCACCGTGGCAAAACGCCTTTTGAAAAAAGGATGATTAGTGGGTCTGCCGGTAGTAGTCCCAGGCATCGACTGCGGTGCCGTTTGCAAATATGCAGACACCGTACTCGCTGCCGTCGGGGTTCGTCCGGGTCTCGTAGGTGTGGCCCTGCTCGATGCACCAGACGGCGGCCGGGTCGGCGATCCCGACGCCTCCGCCGCACGAGGAGCAGGCCCACGGGACGGCGATGATCTCGACCGGCGTCCCCCACTGCTGGAAGGTTACGGTATCGCGGGCGATCTTGCCGGCGAAGGCAAGAAGCATCCCGTCGACCCGGTAGGTCTCGTTCAGGTTGAGCGGGAGGTACCGCTCACCGTCATCGGCGACGATCCCGTAAAATCCACCCTCGAGGTCGACGTAGGTGACCGTCCCGGTCTCTGCGACGTAGGTTGCGTTCCCCGCCCCATCGACGGCGAGGATCTCGACCGGGGTGCCCCACTGCTGGATGGTCAGGGTCTCCTCCTGCACCGCGGCAACGAACGTCACGTTCGCTCCGTCAACCTGCCAGGTCTCGTTCAGGTTCCCGGGGAGAAACTGCCGGCCGTCATCGGTGACGAGCCCATAAAACCCACCTTCAAGGTCGATGTAGGTGACCGTGGCGTTCGCCGCAACCGTGCGGCGGGTATCGCCCTTCTCGATATTGACGATCTCGACCGGTGTTCCCCACTGCTGGATGGTCACCGTCTCGCTGGCGATATCGGCGGTGAACGTCACCCGAAGACCGTCTTCCCGGTACTCCGCCGGGAGATCGGCGGGGAGGTAGCGCTCGCCGTCGTCGGCAACGATCCCATAAAACCCGCCCTCGAGATCGACGTACGTGACTGTCCCGTTCCCGGCGATGCGGTCGGTCGGCTCCTCCTCTCCCCCGGCAGCCATGCACCCGCAGGCGATGATGGCCCCGATGAGCGTGAGAAAGATGACCGGATAGCTCGGATGTGCTCGCGTCATAGGCATCAACAACAGACTATTCTCCCGCCGCAGGTAAGTAGGTTACCTTAACTACGAACGGATTCGGACCTATCCGCCCGGCGCGGCCGTATCCTGGCCGGGAAGATTGGGAGAGAGCACCATGCCGGCGGATGGAACGGCCGGGCTTGAGAGTAACGGAAAAAAGGGATGCGGGTGCAGGGAGCGTCAGCGTCCCCCGACGCCGCCGCCGCCAAAGCCGCCACCGCCGCCGAAGGATCCGCCGCCACCGAAACCGCCGCCACCACCCGAGGAGGGCGGTGAGTAGAGGACGATCGGGGCAAAGATCACCGGCATGTTCGAGTAGAGCGGCACCCCGACATCCGGGAGGCTGATGTTCAGGTTCTTCATCGCCTGCTCAACCTTATCACCGAGGCCGAGCGCCGTCCCGTAGACCAGCCACTCGCCCCACATCGAGAGGTCGGCGGGGGAGTACTGCCGGATCAGCGCGAGGTCCGAGAGGAAGTAGCCGAACGCATCCCACTCGAGTTTCTCCTTGTAGTGGTCGCCCTTCCAGAAGCCGAAGAGCGTCGAGGGGAAGAGGGCCGCAAGCCCGACCTGGACCGCGGCGATGAACGAGAGGATGCCGGCCGGGATGAGGAGGTAGGCCGCGCCCGGCGCGAGGATGAAGACGAGGATCGCAAGCCCGCAGGGGATCGCCCCGAGGAAGATGAGCGGGAGGACGGTCTCCCGGCCGTCCTTGATGTACCGCCGGGAGAGGGTGGTGTCCACGTCCCGCGTCAGGGCGGTGAGCGACTGCTGGTACTGCTGGATCCGGTGCTGGTAGCCCGGGCTCCGCCGGGCGGTCTCGGCGAGCGCCTCAAGTTCGCCGGTATCCACGACATGGTCGTCCGCGATGTTTGCAAGGAAGGTGAGCACCCGCTGCTCGTAGGGGTCCGCCGACTCCCCCGAGACGATCCGGACCGTGACCCCGCCACCCTCCGGCTTCTCCGTCACGACGATCTTCTTCTGCCGGTGGAGGTCGAGGATCGTCGCGTAGAACCCGTTGTCGTCGAACTCGGTAGCGTCGCCCTTGAAGAGGAGGTTCACCTGCCAGGGCTTGAGCGCGGTATTCGGGGTGAAACTCAGGTACTCCGGGACCGTGAACGGTTTCTCCCGCCCGTAGCGAAGGTAGATGCCGAGGAGGATGAACGGCATCAGAAGGACGAGGAGGGTTGCAAGGGTGTTGAGGACGGCTGCCGCCCCGTAGAAGACCGGGGGCCACCGGTGGGCGTCGGCCGTCTGCTGCTGCACGTCCGGGACGAAGACGGGGAAGCCGTCGATCGTTTCCATGAAGGCGGGATCGAGGACCATCTCGACGTTCAGCGCGTCGTTCTGGGCGGCGCTCCCCGTGATGACGACGGCGTCCGCCGTCCGCTCGATCTCAAGGGTCGGGGGATGGGTGTAGACCTCCTTTATGCTTCCGGCGAACGGGAGGGTGATCCGCAGATCCCGGTAGGGGACGTGCTCGTCGACGAGCAGGAGGTTTACGTGCGCCCATTCCTCGTCGTGCTCGATCGGCGGCCGGACCTGGTAGCGGTACTCCACCGTGTAGGTGCCCGGGCTGAAGTAGCCGGGGTTGTAGAGGCCTACCTCGTTCTCGAACGCAAGGTCGCGGATCGCCGCGAGGTCGGCGGGGCTCGGCGTCCCGGAAGCTGTCCGCACCTCGCCCGTCGAGTCCTTGATGTAGCCGATGGTCCCCGGGGGGGCGGTCATCCCGAGAAACTCGATGTGCGGCCGATCGATGGCCGCGAAGGTGAGCGGGGCGGCCCAGTAGCGAAAGAGCATCCGATACTCCCCCGCCGACCGGACGTCGTACGTGTAGCGCTCGGTGAGGGTCCCGTTCTCGTAGAAGACGGCGTCGTAGTGCTGGACATCCAGGTTCCCCTGAAAGAGGGCGGGGAGCGCGTTCGCTCCCGCAACCGCCAGCACCCCGACAAGGAGGGTGATGGCAACAAGGATGACGATCTGTTGCCGCTCAGTCATGCCCATGAGACATCAGAACGCTATCGTCGGGACCCGCTCGATCTCCTCGCCGAACTCAAGATACTCGAGTTTCTGAAAACCCATGACGCGGGCGACCAGGTTCGAGGGGACGGTATCGGTCATGGTGTTGTACTGCTGGGCGATGTTGTTGTAGGTGTAGCGGTGCCGGGCGATCTCGTCCTCGACACCCTGGACCGCGCCCATCAGGTTCTGCACCGTCTGGGAGGTCTTGAGGTCGGGGTAGTTCTCGGCGACCGCAAGCAGCCGCCCGAGGACCGACCGGGACTCGCGCTCGAGTTCGTTTAAGTCGCCGGGACCGGCGCTGCCGATACGGGCCCGCATCGCGGTCACGTCGGTCAGGGTCTCCTTCTCGAAGGCCGCGTAACTCTTCACCGCACCGAGGAGCTGCTCGATCATATCCAGCCGCTTCTTCATCGCGACCTTCACCTGCCCGACCGTTGCTTCGGCGGAGTTCTTGAGAGAGAAGAACCGGTTATATATACCTACCGCGGCCGCAACGATGCCGATGACGATCAGCACGACGACGACGATAAGGACAAGGGAGATGATGTCCACCAAGGTTATCACCACTATTCTATGTGCCGTGCGGCGTATTTAAGTTGCAGGGATGGGATAATCGGGCCATAAAAGGGCGTTTTCGGGGTTTGGGGCGATAGGCACCGACAGTTTCAGGCGTCCTCTCCGTAAGAGAGGCCGTATCCCCCGCGGGACCCTGAGGGATGCGGAACGGGCCCAATTCCCACGGTGGGTCGCGGGAATCAGGCCGCCGTCGTCCCCGATACCCGGTCGGAGTACCGGGAAAGAGGCGCCGGGCGGCACCGTGGAGCAGCGGTGGATGGCCGGTTGAGGGTCAGGCTACTCCGCGACCGCCTCGCCCGAGCTCACCATTGCCACGACGTTGCCGTCGGTGTCCCGGAGAAGGGCGTTGTGCCAGAGGACCGGACGTTCCCGGCCGTCCCGGGTGAGAATCGGGCTCTCTTCGAAGGGAGGCAACTCGATCTTGCCGGCAACGAGGCCGGCGAAGTTCTGGGCAAGCCGATGGCGCAGACGCTCGGGGACGACGGTTGCAAACCAGTTCTTCCCGGCGAGGTCTTCCTCGGCATACCCCAGGATCTCGCTCCCCCGCCGGTTGACGAGGTTGATGGTGCCGTCCGCCCCGATCACCGCGATCATCACGCCGGCAGCGTCCAGGTAGCCCTGCGCCCGGTCCCGCTCGGCGACTAGGAGGCTCTCGGCGGCGGCGCGGTCGGTGACGTCCTCGGCGATCCCGAGCATGTAGCGCAGCATGCCGCGGGAGTTGAAGATCGGGATCTTTTTCACCGAGAGGATCCGCCCCCCCGGGAGGGCGATCTTCTTCTCCCGGGCGGCCTCCCGCTCCAGGAGTTCCCGGTCGCCGTTGGCAAAGAAGGCCGCTATTTCCGGCGGGAAGAGGTCCGCGGCCTCTTTTCCCGCCATCTCCTCCTGGGTCATCCCGAGGAAGGCCTCGGCTGCCTGGTTTGCGAAGACAAACGTGTTCCCCTCCACCTCCCGGACGAAGACCATGCTCGGGATGTTGTTGACGACCGAGTAGAGGAACGACTTCCACTGGGCCACCCTCTTTGCGGCGCGCATCCGTTCGGTGACGTCACGGCAGACCATCCGGTAGCCGGTGAAGTCGCCGATGACGTCGTAGACAGGAGTGCCGCTCACCTCGAGGATGACCGTGCTCCCGTCCCGGTGGTGCATCGTCCACTCAAAGAGGACTTTCTGCGCAGGGTTGGCGAAGAGAGCCGCGATCTGCGCCCGGACCCGCTCCGCCTTCTCCGGGGGCATAAAATCGCAGGGCGTCTTGTGGAGCATCTCTTCAGGAGAGTAACCGAGGATATCCCGGCTTTTCGGGCTGACGTAGGTGAACGAGCAGGTCTCGTCGACGTTCAGGATCAGGTCGTTGATATTCTCCACGAGGCTTCGGAAGAGGAGTTCGCTCTCGCGGAGAGCCTCCTGCGCCCGGCGGCTCTCGGTGATGTCCTCAAGGATGATGGTGACGCCCGGCATACCGTCGTTGAAGACGGTGGGGAGGAACTTGATCCGGAAGAAGAGCTCCTCATCGTGCCGCAGGAACCGGAGTTCTTCCGTGACTTCATGGCCGTTCAGGGCATCGGTGATCCGGCTTCGTATCAGGGGGTGGTCGAACGCGGCGAGCGGGGACGCCTCGACGCTGTTCCCGATGATATCGTCCCGGTCTCTCCCGGCAAACGTGCAGACGGCATTGTTTGCCTGGACGATTCGGCGCTCGCGATCGAGCACCAGCACGAGATCCGACGAGAAGTTGAGCATGGCGGCGATGGGAACCCGCTGCGAGAGGTAAAAGACCTTGGCCTTCCCGTAGGTCTCCATCTCCACCTGCCCCGATACGAGGAGGACATCGAGGTACCGGGAGACGGTGTTCCGGTTGATTCCGACGGCGGCAGCAAGATCGGAGACCGACATGCCCCGCGGGTGCTCTTTTAATGCGCTGAGCAGAAGAGAGAGTGCGTCGGTAGTGGGATCCATGTGCAAACAGAGTTTCGCGCCGGGGGATATAGTGTTTTGCAGTGTCGCATGCTATGACGACACACACATTGCCACGCCTCAATGCAAGGCAATGACCGAAAAGAATATAAATTAATCAGATCAACACATGATCCCCAGAGTCGAGAGAAGGGGAATCTCTCCGACGACCCGGGCCACACAGGCACAGGTGGTCCGGACCGGCACAAGATCGGCTGGGATCGGTGAACGGAACATTCACCACGCTGATTGCACCAACGTCACGATGCGCCAGCACCGGGTGCATCCACAGGCACACCTCTCTAAACAATCAATACCGGCACGGTGGGACAGGGCGACCCGGGCGGGCGGCACAACCGCCCGGGAGCCCGCAGACACCGCATGGTTATCACACACCCTACAATACACCCTCATTTTTTGTTATCTCCCTGGAAACACCCTGATGCGGAAAGCAACATCTATCTCCCATCAGAAACAAAATTCGTTCAATGAGCGGGCATGTTGAGATCACCGAGAAGAGAGCAGGCGCCGTCGATATCATTACTGTGCGAGGAAGGCTCGACGCCGGTTCTTCGGAGAAGGCGGAAGAGCGTATCAACCGGGTCCTCGATGCCGGGGGGACGAACCTCCTCATCAACCTCTGCGACCTCGACTACATCAGCAGCTCCGGGCTCCGGGTGCTGCTTGCCGCGCTGAAGCGGCTGAAGAGGGACGGGGGGGCGCTGCGGATCGCCTGCAATAATCCCCAGATCCTCGAGGTCTTCACCATGGCCGGGTTTCACCGGATCTTCTCCCTCTCCTCCGACGAAGCGACAGCGCTTGCCGAGTTTGCAGCGGGGCCCTGACGGGTAGACCGGCATGGCACTCTCCGGCTTTGACGATATGTTCTTTGTGCTCCTCCAGATGATCTGCGTCGTCGTGGTGGTCGCCTACCTGATCACCCGGACGACGTCGTTTACCGAGGTGCTCGACGGTCTCGTCACCTGGAAGAACCAGGTGATCCTCGTTCTCCTCTTTGGGGCGCTCTCCATCTACGGCACCGAGAGCGGGATCACCATCCTCGGCGCCACGGCAAACGTCCGCGACCTCGGCCCCATGGTCGGGGGGCTCGCCTGCGGACCGGTGGTGGGGCTCGGCGCCGGCCTGATCGGCGCCGCGTACCGCTTCTCCCTCGGGGGGTTCACCGCCGTCCCGTGCGCGACGGCAACCATCCTCGCGGGCCTCCTCGGGGGGCTGATCTTCCTTGCCGCCGGCCGAAAGTTCATCGGGATGCACGGCGCGGTCCTCTTCGCCGTCGGCATGGAAGTCTTCCACATGGGCCTCACCCTCGCCCTCTGCCGGCCGTTTGAGCAGGCGCTCGGTGTCGTCGAGGGCGTGGCTCTGCCGATGATCGTCGCGAACGCCACAGGAGTCTTCATATTCGCGTTCATCATCGGGAACCTGGTCACCGAACGGCAGACGAAGGCGGAGCGGGACAGTTACCTCTCGGAACTCGAGCGCAAAAAGGCCGAACTCCGTATCGCCCACGATATCCAGATGAGTTTCCTCCCCGAACGGCTGCCGGAGGTCCCCGGCCTCAACCTCGCCGCCCTCTCGCTCCCGGCAAAAGAGGTCGGCGGGGACTTCTACGACGCGATCACGCTACCCGGGAATCGGACCGCCTTCGTCATCGCCGACGTCTCGGGGAAAGGTGTCCCTGCGGCGCTCTTCATGGCGCTCTCGCGGACGGTGCTCCGGGCGAACGCCCAGGTGCCGCGGAGCGCCCGCGAGGCCGTCAGCGAGGCCAACGTCCTGATCGCCGAGGACGCGAAGTCCGGGATGTTCGTCACCCTCTTTTACGCGGTCGTCGACCCGGAGGAGAAGACGCTCACCTACGTCAACGCGGGGCATAACCCACCGCTCCTCTTCCGGCCGGGCGGCGGCCGGCCGGTGCCGCTCAAGGGCACCGGGATCATCCTCGGGGTGATGCCGGAGGCCGAGTACAGAGAGGAGACCGTCAGCCTCGAGAGCGGGGACCTCCTCCTCCTCTACACCGACGGCGTCACCGAGGCGATCAACCCCGATGAAGTGCAGTTCGGGGAAGAGCGGCTGATCGAGACGGTGATGGGCTGGCGCGACCTCTCCCCCGCGGAGATCATCGACCGGGTCCGCGACGCGGTCACGGAGTTCTCCGGCGACGAGCCGCAGTTCGACGACATGACCCTCATGGTCATCCGGGTGATCTGATGGCGGAACTCACGCTCCGGGCGGATCTCGGCGCCCTCGCGGCGATCGCCGACTTCCTTGCCGGGGAACTCGCCGGGTGCGGCGACGACCTCGTCTTTGCGGTCCAGCTCGCCGTCGACGAGGCCTGCAGCAACACAATCCTCTACGGCTACCCCGGCGGGGAGGCGGGAACGATCACGGTCGCCTGCACCATCGACGGCGACACCGTCACCGTGACGATCACCGACGACGGGGTTGCCTTCGATCCCCTGACCGCCCCCCCGCCGCGCCTCGATATCCCCGCCGAAGAGCGGCCGATCGGGGGCCTCGGGGTCCACTTCATCCGGACGGTGATGGACAGCGTGGCCTATGCCAGGACCGGCGGAAAAAACGTCCTCACGATGGAGAAGAGGCGGGCCGGCTCACCCTGAGGCGATGAGGAGCGACCCGAGCGCCCGGGGGAGGTCCTCTTTTGCCGTGACGACCCTAGCCGACTCCTCGAGCATCAGGTTGACCCGCTCGTAACGCCCGGCAATCCGGAAGTCGGTCCGGAGGGCGACGACCTTCTTCCCGAGAGCATACGCGTACCCCATCTCCCAGGACGTCCCGGAATCGGCGTCAGCGCCGTCGATGACCGCGACGACGATATCAGCGTCGCGAATGGCCGGGAGATGCTGCGCAAAGATGGCCCCGTTCTCCTCCCGGCCCCGGGTATGGCTCGTATCCCCCACCTCCTGGGGCAGGTAGACGTCGAAGAGGTGGGCTTCAAGGATGTCGCGGAGGACGAGGTTGTAGGTTCTCTCAGCCTCAGAGAAGAGCGGGCCTGCGAGGTAGACCCGGTAGCGGGCGAACTCTTTGACGTCGACCGCCGGGATCTCCGGGAACCGGGCGAGGAACGCCCCCCGACCGGGCTGTTTTACGGGGGAGTAGTAGGTGGTGTTCACCCCGCAGGTCGGGGAGGAGTCCACACCGACGATCGCGAGCGGCGGCTCTCCGCGCTCCCGTATGATGGCGCGGACCTCTGATTCGAGCCGGTCGAGCAGTGCCGCAAACTCGTCGGTCGCGAGCCGCTCGGTGAATGAGCCCGGGGAGCGGTCGCGGCCGAGGTAGATCGTCTCCGGGCAGGGGAGCGGGACGGTATCGATCGAGAAGCGCCGGCAGCGCTTCATGGCCCGGTCAAAGTAACGGAGGTCCTCATCGGTCGTTATTCCGCGGGCGCGGCACGCGGGGTTCTCGATGCAGGGAGCGATGAGCACGTACATTGATAGTACCTGGGCGGCGTACCATAACAAGACAGATGATACCGCTCTACGCCTACCGGGACAACACCTGCGATCCGCGGAAGTGCACAATGAAGAAACTCGCACAGCGCGGGCTTGTCCGGATCGTCACGAGCATCGCAAAGATCCCCCGCTCGACCCTCCTCCTTGACCCGACGGCGGAAAGAGCGGTCTCCCCCGCCGACCGGCACCTCCCCTCGATAACCGCGCTCGACTGCTCCTGGGAGGTCCTCGATACCGGGGCCGTCGCCTCCTGGCGCAACCGCCGGGCGCTCCCCTACCTCGTGGCCGCAAACCCCGTGAACTTCGGCCGGCCGTTCCGGCTGACATCGGTCGAGGCGATCGCCGCAACCCTCTACATCCTCGGCGAGAAAGAGCAGGCACACGATATCCTCGCCCCGTTCGGGTGGGGGCTGCGGTTCCTCGAGGTGAACGCCGAGCCTCTCGAGGACTACTCGCGGGCAAAGGATAGCGCCGAGGTCGTCGCCCTCCAGGCGCTCTATATGTAACCAGAACCCCCGCCCCCTCCCCGGGCGGCACGTTTTTATGCCGGGAGCCTCCAGTCCGCGTCCGGGAATGGGAGGTTACCGGATATGGATACCGAACGAGAGAGGGTGCTCCTCGCCGCGGCCCACGCCGTGACGTTCAAGCCCGACTACATGACCGTCGACAAACTGGAGGCGGCGACCCGGGGACACGGGGCGCTCGTCATCCCTGCGTTTGCCGCGGCAAACTCGCTCGCCGAAGACATCTTCTGCAACATCGGCGCACCGGAGATGCATCTTATGAACATGACGGTCGTCGACGCCTCGGCCCCGCACCTGCCGCTTGACTCGGTCATCGGGAAGGCGGTGGGTGAGGCGAAGCGGGCGGGTGCCGAGCCGGCGAACGCGGCCCTGATCGTCGCGACGCTCGCCTACTTCTCGGGGAGCTGCGCCCGCGCCGGGGTCCCGCTCGGGAACCGGAAACTCGGCGCCATCGCCCGGATGCACGCCGGCGGCGACCGGACGAGCGCCATCGCGCTCACGACGAACAAGTTCACGCACCGCGTTCCGGCGTTTCCCGCATACCTCGCGATCTACGAGGGCCTGATGGAGAAGCGGCTGACCCGGCTCGACGGTGCGGTCCTGCCGCCGTTCGTCGCCGGCGGGGGCGTCATGGGCCACGCCGCACTCGGTGAGGACTACAACATCCCCGAACTCGCGAGAAACGCCGCGAAGGTCGGGACCGAGGCGATGATGCGGAGCATGGAGGGTGCCGGGACGACCCCGTACCCCCTCTGGCCGGCCCTGATCGCGGCGGCGGTGACGATGGAACTCGTCCACCCCGACGCCATGCTCGGTGAGGAGTTCGGGAAGTTCGGGGAGGTCGACTCCGCCTACCTCGCCGGGAAGGGGGCCGTCGAGGCGGCGAAGCTCCCCGAGAAACTCCACATGCGGGGGACCGGGGAGGAGTACGAGACCGCCCGGCTTGTCGGGGACTTCGGGCTGATCCTGAAGGATATCGGCGGGCCGTCGGTGATCGGGTCGATGGTCACAAACGAGCTCTTCGCCGGATTCCAGGAATCCGCCATCATCGGGGCCGGGTTCTCCGGCGGGCCGGTGAACGTCCCCCTCGGCCACCTTGCCGGGGACATCCTGCCGGCGCTCCGGCTGCTGCTTGCAAACGGCGGCGACGTGGAGCGGACCGCGGCGGCGATCCGGGACTACAAACTGGCGTCGTTCATCGACCCGGAACTCGCCCTCTGCGCCTTAAACACCATCGCCCGGAAGGCGGAGGTCGCGAACCGGGGCTCGGTGACGGAGGCCGCTATCCGGGCGAGCGAGACGGTCCGGGACCGGGCGATCTACCGGCGAGCGGCGAAGGCCTACGAGGCGCTCAAGGCGGGCAGATCGGTTGAGGAGGCGGCCGCAGCGCTCGATGAGGAGAAGAAGGCCGCCGTCGAGGAGCGGGGGTCCGCGGCCCTCTCGGGGTTCACCGGAAAAGAGATCCGGTTCCGGTTTACCGGGATCGCGCCGGGGGCACGGAGGACCGACCCGTTCACCGCGAAGTTCTGGGGGTTTGACGCAAAGATCTCATACGATGTCACGATCGGTGGGAAGGACTACCATATCGAGAACCTCACCGCCCGGGTGATACCGGAGTACGCCCTCGAGGGGAAGGGGCGGGACGACCCCGATATGGGGACCGCCATCTTCGTCGGGGCCGTCCTCACCCAGGAGCTGCAGTACTCCGGGCATACCATCCTCAACGTCACCGTGCCGGCTGCGGTCGCGGCCGCCCTCGGGACCGACCCAAAAGTTGCCGCAAAACTGGCCGCAAAGGGCGCACGCTTAACAAACGCCATCCCCGGCGCCCGGGAGGCAGCGGAACGGGTCGCGGAGATCGCCCGGGCGGTCTATGCAAACCTCAACGAGCCAGGAGAGGGAGAGGACGGGTCCCCGGCATGAAGGTCCTCGTCATCGACCCGAGATCCGCAGGAGTTACGGGGGAGACGCTCCTTGCCTCCCTCATCGACCTCACCGGAGAGGGGAAGGCGCTCGACCGGGTAGCCGACGCAATCCGGGGGCTCGAACTCTGCCGCAGGTTCGGCTACGGGGCAGAGAGCGTGGACGCGGGCGGGATTACGGCGACCCGGCTTACGATCGAGGTGGCGGGCGGAGAGCCCGGCGGTCTCCAGGATGCCGCGGCCGCCGCGGATGCGGCAGGGCTCCGTCCGGGCGCACGCTCCCGGGCGCTTTCCGTTCTCGACGACCTCGCCGCATTCGATGACCGGTCCGGGCTCATCGGGGCGGCGACCATCTTCTCCGTCCTCGGGACGATGCTCCTCCTCGACCGGGCGGGATTCTTCGAGGGATCGGTCGTCGCGACGCCGCCGGCGCTCGGGGGCGGCACCATCCGGACGGAGTACGGGGATATCCCCGGGCCTGCACCCGCAACGCTCGCCATCCTCGCCCGGCACCGGTTCCCGTTCGCCTCCGCACCCCTAAAGGTTGAGCTGACCACGCCGGCCGGGGCGGCCCTGCTCGCCAACCTCGCAGGACGTGCGGCAACCTCATACCCGACGATGGTCCCCGTCCGGATCGGCTACGGTATGCGGACCGCTCCAGACGGCCTTCTCCGGGTGGTGGAGGGGGAGAGCCTCCATCCGGGAGAGGAGAGGATGGTCATCCTCGAGACGAACCTCGACGACGTCTCCGGCGAGGTGATCGGCTACACAGTCGAGCGCCTCTTTGCGGAGGGAGCGGTGGACGTCTTCGTCACCCCGGCGTCCGGGAAGAAGAACCGGCCGGTCAGCGTCGTCTCGGCGATGGTGGCCGCAAAGGACGAGGACCGCCTGATCCGTGTCCTGATGGAGGAGACCGGGACACTCGGGGTGCGGGTGCACGAGTTCCGGAAGGTGGTGGCCGACCGGAGGAGGGGGACGGTGCCGATCCGGGTCGGTGAGAGGGTGTATCCTGTCCGGGTGAAGACCTCGACCGCCGACGGGCATCTGATCGCGGAGAAACCCGAGCACGACGACCTTGCGGCGATTGCACGGGACCAGGGCATCCCGCTCCGGTTCGTGGACGACGAGATCAGGCTGAGGTTATCGGAACGGAAAAGAGAGCGGAACTCTTCCAGAGGGGGTGCAGGGGGTGGATGCCCACCCGACCACCCGAATGCGGCGAACGCCGCACGCGACGAGTGAGTGCGAGCATATCCCACCGGGATGCGCTCCACTCGCGTCTACAGTTCTCTCATGTCACCGGGGTAATAGTTCCCCAAGCTATTAGATGATGCGTGCGATATTTATACGATTCTATTTAGTTTCGCCCATCAATCCCCTTTTCCGCCCCAAATCGCCGAAAGACTTTTGAACAGGCGGGTGTTTTACCGAATAGTTGCGACGTCATGGGCCCGGGATTGAAAAAAATACGAAATTACCGTTAAATACCCGGGTCGTTTCTTTCCCGGCGTCAGACAGGTACTTTTCATCTGAAGAGGCGCATCATCATCCTCGCATCATCGAGCATGGCATGGTCGTTGTTGAAGAAGATGTATGCCCGCTCCGGGCCGACAGCCAGAATCCTGTCCCGGATCTCCGCAAGTTCACCGTCCGCATAGTCGTGCCGGTACCAGACCTCCCGCCCGTGCATCCTGAGGTAGACGGTATCGCCGGGGAATATCCGCATCCGGAAGTCGGGAGAGTCGACCGAGACCAGGACGGCCGCATCCTGCAGCCGCCGGCATGCCTCGTCGCTGCCGAGCACCGCGGGGCTCCTCACCTCCACGGCACACTGCGTCTCAAGATCGATCGCCTCGATGAATGTGAGGATGCAGTCGACGTCCGTAAATGCCGGCGGGGCCTGGAAGAGGTAGAAGTCGACGAGATCGTCGAGAGGAAGGAACCGCTCGCGGAACCGCTCCCAGACAGGAACCGCCTTCTCGTTGAACCGGTGCCGGTGCGTCACCGACCGGTTCACCTTGACGCTCCACCGCAGCCCCGATCCCGTATCGGCCCAGGATAAAACGGCCTTCTCGGACGGAAAACCGTAAAAACTCGCGTTCAGTTCGATGGCGTCGAGACCGGAGTGCTCCACGAACCACGCGAGGCTGCCTCCCCGGTTCCATGCATACGCCCACCCGCTCGTGCCGACATGGATCTCCATGCCGGAACGTTCATGCAGGACAGGCAATACAACCTTCCCGGCCGCAGCCGGAGGTGCTCCGGGGACCGGGATGGGCGCTATTTAACCCCTTTTTCACAAACAATCCCGTGAAATTCCAGCATATTTAATAAAGCTCCAGCATAACTCCGATTATGCGAATAACAGCATTTATTACCGCCCTGTTCATCATCGTCGCGGTGCTCGGGACAGGCTGCACGGAAGAGAACCAACTTCCTCCGGGGGATACGGGGGAGTCGGTTCTTCAGGAAGCCGTCGCCGGGATAAACGGCGAACTGGAGGCGGTAAGCACCTCAGCAGGCGAGAGTGCCCGGGTGCTCGGCGAGGCCGGACTCACAAGCGCCGCAGGAAAGGAGGCAGTGCGGCAGGCGATGCTGAACCACCCCTATACGGAGTCGACCCTGGTGGTGACGAAAGACGGTATCGTGGCCATGACCGTGCCCGATAACTACGCTGACGCGGTGAACAGCAATATCTCGTCCCACCTGGAGACCGGGCGGGCGGTTCGGGAGCAGGTGCCGCTCGTAAGCGAGGTCTTCCCTCTGCGAGAGGGATACGCCGGGGTTGCCCAGAGTTATCCGGTCTTCGGGAAGGGTGGGGAGTACCTCGGGTTCGTGAGTTTCGCCTACCGCCCCGACGCCTTCATCGGCCGGGTGGTCGCGCCACTGACGAACGGCACCCCGTACGATATCTGGGTGACGCAGACCGACGGTATGGTGATCTACGACACGACTCCCGAAGAGATCGGGAAGAACCTCTTCTCGGACCCGGCCTACCAGTCTCCGGGGCTCCAGGAGGCGTTCTCCCGCATTGTGACCGAACCTTCCGGGTCCGTGGAGTATACGTTCTGGGACCGGAACTGGGAGCGGAACGTGACCAAAGAGGCGATCTGGGATACCGCCGGCATCGACGGCGCTGCATGGCGGGTCATCGTCACGCGGAATCTCGACGCCGGGGAGCAACAGGTCGCACCGGCAGGCGGTCGGCCGCCGGCGGCGGACGCAGCCGAAGAGATGAAGGCCTTCGTCGCCAAAGCGGCCGCGTATGCCCGGGAGCACGGGCGCACTGACGCGCTCACCGCATTCAACGACCCGGACGGCGAGTTCGTCAGAGACGAACTCTACATATTCGCCTACGACATGAACGGCACCGTCCTCGCCCTTCCCTTCCAGCAGGCGTTCATCGGGACGGACCGGAGCGGCGTGCACGACTCAGGCGGCGTGGCCTACATCGCCGGCATGAGCAGGCTGGCAGCGGAAGGAGGCGGCAGCATCTACTATCTCTACCCGAACCCGGCAAGGGGGTATGCCGAGGAACTTAAACTCGGCTACGTCCTCCCCGTCGACGGGACCTGGTTCGTCGGTTCGGGTATCTACATCCCCGACGTTGCGACCACGTTCAATGTGAGCACCAGGGAGACGCTCGGGCAGCGGGTGAAGGCTGCGCGGGACTTTGCGCAGGAGCAAGGAAGGGAAGCGGCGTGCGCAGCATTCAACGACCTCTCCGGTGACTTTGCCAACGGCGGGGAGTATATCTTTGCCTACGGGAACGACGGGACGACGCTTGCCCTCCCCTACCAGCCAGAATATATCGGGAAAAACCGCTTCGACCTCGAAGACCGGTACGGTATCAGGGTGATCCTGCTCGAGATCGCCGCCGCAGAGAGAGGGGGCGGGTTCGTGTATATCACCTACTATAACCCGGACACCGGGCTTGACGAGCTCAAGCTTTGCTACGTCGCTCCGGTGGACGATGAGTGGTTCGTCGGCTCCGGCGTATATGCCGGAGCGTAACCCGGATCACCTTTTTTTTGCTCGAGAAGAACTCCCGTCGGGGATCGCACCCCGCCTGTTTCCACCATCTGACCCCGAACCGGCCAAAGGATCCGGGCCCGACCCGGTACCTCGCTATCGACCTCGGGCTCAACGGCGTTGTGACGATGGTTGAACCAGGGCGCGATAGTTCACCAGAACCCGGGCACCAGAACGAAGAACGCCCAGCCCATGTACTCGCGGCCGTAGCCGAAGTACTCGTCCTGGATGCGGTGGAGGTAGTCGATCACGAAGTCGCGGTCGGGGTGGTCAGGGTTCTCCCTGAGCCACGAGAGGACCGCCTGCCAGATCCCCGACTCGTAGCCGTCCCAGTCGTCCTGGTTCGACCGGATGACGGCGGCGATATCAAACCCGGCCTCCCGGGCGGTTTCAAGGATCTCGTACTCGGTCAGGACGTCGGGCCACTCCCGGGCGAACTCGGGCGGGGTGCGGTCGGACCGCCAGCAGCGGTCGCCGATGACGATCGTCCCCTCGTCATGGACAAGACTGAGGAGGGAATCAAGCGTCGCCGCAAACCCGCCCCGGATGTGGGACGCGCCGACCGATGCGGCGCAGTCGAACGGCTCGTCGGGGACGTAGTCACGGGCGTCCATGCACCGGACGGCGAGCCTGCCGGCAAGCCCCGCCGCCCGGAACGTCTCCTCCGCCCGGGTGCAGGCGTCCTCCCGGGCCTCGATACCGAGGCCGGATATCCCGTACTCGCGCCCCCAGAGTTCGAGGATCGTCCCGTTCCCGGACCCGACCTCGACGACACGATATCCCTCCCGGAGCCCGGCGGCCCTCCCCGCGGCGAGCACCTTCTCCGGTGTCGTGGGGTTCATGATCGCGAGCCCTCCCTGGGTTATGCTGACAAGTTCGTTCTGTTCCATGCTCCGTGGTCCTCCTGACGGTTGCGTACATGGTGCATCTTCAGCCCATATAATCCGTGTAGCATCGCCGGGCAGGGGAGTTCGTGGGCTCTGAAGCACCTGGAAGTGGGAGCGTATGGGAAACTACAAATAGCGCCGTAAAAGAAGGATCTGTATGCAAGGGCGCCATATCCTGCTCCTGATCTTCCTTGCGGCCGCCGTCGTCATCGCCGGCTGCACGGCGCCGGAGAATACTGCTCCAGACAGCCAGCCACCTTCCCCCACCCCATCCTCGGCGCCGGTCGAGGCGGTGGGAGCGGGCCAGCCGGCCCCCACACCGGCCGTGCCCGCCCGGGCCGGCGGGGCACCCCAGAGCGTGGAGTTCGTCGACCCGGCAACCTACCACATCCCGAGCCCGACGCCCACAATCGCGATGACGAAACAGCCAAACGACCTCCGCGTCCTCGAAGGTATGAGCACGTATGCGGTGGTGACCAGTGAGAAACTCTCTCCTGCGCCCCGGGATTTCGCCACCGAGGCCTACCACATCCCCTTCCCCTACTGGGCGGTCAACGTGAGCGCGGTGCCGATAGGCGATTTTCCTCTGATCACGGTGGAGATCCGCGATCCAAAGGACCCGAACCGGGTCATCGAGACGATCCGCTACTCAAGAAACGAGTTTCCGACATCGGACAGGAAATTCAACGAGAAAGACCAGCGGTTCCTCATCAAAGAGGGGTACAGGGACTACTGCTTTGTCGTCCATACAGAGTCGATACGATCGTTTAAGATCACCGTCTACGTCCCGACAAAGTACCTTGTCTAGGCGGGAGGGACCTCCCCCACTTCCTCTGCGACCCGGAGTCTCTGGTTGTAATCCCCTATCGCGGTGACGTACTCCCGCCACTCCTGATCCGCCCGGGCGAGGTTATCCTCTACCGCGGCGTATGCCTGCATATCGTAGGCGGCCGCGGCCGAGGACCAGAGGGAGAAGGCGCGGTTCAGGTGGTCGAGCGCCCGGACGTAGGCTGACTGCGCTTCGAGATACGCATCGGGGACCGCGTCGGCACTGATGACCTGCCGATGGTAGGCCGTAACAGCCCCTCCATATTCGGCGATGGCCGCAAACTCCCGCACGGGGGCGTCGGCCTCAGCAAGCGACGGGTTTGCCGGCCGGGATCTCATATGGGCCGAGACCTTCTCCGAGACCTGCGCAAGGTCGGCTTCCGCTGCCGCCACATGGCTCCCGAACGCCGTGACGTCCCGATCATAGGTGTAGTTCTCAAAAAGCGTCCACCCGATGAAGGCGGCGGCTATCACGGCAATCACCACTCCCGCGGCGGTGAGCGCCTTCCTCCAATCGATGGCGACCTTCGGGAGGCGGGGAATCTTCAGATCCGGGAGGCTCGGGATCTTCAGGTCCGGGAGGTCCGGGAGGCCCGGGATCGGTATCTCCACGGCCCTCACGCTCCTCCCGCCGCCGGCAGCCGGGCCGGGCTGATACGGTACTCGGCCGGCGCGGGGATGTAGCGGAGCGGGATGATCTCCGGGGTCTCCGACCTCACGCTCGGTATACCCGCACCGTTGACGTCGCCGATGGCGAGCGGTCTCCCCCAGCGTGCTGTGGTGGAGGACGAGACGTTCCCCCACTCAAAATCCGTCCCCTCGATGTAGTAGTAGTGCTTTCCTTCGTATGTGAAATACTTCGGCGTGTACTTCGCGTAATAGGGGTTGAACGCATCCATCCGGATCCCGATGGCCATGTGGTTCGAGTATTTGAGCAGCACCGTATCGTAGCCGAGAGCGTCAAGCAGCCCTGTCATCAGGATGGCCGCATCCTCGCAGTCCCCCCTCCCGTCGACGAGCATCTCGACGGGATACTTGGGGTACTCGATACCATCATCCAGGGACCGGACATGCCGCGGGAGGACCCCTTCGATGTAAGAGGTCGTGTTCTCGTCCTTATCGTAGGGGATCTGCTGGACAAAGAAGACGAGGTTCATCAGCCGGAAGTACTCCTTGTCCGGGTTGTCGACCGGGGGGGCGATCCGGCCGGCAAGGTCCTCAAGGATCGGCCGGTCGGCGGGGGCGAGGGCATACCTTCCCCAGGCGAGATGGTCGGCATACCGCGGGGTTTCCCGGGCGGCGGAGAAGAGCGCCTCCGGGACCCGGATCTCCGTCGTGTGGACGCCGCCGTCGATCGACATCCACCGGAACGCCCGGGTGTAGACCTCGCCGTCGTCCGGGAAGGGAGTCGCGGTCGGCAGGGGTGCCGGCGGCACATATTCAGGCGGGGCCAACACTCCCACTCCAGGGGACCCAAAGCCGATCGGCTCCCCGAGGAGGACCGGTTTCACTACGAGGGCGACGACCAGGATCACGATCCCGCCCGCGAGGACGGGGATAACATCCTTCCATTCCATAGTAGAACCCCGAGCAACGGCCTCCGGTAGAGATATTTGATATCTACCGTTAAAAAACGTTAACGGTTGTGCTCAGGTGTCTTATCATTCCGAAAAGGGTTAATATATGGATGAAACGCAAAAGGGGGGCAGAGTCTTCCTGCCGTCCGCCCGACCGTCACGTTTCCGGGTCCTCGTCGCAGACCTCAAACGCCGGAGAGTAGACGACGGTCCCCCCCGGGGTGCCGGGACGGAGTTCGAGCACCATGAACGCCTCGTCCGGTACCGGGTACGGCGCCGCAAAACCCTTCTCGTGCGCCGGGGAGAACCCGAACCGGGGGTAATAATCAGGGTGCCCGAGGACGATGACGGCGCCGTAGCCGAGCCGCCGGGCCTCTTCAAGCCCCCGGCGAATGAGCGCCGACCCGATCCCCTGCCGCTGGAAGAGAGGGTCCACCCCCACCGGGGCGAGCGCAAGGACCGTGCCGCCGCCGGTCGTCTCCGTGGGAGTGAAGAGGATATGACCGACGACACGGCCATCCATCTCTGCGACCAGGGAGAGAGCGGGAACGAACTCCGGCGACTCCCGGAGCATATCGACCAGCCGCGCCTCATTTTCACGGCACGCACGCCGAACCACGTCATGGACCGCCGGGTAGTCCTCACTCGTCTCAGGCCGGATCCGGACCGGGATGGATCTCATAACTACAGGTAGCCTCCGTTATCTCTTGAGCCTGCCGGAACCGGTCAGCGGGGGAGGCAGGGCTCCTCGAGGCCGGCCGTCTGCCTCCCCGGCCCGGCCGCATACATGCAGACCGAGGGATAGTAGTGCGTGACGTAGTCCTTGAGCATCCGGAGAGAGCAGAACTGCGGCGCGATGCTCTTGATCGACTCCTTCATCATCCGGACCCACCTGTGCGGGACGTCGACCATCGACCGCGAGTAGTAGAGCGGGGCTATCTCGTTCTCGATGAGGTCGTAGAGGGTGTTTGCATCCTCCCGTCGCTCCCCCGTGTAGGCGGCGCGGCCCTCGATGCCCCAACCGTTCCTGCCGTTGTAGCCCTCGATCCACCAGCCGTCGAGGACCGAGAGGTTCAGCACCCCGTTCATCCCCGCCTTCATCCCGCTCGTGCCGCTCGCCTCCATGAGCGGGATGGGGGTGTTCATCCAGACGTCGACCCCGTGGACCATGTAGCGCGCCAGCCGCTCGTCGTAATCCTCGACAAACGCAATCCGGCCCCCGAACCGGGGGTCCTGGGCATACTGGTAGATCTCCTGGAGGAGACGTTTGCCGTGCTCGTCGGCCGGGTGAGCCTTCCCGGCAAAGATGAACTGCACCGGCCTCCAGCGGTTGTTCACGATCCGGTCAAGCCGGTTCAGGTCCTCAAAGATGAGGTTCGCCCGCTTGTACTCGGCGAACCGACGGGCAAACCCTATCGTCAGCGCCGATGTATCGAGCATGAGCCCTTCGGCCGCGAGGTTCTCGGGCTCGTCCCGGTGTCTCGCCCATTTCTGGCGCTTCCGCTCCCGGATCCGGGAAAAGAGTTTCATCTTCAGCCACTGGTGCTCGCGCCAGAGGTCCTCATCCGGGATCTCGTCGACCACCTCCCAGATGGCCGGGTTGTCGTAGTCCTCCCGCCAGTTCGGGTGGACCGAGTCCATGTGCCGGTCAAAGAGCCCCTCGATCCGGTGGTTCAGCCACGTGGGCATGTGGACACCGTTCGTGATGGCGTCGATCGGCACCTCCTCGAGAGGGAGGTCGGGCCAGAGGGGCTGCCACATCTCCCGGGCGACCTCGCCGTGCTTCTTCGAGACACCGTTATGGAACCGGCTCATCCGGAGGGCAAAGGCCGTCATGTTGAACCCGGCGCCCGGATTATGCGGGTCCTCTCCGAGCGCCATGAACTCGTCCCACGAGAGATCGAGCGACGGGCAGTACCCGCGGAAGTACTTCGCCATCAGGTCTTCGGGGAAGACGTCGTGGGCGGCGGGGACGGGGGTATGAGTGGTGAAGACCGAGGTGCCCCGGACCTGTTCGCGCGCCTGGTCCGGCGGCATACCGGCGACCAGCCGCTCGCGGAGCCTCTCAAGGATGGCAAACGCGGAATGGCCTTCATTTAAATGCACCGCCGAGTAGTCGATACCCAGGGTATGGAGGACCTTCCGCCCGCCGATACCGAGCACCACCTCCTGCCGGAGCCGGCATTCGAGTTCTTTTAAGTAGAGACGGTGGGAGATGCTCCGGTTCTCGGGGAGGTTCTCGTCGATATGGGTGTCGAGGAGGTAGAGGGGGACCCTTCCCACCTGGACCTTCCAGACCGCGACGTAGATGGGGGGGTCGATCAGGGGGACCTGGACCACGAGCTGCCGGCCGTCGTCATCGAGGACCCGGAGGACCGGGGCGGCATCGCGGTCCAGGATCTCGGCAACGTTCTTCTGCCACCCGTCCGCCTCGATGTGCTGGTGGAGGTAGCCTTCGGCGTACATAAACCCGACGGCGACCGTCGGGACCCCGAGGTCGCTCGATGCCTTGATATGGTCGCCCGCGAGGATCCCGAGCCCCCCCGCGTAGAACGGGAGCGAGTGGTGCAGCCCGAACTCGCTTGAGAAGTAGGCGATCGTCAGCGGCACCCGGCCGGGGTAGTGCTGCGCGAACCAGCTCGTCCTCGGCTCCATGTACTGTCGGAACCGGTGCATGATGATGTCGTAACGGCGGAGAAACTCAGGGTTCGCTGCCGCCCGCTCAAAGAACCGCGGCGGGGTCTCAAGGAGCATCCTGACCGGGTTGTGGCGGCTCATCTTCCATTCCGCCCGGTTCAGCAGCTTGAAGAGGACGCTCGCCGAGGAGTGCCAGCTCCACCAGAGGTTGTACGCGAGGTCGACCACGCCGAATATACGCTCGGGGACGTGGGCGAACCGGTCATAGGGTATCTCCGTCTTCATCGCGACGGGGCATTACCTGTTGCACCTGATAAGTGCTTCTGTCACGAGGACCGGCCGGGGGAAAACCGGCTCATCGCCGCTTTTCACGCTCCATGACCTCGCGGATCTTCCGCTCCTCCCATTCCCTGCCAAAGACCCGGTCCCCGGCAAAGACGCCGATCGCGTGCAGCGCCAGGCCCACGCCCCAGAAGATGGTCACCCAGTAGAACCAGAGGCCCCCGGGATCGGTCAGGATGTTGAAGGCGAAGAGGAGGACGTTGACGATGATGTAGGCGGCAAGGTGCACATAGAAGCCCTGCAGCCCCTCGACATACTCCTTTGCACGCGCATACCGTTCCTGTTCGTCCATGAGGATGTGGTAAACAATCAGAGTAGATATTAATATCTGCTACCGGGCGGCCCGGGCCTGCAGGGAGCAGAACCTGCGCCTCTCTCCGTCGCCGGCAATATTCGGACAGTAGCGAGGTTCCTTCCGGGATAAAACCGGAAGCGTTCAGAAAGTTTTTGTTAAGTCACACGCAGTTCAGCCGAAATAGATCGAAAGGTATTATACTGGCCTTGTGCCGATGTTCATCCACCAAAGACCCGGAGGAGCATGACTACAATGCGGCAGATGATCGAGGCGGTCGACCTCACGAAGGACTACGGCAGCGTCACCGCGGTGAACAGGGTATCGTTCTCGGTCGCGGAAGGGGAACTCTTCGGCCTGCTCGGTCCGAACGGCTCGGGCAAGACGACGATGATCCGGATGCTGACCGGACAGGTCCGGCCGACCGCGGGATCGGCCCGGGTGATGGGGCTCGATGTGGCCGACGATCCCATCGCGGTCCGCAGACTCGTCGGGATCATCCCCGAGCAGGAGACCCCGCCGAGTTTCCTCACCGCCGAGGAGTACCTCCACTTCGTGGCCCGCATCCGCAACCTTGACGCCGTCGAGGAGCGGTGCGACCACTGGTTTGACCTGCTGGAGTTCGGAGAGAAGCGCAACGTCCTCTGCAAAGACCTCTCGCGGGGCACCCGGCAGAAACTGATGTTTGCGCAGGCCTTCCTCCACCGGCCCCGGCTCGCCCTCATCGACGAACCGCTGATCAACCTGGACCCGATCGTGCAGCGGACGGTCAAGGACTTCCTGGAGGACTACGTCCAGGACGGCGGGACCGTCTTCCTCTCCACCCACATCCTCGAGATCGCCGCCGAGATCTGCGACCGGATCGGGGTCATCCATAACGGCAGGCTCCTCTCCTGCGGCCGGACCGAGGACCTTGCCGGGTCCGGCCGCAGCCTTGAACGTTTCTTCCTCGACCTGGTGCGGGGCGATGCCGGTGCCTGACCTCTTCTTTACAATGATGAAGGAGGAGTGGCGGATGCACTCGACGGTCTTTGGGAGCCGGGGGTTTGCCCTCTTCCCGGTGGTGGTCGCCACGTTCGCCTTCCTCGGGTCGCTCACCCTCCCGGTCTTCTCGGACGTCCTCCCGCACCAAACGGCAGCCCTCCTGGCGCTGGTCCTCTTCCTCCTCATGGGCGTGATGGTCGGGTCGTTCGGGCTTATGGGCCGGGAGTTCATGAACCGCCGGTTCGGGCAGGCAAGCCTGATCGCCTACGCCTCCCGGAGCCTCCCGGTCTCGGAGCGGCGGATATTTGCCGCTTTTTTCGCAAAGGACACCGTCTACTACATCCTGCTCTACGTCCTCCCCTTCGCGGCTGGGTTTACCGCAGCAACGCCGTTCGTCTCCCTTGACCCGGCGTTGGGCCTCCTCGCGTTCGTCTCGCTCACGCTCGCCTTCCTCATGGGGCTCTCCGCCGTCTGCCTCCTCTCGACCCTCTACGCACGCTCCGTCCGGCTCCTCATAGGAGCGGCCGCAGTGCTCGCGGTATCCGGGATTGCGGTCTCACATTCCGGCATCCCCGTCTTCCCCCCATACGCCTTCCTCCTCGACCCGGCCCCCCGACCGCTCGTGCTCGCGCTCCTCCTCATCCTGGTCCCGGCCGCCGCCTCGGTCCTCCTCGTCACCGTCGACTACCCGGACCGGACGAAGCGGTTTAGAAACAGCCTCGACCCCATCGCCGGGAGGCTCCGCCGCCTCGGGAGCGCGCACTTCATCGCCAAAGACGCCCTCGACCTCCTCCGGAGCGAAGGCGGCGCCGGGAAGGTGATCTTCTCCTTCCTCCTCCCGCTCGGGTTGATCTGGGTCTGCCTCCGGATCCTGATCCGGTTCATCCCGGGGATCGACCCCCTGGTCGTCTTTGCGGTCCTCCTCGGTGTGATATCGGCCACCATCTACAACTGGCTGACGGAGTTCGACTCCTTCTCGGCCTACGCCTTCCTGCCGGTGGAGGTCGCCGGGGTGATCGACGCCAAACTGAAGAGTTACGCCCTCGCAAATCTCCTCCCGCTCGCGGTCCTCGTGCTTGCGGCGGCGACCTCCGCCGGCGGGGCGGGGTCGTTCCTCCCGGCCCTCGCGACCTTCCTCTCGGTCTCTGCCTACACCCTGGCAGTGACCGTCTACCTCACCGGCCTCTACCCGAACGTCATGCTCTACCATGCCGGGGTCTTCCTCCGCTACGTCCTCGCGACGAGCCCGGCGCTCCTTCTCCTGATCTTCGCGTCGCTCCTCAACCCCGCGTACGGGTTTTTAAGCCTCCTCCTCGTCCTGCCGGCGGCGCTCCTCATCGCCCGCGGGCGGACGAGGTGGCGGGCGTGGGAGATGCCGGGGTATTGACACTTTCACCCCGCGCACGGCGCGGGTTTTAGTCAGGTGCGGGAGACTCCCGGGTATGCTGAAAAGAGCAGGCTACCTCCAGAGGTGCAGGTGCGCCGCAGTCGATGAAGAGGGGAGAACCTGCCGGATCGTCGAGGTCGTGCTCCACGGCCGGCGGTTCGGGGTCAGGGTCGGGGAACTCCGGCAGGCGCTCGACGGCCGGCGCCCTGCCCGGGTCGGACCGCTCCGCGATGATTGGGGGATGGTCCTCGGGGGCACGGTCGGCCGCGCGGAGCGGTCTCGGTCGGGAGCGGCGATCGTCGTTGAACTCGTCACCGGGGAGCGCTACACTGTCCCGGCCGCGGCACTCCGGGCAGTCCTCGCCCGTGCCGCCGCCTTCGCGCCCATCGCCGCCGTCCTCCCTGCCGGCAGGCGGACTCCCGTCACCGGGTGACCCCGGCTTCCCGGATCGCGGCCTCCCCGGCATCGCGAAACGCCCTCCCGACGTTCCCCGGACCGAGGAGCACCCCGCCAAAGATCCTTGAGACGACCAGCGCATGGTTCCCGAGGGCGTGCTTCCGGAGGAGGTCGAGGAGCACCCGCCCCGGGCGGCCGACCTCGGCGTCGCTCCGGAACTCCTCAACGGAGCCGCATCGCCAGGCGGCGCAGTGGTGGGCCGCTTTCCGGTAGGCCTCCCGGTGGCCGGCAAGGACCTGCCCGATATCCCCGGGGTCTTCGATCCGGTAGAGGTGCGCGTAGAACCGGGACCGCCGGACCTCGATCACGGCGGTCCCGAGGGGCTCGGCCGTCACGCCGCCACCCGTCTCCTCGAGTACTCGTCCCAGTGCGCCTCAAGAAATCCCCGCATCCCCCGGCCGGGTTTGTATGGCGGGTATATCCGGCGGTAGGCCGCCTCGGCCCCGGCGAGGCTCTCCCCGGGCAGGGCATCGGTGTAGGCCACAAGATACAGGAGCCCGATCGCCGCCGATCGAGAGACCCCGAAGCCGCAGTGGACCAGCACCGGCCGCCCCGCCGAGAGGCACCGGTCGATGAACGCGAGAGCGGCATCGATCGCCTCTTTGGGGATATCGTCGGGGTCCCGTGAGTCGACCAGGTTGAGCATCAGCCGGTTCCCCCGCCGGGCGACAAGGTGTTCGGGGTGGTCCGGCGGCACCGTGCCGATCGGCGAGTAGGTGACCGCCAGGCAGTGGTAGGGACTGCGGCAGGCATGGACCACGCACCAGGTCTCGTGGGTCTCCACAGCGACCTCGTAATCCTCCTGCGTCCCGACATAGAGGTTCGGGTAGATCTCGATCACGGCGTTCGCCCTCCCGTCACCGCGCCTCGAGCGCCCAGGCCGCCGCCCCGAGGAGGGGTGCCTGTCCGGCAAGTTCAGAGACGGCGATCCGGGGGAGGGCAAGGAAGCGGTCGATGCAGGGCTCCATGTGCCGGATCACAACATCCCCGTGGTAGCGGGCGAGCGGTCCGTCGAGGACGAGCACCTCGGGGTTGTAGGCGACGATGACGCTCGAGACTCCCCGGGCGTTCACCCGGCCGAGCGCCTCCATGAAGGCGAGGGCGACCGGGTCCTCCTCGCGGGCCGCCGCAAAGATCGCCCGGGTCGAGGAGGCGTCAAACGCGACCGGGCCGGGATCCGCCTCCTCTCGCCATGCCGCAAAGAACCGGGGGATGTTCTTTGCCGAGGCGTAAGCCTCCCAGTGGCCCCTATACCCGCACCCGCAGACGAGGTTGTAGCGGGTATCGACCGTGATGTGCCCGACCTCCCCGGCGTTCCCGGTCATCCCGAGGAGGAGTCGGCCGTTCACCACGGCACCGCCGCCGATCCCGGTCGAGAGGGTGACGTAGACGACGTTGTCGGAGCCGCGGGCGGCGCCTGCCCACCGCTCGCCGAGGACGCCGGCCCGGGCGTCGTTGATGAGCGCGACCGGCAACCCGAACCGCTCCCGGAGCGGGCCGGTGATCTCCACGACCGGAAATGCCATGTTCGGGGAGTGTACGACCCACCCGCGGCCGAGGTCCAGGGGCCCGGCCGACGCGACCCCGATCGCCGTGACGTCGCGCCCTTCGGGCAGGGCAAGGAGCGCCTCCACCTCTGCCATGATCGCGGCGGTGACCACCTCCCCGCCGGACCCCGCGGTCGGGGTCGGAACGGCATCATGGGCGAGAACGGTCGCATCGGGACCCACCAGGGCGGCGCGGAGGTTGGTCGCGCCGAGGTCAACGGCAATCACGGTCGTCATATGAGTCACCTCTCGTTCTCCTCGAATTACGCGGAGCCCGGGCATAAACCTACGCTTCCGTGCCGGAGCAAGGTATATCAACCCCCTGTGCCAACATTTAGGCATACCTAAATTAGGGAAACCTAAAATGATCGCCATGGAAGAGATGCTGCTTGATTTAGAACCGGGCACGCAGGGGACCGTCACCCGGTTTGTCGGAACTCCGAGCTTTATCCGGAAACTCAGAACCATCGGTATCAGGGAAGGCAAGACCCTCACCGTCGTCGCCCGCCACCCCCTCGGCGGCCCGGTTGTGGTCGATGTGGACGGACGGCAGATAACACTCGGCCGCGGGATGGCCCGGCGGGTCGGCGTGGCGGTTACCCTATGAAGACGATCGTCCTGATGGGCAACCCGAACGTCGGAAAGAGCGGGATCTTCTCGCGGCTGACGGGCACCCGGGTCATCGCCTCGAACTACCCCGGGACCACCGTCGACGTCTCCCGCGGGGAGATGCAGACCCCGACCGGGCCTGCCGGGGTGATCGACGCGCCCGGCACCTACTCCCTCTCCCCCTCAAACCCCGCAGAAGAGGTCGCTGCCGTAGTCCTTGATCAGGCGGACCTCGTCGTCAACGTCATCGATGCAACCAACCTGGAGCGGAACCTCTACCTGACCCTTGAACTCCTGGAACGCGGGGTCTCCGCAGTCGTTGCGCTCAACCTCCAGGACGAGGCGAAGCACCGGGGGATCGCGATCGACGCCGCCGAACTTGAGCGGCTCCTCGGGGTGCCGGTCGGCCCGACCGTGGGCCTCTTCGGGGAGGGGATACGGGAACTCGTCGAGCGGTTCCGCGAGGCCCGCCCCTCGGGGACGGTCCGGCCCATGAGCGAGGAGGAGCGGTGGGCGACGGTCGGCCGGATCACCGGGGCGGTCCAGGTGGTCACCCACCGCCACCCCACCCTCGGCGACCGGATCGCGGAGGCGAGCATCAAGCCGGTGACCGGAGGCCTGATCGCCGCAGCCGTCATCGCCGCCGCGTTTCTGGCGGTCAGGTGGATCGGGGAAGGGCTGATATCGTTCGTCTTCGAGCCGCTCTTCGACCTCTACACCCCGATCGCCATGCAGGCGAGCGACCTCCTCGGTCCCGGCCTCCTGCACGATATCCTGATCGGACGGTTCATTGAGGGCGGGATCGACTACGAGCAGTCGATGGGGCTTCTGACGACGGGGCTGTATGTCCCGTTCGCCATGATCCTCCCCTACATCGTGGCCTTCTACATTGTCCTCTCGATCCTCGAGGATACCGGCTACCTCCCCAGGCTCGCGACGCTGGCCGACACCTTCTTCCACCGGCTCGGCCTGCACGGCTACGGGATCGTCCCGGTCATCCTGGGGCTCGGGTGCAACGTGCCCGGAGCGCTGGCCAGCCGGGTGCTGGAGACGAAGAAGCAGCGGTTCATCGCCATAACCCTCGTCTCGATCTCGGTCCCCTGCATGGCCCAGACCGCGATGGTCTTCGGGGTGCTCGGGTCGTTCGGAATGGGCTACGTGGCGATCGTCTTTGGAACCCTCGCGCTCGTCTACGTCACCGTAGGCCTGCTCCTCGACCGGATGGTGCCGGGGCAGTGCCCGGAGATCTTCTTAGAGATCCCGCCCTACCGGATGCCGGATCCCCGGGCCACCGGCATGAAGGCCTGGATGCGGGTGCGCGGGTTTATCAGGGAGGCGGTCCCGTACCTCTTCATCGGCATCCTGCTCGTCAACCTCCTCTACGCGGTCGGGTTCTTCGACCTGCTCGCGGCCGTCTTCGCCCCGGTGATGCAGACCTGGCTCGGGCTCCCTGCCGAGGCGACCGCCGCCCTCCTGGTCGGGTTCCTCAGAAAGGACCTCGCGGTGGGGATGCTCGTCCCCCTCGGGATGACCCCCGAGCAGCTCGTCATCGCGGTGACGATGCTCACGATCTACTTCCCGTGCGTCGCGGCGTTCGTCGTCCTCCTGCGGGAGATGGGGATGCGGGGGATGCTCACCGCCGCAGGCGTGATGCTGACGGCGGCGCTCCTCGTCGGGGGTGCGCTGCGGCTGGTGCTGATTGGGTTTTAAGGAGAGGAAGATGCGCCGAAAGACCAAGGAAGAGTACATCGAGATCATCTGCTCCCTTGTGAGGGAGGAGGGGCGTGCGCAGACCGGGCGGATCGCCGAGGCGATCGACGTCAAACCCCCCTCGGTCACCGAGATGCTCCGAAAACTGGAGCGGGAAGGCCTCATCGTCTACGAGTCGTATGCGGGCGCGACGCTGACCCCGGCAGGCGAGGGGATGGCCCGGGAACTCCAGGGACGGCACCGGACGTTCGCGGACCTCCTGGAGATCCTCGGGGTCGCCGGGGAGACCGCGGAGGTCGACGCCTGCCAGTTCGAGCACCACGTGAGCCCCGAGACCCTGGACCAGCTCCGGCTCTTCCTCAAGTTCCTCAGGGAAACCCCCGAAGGCCAGCGCAGCCTTTCGGCATTCAGGGAGTTCCGAACGGAGCAGGAGTGAGCAGGGGTCAGACGTCCTCCCCCACCGCCATGCAGGGATACTTCTCCCGGGGATACCGGCCCTCTATGGACTCGCGGATGAACTGTTCCTTTGATGCCGCCGTGCGAAGATCGTCATAGACCTCTTTCGGCACGCCGGCGTAGCGGTAAGAGTTCCCGTTCTCACAGTTGATGAGGAGCGCTTTCGTTGTCGGGTCGTAGCCGACGGACCGTACACCCATGGCTGACTGCTGAGGCATACGGCCGGGTGTGGCGGGCGAAGGTGATAGGGGTTGCGGCGGGGTACGCCGGAGGCCGGACCGGCCGGTCACCGGACCTTCTCGTAGGGGTAGCGCAGCCGGATGAAATCGCCGAAGTACCGGCCCTTCGACCGGGCACCGAGAAACCCTTCGTAGACGGCAGCCGGCACCCCGACGTAATGGTAGACCCCGCCGCTGTGGAACTCGACCTCCAGAATCTCGTCTTCCGGGTCGTAGCCGACCGATTTGATGTTGGTGGACTCGACGGCCTGGCGCTGCATGAACGGCGGTAGAGGGGGCGAGGGGGGATAAGGGTTGTGGGCGGTGAGGGGGCCGGGCATCGCAGAACATGAGTGATATCTCAGTTCACTTGCACCGCCGTTCCGACAGGCTCATAACCTCGCGGTGCCATCCCGCTCTTCGAGGCTACCGATATGGCACGAAGAGACGTAACCGCCGATGAAGCAAAGGCGATGGGCGAGCAGCTTGGGATCACCTGGAAGGAGTTCGACGTCGAAGAGTTCCGGCGCGGGATGGTCGTGGAACTTGAGCACGGTCTCCACGACCCGGTAACGAACGTCACCGACGACGACCTCTTCCTGACGGCAAAGATTGCGCTTGCGCACTTAAACGAGTTTCCGGACTACTACGACCGGCTTGAGAAGATGGAGGAAGAGGCGGAGGCTTACTGGGCGGAGCAGAAGGCGACGGCGGCGCGGTGAAGCCGTCACCACCACGACAGGTCCGCCGGGGCGGCGGGGAGGAGGAGAAGGCTTGCTATCCAGACCGCGGCGAAGAGGAAGACGGCAACAATACTGCTCTCGCGGTAGGGGATCGCTCCCTCGTTCATCCTCTGTGCCGTGACGTACGCGTCGTACGTGCCGTAGAGCCAGACGGCCACTCCGGCGGGGGCAAAACCAAGAACCCCGGCAAGTGTTCCGGCGAGGATGAAGAAGCCGCGTGAAAACTGCCCGTTATACGCCTGGCCAAGCCCGGCAAAGACGAGGGAGAGAAGGGCGGAGAACCCTGGATTCTTTGATTCATGGGTAACTGAAGGGGTAACACCGAAGGCCATAGCAGACACCGGCACCTGAAAGGGCGCCGCAAGGAGAAATGCTTTGTGGACGGTCGGGCCTGCACCGGGAGGGCCCGGTGCGGAACGGTCGGCCAGCAACACCTATTGCCGCTCCCCTCCAACCATGAGGCATGGAACGGCGCCAGAACACGGAATGGATCGGGATACGGCAACGCCGGGTCATCGATGAGAACGATTACTATGCCGACCGGCTCTATGAGAGCCAGCGGGCTGCAACCGCCCACGCCCGGCAGCTGGAGCGCCAGGGAAAGGACGTCCTCGTCCTTCCGGCTACCCGCGAAGGGGGGCACCGGGGCTACGCCGCCTTCTTCAGGAGATAGGATTCCGATACCACAAGGGCAGCCGCCCGGCTCGCTATCCGGTGGAGGTCAATCTGAGCGCGGGCGGAGGCCTTCGGGCGGGGTCAATAACAGAGTGGGGGGCGAACCCCATCCACATTCCCCATTCCTTTGTCGGCCCCGGGTCTGATATATTCCCCCTACGCCGGGGGTTTGAGGGTTGAACCGGCCGGTTCAACCCACCCGGCACTCCCGGAACGCCGGGACCGTGCACCGCTCCCGCCACTCGTCGCGGAGGACCCCCCAGACGTCGATATCCTCAAAGACGCCCCACTTCCGGCCGTGCTCCCGGAGGTGCGCCTCGTGCCGCATCCCGCACTTCGCCATCACCCGGCCCGATGCGGGGTTGCGGGAGAAGTGCATGGCGTAGACCCGGTGCAGCCCGAGGACGGAGAACCCGCACTCGATCACCGCCCGTGCGGCCTCGGTGGCATACCCCCGGCCCCAGTAAGGTCTCCCCACCCAGTAACCAAGTTCCCCCCGCCCGTGGCGGCGGTTGATCTCGACGAGCCCGGCCGCTCCCACGAGATCCCCTTTCCCGGCCCGGGTGACGGCGTAGACGGCGTGCAGCCCCTTCCGGAACCCGGCGGCGTGGGTGGCGATCCAGGCCTCCGCCGCCCCGTCGGGGTAGGGGTACGGGATCTCGAGCGTGCGGGACGCAACGGCGTAGTCGCCGGCGAGCCGCTGGACCACGGGGGCGTCCTTTGGGGTGAACGGCCGCAGCACGAGACGGTCGGTCACGAGGATGGGCTGGCCGGTCATACGGGCATCCTGTGCGCCCCGGGCGGGTTGACGATCCCCCAGACATCAACATCCTCGTAGACACCCCACTTCCGGACATGCTCCCGGAGCCGGCCCTCGTGCACCATCCCGCACTTCTCCATCACGCGCCCGGAGGCAGGGTTCCTGGAGAAGTGCATGGCATGGATCCGGTGCAGGCCAAGAGCGGAGAACCCGTAGCCGATCACCGCCCGGACCGCCTCGGTGGCATACCCCCGGCCCCAGCATGACCGCCCTATCCAGAACCCGAGTTCGCCACGGGCGTGGTCGGGATCGATCTGTATCCGGACGCCGCCGATCAGGCTCCCCTCCCGGGCGAGCGTGACGCCAAAGCCCATCCCCTCACCGCGCTCGACGCCCTCGCAGAGGGAGGTGATCCAGATCTCCGCGAGGCCGTCCGGGTAGGGGTAGGGGAGGAGGGTTGTCGCGGCAACGGCGTAGTCCCCGCAGAGCCGCTGGACCGTGCGGGCGTCCGCAAGGTTGAACGGCCGGAGGATGAGGCGGCCGGTCGCGAGGGTGGGCTGCTTCTCCATAGGCATATGCTCATGGCGCCGGCTGGATATAAGTCCTGCCGCACCCCCCGTCGACCGGCCGGAAACGGCAGCAGAAATGAGTTCCGGCAGGCGTCTCCTCCCCGCGCGATATCACTCCGACTTATACCTTGATCTCTCATTCTTCACGGTTACGAGGCGTAGTGGCGATAATGGGCGACGTGAACGAGGCAATTCAGATAAGAGCACAAGATATCACCGGTATTCGCAAACCAGCAACCTTTATTAATTTTTGTTCTGTATTCCAACATGCATGATCAAAGTCGCGATCAACGGGTTCGGCACCATCGGCAAACGGGTAGCCGATGCGGTCGCCGCTCAGCCCGATATGGAAGTTGTAGGGGTCTCAAAGACCAGCGTCTCTGCGGAAGCGTTCATCGCAAAAGAGCGCGGCTACCCCCTCTACATCTCGGATCTCTCAAAGAAGTCGGCATTCGAGAAGGTCGGGCTTGAGGTCGCCGGCGACGTCGAGACGATGCTCAAGGCCGCCGACGTCATCATCGACGCCACCCCCGGCGGCGTCGGGGAGAAGAACCGGCCGATCTACGAGCGCCTCGGCAAGAAGGCCGTCTTCCAGGGCGGCGAGGACCACGAGGTCGCCGGGTTCTCCTTCAATGCCCACGCAAACTACCGCGAGGCCGAAGGGCACCAGTTCGCCCGGGTCGTCTCCTGCAACTCCACCGGGCTCGTCCGGCTCATCCACGCGATGGACCAGGCATTCGGGGTCGCACGGGTCCGGGCGGTGATGGTCCGGCGGGCTGCGGACCCCGACGACGTCAAACGGGGGCCGGTGGACGCGATCGTCCTCAACCCGGCGACCATCCCGAGCCACCACGGCCCCGACGTCAAGACCGTCCTGCCGCAGATCGATATCGTCACCCTCGCGATGATCGTCCCGACGACGTTTATGCACATGCACAGCATCCAGATGGACTTAAAGAAAGAGACCACCCGCGAAGAGGTGCTGAAGGTCTTTGAGAACCACAGCCGGATCGGGCTCGTCCGTAAGGTTACCGGGATCAAGAGCAACGCCCAGCTCCGGGAGTACACCCAGGACCTCGGCAGGCCGAGGACGGATCTCTGGGAGAACGGGGTCTTTGAGGAGTCGGTCTCGGTCCTGAACGGCAAGGAGTTCTACTGCTTCCAGGCCATCCACCAGGAGGCCGACGTCGTCCCCGAGAACGTCGACTGCATCCGCGCCCTGATGGGAACCGTCAAGGATCCGGAAGAATCCATCCGGATGACCAACGAAGCGCTCAAGCTCGTCGCCATCGGGTGAACGGCCAGGACCGGGGGGGAGAGATAATACTCTCCCTCGCAAAACAGTTTTTCTGAGGGCGGCAACCCTCAAGCACCGGGAGGTCTGGGACTCCCCCACCGCCCGCGCTTCGCGCTCCTCCCGCCCCCTTGCGGGGGCGGGCAGTGCGTGGCGATATCCTCCATCAGGAATTAGTCGCTAGGCTCAAGATTTGGGGCATTTGTAGATAAAGGCCATTACAGCAAGGGCCGCTATGATCAGCCCGACCGTAATAGCAGATCCCATGTCTTGGGCGGTCTGAGTCTCTGACAACAGTGAGATTTTGGCCACCACAAAGAGAGTTACAAAGGCAAAGATTACCTTTACACCAGCTAAAGTTAGATTTCCAAAGGATGATGTTCCAATACTAGCGTCCGACCTGATGCACAGGAGGGTTAATTGAGAGATAGTATTCCCCGATGAGCGTGGTGAGGAATAATCCCATAACATAAAGAAAACCAAAGACCAGTATCGTAGTTGTTTCAATTTCCACTTGATAGCGATAATTCTGACTTACCGTGTACCCTGCTCCAAGGAGAGCGACGATAATTTGTGCAGTGATGAGTGAAAAGATAAACGAAAGTATTCTTTCACGATGTTGCTCGATAATGTTTCTCCACTCAGTCTGCGGGAAATATGATCGAAAACGAATAATACTGGTTTCCGAAGGATTACCATGAATGCGAATGACCAAGAGTGTGGCCATCGTTGTCGAGATAACAAGTAGGGAAGTGATGGAATCAAAAGTCACACTTAAGGTTAATAAAATCACGATATACGACACCATCAGAGGAATAGACAGTAGGAAATAAATTGTCGCAACAAATCTAACCTTCCGTTTCAAACTTTCGTAGTTCTGCCTATGATATATGCCCAATAGTGATATCTGCGCCGATAACCATGGCATAACAAAGTATAGCGTTAAGCCAAAGAAAATAATGACTAGACCAGCAATGGCAATTTCAGGGAGTTCGGGATCTGACGGAATCGGCACTTCTGATATATCTAAAGCCATTCTATCGCTCAGGATACCATTTTGGAATCCAATTTCATTTGCTTATCTTTCCGCCGATTTATGACTATATTAAATATTACAAACAAATACATAAGAGATAGGCCGATAATGATGTAACTCTGTAACACAGCCCAGACGCTGGCAGTCCCTAAAAGGAGAGAGCCTATAAACTGTATCACCGAAAAAACATTTTGAGGCATCCCTTCGCACCCACCTTCCCGCTCTTACCCTCTCAAAGATACAAACTATCTACAGATATATAAGATCGCCTATATTCAGTGATAAGGGTGCCTGTACCCCATGATTTTACAAGGCTATAACCTGAATCTGAAATTCAGACTTCTCTACATCTCTCACAATGCCTGAATTTCCTTTCATAGGCGACAGCGATAGGGGTATCATCTGCACATCCCCTTTCAATAAACTGACAGCGAGGTGATTCCGCTTGCGCGCTTCCAGCAGAAAGACAAAAAATTCAAAGAACCGACCATAACCGATTGGATAGAAAATGTACGTAAGCCCTACTTAAGGAAAATAGAATCGTGTGCATCGACGCTCCCAGAAGAAGCATTAACTCCCCGGCAAACCCACTTCTTTTCATGGATCCGTACGAACTGGTGACGAGGAATACCGTAGAGGTCGTCACCGACGAGGAACTGCGCGCGCTCATCGACCGTCCGGTCAAGCGGGTCTACACCGGCTACGAGCCGAGCGGAGAGATCCACCTCGGGCACATGGTGACGGTGAACAAGCTGATGGACCTACAGCAGGCAGGGTTCGAGGTGACCGTGCTCATCGCCGATCTCCACGCCTTCTTGAACCGCAAGGGCACCATGGAGGAGATCCGGGAGATCGCCGAGTACAACCGCCTCTGCTTTGAGGGGCTCGGCCTCCGGGGCGCAAAGTATGTCCTCGGGTCGGATGTGCAGCTCACGCCGGAGTACGAACTCTCGGTCCTGAAACTCTCCCAGGCAATCACCCTCAACCGGGCGAAGAGGAGCATGGACGAGGTCGGACGGCAGATGGAGAACCCGACGGTCTCGCAGATGGTCTATCCGATCATGCAGATGGTCGATATCGCGACACTCGAAGTGGACGCCGCCGTCGGCGGGATCGACCAGCGAAAGATTCACATGCTCGCACGGGAACACCTCCCCTCGATCGGGTATCCGGCGCCGGTCTGCATCCACACGCCGATCATCAACGGCCTCGACGGGAAGAAGATGTCGTCCTCGGCCGGAAACGTCATATCGGTCGCCGACTCCGAAGAGGATATCAAACAGAAGATGAAGAAGGCGTTCTGCCCGCCCGAGGTAGAAAACAACCCGGTGCTCGAGATCCTGCACTACCACGTCTTCCCCCGGACCGGGACGGTCACCATCCGCCGGCCCGCGAAGTTCGGCGGGGACCGGGAGTTTGCGACCTACGAGGACCTCGAGCGGGCTTACGCCGCCGGCGAGGTCCATCCCCTGGACCTGAAGACGGCCGCCGCCGCCCACCTCATCGATATCCTCGCCCCCGTACACGACTACGTCTGCAGCAGGTGATCCGGCCGTGAGCCGCGAAGAAGAGCACGAACGATTCGACCGCGAGATCGAGGCGATGGGCGTCAGGATAAAAGACGCCAATACGGTGAAGGTACGCGACGATGTCTTTGACGAGGTCACCCTGATGGCCCTCTACAAGCTCGTCCACAAGAAACTCCTCTCCGTCATCGGCGGCCCGATCAGCACGGGAAAAGAGGCGAACGTCTTCTACGGCGAGCGCGACGGGCAGGGGGTCGCGATCAAGATCTACCGTATCCAGACCGCGAACTTCAAGGCGATGACCGAGTATCTCGCGGGTGACCGCCGGTTCTCGAGTGTCCGCGGGACGCGCAAGGGCCTCATCTTCGCCTGGACAAAAAAGGAGTACAGCAACCTCGCCCGGGCGCACGATGCGGGGATCCCGGTCCCCGAACCCCTTGCGTTCGATCGAAACATCCTCTTAATGGGGTTCCTCGGGCGTGACGAGGTGCCGTATCCCCAGCTCCGGAACGCCGATATCGAGGATTACGGGGCGGTATACCGGGATATCCTCGGTTACATCCAGCGGCTCTACCAGGAGGCGCGTCTGGTCCATGCCGATCTCTCCGAATACAATATCCTCTATCACGAGAAACCCTACCTGATCGATATGGGACAGGCGGTCACCCTGGATCACCCGCGGGCGCCCGCGTTTCTGGTCCGGGATATAAAGAACCTCAATCGATATTTCTCCCGCTACTGTGATGTGCCGGACGAGCAGGAGATCATCAGCGCAATCACCGGCACCGAACGCCGGCAGCCCGCACAACCGGGAGAAGGGTGAGATCATGACCACACAGGAGATGAAAGTTTCAGCCGCAAGGATCGGTGTACTCATCGGCAAGAGCGGGTCGACAAAACGCGAGATCGAAGAGAAGACCGGGATAGCCCTCCAGATCGACAGCGAGGAGGGGATGGTGACGATCGAGGGGGAGGATCCCGTCAGCGTCATGACGGCGACGAACGTCGTCTCCGCGATCAACCGGGGATTCTCGCCGGAGCGTGCGTTCCGGCTCCTTGAAGACGAGGATATGATGCTCGATGTCCTCGACCTCGCGGAACTCTCAGGGACGACCCGGCAGCTCGAGCGGCTCCGCGGCCGGATCATCGGGAAGGCGGGGACGTCCCGCGCCCAGATCGAGGATATGACCAGCACGGAGATCTCGGTCCAGGGCAAGACCGTCGCGATCATCGGTCTTCCCGACCAGGCCGAGACCGCGAGGAAGGCGATCGAGATGCTGATCCAGGGCGTGCCCCACGAACACGTCTATGGGTTCCTCGACCGGAAGAAGAAGGAAGCAAAACAGGCGATGCTGGAGTACTATTCGTGATGCGGCCGGGGCCATGCGACCCCGCCCATGGCCATAACAATACGTGCAGTCTGCAGTCTGCAGTGGAAACGAAGGGGTATACATGGAGATAGCGGGTCTCCCCATCCCGGCGGATCTTGTCGCCGGCTACGCCCGGTGCGGGATCACCGAACTCTACCCGCCGCAGGCCGCCTGCGTCGAGGCGGGGCTTTTCTCGGGGAAGAACCTCCTCATCTCCATCCCGACGGCGAGCGGCAAGACCCTGGTCGCCGAGATGGCGATGCACCACCAGGTGGCGAGCGGGGGCAAGTGCCTCTACATCGTTCCTCTCCGGGCGCTCGCGAGCGAGAAGTTCGAGGAGTTCTCAGGAAAGGGGCTCCGGATCGGGATCGCCACCGGCGACTTCGACCGCAGGGACGACTATCTCGGGCGAAACGATATCATCGTCGCAACGAGCGAGAAGGTGGACTCGCTCCTGCGGAACCGGACGCCGTGGCTTACCGATATCAGCCTGCTCGTCGTGGACGAGGCCCACCTCATCGACGATCCCTCCCGGGGGGCGACGCTTGAGATGGTGATCGCGAAACTCCGGCACAGGAACCCGGGCATGCAGATCATCGCCCTCTCGGCGACGATCGGGAACCCTGCCGACCTTGCCGGGTGGCTGGACGCCGCGCTCGTCGAGAGCGACTGGCGGCCGGTCGACCTCCGGGAAGGCGTCTTCTTTGAGGACGCCATCCGGTTCGCCGAGAGCACCCGGGAGGTCGAGCGCAAAAGCAAGTACGAGGACCTGGACCTCGTCCTCGATACGGTCGCGGAGGGCGGGCAGTGCCTGGTCTTCGTGAGTTCAAGGAAGAACGCCGAAGCGTTCGCGAAACGCGCGGCTTCAGGCCTGAAACTCGGAAATCCCGTCCTCGCCGGCTACGCCGACAGAATCCGCTCGAACGCCGCGACTGATATGGGAAAGACCCTTGCCGCCTGCGTCGCGCAGGGCGCGGCCTTCCACCACGCGGGGCTCTCGCGGGAGGAGCGGCAGATCGTTGAGGCGGGGTTCCGGGAGGGAGAGATCAAGACGATCGCCTCGACCCCGACCCTCGCGGCCGGCTTGAACCTCCCCGCCCGGCGGGTGATCGTCCGCGACTACCTCCGGTTCAGCGCCGGGGAGGGGATGCTCCCGATCCCGGTCCGGGAGTACCGGCAGATGGCCGGCCGGGCCGGGCGGCCGCACCTCGACCCCTACGGCGAGGCGGTCCTGATCGCGAAGTCCGAGGAGATGGTCGAGGAGCTCTTCGCCTGCTACATCGAGGCGGACGCCGAGGATGTCCGGAGCCGGTGCGCCGACGAGGCGGTCCTCTGCACTCACATCCTCTCCCTCATCGCGACCGGTTTTGCCCGGGAGCGCGACGAGGTGCTCGGGTTCATGGACGGGACGTTCTATGCCCACCAGGGCGAGAGCCCGCGGGCGCTCTCGCGGGCGGTCCACCGGGCGCTTGAGTTCCTGCGCGAAGCGGAGATGATCACCGAGGTGGGGGAGTGGCTCGAGCCGACGGAGTACGGGTCGCTCGTCTCCCGGCTCTACATCGATCCGAGGAGCGCCGAGGTGATCGTGACGGCGATGACGGGCCAGAAGGACTACACCGATATCGGCCTGCTGCACCTCCTTTGCTCGACACCCGATATGCCGACGCTCTTTGTGCGGCGGGACGACATCTATCTCCTCGACCGGTTCCTGGCCGACCACCGCGACGACCTCTGGATGGAGATCCCCTGGGACGCGGGCGAGGGGTTCGACCGGAGCCTCAAGACCGCGCTCCTCCTGGCCGACTGGGCAAACGAGGTCGCTGAGGACGAGATCTGCCGGCGTTACAACGTCGGCCCCGGGGACGTCTACGGTATGGTGGAGAGCGTTGCCTGGCTGGTCCACGCGAGCCGCCACCTTGCCGGGCTCTTTGCCCCGCACCTCGCGGGCCCCATCGAAGAGATGGAGCTCCGGACCAAGCACGGTATCAAGAAGGAACTCCTGCCCCTCATCAGGCTCCGCGGGATCGGGCGCGTCCGGGCGCGCCGGCTCTTTGACAACAACCTTGGATCCATCGAGGCGCTCCGCGCGGCCGGACCGGAGAAGGTCGGGAGAGTCCTCGGGCAGGGGATTGCCGCCCGGATATTCGAGCAGCTCGAGGGGGCGCGGGAGGAGATCGGGGAGGTCTCTCTGGAGCAGTCGACCCTCTCCCGGTTCGGGTGAATAAGATATGACAAAACCAGCGTGCGATATCTACCCGGCGGTCTTCACCGTCGATGACAAGATGAGGTTCTTAAACGAGATCCGCACGATCGCCGATGCGTGCGATACCCATATCATCCTCTTTGACGCCGACCGCCTGGCCGGGCGCGATCACGTGGAGGCGGCGCTCCGGCACGCCTGGCGGTCGTGGACCGGCGGTGAGCCGATAGCAAACTCGTTCGAGATGGAGGCGCTCCTCTACGCCGCGGGAACCCGGCAGTGCCAGGTGGCCTCGGCCTTCGGGGTCCACCCGGGGGAGAACCACTCCTACATCGCCGTCTGCCCCCCGGCGCCGGGGGTCCGCGACCGGCTTGCCGGTCTTGTCCGGTTCGCCGACGGGGACTGGGATGGGATCGAGCCCGCAAAGCGGGCCCTTCTTGCGGACCTCTTTGATATCACGCCGGAAGAGGTCGCGGTCGTCGGCGAGGACAGGTTCCGCGATCTCGTCCTTGAACGGGTGGCGCTCCTCGACGTCTACCGCTGACCCGCGGAGGCGTGGGTGAGGATGTGCCGGATCTCGGGGATGATGATCTTTTTTGCGGCAAGCGTGACCGCCTTCGTCGAGCCCGGGGTGCAGAAGACCACCCGGCCGCCGGCGACCCCGGCGATCGCCCGGGAGAGGATCGCGGCGGTCCCGATCTCATCGTAACTCTTGAGCCGGAAGAGTTCTCCGAACCCGTCGATCGTCTTCTCAAGCAGCGGCGCGACCGCCTCGATCGTCACGTCGTCCGGCGTGAGCCCGGTCCCCCCGGTGACGATGACGCAGGTGGCGCGCGTAAGCGCCGTCCGGACCTCGGCGCGGATCCGCTCGATATCGTCCGGGACGATGGCGTAGTGGGTCACCTCGATACCCGCAGCGGTGAGGAGGTCGATGAGGGTCTTCCCGCTGGTATCGCTCTCCGGCTTCCGGCTCGAGGAGACGGTGATGACCGCACCCGTCACAGCGAGGGGCTTAAGATGATTGCTCTCCATAGGATCTTCCAGTACTCCTGTACCGCGTATTTTACTTCTTTCTATCTCCCGCGAAGCGGGGCGCCATCCCCAACCCCTTTGTTTCGACTGGAGAGTCAGGGGGGCCCCGGGGGTCGAGGGGGTGGTTGAGGGGGGAGGGGAGGGGAGAGATCCCGGGTTCTTCGGCGGTTAATAGGGTTTATCGTAGTTTTGCGTAGAGATTCCCGTAAACCGGAGGGGCCAGTCCGGCGGGGGAGGAGAGAGGGAGCCGCGGGTTGTTAGTGAGGATCCGGGATGGGAGAGAGGGAGCCGCGGGTTGTTAGTGAGGATCCGGGATGGGAGAGAGCCGGGATCCCGAGATGACGTTGTGGGTTGTTGATAAAGATCCGGGATGGGAGAGAGCCGGGATCCCGAGATGACGTTGTGGGTTGTTGATGAGGATCCGGGGTAGGAGAGAACCGTGACCGGGGAATGTCGATGAGGATCTGGGGGTGGGAAGATAAGCACTGGAGGCTACCGATGAGGAGCCGGGCGGGAAGAGGAGGAGCATTCGAGGTTGTCAGTGAGGAGCCAGGGAGGAGGGAGTTCAACCCGATAGCGGTTTGATCGTCCCCTGACTCTGATTGATCCAGGATCCTTTCGCACCGTTCCCGGGTTTCCTCTTTATTTCCAGCTTTGTATCTTCCTGTTCCTGGTTCTCGTCTCACTACTTTGGGTTTCTCTTGCCCCCTGCTTCCCGTTCTCCTCTCCTGACTTCCAGCTTCTCGTGCTCCCGGACCTTTTCTCTCTGTCCCTGGTTCTCCTCTTACTGTTTCAGGTTTTCTCTTTCTGCGCTATTCCTTTTTGTTGTTCCAGTCCTTTTTCCCTGTATTTTTTTTCTTCTCTTCATTTTTTGCTCTTCTTCTTGTACTCTGTACTGTACCGGTAAAACTTTATATCTTGAGTTTCAGAGGTACACATGACTATCATCATCACTTTTGATTGTATGATACAACCTGGTGTATCATCATCACGTTCCAGTCGAAACAAAGGGGTCGGGGCGATCCCGGGATCCCTCCTCCCGGACATCTCCCGGTATCATCCTCCTCACCCGGAGTTCGCCGGGATTCTCCTGCCAGCCCCTCCCTTTCGAGTTCCACTGGAAACGAAGGGGTTATCAGTCACGAAAACGATCATATTAAGGGTCCCTGACACGAAAATCTCCTGTCCGGGTAACCCCCTCCGGTGACACCATGTCGGACGATAAGACTAATCCAATGGGACTATTCAAAAAATACCTGACCAATAGACGTATATTTAAGAACAGGGAGGTTCTGCGCCACAGCTATCGTCCTCACATTCTTCCTCACCGGAAACCGCAGATCGACGAGCTCGCCTCTATCCTTGCCCCTGCCCTCACGAACGAGACCCCGTCAAACATCCTCATCTACGGCAAGACCGGGACCGGGAAGACGGCAACGGTCCGGTACGTGGGGACCGAGCTTGAGAACGCAAGCGCCCTTGCCGGGACGAAGTGCAAGATCGTCCACCTCAACTGCGAGGTGATCGATACCCAGTACCGTGTCCTCGCCCAGATCGCAAACTGCCTCGACGACGCCGACGAGCACCCGAGCGACAGTACCCGAAGCCACATCCCGATGACCGGGTGGCCGACCGACCAGGTCTACATGGAGCTCAAGAACCAGCTCGAGAGCAACGGCGGGGTGATGGTCATCATCCTCGACGAGATCGACAAACTCGTCAAGAAGAGCGGCGACGACACCCTCTATAACCTCACCCGGATCAACTCCGACCTCAAGTTCGCGAAGGTCAGCATCATCGGGATCTCAAACGACCTCCGGTTCACCGACTTCCTGGACCCCCGGGTCCTCTCCTCCCTCTCCGAGGAGGAGATCGTCTTTCCCCCCTACAACGCCCCGCAGCTCTGCGACATTCTCCAGCAGCGCGCCGAGATGGCCTTCGTCGAGGGGGCGCTCGACGAGACGGTCATCCCGCTCTGTGCGGCGCTCGCGGCCCAGGAGCACGGCGACGCCCGGCGGGCGCTCGACCTCCTCCGGGTCTCGGGGGAACTTGCGGACCGCGAGAACGCCGCCGGCGTGAGGGAGAAGCATGTCCGGATGGCCCAGGAGAAGATCGAGACCGACAGCATGGTGGAGTGCGTCTCCACCCTCCCGACCCAGAGCAAGGCGGTCCTCTACGCCATGCTGATCCTCGAGCAGATGGGCAAACGGATCTTCACGAGCGGGGAGGTCACGGTGGTCTACCGGGAGATCGCGCGGATCATCGATCTCGACGTCCTGACGCACCGCCGGATCACGGACCTCATCTCCGAACTCAACATGCTCGGGGTCATCAACACCCGGGTCGTCTCCCGCGGCCGCTACGGCCGGACGAAGGAGATGTGGTTCGATGCAACGACAAGCAAGATCGAGGAGGTCGTCACGCGCGACCCGAGGCTGGATGACCAGAGGCTCAAAGACCTCGATATCAACCGTTTAAGAGCAATGTTCAGGTGAGACTATGGACGAGAAGGACCGTATCCTCCTCCACCTCCTGGAGGAGAACTGCCGCACTCCGACAAAAGAACTCGCGGTGCTGGCCGAGATGAGTGAAGAGGATGTAAAGAGCCGGATCGGCCGGCTCGAGGCCGCCGGTGCCATCCGCCGCTACGGAGCGGTCGTCGACTGGGAGCGGGCCGGGGACGGGAACGTCGCCGCGGTGCTCGAGCTCAAAGTCTCGCCCGAGCGGGACTTCGGCTACGACCGGATCGCCGAGCGGATCGCCCGGTTCCCGCAGGTCCGGTCGCTCCGGCTGATGACCGGCGCCTACGACCTCCAGATCCTGGTGACCGGGCCGAGCATGCACGAGATCGCCCGGTTCGTCTCCGAGCAGATCGCTCCCATGGACCGGATCCGCGAGACGGCGACGCATATCATCATGAAGACCTACAAGGAGAACGGCACCACCTTCGCCGAGCGCGAAGAGGTCGAGCGTCTCCCCTACTCGTTCTGAGGTGAGACGCGATGAGGGATTTCATCTCGGCACGAGCCCGGGCCATACCCCCGTCGGGGATCCGGCGGTTCTTCGACATCGCCCAGACGATGGAAGACGTCATCTCCCTGGGTGTCGGGGAGCCGGACTTCGTGACCCCCTGGTGCGTCTGCGAGGCCTCGATCTACTCGATCGAGCAGGGGTCGACCGCCTACACATCAAACAAGGGGACCCCCCAGCTCCGGGCCGCCATCAGCCGCTACCTCGACACCCACTTCGGGACCCGGTATGACCCCGAGGAGGAGATCATCGTCACCTGCGGGGTCTCGGAGGCGGCCGATATCGCTATTAGGGCCGTGACGGACCCGGGCGACGAGGTGCTGGTCGCGGAGCCCTGTTACGTCTCCTACACCCCCTGCGTCTCCCTCGCCGGCGGCGTCCCGGTCACCGTTCCCTGCCGGGCGGAGGACGAGTTCCGGCTGACGCCCGAGGCGCTTGCGGAGAGCATCACGCCAAAGACGAAGGCGCTCATCGCGAACTTCCCGAACAACCCCACCGGCGGGGTGATGCAGGAGGCGGACTGGCGCGGTATCGCCGACCTCCTCGTCGACCACGACCTCCTCCTCATCAGCGACGAGGTGTATGGGGAGCTCACCTACGACGGCAACCACTTCTCGCCGGCGAGGCTCCCGGAGCTCTATGAGCGGACGATCACCTTAAACGGGTTCTCGAAGGCCTTCGCCATGACCGGGTGGCGGATCGGCTACCTCTGCGCTCCGCCGGCGATCACCGCGGCGGCCTTGAAGATCCACCAGTACGTCGCGCTCTGCGCTCCCGTAATGGGCCAGATTGCGGCGTATGAGGCGCTCCGGATCGGGGAGGCCGAGAAGGACGCCATGGTCCGGGAGTACCGCCTCCGGCGCAACCTCTTTGTCGACGGGTTAAACAAACTCGGTCTTACGTGCCACGTCCCGAAGGGTGCGTTCTACGCCTTCCCCTCGGTGGCGAGCACCGGCATGACCGATGTCGAGTTCGCCGAGTCGCTCCTGCGCGAACAGCATGTGGCGGTCGTGCCAGGGAGCGTCCTCGGCCCCTCGGGCGCCGGGCACGTGCGGTGCGCCTACGCGGTCTCGCGCGACGATCTCAAGGAGGCACTCGCGCGCATGGCAACCTTTCTGGAGTCAATAAAATAAATTAATCTCCATAATTCTCCGGGAGAGAAAATCATAACTCTTTTATATGAAACTCATGTCCGGATAACGGTTAATTTGCTGTCCGACAGGTGAACGACGGGTGGAGAACCCCTTTATTTCCACTGGAGATGTGGATTTATTCGGGGATCCGGAGAGCCGGGATCGCATCATCCCCATTTCCCGGGTATGCATCCGGTCCAGGAAAATGCCGCCAGATCATCGGGTTCGCATCCGCGCTCCGATGAGCCGAATTCGATCACAGATCAGCCTGTCAATCCGGAGAAAACTCCACGCAGCAGCCCTGGATGTATAGAAGATGATTTTTCCAGTGGAAATGAAGGGGTTCAGATCCGGTGCCGGCCGGGCGTGGGCGATCGCTCATCCCCGGAAGGTAGATATACCAAGGCCGTTCGCCCTCCCGGACGGCCGGATCTTCGTCACCTGCGGACTTACGATCCCGCCGGGTGCCCGGCCGGGTCCCAGTGGTCCTGGTGCCGTGCCGTAGCGGGAGTGGCGGTCGCTCTGGAGCGATCTCTGCTCTGCGGGGGCGGAGCGCGGGCCCGGGGAACAAATATGGGCTGAGATGCCCCGGCTGCTTTTAAACCGGGTGGCCGTTTTCCCGGTATCGGATTGTAACGTTTATCACCCAGTATCGCTCCATCCTACATGATAGAACAATGAGTTGTACTATTATCGTCGGCGGGTTCTTTGGTGACGAAGGGAAGGGCAAGATTGTAGCCCACATCGCTCACCAGGACAGACCATCCATCATCTCCCGGGGCGGCGTCGGTCCGAACGCAGGGCATACGGTTCGCATTGGGGAGAAAGAGTACGGTGTCAGGATGGTTCCCTCCGGGTTCGTCTACCCGGAAGCAGCCCTCATGATCGGGAGCGGCGTGCTCGTCGACCCCCGGGTCTTCCTCCATGAGGTCGACCTGCTCGGTGTCCGGGACAGGACCTTTATCGACGGGCGGTGCGGCGTCATCGAAGAGGAGCATATCGCCCGGGACAGGGGAAGCGAGCATCTCAGCAAGAAGATCGGGAGCACCGGGACCGGATGCGGCCCGGCGAACTCGGATCGCGTTCTCCGGACATCCCGGCAGGCAAAAGACGTCCCGGAACTCGCGGACTTCATCACCGACGTGGCCCAGGACGTCAACAGCGCTCTCGATAACGGTGAGACGGTCCTTCTTGAGGGGACCCAGGGCTTCGGGATCTCCCTCTACTTCGGGACCTACCCGTTCGTGACGAGCAAGGATACCTCCGCCTCGCAGATCGCCGCCGACAACGGCGTCGGCCCGACCCGGATCGACGACGTCATCGTCGTCTTCAAGGCCTACCCGACCCGTGTCGGGGAAGGCCCCTTCTCGACCGAGTTGTCGGTTGAGCGGTCGCACGAACTCGGTATCGAGGAGTTCGGGACCGTCACCCACCGGCAGCGCCGGATCGGCACCTGGGACGGGAAGATGGCGCGCTACTCGGCGATGATCAACGGCTGCACCCAGGCGGCGATCACCGGGATCGACCGGATCGACCCGGCCTGTTTCGGCGCGACGGAGTACGACCGGCTGAGCCAGAAGGCAAAGGACTTCATCGCTCAGGCCGAGAAAGACATCGGCAAGCCCGTCACCCTGATCTCGACGGGCCCCGAGATGTCCCAGATCATCGATCTCCGGAGTGAGTTATGAGAAAGGACCTCATAAAGATCCTCTGCTGCCCGGTCTGCAAGGGCGACCTCGTCCTCTCGGTGACCGACGAGCGCGGCGAGGAGGTACTGGAGGGCACCCTCCGGTGCGCGGTGTGCCGTGTTGATTACCCCATCAACGAAGGCATCCCGAACCTCCTCCCGGAGACCGCCTCCGAGGACTGATCCCGTCGATGTCGGAGATACATCTCAACCAGCGGGGCATAAACGCCATCGTGGTCCCTGACGAGGTCGAGGCGACGCCGGGAAGCGACCTCGCCCTCCATATCATCAACCACGGTCCCCCACTCCACATCACCCTCGCCTCCTCGGACTCTGCGGCCTTCACCGATTTCTTCCACGAGAACCTCTACGTGAACAAGACCGAGGAGTTCCGTATCCCCGTCCGGGAGAACGCCTACCCCGGGGTCTTCTCGATCGAGGTCATCGCCGGCTACGGCGCGAAGAGGGCGAAGTTCCGGGTCGCCGTCAGGGAGCGGCCGGAACCAGACCCGGAACCCGTCCCGGAACCGGCCGTCCCGGCCGCCCCGGCCGCGGCTGTCCCGGCAATAACCCTTCCGGCGCTCCCTCCCCTCCCGGTCCTTGCCCCCGTTGCCGTGGCCCTGGTCCTCTATGGGCTCTGGTTCGTCTACCGGGTTGATCTCCTGAACGCCGCTTCGTTTGCGGCGCTGCTTATCGGGGTCATCCTCACATGGTCGCGGCAGCGGTCGTAGTCGCCGCGTCGCTGCTGGTGGACCGGCTGATCGGGGACCCGCAGTCGCGCTACCACCCGGTGGCGCTGCTCGGCCGGTTCATCGGGTGGTGGGGGGTCCCGGGCCGCTACCCGGTCAGCATCCAGCGCCTGGTCGGGGTCGCGGGAACCCTTCTGACGGTGGCGCTCTTCACCATCCCCTTCGCGCTCGTAGACCTCGCGGCCCCCTGGTTCCTCTACCTTCTCCTCGCACCCTTCCTCCTCAAGGCCTGTCTCGCCTGGCGGGCGCTCGAGGAGCATGCCGCCGCCGTGGTGCGGGCGCTTGAGGGGGCCGGGATCGATGCGGGGCGCTCAACGGTCGGGATGATGGTCAGCCGGGATACGGCGCGCCTCGACTCCGAGCACGTCCTCTCGGCGGCGTATGAGTCGATGACCGAGAACCTGGTCGACAGCATCATCTCCCCGCTCTTCTACTTCGGGCTCTTCGGGCTTGCCGGGGCCGCCGCCTTCCGGGCGATCAACACCCTGGACGCGATGCTCGGCTACCGGGACGAGCGGGTTTGGATCGGGTGGTTTGCGGCCCGCACCGACGACGTCGTAAACTTCGTCCCGGCCCGGCTGACCGGTCTCGTCCTCCTCGCCTACTTTGCGGCAAAAGGCCGGTTCCGACCGGCGTATGCAGCCCTCCGCCGCGATGCGAAGAAGCGGCCGGGGTTCAACGGCGGGATCCCGATGGCGATCATCGCCGGCGGTGTCGGGATCCGGCTCGAGAAGCCGGGCGTCTACACCATCGGCGATCCGGAGCGCTCCCTTGCCGAGGGAGGGGCCGGGATCGTCGCCGCGGTCCGGGCGGCGACGGTCATCTTTGCTATCCTCGAGATCGCCGCACTATTTTTATTGGGGTCCATGAGCTATACATAGAGGTAATGAAACTCGAGGAACTGAGATTTGGCACCGAGCTGATCAAGCGCGGCTTTGCGTCGATGCAGAAGGGCGGCGTCATCATGGACGTGGTCAACGCAGAGCAGGCCGAGCTCGCCGAAGAGGCCGGTGCCGTCGCCGTCATGGCGCTTGAGAGAGTCCCCGCCGATATCAGAGCGGCCGGGGGCGTGGCCCGTATGGCCGACCCGCAGAAGATCGCCGAGATCATCGATGCGGTCTCCATCCCGGTGATGGGGAAGGCCCGGATCGGCCACTTCGTCGAGGCGCAGATCCTGGAAGCGCTTGGCGTGGACATGGTCGACGAGAGCGAGGTGCTGACCCCGGCGGACGAGCAGTTCCATATCGACAAGACCCGGTTCTCCGTGCCGTTCGTCTGCGGCGCCCGGAACCTCGGGGAGGCGCTGCGCCGTATCAACGAGGGGGCGGCGATGATCCGGACGAAGGGCGAGGCCGGGACCGGGAACGTCGTCGAGGCGGTCCGGCACATGCGGGCGATCATGGGCGAGATCCGGAGCCTGCAGGGCCTCTCGAACCAGGAACTCATCGACCGGGCCCGCGATATCGAGGCGCCGGCGGAACTCGTCATCGAGTGCGCAGAGCGCGGCCGGCTCCCCGTCGTGAACTTCTCCGCCGGCGGGATCGCGACGCCTGCCGACGCGGCGCTGATGATGCAGCTCGGGGCCGACGGTGTCTTTGTCGGGTCGGGCATCTTCAAGTCCACGAACCCCGAGGCGACCGCCCGGGCGATCGTCGAGGCCGTGAACCACTACGACGACGCGAAGGTGATCGCGGAGGTGAGCCGGGGGCTCGGCGACGCGATGAAGGGCCTCGACATCCACATGCTCCGCGCAGAAGAGGTGTTGCAGACCCGTGGGCGTTAAGGTCGGTGTTCTCGCCCTCCAGGGCGACGTCGCCGAGCATATCACGGCGTTCCGCGAGGCGCTCGCAGACCGGCCGGGTTCAATGGTCGTCTCGGTCCGGCATGCGGAGGATCTCGCGGACCTCGACGCCCTCGCGATACCGGGCGGGGAGTCGACGACGATCTCCCGGCTGATGGGAAAGAACGGGCTCTATGAGCCGATCGCGGAGTTCGAGGGCGGGATCTTCGCCACCTGCGCGGGAATGGTCCTTATCGCCGACCGGGTGGACGACCCCCGGGTCCGGCCCCTCTCCCTCATCCCGATGCATGTGGCACGCAACGCCTTCGGCCGGCAGGTCGACTCCCGCGAGGCGATGCTCGAGGTTGCCGGGCTCACGGAGCCGTTCCGGGCAGTCTTCATCCGGGCGCCGGTGGCGACGGACGTTGACCCTCAGGTCCAGGTGCTCGCCCGGATACCGGAGGGGATCGTCGCCGTCCGGCACGGGCCGCACATGGCGTTCGCCTTCCACCCCGAACTCGGCGGGGATCTCCGGCTGCACCGGATATTTCTCGCGGGGCTCGGGGTATAGGCCCCGGTCCCGCTCATCCTGCGGTCCTCCGACGCGAGCCTTCATACACCGGCACCGCCAACCTCTTTTACTGGATTGAAGCGCCCCGGAGGTTTCCGTCGGGGCGGATGTGTGACCATGACAGGCAACGACAGAGACGACGAAGGATGTTGTATCGGTTCACGGATGAAGAAGGGTTCCTGCGGCTGCGGTTGCGGCACGCGGAGCGCGCTGAAGGAAAAAAAGGGAGAGGACGGGCCGGCAGAGGAGTGATCCTCTTCCAGAGCCCTGGAGCAGTCCGGGCCTCGATCTTGATCAGGGCGTCCCGGTTCCACCCCACTCCCGGCAAAACGGCTGGAGAGCGCGTCTTTTTGGGAGGCGACAGGAAGATGTTCTGTCGGCATCAATGGAGAAGTATACCATGAAGAAGGAACTCGTCATAGAATGGAACCATATCGGAGAGGAGATCGAGAAGACCGCCGAAGAGTTTGAGGAGACCGGGATGGCGCTCTCGGCCGTTCTCGCCGAGATCCGGATGCTCCTCGAGATGGAGGGGGTCAGGGTCCGGATGAATGAGACCGTTCTCCCCGATGATGCCCCCCCGGGATCAGAGAGCCTCCTCTTCAACGGGGTCCCGGTCGAGGACCTTCTCGAAGGGGTCGAGGTGACCGCCGCAGCCTGCTCCTGCGCAGGGTGCGAGACCTGCGGGGAGGGCTGCGAGGAAGACGCGGAGTGCCGGACGCTCCGCTACAACGGTGAGGCGTACGAGGCGATCCCGCCGGAACTGCTCGGGCGGGCCGCCGCAAAAGCGCTTGAGCTGGAGTGAGGGTGTCTCAGTCCTCCGGCCCGTAGCGCCGCCGGAGGATTGCCGGGACCCCTGCCGGGGCTCCGGCAGCTGCATCCGCGAAGGCCGGAGGATCGCCGGCGATGCGGTTCTGGGGGAAGAGCGCCGCCGGGGCCACGGGGGTTGCCTGCGCCTCCCGCCACTCCCAGACGGCGTCCATCACAGCGTCCGCCGTCGCCATGACGCTCGCGGTCCCGACGTCCACCACGACGGGGTTCCTGATGTTCCATCGCTCGACGACCGTGTCGAGGAGCCGGCGCCGGACCGTCCAGACCATCGGCGGGTGCGGGTGCGCAAGCAGGTGGTCGAGTTGCTCCGCCCAGACCGCGCCCTGGAGCTCGAACCTTCCCACCTCGTCGATCGCCACAAGATCGGTCTCGTGCGGGTCCGGCGGTGCGAGCGCCCTGCGGCCGAACGCGAGCCCCTCGGGCCGGAAGTAGAACCGGCCATGGGCCTCGCACCCGGGATCGGGGTCGACCGAGCAGAGCTCCTCCTGCTTGCCGGTGGCGAGGTCGACCAGGGTGAACCCCGATCTGCGCCCGTCCCGCATGTGGCCGGGGGCGATGACCCCGTGGACACGCACGTTCAGCCCGACGATGAGCCCGAGGACCAGGTGCAGGAACGTCGTCTTGCACTGCCCCTGCCCGCCGGTGATGATGAAGACCGGCGCCCGGCGGCTCATCGGAGGAGCCCTCCGCTGCCGAAGATCGGACGGAGAATGGTGGATATGTCCCGGCCGGGGAGAATGTTCGCTCCGGAGTACATGCATATACTTCCGGGCTGCTCATATAAATTATTTTTACTTATACGGTTTGTTTATGCTATGTAGTTGACACGGTGAACCGCGGTCCCGGTTGCCGGATCTTCCATCAGTATAAGTAGAAAAGCGGGACAATACCATAACGGAGTGAATGATTATGGCTGAAAAGAGTGTTGTGCTCCATACGACGATGGGCGATATCACGATCCGGCTCTACGACGATATGCCGGTGACCGCGGGGAACTTTGCAAAACTCGCGAAATCCGGGTTCTACGACGGGACGATCTTTCATAGGGTCATCGCGAACTTCATGATCCAGGGCGGCGATCCCACCGGGACCGGTACCGGCGGGCCGGGCTACACCATCACCGACGAGTTCGTGAAGGGCCGCTCGAACCGCCGGGGCACGATCGCGATGGCGAACACCGGCCGCCCGAACACCGGCGGGAGCCAGTTCTTCATCAACCTGGTCGACAACACCTACCTCGACTGGGACGACCCCCGGACGCCGAGCGCCCACCCGGTCTTTGGCGAGGTGGTGGAAGGGCTCGACGTCGTCGACAAGATCGGGAAGGTCCGGACGGACTCATCTGACAGGCCCAGGACCCCCGTCCGGATCGAGAAGGCCGAAGTCCTGGAGTAACCCTTTTTTTTATGAACGCGAGTGATACCGACGGGATGCGCCGGCTCGAGGAGCGGATCGGCTACGTCTTCACCGACCGCACCCTGCTTCTCCGGGCGCTCACCCGCCTCGCCTACACCCTGGAGACGGGCCTTCCTCCCGCCGCCCACATGGACGCCCTCGCGACCCTCGGCGACGCGGTCATCAACGTCGTCGTCGTGGAGGCGGTGATCGCGGACGGTGCGCACGATAAGGGCGCGATCACCAACCGCAAGATGAACCTGGTGAACATGTCCCGGCTCCGGGCTCTCGCAGAGGATCTCGACCTCGCGGACCACGTCCGCTGGGGAAAGGGCGAGGCCGCCCAGAGGGTCTGGACATCCGGCCGGGTCCTCGCCGAGTGCCTGGAGGCGCTCATCGGCGCCGTCTACCTGGACGGCGGGATGGAGGCAGCCGCGGGAGTTCTCCGGCGGCTCGGGCTCACGGAGAGGGTGTAACCCCCTCCTCGCCTGTCTCCCCCGGCGCCGGAACCGCGGCCGGCGGGCGCACGAGAAGCCAGGCGGTGGCGAACCCGACCGCGGCAAGGGCCGCGACGAGCGGGAAGACACCGAGGTAGGTCCCGGTCGCCTCCCGGACGAAGCCTGCAAGCTGCGGGCCGGCGATCGCCCCCGCACCGTAGGCGAGGAAGACGACCCCGTAGCAGCGCGGGTAGTCGCACGTCCCGAAGTAGGAGGCCGTCGCCGCCGGCGCGATCGCAAGCCAGCCTCCAAGGCAGCCCCAGAGGACGGCGAAGGCGACGATGTAGGCCGGCACCCCCGGCACGAGCCAGATCAGGAGCGATGCTCCCGCGATCAGCGCGAACGTCAGCATCGCGGCCTTCTGCGGGGTTATCCGGTCGGCGAGGCTCCCGAACCCGGGCCTCCCTAACCCGTTGAAGACGGCGAAGAACCCGACGAGGAGCGTCGCGAGCCCCGCATCCACCCCGGCGACCTCGGTCCCGACCGGTTTTGCGATCGAGATCGCGGCAAGCCCCGCAAGGCAGCCGACGAAGTAGCAGGCAAAGAGCCCGTAGAACGTCCCTGTCTTGAGCATCGCCCGCCGGTCGCACTCGCAGACCGGGACGGTTCCGACCCCGGGCGCGGGAGGGGTCCAGCCCGCCGGCCGCCAGCCTCCCGGCGGGAACCGGAGCGGCAGGGCGGCGAGGAGGAGGACGGCGATGAGCACCGCCCCGAAGATCCGGAACGTCGGCATCACGCCGTAGGCGGCGATCAGGGCTCCTGCTGCGTTTGCGGTGACAAACGCCGAGAACCCGAACCCGAGCAGGGCAAGCCCCACCGCGAGTCCTCGCCGGTCAGGGAACCACCGGGCCGCGACGGCGACTGGCGCCCCGTAGGCGATCCCGACGCCGAGCCCGCCGATGACGCCGTAGACGACGTAGAGCGCCTCGACCGACGTCGCCGTCGAGGCAAGCAGCCAGCCGAGCCCGGTGAGGAGCCCGCCGACGGCCGTCACCCTCCTCGGGCCGTAGCGCTCGATGTACTTCCCGGCAAGCGGCATCGCTATCGCAAAGAAGGCGAGGAAGACCGAGAACGGGAGGAGAACCTCCCCGGCCGTCACCTCCCGGCCGAGCGCCGCGGTGAAGTGCGTGGCAAGCGGCGCCACAAAGACGCTCCAGGAGTAGATGCTCCCGAGACAGAGGTTGATGAGGAGGCCGAGGGCGACAAGCCCCCACCGTCCCCTCTCTGCAGGGAGGCCGAAGATCGTCGGTGCATCCGGCATAAGGTCTACTCCTCCAGCGTCGATATGTCGCCCGGGTCCATGCCGAGCTCGCGGGCTTTTAAGACCCGGCGCATGATCTTGCCGCTCCGGGTCTTTGGGAGCCGGTCCATGTACTCGATCTCGGCCGGGACCGCGACGGGGCCGAGGTTTTTCTTCACGTGCCGGGCGAGTTCCTCGGCAAGATCGTCGCCGGGATTCGCGCCCACGCGGAGGGTGACGAAGGCCTTGATGACGTTCCCCTTCAGGGCGTCGGGCTTCCCGATGACCGCCGCCTCCGCCACGGCCTCGTGGGAGACGAGGGCGCTCTCGACCTCCGCGGTCCCGATGTTGTGCCCGGCAACGACGATCAGGTCGTCGGCCCGGCCGATGACCATGATGTAGCCCTCCTCGTCCTTCACCGCAAGGTCGCCTGCGGTGTAGCAGCCAGGAATGGTCTCCCAGTAGGTGCGGTAGCGCTCGTCGTTCCCGTGGACCGTCCGGAGCATCGCGGGCCAGGGCTCCCGGATGACCAGGAACCCGCCCGTCCCCGGCGGGACGGGGTTGCCCATTCGATCGACGACATCGACGACGGCGCCCGGGATGGGTTTGCCGGCAAACCCGGGCTTCATCGCTTCGCCGACCATCGTCGTCACCATGTGCATCCCGGTCTCGGTCTGCCACCAGGTGTCCACGACCGGGCACCGCCCGCCGCCGATCCGGTGGTAGTACCACTCGAACGCCTCGGGGTTGAGCGGTTCCCCGACGGAGCCGAGGACCCGGAGCGTCGAGAGGTTGTACTTCGCCGGCCACTCATCGCCGTAGCGCATGAACATCCGGATCGCCGTCGGGGCGGTGTAGAAGATCGTCACCCCGAGGTCCTGGACCAGCCGCCAGTAGGCGCCCGGGTCCGGGTAATCGGGCGTCCCTTCGGCGATGACGACGGTCGTCCCGACGGCGAGCGGGCCGTAGACGATGTAGCTGTGGCCGGTGATCCAGCCGGGGTCGGCGGTGCACCAGAAGACGTCGCTCTCCCTGACGTCGAAGACGCACTTTGTGGTGTAATAGGTCCCGACCATGTAGCCGGCGCAGGTGTGGACGATCCCCTTCGGCGCCCCGGTCGAGCCGCTCGTATACAGGATGAAGAGCGGGTCCTCGGCATCCATCACCTCCGCCGGGCAGTCCGGCGCGGCTTCTGCTGTGAGGGCCATGTAGTCGACCTCCCGGGCCGGGTCGAGGTCAGGCCCCCGGCTCTCCCGCCGGAGGACGACGACGCGCTTGACGGAGGGTGCACTCGCGAGCGCTTCCGTTGCTATCTCCCGGAGCGGGACGGTCTTTCCCCGCCGGTAGCCGACGTCCGCGGTGACGAGGATCTTTGCCCCCGCGTCGTTGATCCGCATCGCGAGCGCACCCGCCCCGAACCCGCCGAAGACGACCGAGTGGACGGCCCCGATCCGGGCGCAGGCGAGCATCGCGACGACCTGTTCGGGGACGAGCGGCATGTAGATGCAGACCCGGTCGCCCTTCCCGACACCGAGGGCCTTCAAACCGTTTGCAAACCGCATCACCTCGCGGTAGAGGTCTTCGTAGGTGAAGGTCCGCTCAGCCCCATCCTCACCGCGCCAGACGATCGCCGGCTTATCCTTCCGCTCCCCGGCGGCGTGGCGATCCAGGCAGTTGTAGGTTATGTTCAACTTCGCGTCGACAAACCACCGGGCATACGGGTAGTTCCACTCCCTGACCCGGTCCCATGGTCTGAACCAGGCGAGCTCACGGGCTATCCGGTCCCAGAACCCCTCCGGATCGCGCATGAACTCGCTGTAAGCCTGCGCGTAATCCGGCACCCGGGCAGCCGCCCTGCACCGGGGATCGGGGGTGTAGCGCTTCTCCTCCAGTTTCACGGCGAACGTCTGTTCCATTGTACCACTTTTAACATGATTAATCATGCCGAATTGCCCCGGTCAGGACCCCTATGGGTCCGATGCCGTGCAAAAGCGGAATGATCTCCCGGGTCCGCCGGCCGTTATGGCCGATCGGTCCGTGGTCGTGCTGCCGTGCATGGGGCCGCGGGCAAACCCGTGCCGGCCCCGCCGGGCGCCTCCTCCCGTGCGGCGCCCCTATCTTACATGATCTATCATGTGAAATTTGTCACGATCAATAATGTAGAATATGGAGATAAATCTTGCGGTGGGGTGACGGGGTCGGCACTCCGCCTGATATCCTACAGCCAGCCCTTCCGGTTGATGGCCACCGCGATGAGCGAGGAGACGATCAGGGAGAGGACGAGGATGATGAGGAACCCGTTCGGGTTGTCCTCTAAGGGGACCGGGACGTTCATACCGAGGAAACTCGCGATCATCGTCGGGATCGCGAGGATGATCGTGATCGACGTGAGGAGTTTCAGGATGTTGTTGAAGTTGTTTGATATGATCGAGGCGAAGGCGTCCATCGTCTCGGTCAGGATCGTCGAGTAGGTGTTCGCCATCTCGATCGCCTGCTTGTTCTCGATGATGACGTCCTCAAGAAGGTCGGTATCGTCCTCGTACATCCGGAGCGGCTGGAACGTCAGGGTCTTGTCGAGGACGATCTGGTTGCTCCGAAGCGACGTCGAGAAGTAGACGAGACTCTTCTTTAGGTTCATCAACTGGATCAGCTCCCTGTTCCGCATCGACTGGTTCAGTTCGGCCCCGATCCGGTCGGAGACCCGCTCGATCTGGCGCAGGTACTGGAGGAAGTAGGATGCGTTCAAAAAGAGGATCTGCAGGACGAACCGGGTCTTCTTGAAGGTATAAAACGACTTCACCCGGCCGTTCGCGAAGTCCTGGACGATCGGGTTCTCGCGGAGACAGACCGTGACGATGGTATCGGGCGTAACGATGATTCCAAGCGGCATCGTTGTGTAGAGGATCGTCTGCTCGGGGTAGGGGATCGGGATGTCGATGACGATCAGGGTGATGCCGCTCTCGGTCTCGGTCCGCGGGCGCTCCTCCTCGTCGAGCGCCGCCCGGAGGTAATCCCCCGGGACGGAGAGGTTTGCCGCGACCTCCTCGATCTCCTCGATCGAGGGGTTGATCAGGGAGACCCAGGAACCGGGCTCGAACCGGCCGGTCTCCTCCGTTTGGGGCACCGGAGTTGTCTCAACCGTCCGATAGATGCGGAGCATGCGGTTTGTCACCTCCTGATCCGTTCACAGGATAGGATTGTCCGCGTGGCGGGAAGAAGGTATGGACTTGTGTGTCGGGTAAAAAAAAGGGTTAGATGACCAGGAGCAGCGGCGCAAAGACCAGCGAGACCATGGACATCAGCTTCAGGAGAATGTTGATGGCGGGGCCCGACGTGTCCTTGAAGGGGTCGCCCACGGTATCGCCGACGACTGCTGCCTTGTGGGCCGGGGAGCCCTTGCCCCCGAGGTGGCCCATCTCGATGTACTTCTTTGCGTTGTCCCAGGCTCCGCCGGAGTTCGCCATCGTGACGGCGAGGAGGAACCCGGCCGCAAGCGAACCGACGAGGAGACCGCCGAGGGCTTCCGTGCCGAGGACGAACCCGACGAGGAGCGGCGCGGCGACGGCGAGGACGCCGGGCAGGATCATCTCACGGAGAGCCGAGTGGGTGGAGATGGCGATGCAGGAGGCGTAGTCCGGGTCGGCCTTCCCCTCCATGAGGCCGGTGATCTCCTTGAACTGGCGGCGGACCTCGTGGACGATGCTGTATGCGGCCTTCCCGACAGCCATCATCGTGATGGCGCAGAAGAGGAAGGGGAGCATCGCACCGATCAGGACGCCGATGAAGACGTTCGGGACCGCGACGTCGATGGTCGTGAGGCCGACCGCCTGGGTGTAGGCGGCGAAGAGGGCGAGCGCCGTCAGGGCCGCAGAGCCGATGGCGAACCCCTTGCCGATGGCGGCGGTGGTGTTCCCGACGGAGTCGAGGGTATCGGTGATCTCGCGGACCTCGGGCTTCTGGTGGGACATCTCGGCGATACCGCCGGCGTTGTCGGCGACAGGGCCGTAGGCGTCGACGGAGAGGGAGATCCCGAGCGTCGCGAGCATGCCGACGGCGGCGATCGCGATACCGTAGAGACCGGCGACCTGGTAGGCGATGTAGATCGCGATGGCGACGATCAGGACCGGCCAGATGGTGCTCTCCATACCCTTGGCAAACCCGGTGATGATGGTGGTCGCGGGCCCGGTCTCGCTTGACTTGACGATGGCAAGCGTCGGCTTCCGGTCAAACGAGGTGTAGTACTCGGTGATCAGGCCGATGGCGAACCCGGCGACGAGACCGGCGACGGAGGCATAAAAGACCCCGATGTACTCCGCCCCGAGGAGCAGGGTCACGAGGAAGTAGGTGGCGGCGACCGTCACGGCCATCGCGGCGAGGAGGCCCTTGTTGAAGGCCATGTGGATGGCGCTGCTCTCGGTCTTGTTCGTCCGGACAAAGAACGACCCGATGATGGACGCGATGATACCGACCGCGGCGATGAGCAGCGGGAGGAGGATCACGTTCATGACGTCGGCGTTCGCGAACTGGGTCGCCGCAACGGCGACACCGAGAACCATCGCGGAGATGATCGCGCCGACGTAGGACTCGTAGAGGTCCGCACCCATCCCGGCGACGTCGCCGACGTTGTCACCGACGTTGTCGGCGATGACGGCCGGGTTCCTGGGGTCGTCCTCGGGGATGCCGGCCTCAACCTTGCCGACGAGGTCGGCCCCGACGTCTGCGGCCTTGGTGAAGATACCGCCGCCGACACGGGCGAAGAGAGCGATCGAGCTTGCACCGAGACCGAACCCGGTCACGGCGGTGAGGACGTCAGCTTGCGGAAGCGCTGTTACGGTGCTGATGACCATGTACGCGATCGAGAGCCCGAGAAGCCCGAGCCCGACGACCGCCATGCCCATGACCGAGCCGCTCGAGAACGAGACCCGGAATGCATCCGCGATCCCTCTCCGTGCGGCGTTCGTCGTCCGGACGTTTGCGGCGGTGGCGGTGAACATGCCGATGTAGCCGGCGGTCGCCGAGAGCACCGCGCCGAGCACGAAACAGGCAGCGGTGAGGGGGTCGATCCCGATTGCAAGGACGACGGCAAGCACGATAACGAATATTGCAATAGCGCGGTACTGTCTGTTCAGGTAGACCATTGCCCCCTCATGGATGGCGGCAGCAATCTTCTGCATCAGTTCGGTACCCGTGCTCTCCCGCTTGATACTCATATACGAGTATCCTGCAAACAGGAGAGCAAGGACGGCACACAGAGGTGCCAGGTATACCAGATCCATCTCTTTCTATTCCTCCGATTGAGTAATATACAAAGGGATTTCACCCACTTAAATATGCGGAAAAGTCCCGGAGAGATCCGGTGATGGTTAACTGAAATCCATCACTTCGGGCTGGAGCGTCTGGAGATCGATCACGAACGCGCGCGCGGGCGTAGGATTGATATTCATCTGTTTCTGAAACGATGTCTGCGATTGCCACGTGCCCGTGTTCACCCCGAGGACCCCCCGGTAGCGGGTGATGCCGCAGATGTGGACGTGGCCCGTGAGGAGGATCTCGGGAAGGGGATCGATGACGAGCCGGTCGGTCTTCATCGCGGCGATGGGGGTCCGCATCCCGTAGGGAGAGGCGAGCAGCCGGCGTTTCAGCATCTCATCCATGATCTCGCCGGGCCGCTCGTAACTCGCCCCCGGGATGAGCCCGATCATGTCGTCGATCGACCGGCCGTGGTACATCAGGACCCGGACGCCCTGGAGGTTCAACAGGCAGGGGTTCTCCACGAGGGTGCAGTTTGCCGGGAACCTTGTGGTGAACTCCGGCGGGATCGCCGGCTGGGGTTCGGCCATCCTGACGACGTCGTGGTTCCCTGGAGCGGCAACGATCCGGATCCGTGAGGGGAGGTCGCGGAGCATCTCGCCGAAGACGTCATACTGCTCGTAGATGTTCTTGATCGTCAGTTCCTGGTCCTGGCCGGGGTAGATCCCGATACCGTCGACGAGGTCGCCGGCGATCAGGAGGTAGCCGGCATCCGAGTCCTGGAGCCAGTCGGCGAACCGGTTCCACCCGTCCTCGAGGAAGGTGTCGCTTCCCACATGGACGTCGGAGATGAGGACCGCTTTCCCCGGCCGATCGCTCTTGAACGGGGCGTTGTTGATCGGGACGTCGGGCCGGAAGAGCTGTTCGGCGAAGAAGAGCCCGCCGTCGCTTGAGAGTTTCCCCTTGACCCCGAGCACCTCGTCGGGGAGGATCCGTTCGGCCTCGGCAAACGAGTCGTCCCTCCCTTTGTTGAAGAGCACCCGGATGGCCCCGGTGGGGTCCTCCACCTCGACGAGCCGGTGCCCCTTCGCGGTCGTCCGGACGTCGGCCACCATCCCGATGACGCTGCACTCTTCGTCGCGGTAGCGGTGGGGGGACTTCTGGAGCGCCTCGATCGGCATCACGGTCATCCGGCTGCGGAGCATCCCGGCCAGGTTGTTGTAGCGGTCCCGGAAGTAGTGGACGGCGTCCTCGTGGCCGCTGACGCTTCCCGTGGTCCCGGCGCTCCCCATGATCACCTCGAGTTCCGGATCGACGAGGAACCGGGTTCCGTCCCGGACCTTCCGGAGCCCCGGGATATGCTCGGGGGAGACGACCGGGGTGCCGTCGGGGACCCCTGCCGCAATCCGGTCGATGAGCGTAGGATCGTTTTGCTCGCGGATGTAATCTACGACGTCGGGGTGGACCTGATGCTTCAGCGCAAGGAACCGGCGTACGATCTCGGCGTTGGCGAGCATGGACTCATGATATTCTCCCCCGGGCAATATGGGTTTATCTTTTTTCGCACTTCGCCTCCGGACAACCTATGTATATGAAGGGATAGCATTTTCTTTAGAGCAAATGTCGGATACCACCTGGCTGCAACGTGTAGCATTGGCCTTTGCGGCGTTCCGGGAGAGCGATCACCCGGTTGTCTCTCTCGCCCGGGACGTCCTCTGGGTCGTCGCGGTTGTGGGGGGTATCGCCCTTCTCCTCTACCTCTTCGCCGGCACCTGGCCGGCGGTGGTCACGATCGAGTCCGAGAGCATGGTCCCGAACATGAACGTCGGCGACCTGGTGCTCGTCGTCGACGAGGACCGGTTCGGGAGTCTCGTGACATGGGCCGAGGGGCAACAGACCGGGCATACATCCTTCGGGAACTACGGCGACGTGATCATCTACCGGCCGAACGGCGTCGACTCCGTTCACCCGATCATCCACCGGGCGATGACCTACGTCGATACCCCGGCGGTAGTTGAGTCGGGGCTCGGGGCTTACTACGCCGACCCGCACGGCGGCTACATCACCAAGGGGGACAACAACCCCTATATCGACCAGGGGAACCTCCGGCTCCCGGGCGTCGGGGTTGTCGAACCGGTCAGGAAGGAGTGGATTGTCGGCAAAGCCCTCGTCGCGGTGCCGCTCATCGGCTACCTCCCCCTGCACCTCGCCGAGTTCGCCGTCGTCGTCATCATCCTCATCCTCATCCACGACTTCGTCATTGCGCGCCGGAAAGGGAAAGACGAATAAATTGAGTTACGAGAGTTAGTACGATGCCGTATCCACTGCACGACCTGCTCGACGATGTGCTTGCCGGCCACCGGCTCACGGAAGAGGAGGCCGTCCGCCTCCTTTCGACCCGCGATCGGGACGTCTGGACGATCGCCGCCGCCGCGGACGAACTCCGCGAGGCGAAGGTCGGCGACCGCGTCACCTACGTCCGGAACCAGAACATCCACGTCACCAACGTCTGCAAGAACCTCTGCGGGTTCTGCGGGTTCGGGCGGCGGGCGGACGATCCGGAAGCGTTCTGCGACGACATTGCGACCGTGCGGGAGAAGGCCCGGACGGCGATGGCGCGGAGGGTCACCGAGATCTGCCTCCTCTCGGGGGTGCACCCCGACTACACGCTCGACTCCTACGTCGACCTCATATCCTGCGTCCGGGAGGCCGCGCCCGGCGTGGATATCCACACGGCAAGCCCCGACGAGATCGCCTGGGCGGCGGAGCGGAGCGGGGTCTCGACCGTCGCGGTCATCGAGCGGCTCCGCGAGGCGGGGCTCGGGACCCTCCAGGGGACGGCGGCCGAGATCCTGGTGGACGAGGTCCGGCGGGTGATCTGCCCGAGGAAGTGCGACACGGCGACATGGGCCCGGGTCATCCGCGAGGCGCACGGCATGGGCATCCGGTCGACAGCGACGATCATGTACGGCTCCTATGAGGGCGAGGCGGACCGCGCCCGACACCTCGCGATCCTCCGCGATATCCAGGACGAGACCGGGGGGTTCACCGAGCTCGTCCCGCTCTCCTTCATCCATCAAAAGACCCCCCTCTACCGGGCGGGGCAAGCCCCGCCCGGGGCGACCGGCCGGGAGGATATCCTGATGGTCGCGGTCGCCCGGCTCTTCCTCGACAACTTCGACCACATCCAGGTCTCGTGGGGGAAGGTGGGGACGAAGCTGACCGAGATGGCGCTTCTTGCCGGGGCGGACGACCTCGGAGGGACGATGTTCTGCGACGACGTCTCGGTCGATGCCGGCGGCGAGGGCGCCGACTACCTGGACCCGGCCGAGATGCAGCGGATCGCCGCGGACCTCGGCCGGACCCTCCGGCAGCGGACGACGACCTACGAGATGGTGTGAACCCGGGTTCACATCCTGTTTAAGGCCTCTCTCCCCGACATCCCGATCTCGACCCGGCGCTGGACCGCCGGAAGGTTCGCCGCCTTCACCTCGGCATCCATCAGGCCGTCGAGGTTGTCGAGGGTCGACTCCTCCGAGACGCCGACGATCGCCGCAGGAACCCCGACGTTCGCCAGCGCCTCGATATCGAACCCGGCAGTCCCGATCATCCCCTCGTCGGTCACCCAGACCATCAGGCTGGTGCCCCCGACCGGGATGACGTAGCCGTATGCGTCCTTGTAGCTGAGCCTTGTGCGCTGGTGGCACAGGATCTGTTGAGCCATGGCCGGCGGGATGCCCCCGATGAATGATAAGTGTTGCGCTCCTCCCGGGTGCGCACCCGAAAGTTCATCTCCTGACCGCGCCCAGAGAGATCATTCCGTCGCGCGAGACGGTTGAGGTGTATGACCCCGCCACTGCGACAGGTCCTCGAAGACGCGCTCGCCGGCCACCGGCTCACCGAGGAGGAGGCCGTCCGCCTCCTCTCGACCTGCGATCGGGACGTCTGGACGATCGCCGCCGCCGCGGACGACCTTCGCGAGGCGAAGGTCGGCGATACCGTCACCTACATCCGGAACCAGAACATCAACGTCACCAACCTCTGCGTGAACGCCTGCGGGTTCTGCGGGTTCTCCCGCAAACCGGGCGACCGGGATCTCTTCTGCTACGACGAAGCCGCCGTCCGCGCAAAGGCCCGGATGGCGGTAAGCCGCAATGTCACCGAGATCTGCACGGTGAGCGGCCTCCACCCGGAGTTCGACGCCCAATCCTACGTCGATATCATATCCTGGATACACGATGAGGCCCCCGCGGTCCACATCCACGCGAGCAACCCGATGGAGATGGCGTATGCCGCGAGAAAGAGCGGCCTCTCCACCCGGGAAGTGCTCATCGGGATGAAGCACGCGGGCCTCTCCACCCTCTGCGGGACGGCGGCCGAGATCCTGGTGGACGAGATCCGGCGGGTGATCTGCCCGGAGAAGATCGACACGGCGACCTGGGTCCGGGTCATCAAAGAGGCGCACAATCTCGGGATCCGGTCGACGGCGACGATCATGTACGGTCACTGCGAGAGCGAGGCGGACCGCGCCCGGCACCTTGCTATCCTCCGCGATATCCAGGACGAGACCGGGGGGTTCACCGAGTTCGTCCCGCTCTCCTTTGTCCACCACAAGACCCCCCTCTACCGGGCGGGACGCGCCCGGCCCGGGGCGACCGGGAGGGAGGACGTTCTCATGGTTGCCGTCTCGCGCCTTTTCCTGGATAACTTCGACCACATCCAGGCCTCCTGGGTGAAAGTGGGGACGAAGATGGCCGGGATGGCGCTTCTTGCCGGGGCGGACGACCTCGGCGGAACGCTCTTTGAGGAGAGCATCTCCCGGGAGGCGGGTGCGCGCGATACCGATTACCTGGACCCGGAGACGATGCGGCAGATGGTCGCGGACCTCGGGCGGACCTTCCGGCAACGGACGACGACCTACGGTCTCGTACCGGGTTGATCTCCGGGGACGGCCGGGATGCTTCGCCCCGGCTCTCCAATTCATGCCCGAAAAATTATAAATATCGTCAAATCCAGTACGCCTCCTCGTTACCGGCCGAATCCCGGTGATTGGGAGGTGAAAGAGATGGTAAATGGTCTCATTGGTCTTGCAATCCTCTTCTTTGTACTGGCACTTGTCTTTGCCTTATTGGGAGCACGGGGGGTTGCGGGGATGTCGATGTCGATCGCGAAGTGGCTGGTCATCATCTTCATCGTCCTCGCGATCATATCGCTGCTGCTCTGACCGCCGGCCGGGCTCGTGAGCCGTTTTATGGGGTTACGGGGCCCGGTGTCCCGGTCCTCAGTCCTCCGGCCGGAGGTACCTGACGATCGTATCCGCAACCGCTATGGCCTTCTGCATCGCCTGCTCGTCGTTGCGGATATCCCCCGGGTTATACCCCCTGCCGCAGACGTAGCCGAGGTACGAGAACTCGTGGGCGTTCAGGAACCCCTCCAGCGTCTCAAGCGACCGCTCGCCCCCCCGGTCGGCGCAGACAGCGACGGCTACGGCTCCCCTCCCCGAAAGCCTTCTGTCGTGGAAGAGGGAGTAGGTCCGGTCGATCAGGTTCTTCGTCTGGCCGTTGATGTCGTAGTAGTAGGTCGGGGCGCCGAGGACCAGCACCTCGCAGTCGATCATCTTCTGCGCGACGTCGGCCCAGTCGTCGTCCTCTATTGCGCACCATTTCGCCTCCCGGCAGGCCTCGCAGCCGGTGCAGGGCCGGATATCCATATCGGCAAGCGTCAGGTACTCGGTCTTTATACCCGCCTCCCGCACCCGGTCGAGGATGGTGGTGACGAGCGTCGCGGTGTTGCCGTTCCTCCGCATACTTCCGGAGATCCCGAGAACGTTCATACCCTACCCTCGCCCCCCTCGTTCTTGATGCTTGTGATCCGGGCATCGAGGTCGAGACTGCGGAATGCCGCGAGGATCTCGGGGACCGGGTCGCCGGGGCGGTAGAAGAGGTGCGAGGAACAGGCACAGTCGCTGCACCCGAAGTCGGGGACGGAGGCCCTGCCGAGGGCCCGGGCAAGATCGCACTCGCAGTCCCGTTCCGTCGCGGCGGTGACGGCGGCGGCGAGGGTGAAGCGCGGGGAAAGAAGGAGGTGGTCGATGTGCCACCGGGGAGAACGGTCGCGCTTTTGGGCGAGCCGGATATGCCGCATTACCCGGATAAGCCCGCCGCTCCCCCGGGCGGAACCCACGTAGATGTGCCGGCCGCGGGCAAACTCCCGCGCCCCGAGGGCCCCGATACGGACCTGGCAATCCGGGTTCTCGAGGATGAGGGCGTAGACCCCCTTATCCATAGAACCGGAGCGCCTCCCGCGCGGCCGCGATATGCCTCCCGCCGCCGCGGGCGACGGGCTCGCCGTGCCCGGGGTAGAGTCCCTCGACATCAAGCGCCGCGAGGCGTTCGATGGATGCCGCAAGTGCGGTCCGGTCCCCGCCCGGGAAGTCGTAGCGCCCGAAGGACCCGCCCGTAAAGACGGTGTCCCCCGAGAAGAGGACCTTCGCCGCTTCGTCATAGAGGCAGATCCCGCCCGGGGTGTGACCCGGGGTGTGGATTACCCGGAGATCGCCGACCCGGTCGCCGTCGGCAAGGACGGTCCGGGGGGCGATCCCGGGCGACCGTGCGCCGAAATGCATCGCGAGGCTCCGGGTGTCGTCGACGAGGCCTGGCGCGTCCGCAGCGTGGATGCAGACGGCGGCGTCGTTGCAGAGCCGCGCGATCTCTTTGACATGGGCGATGTGGTCGTAGTGGCCGTGGGTGATGATGATCGTCTCGATCCCTCCCGCATACGGCTCTACCGCCATCGGGAGAACGCCCGCGTCGATGAGGATGTTTCCGTAAACAAACGAGTTAGCGTAGGTCGTGCCGCTCGCGATCCACCGGACTGGCATGCAGACTAATATGGCTTCCAGACAAATGGTTCTTATGCACACCCTTGTTCATGCGTGCCTGCGCGGGGTCCCCCCGGAGGTGGAGACGATCGCCCGGGAGGAGGATCTCGTCCCCCACCGTGCCGCCCGGGCTGTCGCCCGCGGACGGATCGTCATCCCGGCAAACCCCGTGCGGCCGCACCGGCTCTGCGCCATCGGTGAAGGCTGCAGGGTCCGGGTCAACGTGAACGTCGGGACGTCGGGCACCCGGTGCGACGAGGATCTTGAGATCGAGAAGGCGCAGGCAGCCCTCCGGGAGGGGGCGGACGCGCTGATGGACCTCTCGACCGGGGGCGATCTCGTCCGGATCCGGCAGAGGATCCTGAAACTCGATGCGCCGGTCGGGACGGTCCCGGTCTACGAAGCGGTCCGGCGGGCGGGGAGTGCCGCGGACGTCGACGCCGACCTGCTCTTCTCCGTCATCCGGGAGCACTGCCGGCAGGGCGTGGACTTCCTGACCCTGCACTGCGGGGTGAACCGCCAGGCGCTCGCGTCGCTCCAGGCCGACCCCCGGACGATGGGCGTCGTCAGCCGCGGCGGGGCCTTCCACGTCGCGATGATGGCCGCGACCGGCGAAGAGAACCCCCTCTACGCCGAGTACGACTACCTCCTCGAGATCCTCGCCGAGCACGACGTCGTCGTGAGCCTCGGCGACGGGATGCGCCCGGGTGCGCTCGTGGATGCCGGCCGCCTCGCGAAGACGACCGAGTACCTGACGCTCGGCCACCTCGCAAAACGGGCGCTCGCCGCCGGAGTGCAGCGGATGATCGAGGGGCCGGGGCATATCCCGGCCGACCAGATCGGCTACAACGTCCGGATGCTCAAGGAGGTGACCGACGGCGCCCCGCTCTACCTGCTCGGCCCGCTTGTGACCGACGTGGCGCCGGGTTACGACCATGTCGTGGGGGCGATCGGCGGGGTGATCGCCTGCATGAACGGCGCCGACTTCCTCTGCATGGTCTCACCGGCCGAACACCTGGCGCTCCCGGACGTCCGCGACATCGTGGAGGGGACGCGGGTGGCGCGGATCGCGGCGCATGTCGGGAGCCTCTCCCGCGCCGCGGGGAAGACGAAGAACCGTGAGATCCGGATGGCGGAGGCCCGCCGGGCGCTCGACTGGGAGAAGCAGTTCGAGGCGGCGCTCACCCCCGAGGAGGCCAGGCGCATCCACGAGCGGGACGGGGAACTTGAGACCTGCTCGATGTGCGGCGACCTCTGCGCCGTCAAGATGGTGCGCGAGATCCTTCCGGGCCCGCAAGAGCGAACAGAGCCGTGAGAAGGGCCGCTCGCACCCTCTTCTCACTTCATCCCGGACTGCCCATCGATCCAGGCGATGATCGCGTCCCGGCTCCGCCGGTAGGCCGCAAGCACCTTCTCCTCGGTCCCGGCGGCCCGGGCAGGGTCGGGGAAGTCGACGTGGATCGTCTCTTTTGTCCAGGGGAACATCGGGCAGACACCCCCGGCGCAGAGCGCGATGGCGTAGTCCATCTCTTTGCCGTCGAAGAGGGTGAGGTCCTTCGCCCGCTGGCCCGAGATGTCTATCCCGATCTCGTCCATCACCCGGACGGCGAGGGGATCGAGGGCGGTCGGGGCAATCCCGGCGGAGCAGACCTCGTAGCGGTCGCCGTAGCGGGCGCGGAGGTAGCCTTCCGCCATCTGGGTCCGGGCGGCGTTGTTCGTGCCGATGAAGAGCACTCTCTGCTTCATGCCCCTCCCCTCTGCGGCAGGGTGAAAAAAGGTTACGTGACCGGCCTTCCCGGCCCGGTGTATCAGGCCTGCCCCGCGCCGAGGATCCGGACCGCGAGCAGGCCGGCGTTCTCGCCGTTATCGACCCCGACGCAGGCCACCGGGACGCCTTTTGGCATCTGGACGATCGAGAGGAGGGCATCGATGCCCATCAGTTTCCCGCTCACGGGGACGCCGATCACCGGCCGCCGTGTCTTCGAGGCCACGACGCCGGGAAGGGCCGCCGAGAGCCCGGCGATCGCGATGAAGACCCGGGCGTCGCTCCCTTTCACGTAATCGTCGAGCCTCTCCGGGTCCCGGTGCGCCGAGATCACCCGGTAGTCGTAGGAGACACGGTGCTCTTTTAAGACTGTAAACACCTTCTCTGCGATGGGGCCGTCGGAGGCCGAACCGCAGATCACCGCGACATCAACCATCCTCCTTCGGTATGCCCCTGCCCCCTCATCTCTCTGCCGGTATCGCACCGTGGAGAGGTTGATAAGAATCCGCATCCAAGTTCCTTGCAGGAACTGCGTCCCGACGTGACGCGACGATATGGACTGATCCACATGGAACACGAACCACTCCTTATGATCCCCGGCCCCGTGCCCATCCCGCAGCGGGTGCGGGCCGCAATGACGCGGCAGGCCATCAACCACCGCGGCCCCGAGTTCGGCGCCGCCTACGCGGACTGCGTCCGGACCTTAAAGACCCTCTTTGGCACCGAGAACGAACTCTACATCATCAGCGGCTCCGGGAGCGCCGGGATGGAGGCTGCCGTCGCGAACTTTGCCCGTGATAAGTCGATCGTCTCGCTCGTCAACGGCAAGTTCGGCGACCGGTTCGCGAAGATCGGCGGGCGGTACGGCACCGTCACCACTCTTGCGTCCGAGTGGGGCACCCCGCTCGACCTCGCGGCCCTCGAGCGGGAACTCGAGGCCGGGGCCGAGATCGTCACGATGGTCCACAACGAGACGAGCGCCGGGATCAAGAACCCCGCGCCCGAGGTCGCAAAACTCGCCCGGAAGCACGACGCCCTCTTCATCATGGACGGGGTCACGTCCATCGGCGGCGACGACGTCCGGATGGACGAATGGGGCGTGGATATCGCCGTCGTCGGGTCGCAGAAGTGTCTCGCGGCCCCCGCGGGGCTTGCGGCCATCGCCGTCAGCGACCGCGCCTGGGATCGGATCGCGGAGAAGCGCCCCTTCTACCTTGATATGGCCGCTTACCGTAAGAGCGGGAAGGGCACCCCGATGGAGACCCCCTACACCCCGGCGGTCCCGCTCTTCCTCGCGCTCCACGAGGCCTGCAAGATGATCGATGAAGAGGGTGTCCCCGCCCGGATCGCCCGGCACCGCCGGATGGCCGACGCCGTCCGCGCCGCGGCGAAGGGCTGGGGTGTCGACCTCTTCCCGACGCTCGACGAACATCACGCCTACTCGAACACCGCGACCGCGATGCGGATCCCCGACGGCCTTACCGACAAGGACCTCCGGGGGACCGTCAAGAAGTTCGGTATCGAGATCGCCGGCGGCCAGGACCACCTCAAGGGCAAGATCTTCCGGATCGGCACCATGGGCGGTGTCGGGGCGCAGGAGATCCTCGCGACCCTTGCGGCCGTCCAGTTCACCCTGAAGAAGTTCGGGGTTGCGGCCGACGACGGTGTCGAGGCAGCCGCTGAGGTGCTCCTCGGATGAAGATCGGGATCGCCGACACGACGTTTGCCCGGGTGGATATGGGCAGGATCGCCGCCGACGAGATCCGGCGGCACGCGAGTGTCGGGCTCGAGCGCTACGTCGTCCCCGGCATCAAGGACCTCCCGGTGGCCTGCAAGAAGCTGATCGAGGAGCGGGGATGCGACCTTGTGATGGCGCTCGGTATGCCCGGCGGGGCAGAGAAGGACAAGGTCTGCGCCCACGAGGCCTCCCAGGGCCTCATCCTCTGCCAGCTCATGACGAACAAACACGTCATCGAGGTCTTCGTCCACGAGGACGAGGCGAAGGACGCAAAAGAACTCGCCTGGCTGATGGAGCAGCGGACCCGCGAACACGCCGTGAACGCCGTCCGGCTCGCCCTCCACCCGAAGGACCTTGAGAAGCTCGCCGGGACCGGCCAGCGGCAGGGGTTCGAGGATGTCGGGCCCGCGCGCCTCTGACGCAAAAAGTGATGATTATCAGTATCCGGTGCGACTACTACCACAGGAAGGAATTGGAATGACGATAAAACTTGGATTCGTCGTCGCGGAGTTCAACCGCGACATCACCTATATGATGGAGATCGAGGCACGGGAGCACGCCGGCTTCCTCGGGGCGGAGGTGGCCGAGACGATCTATGTCCCCGGCGCCTACGACATGCCGCTCGCGATCAAGAAACTCCTGACCGACGGGACTGTCGACGCCGTCGTCACGATCGGGTGCGTCATCGAGGGCGCGACCCAGCACGACGAGATCGTCGTCCAGCACGCGGCCCGTAAGATAATCGACCTCTCCCTTGAGTTCGGAAAACCCGTCTCTCTCGGCATCTCCGGGCCGGGGATGACCCGGATGGAAGCGACCGAGCGTATCGACTACGCGAAGCGTGCCGTTGAGTCGGCCGTCAAAATGGTCCAGCGATTGGGATGAAGGGCCTCTCGGATAAGGTTGCGGCGATCGCCCCCTCGGCGACGATCGAGATCTCGAACGCCGCAAAGAGGATGGCCGCGGAGGGTGTCGACGTCATCAGCCTCTCGATCGGGGAGCCGGACTTCGATACCCCAGAGCACATCAAAGACGCCTGCATCGAGGCGCTCTCGCGCGGGGAGACCCATTACGCCCCGAGTGCCGGTATCCCGGCCCTGACGGCCGCGATCGCGGAGAAACTCACCCGCGAGAACGGCGTCCCGGTAAAGCCCGACGAGGTAATCGTCACCTGCGGGGCGAAAGACGCCATCTACGAGGCGATGGAGGCCGTCCTGAACCCGGGAGATGAGGTGCTCATCCTCGACCCCTCCTGGGTCTCCTACGAGCCCTGCGCCCGGCTCGCGGGTGCCACAGCCAGGCACCACCCGCTCTCCCCCGAGACCTTCCAGGTCGACGATACGCTGCTAGACGCCGTCGGCCCCCGGACGAAGCTGATCGTCGTCAACTCCCCCTCGAATCCCTCCGGCGCAGTGCTGAACACGGACTCGCTCCGGCTCATCGCCGATATCTGCCGGGACCACGACCTCTACGCGCTCTCGGACGAGATCTACGAGAAACTGGTCTACGGAAAAGAGCACGTCTCCCTCGCCTCCCTCCCTGATATGGCGGAGCGGACGATCACCATCAACGGGTTCTCGAAGGCCTACGCGATGACCGGGTGGCGGATCGGCTACGCGGCCGCTCCCCGTCCGATCGTCCGGCAGATGGAGAAGGTGCAGCAGCACACCATCTCCCACCCGACGACGTTTGCGATGTTCGGCGCCGTCGCGGCGCTCGAGGGTCTGCAGGACTGTGTTGAATCGATGCGCCGCGAGTTCGAGCGCCGGCGCGACTACCTCGTCCCGGCGCTCCGCGATCTCGGCTACACGACCGCTCCCGCAGACGGGGCTTTCTACGCCTACGTCAACGTCGACGGCGACGATATGGCGATCGCCCGCTCCTGGCTCCGGGACGCCCACGTGGCCGTCACCCCGGGAACTGCGTTCGGCACACCCGGCTGGCTCCGGCTCTCCTACGCGACATCGATGAAGAACCTCAAAGAGGCCGTCGAGCGGATTGCGCGGGTCTAGGACCCCGCCCTCTTTTCCCCGGATAACCGCTGGGCCCGCTCGTAGTACGGGACCGCCTCGGCTGAGCGGTCGAGATAGATGAGGGCCATCGCCTTCCCCTTGAGCGCCTCGACGTCATCGGGGCAGATGGCGAGCGCCCGGTCATAGCACTCGAGCGCCTCCTCGGAGCGCTCCAGGATCACGAGGGCGTTTCCTTTCGTGCTCCAGACCCCGGCATTCCCCGGATCGATCTTGAGCGCCTGCCCGTAACAGGCGAGGGCTTCGCTGTAGCGCCCGAGGATGAAGAGGGCAAGGCCCTTGTTGTACCAGGCGTCCGCGTTCTCCGGGTGGGCCCGGACCTCCTGGTCGTAGCAGGCGAGGGCTTTGTCGTAGTCCGAGAGGATCGAGAGGATGCTTGCTTTGTTCTTGCGGATCCGGCGGTTCTCGGGATCGATATCGAGCGCCCGCTCGTAGCAGGCGAGCGCCTCCTCGTACCGCCCGAGCCCGTAGAGCGCGTTCCCGTAGTTGTTCCAGACGACGGTGTTCCCGGTCTCTGTCCGGAGCACCGTCTGGTAGCAGGCGGCCGCCATCCCGTAATCCCCGAGGGCGTAGTAACTCTCGCCCCGGTGGTAGGACGCCCTCGCATGACCGCTATCGAGCCGGAGCGTCTGGTCGAAGCACTCGATCGCCTCCTCGTAGCGTTTCTGGGCAAAGAGGACGAGGCCTTTCTGGTACCAGATCTCCGGGTCGGCCGTGCTCTCCCTGAGCGCCCGGTCGAGCGAGGCGAGTGCGAGGTCGTAGCGTTTCAGCCTCCTCAGCGCCGTGCCTTTATGGTACCATATCCCCGTAAGGTCGGGGTTGATCCGGAACGCCCGGTCGTAACAATTGATCGCCTCACCGTAGCGTTCCAGGTGGTGCTGCGCCCGGCCCCGGTTGTACCAGGTCTCGGCGTCGTCGGGCCGGAGGGCGAGGGCCCGGTCGAACGACGCGATCGCCTCGTCGTAGCGCTCCAGGGCCGCGAGCGTGCAGCCCCGGGTCTGCCAGGCCTCGACGTGGCCGGGGTCGATCTCGAGCGCCCGCTCGTAACAGTCGAGCGCGTCGTCGTACCGGTTGAGGAGGAGGTGGACCGTCCCCCGGGCATACCAGGCGACCCTGTTCCCGGGGTCGGCGGCGACGACCCGGTCGTAGCACTCGAGGGCCGCATCGTACCGCCGTTCGGCGGCGAGCGCCGCACCCCGGGCCGTCCAGGCCTCGATCCGGTCCGGGTCGATCGCAACGACCCGGTCGTAGCAGGCGATCGCGTCGGACGTCCGCCCGAGCTTCCTGAAAGCGTGCCCCCGGATGAGCCAGGCGCCTGCCGTCCCGGGGGCGAGTTCCACCGCCCGGCCGCAGTACTCGGCCGCCTCCCGGTAGTGCCGGAGGTTGTAGAGCGCCTCCCCGCCGGCGCACCAGAGGCGGGCGGAGGTCGGGTCGGCCCGGATGGCCTGTTCGAGACACTCGGCTGCCTCCCGGTAGCGCCTGGCGGTCGTGAGGGCGCGTCCCTTGTAGTAGCGGGCGGCGGTGGTGCCGGCATCCAGGGTGAGCGCCCGGTCGTAGCAGGCGATGGCCCGGTCGTACTGCCCTTGCTCACAGTAGGCCCGTCCCTCTCTGCACCACGCCCCGGCGCTCTTCTTCCAGGGAAGCTCCATCTGGTGATGGATAGCGGTCCTCAGACAAAAGGGTTTCGATAGCAGCCGTGGGTTATCGCCTCTCCGGGAGAGAAACTTCCCTCTGCCGTCACCCTGTCCCGGGGCTGCATTCCCCCGGTGTGCGGGATCGATTTGGCAACGCATACATGCTCCAGGATCAAAACCCGGAGTGGGGCAACCATGAAGAGGATGCGTGATATACCGGACCGCGACCGTCCGCGCGAGAAACTGGCAACACGGGGGCCGGAGGCGCTCACCAACGCCGAGCTGATCGCTCTCCTCCTTGGCCGGGGCACGAAAGGGCGGGATGTCCGGGAGGTTGCGGGCGAGGTCGAACGCTACCTGAAGGATGCCAGAGGCGGTCCGTCCTACGACGCCCTCCTCGCGATCGACGGTATCGGTTCCGCAAAAGCCTGCGAGATCATGGCCTGTTTCGAGCTCGGGCGGCGGTATCTCGGGGACGATGGGCTCCACGGGACCCGGATCACCAGCCCCGAGGACATTCTCCCGCTGGTCGCCGAGTTGCGGGACAGGAAGCAGGAGCACTTCCTCTGCATCACCCTCAACGGCGCCGGGGAGGTGATCGAGCGCCGGACCGTCACCGTCGGTATCCTGAACCAGAGTCTCGTCCACCCGCGGGAGGTCTTTGCCGAGGCGATCACCGACCGGGCCGCCTCGGTCATCCTGGTCCACAACCACCCCTCCGGCACGCTCGACCCTTCCACCCAGGATATCGGGATCACCCGGCAACTCGTCGAGGCCGGATCGATCCTCGGCATCCGGGTGCTCGACCATATCATCGTCACGAAGCGGGGGTATGTCAGCCTCAAAGAACTCGGGCACCTCTAGTGCGGGAACGGCGCCCTCATACCCGCCCGCAAAAGCGGACGGTTCTCTCCCGGTTTTCTTCGGAATTCCGGGAATTCGCGAGATTTCTGCAGATAATCTTCCCGCTCCACTCCCGATCCCAAAAAAGTTTATCACCCCTCGTCTGCCAAGAGTATACGAGGCAGACTTACATGAATACTGGATTTCTCCGGGTGCTGCTCGATCCCGGACGTTTCTTTGAAGCACGTATGCAGGGGGAGCCGAGCCTGAAGGTGCCGGCGCTGATCGCGCTCGTCATCGGGATCATCGGCGCCGTATCGGCCGCACTCTCGGCGAACGTGACTATCGCAGCCTTCCCCGCCGACATGCAGGCCTTCGGGTCGATCGGGGTGGCGATCGCCGTGGTCGGCGGCATCATCGGGGGATTCTTCACCTGGGTTGCCTTCGGCATCGTCTTCTACATCGTCTCGATGCTCTTTGTGGGGGATGGCGACCTCAAGCGGACGCTGGAGTTCACGGGCTACGGGCTCCTCCCCCAGGTCTTTGGGGGCATCATCGGGGCGGTCTTCTCCTACCAGCTCATCTCAAACCTCACGATCCCGACCGCATCGAGACCCGAGGATATCGCGGTGGTGGTGGAGGCCCTCACCAACGCCATGCTGGCCGATCCCCTCACGCAGATCATCGGGATCATCTCGATCCTCTTCCTGATCTGGAGCGCAAACATCTGGATCTTCGGCATGAAGTATGCACGCAACCTCTCCACGCGGAACGCCGCCCTCACCGTCGGGATACCCGTGGGGCTGTACATCCTGATTAACCTCGTCACACTCATCGGGTTGATGTAAATGAGACCTCGTTACCTTATCCTACTCTCAATCTTCTGCGTCATCGCAGCACTCACCGGACCGGCCAGCGCCGGCCCGGCCGACATCACCGTGACCTCCTCCACGCTCGACCCGCAGGTCCTGATGAAGGGGGATACCGGGACGCTCACGATCGTGATCCAGAACACCGGTGCCGAGACCGTCGCCATCAAGAGCGCCCGGCTCTACGGCAGCGGGGTCGTTCCCTTAAGCGAACCCTACCCCTCGGTCGGGGAGCTCGGCGCCGGGAACACGAAGACATTCACCTTCACCGTCCGGGCGGATGGGGGCGAAGGGACGTTCTACCCGCAGTTCGTGCTTGACTTCCGTAACGACGGCAGCCTCCGCCACCCGGTCCCCGTCCAGGTCGAGGATACCCCGCTCAGCGCCTCGGTGATCAACAAGCCGGACGCCTTTGCCGAGGGCCGGACGGCCGACATCACCGTCCGGGTCGGCAACCCCCGCCCGAACGCCGCTTCCGGCGTCCAGGTGATCCCGATAGGAACGGGCTTCACCGCCACCCCGACCGGCGGGTTCGTCGGCGCCCTCGCGCCTGACGCGGCCGGGACGGTCACGTTCAACCTGACCCCGACCGCCGAGACGGACGTCACGTTCCAGGTCGTCTGGAGGAACGGCATCAACACCCACACCGCGGATCTCGTGCTGCCGGTCACGTTCGGCGAAGACAAACGGCAGGCGGACCCGGTCATCACGAACGTCGAGGTCACCCCCGAGGCCGGGAGGTACCGGGTCGTCGGCGATATATCGAACGCGGGCCTCGAGTCCGCCCGGTCGGTGGTGATCGCCCCCGGCGCCCCGGCAGCCCCCACCGATCCCTTCCGGATCTATGTCGTCGGAACCCTCGATCCCGACGACATCTCCTCGTTTGAGGTGACGTTTAAGGCCGAGAGAAACGTGACCGAGGTCCCGATCGTCGTCGAGTACCGTGACGGCGACGGCAACCGGTATACCGCGACGACGATGGTCGGGCTCGGCGGTGCAACCCTGCCCGCCGAGGGATCGGGCGGCGATCTCCCGGTCGTTGCCATCATCGTCGTCGTCCTCGTCGCGCTCGGGATCGCCGGTGCCATCTACTACTCCTGGAGACGGACGTAACGACGATGCCGGTCATCAGTTTTGATGCGGTCAGGAAGGTCTATCCCCTCCCGGCGGGCGACGTCGTGGCGCTGGACGGCGTCGATCTCGCCATCGAGGAGGGCGAGTTCGTCCTGATCATGGGGCCGTCGGGGTCGGGGAAGTCGACGCTCCTAAACATCATGGGCTCGCTCGACGTCCCGACCTCGGGCGAGGTCACCATCGCCGAAAAGAGGATCAGCAGGATGGACGACGACGAACTGACGCTTCTGCGGCGGGACCACATCGGGTTCATCTTCCAGCAGTTCAACCTCATCCCGCTCCTCTCGGTGGTCGAGAACGTCGAGTATCCCCTGATCCTGCGTGGCCAGCAGAACGGGTCCCGCGAGAGGGCACAGGAGGTCCTCGCCGCCGTGGAGATTGCAGAGACGCACTTCTCCCACAAGCCAAACGAGCTCTCGGGCGGGCAGCAGCAGCGGGTGGCGATCGCGAGAGCACTCGTCAACGACCCCGACTTCCTCCTCTGCGACGAACCGACCGGGAACCTGGACTCAAAGACCGGGACCGCGATCATGACCCTCCTCGACCGGATGAACCGCGAGGAGGGCAAGACCATCGTCATGGTCACCCACGACCCGCGGATGACCGACTACGCCGACCGGACGATCCGGCTCGTCGACGGGAGGGTGGCCGAGTGACCTTCTTTGACCTCGCCCGCCGGAACGTCACCCGCCACTGGCTCCGGTCGGTCCTCGCGGTCGTCGGGATCGTCATCGGTGTCGTCGCGATCGCGTCCCTCGGGATCATGGGCAACAGCATCGGCCTGATGTTCGACGACATGGTCAGCGACGTCGGGGATACCCTCATCGTCTCCCCGGCGATGGGGTCGGGGAGCGACAGACTCACCGACCGGCAGGTCGACGATATCAAGCGGGCGGTTGGCTCAAACCAGGTCATACCCTTTGCGACGACCGTCGACAAGATCACCGTCGGCGGGGCATCGAGCGGCGCGATGATCTACGCGATCCCCGCCTCCGATATCCCGTCTCTCCTGGAGACGGAGTCGGGGGGCTACCCGAGGGATACGGGCGCCGGTTGCCTGATCGGGAGCCAGCTTGCCGCGAACAGCCAGGAGAACGGCCTGAAACTCGGTGCCCGGGTCCGGATCGGCGACGAGACCCTCCGGGTGGTTGGCGTCCTCAAAGAGCGGGGGATGGGGTTTGACATCAACCCCGACTACGCCATCGTCGTGCCCTACGCCTGGTACTCGAACCACTACAATGAGAAGGAGTACGACCAGGCGATCGTGAAGGTCCGGGACGTCAACGACATCGATGCGGTCAAGGAGTCGATCGATCAGCGGATGAATCGCCGGGAGGACACCGTCAACGTCATGGATACCCGGGGGATCCTCGAGAGCGTCTTCTCTGCCGCCGACTCGATCACGGTCTTTCTGATGGGGATCGGCGCGGTCTCGCTCCTTGTCGCCGGGGTCTCGATCTTAAACGTCATGCTGATGTCGGTGACCGAGCGGATCAAGGAGATCGGGGTTCTGCGGAGTATCGGCACCCGCCGGAGCGAAGTGATGCGGATGTTCATCTACGAGGCCCTCTTCCTCGGGGTTGCGGGCGCCCTCATCGGGGGGGTGCTCAGTTTCGGTGTCGGCTACGTGATGACGGCGGTCCTCGTCGGGAACCCGGACTTCCTCTTCAACCCGGCAAGCCTCCTCTACATCGTCTTCGGGATGGGGTTCGGCGTCTTCACGAGCGTGGCCTCCGGGCTCTACCCGGCGTGGAAGGCGGCACAGTTGAACCCGATCCAGGCGCTCCGCCACGAGTGAGGGCCTTACCCCATACACTTCTCTTTCTGGCGCTCGATATCCGCGTGGAGCGTCTTGACGGCTTTTCCGGTCCCGGGAGGCGCGCCCGGGAGGAGGGTGAGCCGCTCGTCCTCCCCCTCGGCGATGAGGAGGGCAACCGGGGTCAGGCTGATGACGGCGGTCCCCCCGCCGTCGATGACGAACGTCCGGATGACGGGGATGATGCACCGGTCGCCGACCCTCCGCCCGCCGCCGACGACGAACTCGGTCCCGTCAGGCACCCGCAGCACCTCTTCCCGAGACCCGGCGGAGCCGGTCCCTGACCGGTCTCTGCAGGAGAGCCTGCACGACCGGGACGAGGATCAGGAGCGGGCGGCGGACCTGCAGTTTGAGCACGAACGTCCCCTCAAAGATCCTCCGGTCAAAGACGGGGGTCATCACGAAGTCGATCGCCTCCACCGGCCAGAGGGCGTAGCGGGCGGCGGTGCAGTAGCCGTAGACGATCCCGGTATCGGCGGGGCTCCCGAGGCCGAGGGTGATATCCCCCCGGAGCGTCTCAAGGTAAAGGGACCGCAGGACGGCGTCGAGGATCCTCTCGATCTGGGGCCAGAGGTCGACCGCGGTGGCGAGGAGTTCCTGCGGCGAAGGGGCCGGCCCTCTCTCCTCGACCCTCTCCTCCTCTACTTCCGGCTTTTCGGCCGCCATCCTGGCTATGTCCCGGGTCACGACCGGGCGGCCGGCGATGAGGACCTCGAGGACCTGGACCCCGTCGGCGACCCGGACCCGCGCCCCCACGATGCCCCAGGCTACGACGGCCGTCCCCCGGGCGCTCTCCCGTCTGCAGTCAGCGACCGTCGAGAGGGTCACCGGAACCAGGTAGAGGGCAAGCAGGACGAGGATGAGGATGACGGCGACAACGAACAGGATCCAAAAGAGAAGCGTCGCTGCCATGGAGAGGAAGGGAAGAGACCTTTACGCCTCTTCTTCCCCGCTGACCGGGATCTCCCTTCCTTCTTCCGATACCCAGGGCATCTTACCCTTGCGCTGCTGCATCATCTCCGAGCCTTTCTCGAGCACCTTCTCGACGTGCGGGCCGACGGTCTCGCCGATAGCCGTGACGACCTCGGCGATCTCGCTCTTCTTCTTCAAGGAGATCACCTGGATGCCCTCGGGGCCGGGAACACCTTTGGTGATGATGATCAGGGCAACGGCCGATATGCCGCCACCGCCACCGGTTCCGGCTCCGCCGTGCTGGCTGCCCTCCCTGAGTCCTCCTGACCCTTCGCCGGCGCCGAACCCCAACCCGAACTCGGCGACCGGTATGATCACCCGCTCACCGGCATCGACCGGGGCACCGAGGATTGCGCTCGCGCAGAGTGTTCTTGCCAGCTGATCGACGGTTATCTGGAGCATTGATTCGCCAGTCACACTATTCACCACAGGTATTCCACTCTCCGGCCTCGTATATAAGGCTTGGGGTTTCCCGGCGCTCTGGAACGGATGGATGCCCGGCTACGCCCCCCGTGCGGCCGGCTGGCCGATAGGGGGTCGGTATCGTCCCGGATCGCCCGCCTCATAGCAGGATCCGCCCGCCCACGGCGAGTGCGCTGATGATGGCAAGACCAAGGATGGCCACAAGCAGCCGCCGGATCATGGGGTGGGGAACCCGGCCGAAGACGGCCCTGATCTCCCCCCGGTAGAGGTAGGCAAACAGCCCGGCGATCAGGAAGAAGAATAGCCATTCGCTCGGCTGGGCGAGCTCCTGCAGGAAGGCGTCCCAGAAGAAGTCTTCTGTGGGGTCGTGCCGGGGAAGCGATCCGAGGAATGGCCAGAGCCATCCGACGGGGTGAAGCCACATCCCGTCGAGGATCTGGTGGCTCAGCATACCGGCGGCCAGTGCCAGGAGCCCGATGGTGCGGCGGTGGTGGTAGACGAGGAGGCCGGCGATGGCGATGAGAGTGACGAGGGTGAGGCCGTGGAAGTAGATCCTGCCGTAGCCCACGGTCTCGGCGAGGATGATGTGCCCGAGCGGCTTGTCGATCAGGTCGGGGAGGACGCCGCCGAGTGCGCCGAGCGCGACAACCCTCCGGTCGTGGGCGATTGCCGCAAGGATGATCCCTACGAGTATGCCGGCCATGGCATGGGCGAGGAGGTACATCGCTCCCCAGTGGCAGGGTGACCATATACCCTTTTTCCCCGGAGAAGTCTCCGGCCTTCTTCCCGCCGGGGGGGGCAGGGAACCCGCGGCCCCCTGTCCGGAGATACTCTTCGTTGGATAATGATGATACACAATGTATATATTTGTTCAGTGTACACCAGGATGGTATGCAGACGAAGATCCTCCTTGACGAGGGAGAGATGCCGAAGCGGTGGTACAACATCCAGGCGGACCTCCCGGCACCCATGGACCCGCCTCTTCACCCGGCGACCGGGAAGCCGGCGGGCCCGGACGACCTGCGCCACATCTTCCCGATGGAACTGATCCGGCAGGAGATGAGCACGAAGCGCTACATCGATATCCCGACCGAGGTCCGCGACATCCTCACCCTCTGGAGGCCGAGCCCCCTCTACCGGGCACGCCGGCTCGAGGCAGCCTTAAAGACCCCGGCAAAGATCTACTACAAGTGGGAGGGTGTGAGCCCGCCGGGCTCCCATAAGCCGAACTCCGCCATCCCGCAGGCCTACTACAACCGCGAGGCGGGGATCGAGCGGCTGGCGACCGAGACCGGGGCGGGGCAGTGGGGGTCGTCGCTTGCGTTTGCAACGGGCCTCTTTGATATGGAGTGCACCGTCTACATGGTCCGGGCCTCCTACGAGCAGAAGCCCTACCGCAAAAGCATGATGCAGGTCTACGGGGCCGAATGCATCCCGAGCCCCTCGCCGCTGACCCGGTCCGGCCAGGCGGTCCTCGCCCACGACCCGGAGACCTCGGGCTCCCTCGGGATCGCGATCTCTGAGGCGGTCGAGGACGCCGCGAGCCACGATAACACCAACTACGCCCTCGGTTCCGTCCTGAACCACGTCTGCCTCCACCAGACGATCATCGGCCAGGAGGCGCGGGAGCAGCTCGCGACTGTGGAGACCTACCCCGACGTCGTGATCGGCTGCGTCGGCGGCGGCACCAACTTCGCCGGGCTCTCGTTCCCGTTCGCCGGCGATAAACTGACCGGGAAGCACCCCGATACAGATATCATCGCGGTGGAGCCGGCCGCCTGCCCGACCCTGACGAAGGGGCTCTATGCCTACGACTTTGGCGACGTCGCGGGGCTGACCCCGATGCTGCGGATGTTCACCCTCGGCCACGACTTCGTCCCGCCGTCGATCCACGCCGGGGGCTTGCGCTACCACGGTATGTCGCCGCTCGTCTCCCGGCTCGCCCGGGACGGCGTCGTCCGGCCCGTCGCCTACCACCAGAACGAGGTCTTTGCCGCCGCGGTGCAGTTTGCCCGGACGGAGGGGATCGTCGTCGCCCCCGAGGCGGCCCACGCGGTGAAGGCCGCGATCGACGAGGCCCTCAGGTGCCGGGAGACCGGCGAAGCAAAGACGATCCTCTTCAACAACTCCGGGCACGGCAACTTCGACTTCTCGTCCTACGAGGCCTACTTTGCCGGGGGCCTCGCCGACTACGAGTACCCGGCGGAGCTGATCAAGGAGTCGCTCTCCCGTCTGCCGGTGACGGAGTGAGATCGGCCGTCGGCTTCCTCGTCAACCCCATCGCCGGGATGGGCGGGTCCGTGGGGCTCGCGGGGACGGACGGGCAGGTCGAGGAGGCTCTCCGCCGCGGGGCGGTCCCGCGTGCGCTCGACCGGGCGGTCCAGGCCCTCTCCCCCCTCCGCGGCGAGGATATCGCGTGGTACACCTGTTCTGCGCCGATGGGCGAGGACGTCCTCGAGCGTGCGGGGATCGAGCGCTCCGCGATCGTCCACCGCCCCGCGGTCCCGACGACTTCCATCGACACCAGGACCGCGTGCCGGGCGTTCGTTGACGCCGGGGTCGATCTCATCCTCTTCTGCGGGGGGGACGGGACGGCCCGGGACGTCTTCGACGTTGTGGGGCGGGAGATCCCGGTTCTCGGCATCCCGGCCGGGGTGAAGATGTACTCAGCGGTCTTTGCGGTCAACCCGGCAGCGGCGGCCGACCTCATCCGCCGGGCGGGTGATATCCCCTGCCGGGACTCCGAGGTGATGGACGTCGACGAGGAGGCCTACCGCTCGGGCCGTCTTGCCGCCCACCTCTATGGGTATGCCTGCGTCCCTTTCATCCCCGAGCGGACGCAAGGCGGGAAGCAGGTCTTCGAGCAGCAGGACGAGGAGCGGGCGAAAGACGGCATCGCCGCGTTCATGGCGGAGATCATCCTCCCCGACACCCTCTATATCGTCGGCGCCGGGAGCACGACGGCACGGATCATGGAGCGGCTCGGGCTCGCCCCGACGCTCCTCGGGGTCGACGTCGTCCGAAACGGCGAGGTCCTCGCCCGGAACGCCGACGAGAAGACGCTGCTCGCCCTTCTTGAACAATACCCGCGGGCGAAGATCGTCGTGAGCCCCATCGGCGCCCAGGGGTTCGTCCTCGGCCGCGGGAACCAGCAGGTAAGCCCCGCGGTCCTCCGGCGGGCGGGGTTATCGAACCTGATCGTGGTCGCGACCCCGGGAAAACTCAGAGCCACACCCCTCCTCTACGTCGACTCCGGGGATCCGGCCCTCGACCGCGAGGTCGGGGAGACGCTCCTGGTTGTCTCGGGCTACCGGATGGCGCAGAGGAAGCGGGTGGCGTGACCCGGAGGTATATTGCCAGCTGCAGCCCAACCATTTCCTGATGGCGGCCTTCGACCCCTCGGTCCTCGGGATCTTCGTCTTCGGCCTCGTCGCCGGAATCTGCCCATGCAACAGCGTCCTGTGCCTGGGCCTCATCGGGTATCTGACGAGCGGAAAGACAGATCTGTCGCTGGCGAGCATCCTCAAACTGACCATAGCGTTCTCGCTTGGCACCGTCCTCGTCCTCCTGCCGCTCGGGGTGGTCGCGGGTTACGTCGGCGAATACCTCCTGTTCCTGAGCGATACCGTCGCGTGGGTCATCGGCGGGGTTCTGATGATCCTGATGGGGCTGCAGCTCCTCCACGTCTACAAGCCGCCGATACGGAGCATCTTCAACCGCTTCCGGGCCCCCATCTCCTACTCGGTCTCGGGGGCGTTCCTCCTCGGCCTCTCGTTCGGGGCGATCACCGTGGGGCGCGGGGCGCCGATGCTTCTCATCGTCCTGACCTACATCGCGCTCTACCAGACGGCCCTCGAAGGGCTCTTCACGATCTTCGTGTATGCCGTGGGGCTCGCGATCCCCCTCATCGTGATCAGCTCGGTCGGCGGCGCGGTCGGGAAGAAGGTCAAGGAGAAGGCGAGGATGAGCGGGGAGGTCTTCGACCGGATCGTCGGCGTCGCGATCGTCCTGATCGGGGTCTACTTCCTGTATCTTGCGTTCATCTAATCCGTCTCATAGCGCTCGGGGGCTGCAACGCCAGGCGAGGACGAGGAGCAGGATGCCGAGGAATGGGAGATCGGCGTAGACGTAAGCCGCTCCGGCGAACTCGTAGAGCGACGGCGAGTCGATTATGATATTCTCCGGGAGCGGTGGGGCGAGGAAGAGGCCGTATGCCCAGACCATGCCGAAGAGACTGATGAACCCCGCCTCGATCGCCCCGAACCATGCCGTCGATCCCCTCTCAAGCGGGAGCGCTCCGAGCAGGATCAGGATCCCGGGAGCGAGGAGCACGGTCGCGAGCAGGCTCGCCCCGGAGGACTGGTGCGTCGGTCCGAAGACGGCGAGCGCAAGGAGGAGTGCTGCGAGGGGTATCGCGGCCCACCATCTGCCCCCTTCCTCCTGCACGGCGATGGCGAAGAGCACCGCTCCTGCGAGTGAGACGATGCAGAAGAGGAGGAGCACCGGCGAGAGTCTTAAAGCCAGGTACGCGGACTGGCCGGGCGGGGCGGCGAACCGGGCGTACAGCCCGACCACGGCGACGGCGATGAAGTACGCCGCGGTGAGAGCGAGGGCGAGCGGGGTTCTCTCCGGGATCATCCTACCCCTCCTCCTCGGCGTGCCCCTCTTCCCGGAACCCCGGTGCGGCGGTCAGGCGGAGAACGGCGTAGAGTATGGTTGCGACCAGCACGCACTCGAGGTAGAACCCGAAGACCTCAAAGGCGGAGAAGAGCAGGTTATACACGGGCGTATCCACGGCAAACGGGAGTGCGCCCATGATCCCGTCGAAGAGCCACCCGAAGACCGGTACCCTGTCCGCGATGAGCGGGAGGGCGTCGCCTCGTTCCCATTGGGCCGGGTTTATCACCAGGGCGGCGACGAACGGGACGGTGGCTGCGACGGCAACGAGCATTGCCTGCCGCTCTCTCCGGACCGGGACGGTGCCCGAGATGAGCGGGAGCGGTGTCGCGGCTCCCGTGACGGCAAGGGTGACCATCACGAGAACGAAGACGGGGAGGACGGGCTGCAGCGCCGACCCTGGTGTCCCGGAGACGGTCAAGGCGATGCCTGCCCAAGCTGCGCATGCCGCGATCGCGACGAGCAGGGGGATGGCCGGCGAGAACCGGCTCCGGGGGAGAGAGGCGACGACCTTACCTGACATACTGCACCGTTCTCGACACGGTTCGGCTCCCGTGTTCTGTAACTCTGCGGGAGAGGTCAACGTTCTTGTATAAACGATTTCTGTCACAATCGTCTACACGTCGGGGCGCGTCAATCCGTTTCGTTCCCGGAGGAGCAGTAGAAGGGATATCTCGATGCGGATCTTCCTCCACGGCAGAACGGTCAGTCTGGCTGCTTTTTCTGGCACCGTTTGCTCACGATCTGCACGATGAGGCTGCTAAACAGCAACACGGGAAACAGCCACCGGGTAAAGGCGTCAGGCCGGTCGTGCAGGATGATGTCCTGGTAGAAGTTGACCGCGAGGACGACTACGGCAAGGGTGAGGAGCAGTTTCCACAGGAACGAGAGGTGGTTGCAGTTCATGACCGTCACCGGTTATCAGATTCCCACCGCGCGATGGAGATAGTACGCGAGGACCAAACTGGTTGCAAGAGCGACGAAGACGGCCCGGTCCTTCGACTTCTCGTGGAATATCCATACGCCGAAGTAGGTCGAGAGGCAGAACCAGGCGAGGAGGAGCAGGCCGGCGAAGGGGACTTGCAGGAGGACCGCCCAGGAGAAGAGGATGAGCGGCGCGAGAGCGTAGACCGCCGACTTCATCGTCTGCTCGAACTCGCGGTGGACGTCGACGAAGAGCAGGAAGAAGTGCTCGACGAGGCTGACGGCGAGGAGGGTGACGGCCCCGGCTATCAGGCCCTGCACGAAGGTGATAAGGGTGCCTGCCGCGATGAACCAGAGCCGGTGCAGCCCGTCAATCTCCGGCTCCTTTCCCGTAAGGAGGGGTAACGCCATGAAGAGAACCGATGCGACTGCGACGATCGCGAAATAGAATACGAGATCGTCGCGTAACGACTTTTCATTGAGGCGCTGAAAGACCCGGCGGGGGCCGGTGAAGGTGGTTTCTGAGGGCGTCTCTGTCGACATGTTCTCTTCTCCCGGACGACGGTACTCACCCGCCCCGCCGTTTGCCGGGCCTGGGTTCCGGTATTAATCGATGAGTGGTCAACGTCACCCTATAAATGTTCTCTGTCATGATTGTCTACACGTCGGGTCTCAGTCGGTTGAAGAGGAGCAGCCAGTGCCCGTTATCGCTCTGACACTATGTGGGGGCCGGGACACATAGTCCCACGGCCATCCGATTCGTCCCGACGGGCAAAGTTCGCTGTTTATCAATGGGTGGCCTGGAAGTCGCGGGTATCAGCGGCCGAAGACCGCCGGGAGGTTCAGCTGCCTCTCGCGGATGGTCGTTGTGACCTCGAACCGCCCCTCTCCGGGTTCAAACGGAGTGCAATCTACGCTCAGCGTTTCGGAGCAGATCCCCCGGAATTCCCGGGTGGTGCTGTGGGGCACCCCTGCAGGGTTCCAGACCGTCAGGGTGAAGACGGCCGTCCGGGTCCTGCTGAGTTCATTTCCTCGGGCGTTGTCGCATGTGACAAGAAAGACGCTTCTTCCCGTCCCCGTCTCGATCGAAGGGGTCACGTTTGAGAACGTTGCGTTGCTTCCGAAATCAGCCCAGGCCCTGCCGAGGAGATAGACGCCGTGGGAGTCGTTATCCTGAAAGAGGATCTTGCCGCCGGAGGTGGTGGCGTTCACGACGATGTCCTCCGCGGCATACGATACGAGCCCGTACCCGAGGAGGATGGCAAGGCCCAGCGTCAGGATGATGCTGCACATTACTTTTTCGCTCAATCGGATCACCGTTTCAAAAAATAGGTGCATTCCTAGGGGATGCACCCCCTTCAGACATAGTCGAGGTCCCCGGTGCCTATGTCCGTTGCTTTCGTTGTGTCGAGCCAATCGTGCGTCTCGCACCAGAGTTCGTAGTAGGCATCACCAGTGCCCCGCGAATCAAAACTCACTTCGATTGTCCCGCTGGTCGCCCAGTCCACCTTTATTTGTTTAGTGTGCGCCATACCCTGAGCATCGTAGACCGTCAGACGGTAGAGTGCTCCCTGCCCGTCGTTGTCTTCGTCATTGGAGTTGTAGTACTTCGCTTTGAAGGTGTTGTACCCGGGCGGAACGGTTATGGGTCCGTACGTCGTCACGCTTGCCGTATCGGCGTCGCCGTCTGTATACATGACTCCCAGTTCTTCTACGGCCAGAATTCCGATGTCGCCGGTATCCTCGGTTCCGACTTCAATGCTCTCCTGACTTTGAGCCTGGGCTGCGGAAACCGCACCGACGGAAGCCAGTACAACCAGTGCCAGTACCGCCCAGGCCGTGATAGATCCGTTTCTTGTTTTCATCTTCTGCTTCCTCCTTGTTACGGTGCCGGAGGGGGAAAGGACGTACCTATAAGTAGAGGTAATAATAACCTTCTTTTCGCCTCCGGGCATGCGGGGTGCATCATCCTGTCGTGAACCGCGGATGTGTGGCCCCGCGACTTATGCGAATGCCTGATGCCGGCATCCGCACTGCTACCTCTACGTTGGAATATTTACCTTTTCTCTCACTTCTCTCTACATGTTCGCTGTCTTCTTCGGAAAGCGGAAGGCTGGATACATCCTGCACGGCCCACGGAACCGGAGAGGGTCCCGGCTGGCACCGGGAGTGCCGGGGCTCCATACTCGGTCCCGCTCCCTCCCGGGCGTGGTCACCGGATGTCCATCCGCATGAACCGCGTGTACGCGACGGCGAAGAAGACGGTGGGGTAGAGGATCAGCGCCACCACGCTCGACCATATCTCGCCGAGCGTATCCTCAAGGGTCGCCCCCGATGACGGGGCGTTGCTGATCCCCTGGATGAGGGCGTTGGTCGCCATCTGCGGTGATGCGAGGTTTCCGATGCTCTGGATCAGGTCGAACTGACCGTAATACGCCGTGATCGCTGCCTGGAATTCTTCTGACGAGATATCCCCGCCGTATGCCGCCGGATCGGGCTCTTCCGTCATGAATGCCATCCCGATATGCGTGGTGGCGTAGGGGGCCAGGAAGACGAGGAGGATGAAGACGACCACCGAGAGGAGCAGGGCGCTGCCGCTCTCCCGGCAGAGGGTGGAGAGGGCGAGCGCGATGGAGAAGAACGTGACGAGGAAGAGGAGGATGACGCCCGCATAGGTCAGGATCATCCAGAGATCGCCGGGGGCGGGCACGATCGAGAAGACGAGGAGGAGCGCGGTGGATATGGCGAGGACGCTCCCGACGACGAGGACCAGCAGCGCGACGCCCCCGAGCGCCTTGCCGTTGATGACCTCGTCGCGGTAGACCGGGTGGGAGAGCAGGCTTTTGAGCGACCGTGACTCCTTCTCCCCGGAGACCAGGCCGGACCCGACGGCGATGGCAAGGAGCCCCCCGTAGGAGATCAGCGTGAGGAACATTGAGGAGTAAACGCCCTCAACTGGCGGTTTTGCGGGCATCATCCCGGCCGGTCCGTCATTCTGGTTATCCATCGCGGCCAATTGCTCCGAGTATCTATCCAGTTCTCTCTCGTAGCTCACGACCCCGCTGTACGTCCCCACCAGGGCGATGGCGAGGAAGAGGGCGAGGATCACCAGAAACCGCCAGCCCGTTATCTGGTCAGTGAACTCTTTTTGGGCCACGGTGAAGACCCGTTCCGCCGTCATGTGTTATCACCGGTCAGTGTATATGCTTCTATCTCCATGCTCGTTCTCCGTCCGTGGTCGCAAGAGTACCGCAGGCCCGCGATTATACACGGTATCGCCCCTTAAGTGACAACCGAGGTTTTTCCGCCGCCCGGAACAGGCAAGGGTTACTCAGATGCACTTCCACGGGTGTTGCCGTCTTGAGACTGGATCGTTACTCCATATACCTTTTCTCTCACATTCCTCTACACGTCGGGGCGTGAGAGGAGTGAATTCGACCAGTGGCCGTGGTAAACCAACGATACTCCGGACCGGTCACTTTTCGGAAACTTCAAGCCCGGCCGGTCCCATACTGACTTTAACCACGCCGGTTCCATCGGCCCGGAACTACCATGAGACGACCGATCCTTGCCGTTATCGTCGGAGTAATAGCTGTCTACGCCTGCATGCACTTCTTCATCTTACCGGAGGCCCCGGACGTCACCCGCATCGAGAATATCACCCATCTTGAGTCCCCGGCATACCATCCGGCCATCCTGGACCTCTGGGAGATCACCGTCGAAAGCACCGGCGTTGAGAACGAGTCGGCTGTGCTGCGGAAGCTGGAGGTCGATCTCGCCGGGGATGGCGCGGCTCGGGTGATATGGCTCTACTTCTACGGCGATAAGGACGGCGAGCAGCACGCGTACGAGGCGTATGCGGGGCCGGGCGGAATCGTATCCGCCAAATCGCAGAAACTTGCCTACTCCGTGCAGGGGGTGCACCCCCTCGCCCTCTTACGGGAGGTCGACGCCATCGCTCTGGAGGATATCCCCTTCCGGGAGCAGGGTATGACACTTCTTTTGAGCCCGAACGCGTACGGGGATCACTACAATGAGACCCGGGGGAGGCTCTATGAGGTCTCGGATGGGGTATTCCGCCCGGTGAAAGAAGTGACGTTCGGCCCGGATGCACGTTGGTACACCATCACGATCACTCCCCACCGGGACACGGAGTCCCCGGCGTCCGGGGCAGAACTTCCCGACTGCATGATTGTATTCACGCGGCAGGATATCGCGGCGGCTGAGTCTGTGGTCTATGGGTAGGCAGGTCAGCTGGCGTCCAGAGTCGGCAAAGCTGGGACCCGCTCATCGTCTCCGGCAAAAACGTCCCCGGATCATTCACCCCGCCCTGGGGTGACGAAGACCTAGCCGGTTGCGCTCACGTCCCTATCCGCCAGGTATTGGAGAGTATCCTGCTGGGGGAAGTACCGCACTATCCTTCCGTCTTTCTCACTCCGTACAGCTCCTTCCCGGATGAGCAGGGCCATATGCCATGTCACCGATGCACCGGCGATACCGAGCGCGGATGCGACATCTTTTCGCGCTATCCCTGGATTCCGCGTGATGAGATCGAGGATCTCTCTCCGCGTCCCACTGAGAGAATAACTCTCTCCCTCATGCCCCCTCTTGCCGTTCGCATAATACCGCACCTGCCCGTGGTCGTGCTCCGCGAGAATCTTTCCCGTCTCGCAGAGGGTTGCGAGGTGGTACCGGAGGGTTCCTGCGTTAACGCCCAGCCTGCGGGAGAGGAAGGCGTAGTTGATCCCGGGGTTCTCCCGGATGCAGAGGTACGCCGCACGGCGGGTGTCGTGTTCGAGAACGTTCTTTCTGGAGATCCTCCTCTGGCCGAGAATGAGCCATACGGTTACCGATATGAGGAATTGGACCGGGAGGAAGAGCAGGGGGGCGGTCATGAAGACGAAGTCGAGCAGGATCAGTTTGAGCGGCACGTTCCAGATGTACTCAGGGACCGGATCGTCAGGTGCCAGTTCGGGAAACTCTCCCTCGCCGAGACCGGCGCCGACGGTGCTCCCCGGGATGATTAAGAACAGGAGGACTAAGAGCAGCGCGGTCCTTGCGCAAGAGAGTTGATTTGACATTAAGGAAATCAGGCACCCGGAGGTATAAAAATTATGTGATTTATCCCGCCGTAGCTTCAACGGTATAATCCTGCGTGCCCCGTACAATTTCTCCGTAGACCTGGAACTGCCACGTTCCGGCCTCTGGTGAGGGGATCCACGTGCGGATCTGTGCGTCTTTATCACCACCCAGATCGGTATCGTGATAGTAGGCGTACGTGCTTCCGTCCGGCGAGATGATCTTCAGCGTCAACGACTGCTGGGGGATAAACCAGTCCAGATTTACAAACAGCGTTGAGCTCCCGGGAGGTACGTACGTGTTGTGGTAGTGTGTCTCTTCCTGCTGTATGAGATAAATGGCACAGATCCCAGTGTCGCTTAGGGGTGTATCTTCTCCTGGAGTGGTGTTCACAGCACATTCGTTGCCGCCGGCAAAAGCCGGCGGCACCACCAGGACCAGTGCAAGCACCAGTGCGAAGATGCGGTTGTATGTCATCATATTACAGGAGAACTTCTCAAATACCTTCACTTAAGTTTTCTGTCGATCCTCTCTACACGTTCTCCGGTTGGGGCAGGCTGGCCGCCCGGGAAATCGGTGTCGAGCAATGGCGGAGGGGGCCTGTTGCTCGGGGTGGGCGCTGGTACCGGGCCCTTCTGCAAAATGGGTGGCTGTGACGGGGACACGATATCCGATATCGATTTTTCCTTTGCCGCGTGGGTTTATTGTCGGTCGACGCAGTGTGAGTTACCGGTCGACTGTGGGATGTTTTCGGAAGCAAAATGGATCGAACAGCCTCAACGTGTAGAGAGGTTCGACAGAAATCGTTTATAGAGGAGCGTTGATTTCTCACATGTGGGTACCGGAACCCCGAAGCGCAGGGAGGTCCACCCGGCCAAGAGCGAATCGGATGGGTGAACATCCCGCATGCCCGGAGGCAAGAAGTTGTTTGTGCTTTACCTTTGTAAAGATGTGCTTCTTTTACCTTCGGAAAAGAGTCGAGGTAAGAGACATGAAACTAAACATGGTCCTACCGATTGCGGTAATCATAATTGCAATCGTGGTTGGTGCAATTATCGCACCTGTATCAGCAACGGAATTAACAGAGACCGTTGAGATCTTAGATCCCGAGAGTGATATCGTTGGGTTTCAAACTGAAGACCTGATCTCAATTGATGGGTCGATAAAGAATGCAACGCCATACTACGTGATGCTCGTCGGTACCGAAGATCAGAAGCAATCTCTCTGCGAGCTGATCGATGAGTCATCTGCGAAAGAAAAAGAGAAGCAACTCATGAAAGAGTATCTGCAGGAAATCTGGGAAAAATATCCTGTAGTGTTTAGTAAAGAAGAGACGGCGTATGGGACAATTACGTACATTTCGTTCGCTAATAGCATGGAGAATATCTCCCTAACGGAAGACGAAAATCATTCTTTGGGTGAGATAGATGCAACACTTGCGGATGCATCCAGCCGGCTCTACGGAAGCATCGGGCTGAGATGGTCTGGAACGGTTCATCAAGATATCATCAGTGTTGCCTGCCAGCGATGTGCGTTCCCTGATGCACAGTATGCCGTAAGCGCGGCAGACGATCCTGACGGTTGGCCGGCCAGCATACCCTGGTTTGTGCCCCAGGAACTGCATACACCGATAAATGCAGTCTTCCATTCATGGCACCACTATTACAGCCCCTGGTATGGGTGGGGGGGCGCACCCGGCAACACGAAGAGCTATGTCGATGAAGCAAAAACCTATCATACTAATGGACAAACCGCTCTCGCAGCCCAATCTCTTGGCTGGTCCAGCCACTTCTTGACAGACGTGGGTAACCCGATGCATACAGGTAAAGAAATTGAGCAATATGCAGAATACCTGCTGGGCAACGATATCCATGGCGCATACGAAGCATATGTCACACGCAACTGGCCCTCTAAATTTAAACCCACAGTAACGTCTAATTATAACTATTATACGTATGCAGATTGGGACTCCGGCTGTAAAAACCTCGCAATTTCATCTCATGCCGATCTTGATACCGTATACACTATAATGTATCACAACCGCGATCCCTCCGTTCAGGACAGCCACTCGCAACTGGAGACGGTTACACGTAACAATATCCTCCAAACAGCGAAATATACGAACGGACTTGCCAGATATGCGAAAGGGCTCTAAAATTCAAACTTTTTTTGAGCCTTGGAAGAGGTGATTATGTCTAGAATCATGCATATGGCCCGGAATATGACGATCCCTCTTACTCTTCTATCCCTTCTCATCCTTACTTCTGCGTCGGGATGCTTGTCAGGCGACTTCGTCAACGATCGCCACGACATCTCCGTCACCCGAATCGATGCTGGCGGTATCGAGATCTGGCACACCGTCTTTGATGAAGGAGGCGACGAATACGGCACCATTCTTTTGCTGGTTTCGGACAGTGGCCTGCTTGTCGGAGGATCGATCAAACACTCTCCGGGAAGCGATGAGCAGGCCCTGCTGCTCAAGATCGCGGAGGGTGGTCGCATTGAGTGGAACCGGTCCTACCCGACACAGCGCGCGGTTCAGGCAGTCGTCTCCCACTCCGACGGTAGTTTCACCGCCGGGACGGGTGACGGGTTTTTATTCCGGGTTGCCGGCGATGGGACGCCAATCTGGAGCATTCGTGTTTCTGAGTCCGTGCTTGGAGTTTCCGGTCTTCCGGACGGAGGCGCCGTGGCTGCAGGGAGCAAGCACGGTGGTGATGCTTGGGTGGCGGTCGTGAACGATACTGGGTCGCTACTCTGGGAACAGACCTACCCGGCTCTCGGCCGGGGACGTGCTCTGGGGGTCACTTCAGCATCAGACGGTGGATACATCGTTGCAGGGACGACGGATATGCATCCGCTCTGGGTGGTGCGGCTCGATGGGGAGTGTGAGGTTATCTGGAACCGCACCTTCGAGGAAGAACCTGAGTTCACCGAAGTCACGCTATACCGGGTATATTCGCTACGGGAGAGATCGGATGGGGGTGTGGAGCTGCTCTATAAGGTCGGCAGAATCCTGGAAGGGGAGGTCGTCGGAAGATCGGTCACGGTCGATCGAATCCTTGGTCGGGATGGGACAGATATGAGCGTAACGGAACTGGATATACCCTGCCCCGTTGTCCGGACTTTCGACGGGGGTTATGCCAGTGCCTGCCTTGAGAGCCCCCAGAGCGGCGGTTACACCTTCGGGAACTACCTCGGATCGCCGATCCATATCGTGAAATTCGATGATCGTGGCGAGATTGCCCGGAACCAAACCGGCACGGGGGCGGAGGTGAATATCGTTGCGGATATCATGCAGACCTCAGATGGAGGATTTGCGGTGCTGGGCGTGTATACGAAGACCTGAATCCGCAAAAATTCAGAGAGATATCATTTCTTCACCAGCCCGTATCGACCGGTATTGATACGGGGCGCTTGCCCGGTGGGGTCCTCGTGCGCCAGGTGAGCCGGTTTTACGGATACTCTATCGGGACGAATGGATGCTCCATTCCTCTCTTGTTGGGAGGGCTCATCATTCAACGGCACAACGTGAGTCCTTGGTTAACTGCGGCATGCTTTCGGGAGCAAAACGGATCGAACGGCCTCAACGTGTAGAGAGGATCGACAGAAATCATTTATAACAAAACGTTGATTTCTCATCCGTGGGTACCTGGGCCGGTATCCCGAAGCGCGGGGGTCCACCCGGCCAAGAGCGAATCGGATGGGTGAACGTCCCGCATGCCCGGAGGCAATGGGAGTGTGTGTTCTTTCTCTACTTGAAAGTATGCCCCTCCGGCCTCCGGGGAAAGAAATCGGAGGAAGAACATGAATGGGAAAATTGGAATGCGGGCGTCACCCCTACTTCTGGCAGTAATGCTAGTGAGTGTAGCTGTGGTGCCGGCGGTGAGTGCAAGTGAATTGATGATTCTCCCTGAGCCGGAGAACGCGCTGACGCAACAGGCGATCGACTGTATTTATGCTACTCTGATGGACGACGTCGAAGCAAGCGATATTGATGCAGATGTGAAAAAAGATCTTTTGCAGTCCTTAAAAGAGGTCAGGGACAATACCCTTCCCGATGCAGAAAAGTCAGCCATCCTTACCGAAGTTGGAAAAATACTCCTCACCCAGGGTTCGGGTGGGGTTAGCCCCCAATGGTCGGGGTATATCGGAGGTGGGCCTGCCCCTCACAACGATATGGCAAGAATAGCCGGACAGAAAATGGGACTGAGTTCTGCAGCATGCACCATCCTTAATGAAACAGCAGCCGATCCTGATGATTGGGGAGATCTATCCTGGAATCATTATTTCATAACTGGCGCCCCTGATCAGGCTGAACAGTATGCAAACATTGCCAGAGATTATCTTCATGATGATGACCCGTCAAATGACGATCTTGGCTATACAAATTTGGCTTACTCTCTGCATTTTATGACGGATATGTCACAGCCTTTCCATTATGCCCCCGTGTATCTTGCAAATCATCAGGCATATGAATCCTCCTATGTCCATAACAATTGGACAAGCGGTAAAGATTATCGTAGCGATGTCGAACTGAACTGGTATTATTACTATGTAACCGATGTCAGCGACAGCGCCGGTAATCTCGCCTCGGCATCGAATCAGTATATGGATTATATCCGTAGAACCATGGATCAGTACAGTAACTGGGGTGACAACCCAACTCTCATCCAGTATACACGGAATTGCTTTGTTGACGGTGCAAAGTACAACATGGGCCTTGTGGATTATGTTACCCGCTCATAATTGCAGAGAGGAGCACAGGCGCGATGGCATCCTTAACTAAACTCAAAATCCTATTTTTGGCGGCAGCAGTTACCGGCATTCTTATGATATCCCTTACTCTGTTCGGGGTCGCCTGGATCAACTCAAACCCGGGCTATTATAGATATACAGTCACAATAGACGGCCTTTCCAACTATACTGGTGAGCCTGCGACCGATATTATCGTGCCGATGCCTATGAGGGGCGGCAATCTGGTTTTTTCGGAAGAAGAGCTCCAGTACAAGCAATTCGGCAACTGGAAATCGGTGATTGTTGTAACCCCCCATGGCAAAATGCTTGCGTTTCAATCGGTCGGTGCGAACCTTACCGATATCCACGCAGAGTTCTTCAAAGGCTTTGATCCGGGTGAATTAAGGCTGACAGACCTTCAGAATGAGTCTCTCTCCCCGCTCATGAGTGGGGGTCAGGATACCCCTGTAAGATGGAATTCCAGCACGCAGGTAGGATCCAACTGCACATCAGTGCTCTTCTTTCCAGAGGACCTCGTACCTTTGAATGTGAATGCAACAGATATTGGCGTTGACCTGGAACTAACTGTATCTGAAGGTATCCATCATTCCATATCGGGAGATACATTCCGGATGAGTATTCTGGAGTATATTCCTCCTGACATTCGCGGAGCGATCCCGGTAAACGTTCATGTTGCGAGATACCAGAGTGGTGGAAATTGGGTTCCAGTGAACGAGGTTGATATCCGATAATGCTCCGGTGAGAAGATGGACGAAAAACATACCAATACCAAAAAAACCCTGCTGATAGTGGTCGCCATCCTCGCCGCGGTGATCTTCCTGCTCCTTCTTCTTCCCGCGTTCGTCGAGACGACCATGCCGAACGACTCCTACATGATCAAGATCACCGGTCTGTCCGATCTCGCCGTGAACGGCACCGCCACGGTCATGATCCCGGTTCCGGCGAATGCGGAGGGCGATCTGGTGATGTTCGAGTCGTCCAGCGTTCTCCAGCCCGCCGGGTGGCGGACGGCGATCCGGGAGACGCCGTACGGGAAGATGATCGCGTTCACGACGACGGAAGACTACGCGCAGGATATCTTCAGACCGACCGGCGAGTTCGAGACGAAAGAAGAGCCGCGGCTGCTCGTGCCGGTCCTCGGGACCCCCGAGAACGCGAGCGTCGCCGAGTTCACCCGGGGATCGGGCGGCACCTACACCACCGTCGTCTTCCTCGACGGCTTTGTCCCGCCGGAGAACGCCACATCGATCTCGTTTGACCTCGAGTACCGGGGCGGCGGGGGCATGAAATACCTGATAGAGGAGGATACCTGGACGGCGACGGTGAATACGGCCGTTTCGAGCACAGAGTCCGGCTTCGTCCCGGTCCCGGCCGAATACCACGTCATTCCCGGGGGTATCCACCTTTGATGGACGGTCCCGTGCGGAGAATCTCATGGTGGATCGTGAGCGCCGCAGTCCTGCGGATCAGGAAGTGAATGGAAGATGGCTCCCTCGATAATTTCCTTTCTCGCCAAAGTCGTTGTTGTCTCGCTTCTCGCCATCGCGATTGTCGCCATCGGCGGAAACATTCTCGTCCACTATCATCAGACCCGGATGATGTCGGAGCATTCCTGGGATTACTCATACGCCGTCTCCGTTACCGGGCTGTCCGGCTACCGGGGAGATCCGATCACGGAGTTTGTCGTTCCCCTCCCTGCAGTCGGCGGTTCACCGGTCTTTTCCGGAGAGGACCTCCGGTGGATGACCTCTGACAACTGTACGACTCTCCCGGTTAGGACAGAGAATGGGGAGATGCTTGGACTGCGTCTCCCCGGTGCGGATCTCACGGATGTCTCCGCCGCTCACTCAGGGGGTTTCTTAAGAGAGGTCTCGCGTGAGGAGATAGCGGCGAGCGGGTTTGTGCCGGGACTCTCACGCCTCTCGAAAGCGGGGAATGCCTCTCCATACATCATCGTCCCGGATTCGCTCCGCCCCGTATCGGACGATCCTGAGCCCATCCTGGTCAGCATCAACTTCACCATATCCGGCGAGGGGAGGCCCGACTACCACATCTCGATCATGGAGCGGATCCCGCCGGGAAAGACCGGGATCATCCCCGTAGAACCAAGGATCTATCACCGAGACAGTTCTCGCGAACCCTTCCGCCCCCTGGAGGAGAAGAACTCCATCAACTGAGACGTATACTCTGGAGTGCCCCCGCCCATCACAACCTTTATCGTTAGGTCAAGCCAAACTAATCTGCATCAACTATGACGGCGAGAGTTGAGCATCTGTTCGAGGTCATTGATCGCCTGGTTGCCATCAAAAACGAATGCTCCCGCGAGATCGCCGCCGAATGCGGGCTCAACAATCTGACGGCAAAACAGATCGCCTACCTGAAAGTCATCGACGAGCACCACGACCTGACGTTCAGCAGACTCGCCGAGATCACCAGCAACTCGAAACCTACCGTCACGGAGATGATCGACAGGTTCGTCCGGATGGAGTGCGCCTACCGGCAGAAGTGCCCCGGTGACGGGAGGATGGCCTACATCCGCCTGACCGAGAAGGGGCGGATGATGGCAAACGCCGAACGAGACGCGCTCTACCGGATGATCGAGAGGATGGTGCGGACGCTCGATGAGAGAGACGTGGATCTCCTGATTGAGATCCTCAGGAAGGTCAGGTAATTTTTTGGCCGGCCATAAAGTTAGGTAAATGCGAACTAAATGATTGGAGTCACCATGCACTCACCACACGCTGACAGCAACGAGACGATTGTCATACCGCTCTTCGAGACCGTGGTCTACCCGGAGACGCGGACGAAGTTCCAGGTCGATACGGCCCTGGGCGAGCTGCTGATCGCCGCCATGAAGAGCGACGGATCGGCCTCCGCCGTCGGCCTGACCGTCAAGGGCGGCACCCCGCCTGCAGAGATCCCGGCCGAGGGGCTGTACACGACCGGCAACCTCCTCATGGTCACGCACGCCCAGCCTGCGGACGACGGCTACCTGGTCTTTGCCCGGGCGGTCCGCCGGGTGAAGGCCGTGGCCGTCTCGGAGAGGGACGGGCAGTTCTACGCCGCCTTCGAACCCCTCCCGGACATCATGGATATCGACGAGGAGACCCGAGAAAAGATGCTCGCAGAGATCAAAGCAGCCGTCCACGACATCAGCGCCAACTTCCAGGGCTCCGAGCAGTTCACCCGGCCCGTCGACAGGATGGGGTCCGTCGACCAGATCATGGCGTTCGTCGTGCCCTTCATGCCGGTGGAGGTTGCCGCGAAGCAGTCGCTCCTTGAGACCGTCTCCGTCCGGGAGCGCTACGCCGCGTTCCTCGCCCTCCTCGTGAACCTCAACGAGAGCATCAGCCTCCGGATCGAGGTGGCCAAGAAGGCCAACGAGAAGGTCGGGAAGGCGAACCGCGAAGCGATGCTCCGCGAGCAGCTCCGGGTGATCCAGGAGGAGCTCAACGGATGCGACGGCTCGTCCGGCGAGGAAGGCTACCGGGAGCGGATCGAGCGCTCGACGATGCCCGAGGAGGTCCGCAAGAAGGCTCTTGCCGAACTGAGGAAACTCGAGTCGGGCGGGAGCCAGCACCACGAGAGCCAGGGGATCCGGAACTACCTCGACCTCCTGCTCGATCTCCCCTGGACGGTCGAGAAGAAGAGCATCGATATCGATGAGGCCCGCCGGGCGCTGGAGAGCCACCACAACGGCCTTGAGAAGGTCAAGGAGCGGATCATCCAGCACCTCGCGGTCATGAAGCTCAAGGAGGAGAAGCAGGGCTCGATCCTCCTCCTCGCGGGCCCGCCCGGCACGGGGAAGACGAGCCTCGGGCGGAGCATCGCGGACGCGCTGGGGAGAGAGTACGTCCGGATCAGCCTCGGCGGCGTCAAGGACGAGGCGGAGATCCGGGGGCACCGGCGGACCTACGTCGGGTCGCTCCCCGGCCGGATCATCCAGGGGATGAAGCGGGCCGGGACGATGAACCCGGTCTTCGTCCTGGACGAGGTCGACAAACTCGCCGTCTCCTACTCCGGCGATCCGGCGAGCGCGCTCCTCGAGGTCCTCGACCCCGAGCAGAACAGCACGTTCTCGGACCACTACCTGGAGGTCCCCTACGATCTCTCAGACGTGCTCTTCATCGCGACCGCAAACAGTCTCGCGACGATCCCGGCGCCGCTGCTCGACCGGATGGAGCTGATCGAGATCTCGGGCTACACGAAGAACGAGAAGTTCGCGATCGCAAAAGATCACCTCCTCCCGGAGACGCTCGAGGAGCACGGCCTGACCGCGGACCACCTCCAGGTCGAGGACGAGGCCGTCTCGGCGATCATCGACCGCTACACCCGGGAAGCGGGCGTCCGGGCGCTCAAGAAGCAGCTTGCCCGGATCGCCCGGTACGTCTCGGCGAAAGTGGTCTCGGGCGGCGTTGATCTCCCGGTCGTCGTGACGACAGCGATACTCCCCGAGATCCTCGGCCGCGAGACCGTCCGGCCGGACATGGCGCGGAAGGAGAACCCGCCCGGCGTCGTGACGGGGCTTGCCTGGACGCCGGTCGGCGGGGATATCCTCTTCATCGAGGGGACGTTCATGCCCGGCAAGGGGCGCCTCACCCTGACGGGACAACTCGGCGACGTGATGAAGGAGTCGGCCCAGATATCGCTCAGCCTGATCCGTTCACGGATGGCAGCTACCGTAACCGGGTTCGACTTCTTCGCAAGCGACATCCACATCCACGTGCCGGCGGGAGCGACCCCGAAGGACGGGCCGTCGGCGGGCGTGACCCTCTTTACGGCCCTTGCCTCCCTCGTCACCGGGAAAGCGGTCGACCCGACGGTCGCGATGACCGGGGAGGTGACGCTCTCCGGCGCCGTGCTGCCGGTCGGCGGGATCAAGGAGAAGGTCCTTGCGGCCCACCGGGCCGGGATCAGGACGGTCATCCTCCCGCGGGAGAACGAGCGGGATCTCGAGGATGTGCCCGAAGATGCGCGAAACGAGCTTACGTTCGTGCCCGTGGAGACGATCGAGGACGTCCTCCGGGAGGCGCTCGGGATTGAACTCCACGGCCTGGTCGTGCCGTATGCGGGGAAGAACCGGTGCGTCCCCGCGCACAACCTCTGAACACCCCTCTTTTATCATCCCTTCATACCCTCGTTTCGCCCGCCGCGCCTTGCGCCGGGAGCAAACAGGCTTGAGGCGGCCCGACGTGTAGATGATCGTGACAGAAATCGTTTATAGAGGGACGTCGAGCTCTCACCGATAGCTGCCGGAATCGGTGCCCCGATGTGCGGGATCTGTCCGGCCTGCGTCAATATGGGAGGAGATTGCATGGAACCTGACAAAAAGCGCCTGATCATCATAGGAATCGTTGCGTTCATCGGCGTCGTCCTCCTCGTCGCGGCGGTCATGTTCGGAGTTACGACCTTCGTCACCCTGATCACGGGAGTCGACGGTCCGCCGCAAATGTTGGTTGTGGAGGTGGTCGGGGAAGAGGGTCTGCAGAATGCATCCGTCATCCGTCTGACCGACCGGGACCTGCAGCAGCACCCGGTTCTTGCCACCGCGATCCGGGAGGCCGGCAGCAACCCCAACGTGCCGGCATCCACGCCGGTCCCGATGACGGGGGCCGAATGCCTCGCGCTCACCGAGTCGTTTGGTGTGTATACGGCGAATGCGCCGATCCTCGAGTACGACGGAGTATACTATGCTACCCGTGTTCTGATCCATTAGGATGCTTGAAGAGGTGCAGGAATTGAAGAAGGTCATAAACCCGGCAACCGGCTCAGAACGGCGGGGATAATCGTCACCTGCGGTCTTGCCGGCATCGTCGCGGTCGCGCTCGGCCTCATGCTCGCCGGCGCCCTCACCCTCTACGCTCACGAGAGTTCTGGGGAACAGCCGATGCTCTACGTCATGGAGCAGACGACACCAGGAGAGAACGTGGTCGTCCCCCTGACCGAGCAGGACTTCGAGCAGCATCCGGCGCTCGATGCGGTCATCCGTGGTAAGGAGCGCAACCCTTCGGCGTGGGAGTGGGGAGATCGGAGCCAGCGTGTCATCGGGGGAACCAACGTCTCCTACGCGGAGAGCAGGGCGCTCCAGGACGCCTACGGCCCCGGCCGGGAGACATGGGTCTACCCACACCTGGAGTACGAAGGGGCATACTACCTGGTTGTGACAGCGTGGCCGTGAAGGAGTTCTACCATGCGATGAGACCCCGGCGGCATGGCACTTGCCCCGGGTCACTCTGCGCGGCGTTGGTTCGCGGCTTGGTGTGGCGTTTTCCCAGTTAGATTCAATCCGGCAGGCCCGACGTGTAGATACGCGTCACAGAAATTGTTTATACAGGAGCGTTGACGTCTCCATCGTGGATACTGGAATTAGTATCCTGTGATGCGTGGGGTCCCCCCATCCACGGTTGACGCCCGGATGATAGAGCCCCACACGTCCGGATGATAGAGCCCCACACGCCCGGAGGCAAAGAGGATGTATGCTCCGTCTGCCTCCGGGTAATACGATGGAGGAAAGCAAATGCACCGAAACATCAAAACGAGAGCATTCCCTGGTGGCCCTGATGCAATTCTCGGGCATGTGAGCATGCGAACCCGGACGGCAGGGTGTGAAAGAATTGGCAAGAGCAGGGGGCCTGACGCAGTTGATCGAGATATTCTTCGCGGTCGGGTCTCGTCGAGACGGCCGGACCAAGATTTGCCGCAGTGTAGATGTAAGGGGATCGAAGACCCGGTTCTCCTGCGGAGGGACTGACTATGGCGGATCAACTCCTTGGTTCATGTGGTCCCGTCCAGACGTTCAAATATAACGCATCGGCAAAAATAATCTCCGCAAAATTGTATCAAAGGACGGACGGTGCGCGATACATTGCGGTGGAATGGTCTGCAAGCGGTTGCATCACGTTCCATGAGAGAGAGTGTTCCGGGCCGGGCTACAGTTGCGACCTGACGGTGATCGTGAAGGCCAGCTGGGACGGTCAGTTTAGACGACATGAGTATCGTTATCCCGGCACCTCAATACAGGCGGGCTCGGCAAACCTGATCGTTTCATCTCTGTCTCCTCCCCTCTCCTACACAGTCGAGGTTACGACCCAGGCCAAGTGCTACTGTGCCAGCGCTGTGCCGATACTGACCGAGGAGGCTACGTGTTCCTGTGTAACCACCCCCTGAAGGCATAGAGCATGAACTGCAAAAGGCTATGCATCATCCCGTTCACAATCTGCCTCCTCCTCTTCCCGGGAGCCGCAGCCGCGGCCGAGTTCCTCCGGCTCACCGATACCCCCGAGTTGGACGGATTTCCCTTCTGGTCTCCCGACGGAGAGCGGATCGCGTACATCTCGTTCGACCCCGGCACCGGGGATATGACCATCCGCGTGATGGCCGCCGACGGGACCGCCGGGACGGACCTGACTCCGGGCGGGTCGCGGGACTTCTTCGTCACGAACCCCTGGTCCCCCGACGGAAAGGAGATCTTATTTATATCCGACAGATCGGGCTCATACGACCTCTGGGTGATGAACGCCGATGGAACCGGTCCGGTGCAGGTGACCAACGGGACAAACGTCGTCCCCTGGCTGCATGGGCCGCGGGGCTACGAGGCGGAGTGGAGCCCGGACGGCAGGATGATCGCGTATACGTCGTGCCTCTTCGGAGGCGCGGATATCAGGGAGGCAACTGCCGATGAGCATGGCGGTCGCGCTTCGATGAATATCAATCTTTCAGAGATCCGTAGAGAGGCCGACATCTGGGTCGTGAACCCGGATGGCAGCGGAGGACGGGGGCTTACTTCCTCGGGCGATGCCCTGATGCCCCGATGGCATCCGGAGGGCGACAGGATCGCCTACCTCTCCCGGGCCTCCGGCACGGCCACGATCCGGGTGATGAACCTCGATGGGTCGGGCGGGTTGCAGATAACTTCCGATGAGGAGGATGTCCTGCAGTTCTCCTGGTCTCCCGACGGACGCGAGATCCTCTATGCCGCGCTGACTCACGGCCCCATCTCCGAGAACGTCTCGTTTGGGATCCGGGTCGTGAGCGCCGATGGAAGCAACATGCGCCGTCTGACCTCGGAAAACGTCGACAGCACACCGGTCTGGCACCCGGGCGGGGAGAAGATCGCGTTCTATTCGCAGTCCCGTCCCCCCTCTTCAGTCTGGGTGATGGACGACGAAGGCTCAGATCTGCAATCTCTTGCTCCGAGATACGACTTTCGGATGCACCAGTGGTCTCCCGACGGGCAGACGATTGCGGTGAGCGATGGAGATGATATTTATGTGGTGGTTCTGGACGACCCGGCCGTTGCTGCGCCGGGTTTCGGGATACTCTCTGTTGTCGCGGCGCTTTCTATCTGTGCGCTTGCACTGCGGGCCGGGAGGCAGTCGTGACTGTATCAGAACGCCCCAGAGAGGCGGTGCTGAGGTCCGGCACCGGCAGGATAGTCGCGGTGGCCTCAATCGCGAAGAACTACAAGCGCGATCCCATCATCTCTTCTCCCGCACAGTCCACATCGACTACGCCCGGAGGTGAAGCCTGGAGTTGTTCGGGATCGGCGACGTGGTGCGCCCCCGGTTCCCGGCCCGAGGCGGCTTTGTCCGGGCTCAGAATCGATCGGAGAGGTCTGATGTGTAGACGATCGTGACAGAAAGCCCTTATAGAAGAACGTCGACCTCTCCCGCGTGGGGACCGGGTTCGGCCGCCGGCGTCCCGCCACCGTGAGGAGACACCATGAATCATACCCATATCGGAGGCATCGCCCTCCTGGTCTCTGTGATCGCCGTAGCGGCAATCGTGCTGGGTTCAGGCCCCCAGGGATCCGGGTCTCCGGCCGGGGACGAGAGCGGCCCGCCCCTGGTCGTCGGCGACGCGATGACCGTTATCGTCGCGGACGTCGCATCGCTCTCCGACCTTGCGGCCGCCGGGATCCCGGCCCCGGAGGAGCTGGATATCCCGAGGGGCATCACCCGCTACGATATCGTGACGTTCGACCACGCCGCCGTCAACGGCCGGGTGCGGGAGGGGGCACTTTCGCTCCGGATCCGCGGTGAGGACTACCGGGCCGGACTGGAGAGGATGACCTTCGATCAGATCGACGACGGCATCGACTCCTACGAAGGGACGATTCCCGGCGCCGGGGGAAGCGACGTCCTCCTGACGACCTCGGAGAACACCCTCACCGGGAGCGTGACGCTCGGCGGGGAGACGTTCTGGATCAGGCCTGTCGAGCCGCGTATGCGTGCCGAAGGGTCGGCGTCCCCCCTGCACATGATATACAGTTCGCGGGATCTCGAGCAGCAGGTGCCTGTCCTGGTGGACCGGGGGCCGGGGCTATGACGAGGGGCCTTCTGATCGGCGCACTTGCTCTTGCGGTCGGCTGCATACTGGTTCTCAACCCGTTGAACGCGGGTGCGGGGAGATTCTCTCTCACCGCAGAGTTCCCGGAGGTCCCGGACTCCTGCACGCTCTACCGGGTCGTCCCCGCCACCCTCACGGCCGGGGAGGTTGCGAACCGGCTCGGGCTCTCCGGGGAGGTGAGCGAGCGATCCGGTGAGTTTTATCTCATCGACACCACAAAGGACCCGGAGGAGCGGCTCACGGTGTACGCAGACTCCGGCGCCGTGGCCTACCACATCCCCGACCGGGAACTGCCGGCCGAGATGACCCGGCAGCCGGACCTCCCGGCGGATGCGGAGGCGGAAGCAATCGCTCTTGCCTTCCTGGAGAAGACCGGCATGGCGTCGTCGGATGCCCGGGTCGTGGAGATCGCCGTCAACCAGAGGCACGAGGTCTGGAGTTCAGGCGGCGGTGAACCTGAGGTGTCGTATGATGTGACGCTCGCTGTCCGGTTCGGCCGGTCGCTCGATGGGCTGCCGGTCTACGGCGATGAGTTCGCGGTCATCCTGGGCGCCGGCGGCGATGTTGTCGGGCTCGTGAAGACCTGGCGGGAGGTGGAGCCGGCCGGAGACTTCGCTTTAAGGCCCCCGGAGGAGGCGTATGCGGACCTCCTTGCATCACGGACCATCGGCCCTGCGGCCTACGACCGCGTCACGATCGAGAGTATCACCCTCGGCTACTGGATGGAGCCTCGCGGTGTCGTGCAGGATACGGTCCGGCCGGTCTACGCGTTCACCGGGACCGCGGTCCGGGACGGCGCTTTGGAGCCGTATGTTGGGTACGTCTCCGCCGCGAGGGATGGGACATGACGCGGACGTTCCCTCTTCTCCTCGCGGCATCACGCAAAGGATAACACCCTTTTTGCAGGGATCAGATCTCGGGTGGGCTCCGGCCAGTCGGCGCCTCCCCCTGCAGCAATTCATTAATACCCCTCCGACAGAATACCAGTATCCATGCAGTCCCGGGAAGAAGTCTTCGCGACTCTGCAACGGCTCAAAGGTGAGCTCTTTACGCGGTTCTCGGTCAGCCGGATCGGTATCAACGGAGCGGTCGCACGCGGCGAGCAGACCGAGGCAAGCGATATCGACATCCTTGTTGAGTTCTCCCGGCCGGTCGGTTTCTTCACCTTAATCGAACTCGAAGAATACCTCTCGCTTTGCCTCGGCGCCCCTGTCGACCTGGTTACGCCCGATGCTCTGAAACCGCTTGTCCGTGAGCAGGTAGCCGCCGAGGTCGCCTATGCCTGAACGATCGGATATCCGCCTCCTCTGCAGCGACATAACCGAGGCCATCGAGCGCATCCTCCTCCCGGTGACCGCCGCGAGAACCTTGTTCCTGCCGAAACTCACACAGGCGGCGAAAGAGGACGCCACCTTTGCCGTGGGGCTGACGGCGAGATCCGTGCCCCCCGGCTCCCCTAAACCCTCTTCGCTATCGTCTCGATCGCCTCGATCAGCGTCTGCTGCTGCGGCTTGATGATAGCGACCGGGCAGTCGGCGATCTTCTCCACGATCGGGGCAAGGATGGGTGCGCAGATGATCCCGAGCGCCCCCTCCTTGTCGGCCCGGACCGCGGCGATGATGCACTCTTCGAGCGAGTCGGCCGCGTAGCCCCGGATATGGTACTCCTTCTCGCCGATGGGGAGGTTGCGGTTGTCGATCTCGTCGAGGAGGAACCGGGCCGCGATCACCGCGATGAAACTCTTCTCCCGGGGCTCGAGGACGTTCACGATCCGCCGGACGGTCGAGAGGCGCGGGTCCGCCCGGCCCGACGTGAGCTTGTAGAGGGTGGCGGCCGGGATCCCAGCCCGGTCCGCGAGGTCCCGGATACTCATATCCTGCCGGGTGAGTTCCTCCTGGAGCGCCCCGGCAAAGTCGGTCTCGAAGATTCTTCTGGAGAGCATTGCTTTACTATTGTAGAATATATGAGATAAAATCTTCCTTTTATGGTTAAAAATAAACTGTAAAGAACAACTCTTATCTTACAGTGCGGCAACTGTTCTCCATGGACCCTGCACCTATCCGCGAGATCACGATCCTCCCCGGCCGGAGCCGGCAGGGCGAACCGGAGCGGTTCGACGCGATCGTCATCCGACCCGGCGACACGATATCCATCGTCGGTCCCACCGGCTCGGGGAAGAGCGCTTTCATCAACGACATCGAGGTCTTCGCCCGGAACGACACCGCGACGGGCCGGACGGTCCTCGTCAACGGCGAATTCCCTCCCGAAGAGTTCGTCCGCGACCCGGCCCACAAACCCGTCGCCCTGATCACCCAGAACACCCGGTGCCTTGCGGACCTCACGGTCACGGAGTTCCTTTCGATGCACGTCCGGTCCCGGAGGATCGAGGACGACCGCATCATCGAGAGGACGATCGCCCTCGCAAACGAGTTCACAGGAGAGGCAATCCGGCCGGACGCCCGAATGACCGCGCTCTCCGGCGGGCAGACCCGGTCGCTCCTGGTGGCCGATGCGATCATGATCGCCGCGGCGCCGATCCTCCTCCTCGACGAGGTGGAGAACGCCGGGATCTTCAAGGAACGGGTGATCGAGGTTCTCCGGACCGGGGGGAAGGCAGTCGTCTTCGTCACGCACGACCCCCTGGTCTCCCTCCTCTCCGCCCGGCGGATCGTCATGCGGGACGGGGCCGTCGAGCGGGTTATCGAGCCCGGAAATCGCGAGGACGAGGCCCTCCGGGAGGCTCTCCGTCTCGACGGCATCCTCCACGGGATGCGGGAACGGATCCGGGCGGGCGACCTTATCACGGGGTCGGTCGGCTCATGAGGCTCGCCGTCATCGCCGGGCCGCCGTCCGCCGGAAAGACCGCCGTCGTGAGACAGACCGTCCGCACTCTCACGGACCGGCACCGGATCGCCTACCTCAAGATCGATGTCGTCAGGGCGTTCGAGGACGAGGAACTCGCGGCAGAGTTCGGGATACCGACACGAAAGGTCTGCTCCGGCGACCTCTGCCCGGACCACGCCGGGGTGATGGTGATGCGGGACGCCGTCGCCTGGGCCGAGGAGGAGGGCGCCGACCTCCTCCTGGTCGAGAGTGCCGGGCTCTGCCTCCGCTGTTCGCCCTACACGACGCAAGCGCTCGGGATCGTCGTCCTCTCCGCGGTCTCGGGCACGAACACGCCCCTGAAGATGGCCGCGATGCTCGCCCACGCCGACGTCGCGGTCGTGACCCGGATCGACCTCGTCTCCCAGGCCGAGAAGGAGGTCTTCCGGGAACGTATCCGGGAGGTGAACCCCAACCTCGATATCGTCGAGACGAACGCCGTCCAGGGGACCGGTATGCGCTACCTCCTCCGGGCTATCGAGGACCACCCGGCAATAGCCGACCCGGATACAGTCGTCCTCCGGGGTGCGCCGCCGCTTGGGGTCTGCACCGTCTGCATCGGGAAGACCGAGATCGGGTGGCAACACCACTTCGGGGTCGTCCGGAGACTCGAGGACGCCGACTACCTCTTCCGGGGGGACTGACCCGTGACGTGGAGGCCGCCCGGGAAGGACTGCGGGGCCTGTGGATCTCCAACCTGCGAGGCATTCATCGCCCTGGTCCGGCGGGGAGGAAAGAGCCTTCCCGACTGTGTCTTCTACCCCGCCGGGACCGCCGCCTCCACCGGGTCCGAAGGCGATGCCTGCTATACCGGCCGGGATGTCCTCGGCGGCGAGTACGACTTCATCCTCAACCCCCTCCCCGGCGAGGTCTCGGCCCGGAAGATCATCCTCCCCTTCCGGCCGGACCTCGTAGAGAAGTGGGAGATTGCTTCCGGGGATATCGTCGTCGGGAGGCCGGCCGGCGCGGGCTGCCCGGTCCAGCACGTCCTCGCTGTCCTCCAGGCAAATCCGGTGACCGGCCTTCTCACCTGCCTGGTCGTCGGGCCGCGTGCCTCCCGGGGCGGAGGGTTTAAGGAGATCGAGGCGTATCACATCGTTGGTTTCGAGGGGATTGCCCGGACGGTGCGGCGCGAACCTACCTTCGGGATGCGGCAACGGTTCCTGCCCGGCCACTGCATGATGAACCTCACGCATACGGGCGTCGTGAATATGATTCTCGCACAGTCCTCGGGTCTCCGCGTGCGGGTGGAGGATATCAGGTTATGAAGACGATGAGAGAGATCGACCAAAAGATCCGGAACGGTTCGGCGGTCGTCTACACCGCCGCGGAGTTCAAACAGCTCATCCGCGAGGGTGGGGAGGTCACGGCCGCAGACGTCGACGTGGTCACCACCGGGACGTGCGGGGTGATGTCGGGGACCGCAGCGATCCTCTCGGTTCCGGTCGCAGCGCCCGGGACATTCGAGCGTGCTGAACGGGCCTGGCTCAACGGGGTCCCCTGCATGCCCGGCCCCTGCCCGAACGAGCGCCTCGGGCTCGTCGACATGATCGTCTCCGGGACCGCCCACGCCGGCGCCGGCTACGGCGGCGGCCACCTCTTCCGCGATATCGTCGAGGGCCGGGAGATCGAGGTGGTGGTGGAGGCTGCCGATCGGTCGATCGAGGCGAAGGTGACCCTTGATGACTTCTCCTACGCCCGGCTCTTCACGACCCGGAGCGCTTACCGGAACTACACTGCCTACCTGAACACCCAGCCGACCCGGGTGACGACGATCTTCTCCGTCACCGGGCTCCAGGGGCCCTGCCGGGAGGCCTCGGTCAGCGGGTGCGGCGAGATCAACCCGCTCGAAAACGACCCGCTCGGGCTTGCGATCCGGGCCGGGACGCCGGTCCTCCTGAACGGCTCGGCGGGGCTCGTGACCGGGGAGGGGACCCGGAGCACGCCTTCGCGGCCGAACCTCACAGCCATCGGTGATATGGCCGGGATGCAGCCCCGCTACATGGGAGGATTCAGGACATCTGCCGGGCCGGAGTGCATCACGAGCCTCGGGATCGCGATCCCGGTCCTGGACGACCGGCAGGTGGCGGGACTCCGCGTCCTCGACGAGGAGATCGCCCTCCCGATCGCCGATATCAACACCCGGACTGTCCTCGACGAGGCGACCTACGCCGATGTCTGGCAGCGGCCTGAGAGGGAGGTGACTTACCGCCCGGAGTGGTGCGAGGAGTGCTCGACCTGCGCTGTTGCCGCGATCTGCCCGACGGGCGCGTTTACCCGCGGGACCGGGATCGACCGCGACCGCTGCCTCGCCTGCACCGCCTGCCTTGGTGCCTGCCAAAACGACGCCCTCGAGGCCGGCGAGGGGTCGCTCCGGGTCCGGGGGCGGAAGGTGCCGGTCACGCTCCGCCAGTCCGGCCGGACGCTCGCGGAAGACCTCTGCCGGGACTTGAAAGAGCGGGTCCTCGATTCCCGGTTCACCTTCACCGGGGGCGGGTGGCGGTGAGGGAGAAGTACCTCCTCCACTGCCCGGGATGCGGCCGGCCCTTCCCGGACCGCTACACCCTCGACTGCCCGTCGGGGTGCGACGCTCTCCTCCGGACGGTCTACGCGGAGCGCCGGCTCGTCCTTCGTGACCTCCCCGGGATCTTCCGTTACATCGAGTGGCTCCCGGTCGAGGGCCACCTCCGGATCGATGCCGGCCCGGTCTCCTACGGTAGCGTCGCCCTCGCCCGGGAACTCGGCCTCTCCCACCTCACTGTCACCTTCTCCGGCTACTGGCCCGAGCGGGGCGGGCGGATGGAGACCTGTTCGTTCAAGGAACTCGAGGCGCAACCGACGCTCCTCCGTCTCCGGGAGAAGGGGGCCGGGGTCATCCAGGTCTCGTCGGCGGGGAACACCGCCCGGGCGTTCTGCCAGGTCTCGGGCCTGACCGGGGCACCGGTCGTGGTGGTCGTCCCGGCCTCCGCCGCCGACCGGCTCTGGACGACGGTTCCGTCCCCGAACGTCTGCCTCATCACGGTGGACGGGGACTACTCGGACTCGATCGGCTTCGGGCGGGAGGTCTGCTCCATCCCTGGTGTCGTCCCGGAGGGCGGGGCAAAGAACGTCGCCCGCCGGGACGGGATGGGGACGGTGATGCTCGATGCGGCACTGTTTTCCGGCCGGCTCCCCGACTCCTACTTCCAGGCGGTCGGGAGCGGGACCGGGGCGATTGCCGCGTGGGAAGCGGCCGAGCGGCTCATCGCCGACGGCCGGTTCGGTTCCCGTCTCCCGGAACTCCACCTCTCCCAGAACCTCCCCTTCGTCCCGATGGTCCGGGCCTGGGAGGCGGGGAGGCGGGAGATCGTGGCCGAGGATATGCCCGACGCCGAGGTATCGATCGCCCGGGTTTCTGCCGGCGTCCTGACGAACCGCCACCCGCCCTGGGGGGTCCGGGACGGGGTCTACGATGCACTCGTGGCTTCCGGCGGCCGGATGTATGCGGTCTCTAACGACGACGCCCGATCCGCCGGGAGGCTCTTTGCCGATACCGAGGAGATCGACCTCGACCCGGCGGCGGCCGTCGCGGTCGCCTCGCTCGTCCGTGCGGCGGAGGAAGGGTTGGTCAGCCCGGAGGAGCACATCCTCCTGAACGTGACCGGCGGCGGCTACGAGCGTGCGGCCGAGGACCTCGACCGCTACCCGGTCGAGCCCTATCTCCGGGTCCGGGCCGATGAGGCCTTCGAGGGGGATCTCCGGGATGCCGTCAGAGCCTGGATCGCGGAGCAGGGGGTAGCTATCCGTGCGTGAAGGGTGTGTCCTCGACCGGCTCGCCGCCCTCGGGGTCGATACCGTGGCGTCGCTCCCCTGCGACCGGACGCAGGAGTTCTGCGCCCTGATTCCCGAACGATTTCGTGCGGTCAACCTCACCCGGGAGGAGGACGGCGTCGGGATCTCGGCAGGACTCGTTATGGCCGGGAGGCGGCCGGTCCTTCACATGCAGAGTTCGGGGCTCGGCAACTCCTTGAACGCTATCATGTCCCTCACCGTCACCTTCGGCCTCCCCCTCCCCGTCCTCGCGAGCTGGCGGGGCGTCTACCGGGAGGCGATCCCGGCCCAGGTGCCGTTCAACCAGGCGGTCCCGGACGTTCTCGCGGCGCTCAACATCCCGTATACGATCATCCGCGACCCTTCGGATGAGGGATTGATCGATGAGGTCGTCCAGGACGCCTACGATTCCATGCGGCCGCACGTGGGGCTGATCCTCCCCTCGTTCTGGGAGGGAACGGAGGAGGCCTGCCCGGCGGAGCAGCCGCCCCCGCCCCGGGCCCGCGAGTCGGCGCTCGAGTACCGGCGAACCTTCCGGGAACCGGTGATGGCCCGGAACGACGCAATCCGGGTGATTGCGGGGGGTCTTGACGACGAGGCGGCCGTCGCAAACATCGGGGTCCCCGCAAAAGAGCTCTACGCGGCAAACGATCGGGACTTAAACTTCTACATGCTCGGGAGTTACACCCAGGCGACGCCGATCGGGCTCGGGCTCGCCATCGGGACCGACCGGGACGTCGTCGTCCTCGACGGCGACGGGAGCCTCCTTGGGACCGCGGTCCTCCCGGTGGTGGCGGCGGAGGTCCCGGAGAACCTCACGATCGTCTGCCTGGACAACGGGGCCTTCGGGAGCACAGGAAACCAGCCCACCCCGGCATCCGGCCTCGTGGACATGGAACTCCTCGCCCGTGCTGCCGGGATCCGGCGGACGTGCAAGGTGCAGGACGAAGAAGAACTCGCGGAGGCATGGGAGAGCCGGGGCCGGGGGCCGAACTTTATTCATGTGGTGTTAAGACCCGGGAACGCGTCAGTCCCGAATATCCCGCTCGCCCCGGCCGAGATCCGGGAGCGGTTTGTGCGGGCGATTAGGGGGTGACCCCAACACCTTTTTCTCTCTCGTGTCGCGCGGCATCCGAGGCGTTCTCCGGATGGCTGGATCTTTCTCTGGATTACGGATATTCGGCGCTTTTTCCCCGATGACGCTTCTATTCCATTGGTTTTGGCAACCACTCTCAGACGTGTAAAGAGATGGGACAGAATGTATATATGAGCATACGTTTAGATGGTTGTGTTGAGAGGAGTCACTTATGGAAGAGAGCAGATCCTATCAACCCTTATGCTATCAACTCTTGAGAGCCCTGTCGGTACCAGTTATTGCCCTAGCGTTTTTCCCCCTATGGATGGTTGTGTCTTCATTGAAAATATGGATTGAGCCTGATCCGCGGCTTTTGATTGAAGCGATTTATGCTTCGGCGTTGACATTGTCATTTATTTATTTTGGTCTTAAACTGCGAAGCATATGTGAGTGATCTTACCCAAGGGAACCTTGAATGTCTCCTGAAAGGGGATGTCTGGATGGCAATGGAGAATTTAACTGTTCCGGGAACAAGATCGTCTTTCCCCGAGTTCTATCGAACGCCGGGGTTACTATAGGAATATCAAGTTCCAATAGGTGACCTCTAATAACACATTTTATGGCGGGCTGTAAGATTCGCTCATCCATGATGATACATTGGCGAGGTGTAAATGGAGGCCGACTATATATAGAGGATATATGGGGTTCAGTTGCAGTTCCCGGTGATTGTATTTTGTCGTAGGTTTTCTCTTTGCGAACAGATTGTTTGCCGTTACCCCATCTTCAATGATTTCCTAACCTTGATCCCGCTGTGGAGTATGGGTGAGAGGAGCCTCTGTTCTACTCCCCTCATGAACATTCTCGGCCTTGCTCCTTCTCGGGGAAGCATGGGGATGAGGATGCAAAGCAGAGAGTAGTCATCATCGAGAAAGCGATCGATACCGTTTTTGTCGTTGCGATCTGCCAGATCTCTTTACGTGTCCCTTGTGTCTTCCGTCGACCAGATCTTCTGTTCTCTGTCCTTGTTGTCGTCGGCTTCTTCTTGGGCACGTATCATCTCCATCGAGGGCAGCGAGCGCGCATCCGCTTTGGACACCTGATTGTCTTTTTAGCGCATCCCATAATCTGCTTGCTGGATAGAAGTCGGAGTCCCTTCTGTGAGAATGAGTTGTCTCCAGTGCCTTCCTTCCTCACGGAGGGATCAATTTCTTCATTTTCGTGAAAATTCCTTGGACGTGTAAATGAATGGGACAGAGTTTATAAATAAACTTACGCCCAGGTCACTGTGTGGATACCCAAAGCGGCGTCCGCAAAAGTTCGTGGGGTCCCTCCATCCACGGTTGACGCCCGGATGAAGAATCCCACAAGCCCGGAGGCTATTGGGATATGTGCTCTTTCAGTACTTGAAAGTATGCCTCTCCTGCCTCTGGGTAACGATAAAAGCAGAAAGAGAGTGAAGAAAGATGGATATGTTTAGTTTCAGAAGAGTTTGCAGCCTCCTTGTGATAATGCTTGTTGCAAGCGCTGTACTCGTTGCATCTGCTAGTGCAGAAGTTGATGTGACAAATGAGCAAATGACGATCGTAGAAAAAGAACAAACAGTCCATTTATCTGTCAATGAGGCCACACCGTGGAATTCAAAGGCGGCGGCAACCATTGAAGAGCAGATTGACAACATACTAGCGAATGCAATGGTTTTAACACGCAATGGCCTTTCGACATACAACGTTCAGTACGTTAGAGTTGATACACTTCAGACGCCAGGCGATGAATATTCATCGGCATCAGGGTCATACAGGCTTTACAAAGTAAATGAACAGGATCCAAATTATGACTATTACATCCTCTGGATGAAAGCAACGGGACTGAATAATGAAGATGGCTTGATACCTTCATATCTTCGGGAAGTAAAACCTGGTGTTTCGCTGAGCAGGTATAGCGATGTGATTACTGACTGGGAGCCTATAACAGACACTGCAACGAGTTCTGGAGTTACGATCACGGCAAGCCTTGATGTTAGTCACGGAGGTGTGACTGCGGGAATATCCGAGACTTTCGATCTCCAGCAGGGTCATGTTGGACCTGATGAGCTTAGTACATCGGGTGGCGGCTATTTCAAGCCCCACTGGAATGGGAACTATCAGGGATCTCAGGGACTGATCGGAGGAGCGGAGTTCAGAGTTCCTCAAGGAACAGGTTATGACTACGATCTCAGCCTGAGCGTCACTGGAGCCGGATATTAATCCGGTCCACCTTTTTGGAGGTGCCTACATACACGAAAATAAATCTTGAATATCAGTTTTTGAGAACCCTGTCACTACCGATTGTTATCATAACTTTTTCCTCTGTGGATAGAACATGTTCAACGGATTTTACTCAAGAGCAATTTCTGCATCTTCTGTTATATAATCCTTCAGACTTGGGACGACAAGGCACAATCATCGATGTGTTCGTTGTTAATGCTATTGGCCCCACGCAGATTCCCTAAATTCTTGCCGCGTTAATATGTAGTTTTCACTTTTTTCGGTGCAATCTCTGATAATGGGTGATTATCCGGAGATACATGTACCCTCGGAGTTGAGATCTGTGTATCATCTGCACCTGCTGGAATTGTCATGTTCTGAACATCCAAAATGCGTAAAGAAATGGGACAGAATCTTTATGCAGAGTTTCTTCGAAGTCTTATCGGTGGATTTTGATGAAGTTCAACCGCCTTATTGGGCTCCTGGCCATCTTTGTTCTTATCATACCGATGGTTTCGGCAGGCAGTACCGGAAGTGAAAGAAATGAGGCCGTGTTAGGCCTCTCGCAAGCAGATGAGTTTACAACCCGTGGAGGATATATAATCACACAGGGGGAGACTCATTCTCACACTTGCAGTGTATCAGCCGGTATATCTGTATTGCAGGTCGACTTGAATTGGTTTACTCCCGATTACTCCCTGAAACTAGATGTCTACAGGCCCGACGGGAGCCTGTACGGTTCTTACCACGATGACGATGACGGTTGTGAACCTGATGGGCAGATCCGTTTCGGGATATCCAATCCTGTGCCTGGGTTCTGGAACTTTAAGGTCTATGGAGAGCGTGTGACTGGGATTCAACTGTATGCATTAAACTATTTCTGAAACCAAACATTTTTATTGCCGTTAGTTTTATGCAATTCCATGGCCTCAGAGTCACGGATTGCCAGGATCGTTCTGGTCGTCTTCTGCATCCTGCTACTACCGTCTGCCGTGTACGCCACCCCTATTCAGCCTGTTTATGGCGCATATCCGGAGCAGCTCCCTTCGGATCTGACTCCTCTGTATGCCTGGAATGAACCCCTGAACATTCTTATCCTCGAACTCGTGTGCGTATCCGCTCCGGCGCTTTTCATCCCGGTGCAGTTACTTTTTTCATTGTTTGCGTGGCTGCACCTTGGTCATAAGAGGGTTTTGTGTCGGAATGTTCTGGAGAATGAGACTCGATACGCGGTGTATACGTGTATTCTAGAGAACCCGGGGGTTCGCATGCGGTCTCTCTCCCGAACGCTGGGGGTGAATATCGGGACCCTCCGGTATCATGTGGGGGTACTGTGCCGGATGGGAAAGGTCGTTGCCGAGCAGAACAACGGAGGAATGAGGCACTACGTCGATGTGGGCACCTGCTCCGATCTGGGGAAGATATTGGCCGGATACCTTAACGAGCATCCGAAGATCCGAATGATAAACCTTATTCTGCAGCATCCGGGAATTGTGAGAAAAGGTATCGCGTCCCGGCTCATCATGTCGGGCCCGAACATCACCTGGCATATGAGATCGTTAACCCGGGAAGGCATCGTCAGAAGCGAGAGGGACGGGCGGAATGTGCGATACTACCTCTGCCCGGATGTGGAGGAATATATAACGGCACACAGGCCATGGCATCTCGTGAATACCAGAAAAGGAGCTTCGGGTACCGGGACCTGATGCCGATCAAGACTCTGATTTCATCCTCCGGCCTTTTTTTCGGTTCGTCCTGTGAACCCTATGGCATCTGCAATCAGGCAGTATCTCCGCATCACGCATAGACGACAGTATCAGCCAGGGCAATATCCTGTTCGGTGAAGAGGATGAGGCGATCCGGTATGTTCCCTGTGACCGAACTCCCTTCCGGCCGCGGAACCTCCGGGGCGATCTCGATCGTGTACCAGCAGGTGCCGCCCGGGAACGCCGCCTCCCTCAGGGGACGGAGCGAGCCTTGTGAGAGGATGTAAAGGTCGCCGTGGGTTTCGTTATACTCCTTCTCAATCTCGTGTTTGAACGTTTTAAGCGTTATATTGCACTCTCCCCGGGTGAGGTCGGCGAAATCGATCAGGGTCGCTTCACGGAAGACGGCGAGGGGGTGCGCTCCCTCTAGGGGGAACTCGAGTATCTGGTCTTTGTAGAGCACGTTGCCGCTTGGGTAGGGGTATGTCTCGTAAAAGTGCTGCTCTCCGTCTACGCCCCCGGAATAACGCGCCAGGGTGCATTGTACCACCCCGTCCTTATCGACGAACTGGTTCAGCTGGATGAGTACGGCCGACTCGTTTGCGAACCCCTGTTCATGTACCAGGGCGTCCCAGAGGTGCATGAGATCGGGCTGACGCTCCCCTGGGTCGAGGTCGATCACCATCGCTCCCGTAGCAATCTCGGGCACGTCAGGCGTGTAGAAGTAATGCACGAGGACGAGGCAGATGAGGATTATCCAGACGATGAGCGGGATCTTTTTCATTCTTGGGTTCCCGGACCAGGATGCGCAGTCTCGATGGTTGATGGTACCGTCGTCACTGATGATAGGACTTACGTAACTGTTTTCGGGTTGATTTGGCCACAAAAATCCTCTGCTACGGAAAATCGGGGAGATCCGCACGGGTGTGACCATCGGAGTGCCGAACGACACGCTGTTTTTGGTACCAACCCCCGAACGCGTAAAGAGACATGACAGAAGACATATATCTCCGGCCGGCCACGTCGTTACATGGAACGCAAATACCTCGCCGTGTTGCTCGTCGGCATCGCGGCCGGCCTGTACGCAGCCCTCACCTACCAGTGGGTTCTGGGGTTCATCATCGTCGCAGTGGTGGCGCTGATCCTGGTCGCGAGTGACGTCGCGGGGCGGACCGGGGCGTAGCCGGCGGTGACCGGGGCACGGCGATCCGGTCAACCTTTATCCCCGCCGCCCCCCTCCCCCGCCCATGCGCATCACCCGGCCGGCTCTCCTCCTTACCGCCCTCGCCCTCTTCCTCGCCGCCTACCTGGTGGTCCGGTTCGACGACCCGGCGGTCCCGCCCGCCGTCCCGATAATCTTCCTGGTCGGCCTCGCCCTCCCTTCCTACATCGCCCTCGTCCGCTGGCTCGGTCCCCTCCGCGGCATCGCGCTCCTCCTCCTTTTGAGCCTCCTCCCGCTCGCCGTCGAGGCCTACGCCGTCGCGACCGGCGTCCCGTATGGCGGGTTTACCTACTCGGCCGACCTCGGCTACCGGGTCTTCGGCCTCGTCCCCTGGACGGTCGCCTTCGCCTACCTCCCGATGCTCCTTGGCGCCGTCACCCTCGCCGCAGCCGCCGCCGGGACCGCGTGGGGCCGGCTGGTCCCGGCCGGGGTCCTCGTCCTCCTCCTCGTCGACCTCGTCATCGACCCGGCGGTCGTCCACGCCGGGCTCTGGGTCTGGCCCGACGGCGGGGCCTACTACGGCGTCCCGGCCTCGAACTTCGTGGGCTGGGTCCTGACCGGCACGGTCTATGTCGCCCTCTTCCGGTTCATCGCGGGCGATCGAGCGATCCCGGGGACGGTGGCGGCAAGCCTCCTCCTCATCCTCGCGTTCTGGACCGGCTACCTCGCCCGGAACGATCTTGCCGTACCGGCACTCCTCGGGGCGGCGCTCGCCCTTGCAACCCTGCCGGTCGCCTTCGGTGGTGATAGCACAGCATCGCCGCCGGCTCTCCCGTGACGATCCCGGACGCCAAAATATATATGCCACCTGTGTCTTCCTGCACCCGTTTTCCATTCAGGAAGGGGGGAATTATGCGGGCTGTAATCGTTGGGGCCGGGTTCGGGGGGCTCTCCGTCGCGGCTCTTCTTGCGAAGGGCGGTTTCGACGTCACGGTGATCGAGAAGAACGAGCAGCCCGGGGGCCGGGCGAGCGTCCACCGCGATAGGGGGTTCACGTTCGACATGGGGCCGTCGTGGTACCTGATGCCCGACGTCTACGACCGGTTCTTCGCGGAGTTCGGGAAAAGCCCGACGGACTACTTCCCGCTCGTCCGGCTCGACCCGTCATACCGGGTCTTCTTCGGGAGCGAGCGGGTCGCGGACGTCTCGGCCGACCTCGGGAAGAACTACGATCTCTTCGAGTCGTTCGAACCCGGCGGGGCCGAAAAACTCCGGGGTTACCTCGCCGAGGCCGAGGAGACTTATGATATCACCATGAGCGACCTCCTCTACCGGGAATACCGGAGCATCTTCGACTTCTTCGACCGGCGTCTCCTTGCCGGGGGGAGGAAACTCAACCCGCTCGAGAACCTGGAGTCCTTCGTCAAGAAGCGATTCGCAAGCGACGAAGCCCGGAAGGTCGTGCAGTACTCCATCGGCTTCCTTGGCGGCTCGCCCCGGAACACCCCCTCGTTCTACCACATCATGACGCACATCGACATGAATATGGGCGTGTGGTATCCGGAGGGGGGGATGCGGGCGGTGGTCGAGGCCCTCGTCGCGCTCGGCCGGGAGTTCGGGGTCGAGTACCGTTACAACGAGCCGGCGACGGCGATCGGGGTCGAAGGCGGGACCGCCCGCCGGGTCGTCACCCCGCTCGGGGCGCACGAGACCGACCTCATCGTCGTCAACGCCGACTACCCGTTCGCTGAACTCTCCCTCCTCCCCGACGGTTCGCGGTCCTACCCCGCCTCCTACTGGAGAAAGAAGGTCATCGCCCCTTCTGCCTTCGTCGCCTACCTCGGCGTCGACCGGGTCGTCGAGGGGCTCGCCCACCATAACGTCTTCCTCGAGCCCGACTGGGAGGAGGGGTTCGAGACGATCTTTGACCCCTACAAGGCAGCCTGGCCGGAGAACCCCTCCTTCTACGTCAACGTCCCCTCACGGACCGATCCGACCGCCGCTCCGGAGAGCTGCGACACCCTCTTTGTTCTCGCACCCCTCGCCCCCGGGATCGAGGATACCCCGGCGCTCCGGGAGCGGTTCTACGACCGTCTCATGGGCCGGATGGAGGAGATCCTTGGCGAAAATATCCGCGACTCTGTCGTGACCCGGCGGGTCTTCGCGCTCTCGGACTTTACGAGCCGCTACAACGCCTACCGGGGGACAGCCCTCGGGCTCTCCCACACCCTCCGCCAGACGGCGCTCTGGCGCCCGGCGCACCGGAGCCGCCGGGTTCCGAACCTCTACTACACCGGCCAGTACACCCACCCCGGGATCGGGGTGCCGATGACCCTGATCTCCTCCCAGATCGTCGCCCGCGAGTTGATCGACCGTTACCGGCGGTGAGGTGCGCCCCGTGATAGACGAGACCATCTACAAAATCTTTCGGCGGGGGAGCAGGACCTACTTCTACTCGACCCTCTTCTTCCCACCTCGGGTCCGAAAGGACGTCTTCTCCCTCTACAGTTTCGTCCGCACCGCCGACGATTACGTGGACGCGGTCCCACAGCAGACCGATGAGTTCTACGCCTTCACCGACCGCTACGCCGCGGCCGTGTCCGGGGAGGCGACGGGGGACGTAGTGATCGAGTCGTTCGTCGAACTTTCCGGGCGGAAGGCCTTTGACCGGGCGTGGATAACGGCGTTCCTCTCCTCGATGGAGAGCGACATCACCGTCACCTCCTACCGGACGATCCGGGACCTCGAGGGCTACCTCTACGGCTCATCCGAGGTGGTCGGGCTGATGATGGCCCGGGTCCTCGATCTTGCGCCCGCATCCTACCCCGCGGCCCGGGGCCTCGGGCGGGCGATGCAGTACGTCAACTTCATCCGCGACATCGCCGAAGACCTCGCCCTCGGCCGGACCTACTTTCCGGCCGAAGAGATGGAGGCGTTCGGGCTCGACGACCTCTCGGCGGCCATTGCCTCGCGGCATCCCGACCGGTTCGCGGGGTTCGTCCGGTACCAGATCCGGCGCTACCAGGCGTGGCAGGAGGAGGCCGAGACCGGGTTTCGGTACATTCCCCGGCGCTACCGGATCCCGATCCGGACGGCGTCGGATATGTACCGCTGGACGGCCCGGACGATCGAGCGCGACCCGGCCGTCGTCCACCGGCGGAAGGTGAAGCCCTCGGTGCTCCGGATCGTCTCCGGCGCCACCGCAAACACCCTGAAGGCGTGACATGCCTCCCCGGCTCCTCACCCTCGCCTGGCGGGTCTCGCGGTTCCGGTTCTGGATCTACACCGGCGGGACCTACGTGGTGGGCTACGCCCTCGGGATGGACGCCTGGACGGCCTTCTTCGACCCCGGCTACATCCTCTTCCTCTGCTACTTCTTCTTCCCGGCAAACATCTTCATCTACGGGGTGAACGACTGGTGGGACCAGGATACCGACCGGTTCAACCCCAAGAAGGATGTGAAAGAGTATCGGGTCCGCGAGGCGGACGGCCGGGCCCTCCTCCTCCTCCTCGCTCTTTTGGGGGCGGCGAGTCTCGCGCTCCTCTTCTGGCTCGATGCCGTCGGGAAGGCGCTCTTACTCTCCTTTCTCTTCCTCTCCTACTTCTACAGCGCCCCGCCGCTCCGGTTCAAGGAGGTCCCGGTCCTCGACTTCTCCTCGAATATGCTCTACGTCGTCCCGGGGATCCTGGGGTATTACATCGCGAGCGGCGCCCTCCCGCCGGTTGCTCTCGTCGTCGCCGGCTACCTCCACATCGCCGCAATGCACCTCTTCTCCGCGATCCCGGATATCGGGTGGGACGCGGCCGCGGGGATGACGACGACGGCCGTCGTCCTCGGAAGGCGACGTTCGCTCCTCCTCTGCCTCGCCTTCTGGTCGGGGCTTGCCGCCCTTGTCATCTCTGCCGGCCTTACCCCCTTGAGCCTCCTCGTCCTGGTCTACCCGGCCGTCCCCCTCGTCCTCCTCCTCCGGGAAGGGATCTCGATCGACCGGGTCTACTGGTACCTGCCTTTCATCAACACCAGCCTCGGGGGGCTGGTCTTTCTTCTGGCGACCCTTCGGACGGTTGCGTGGTAGGGTCTAGAGCAGTAGCGTCGCGATCAGCGGGATGGTGACGAGCGACCCGATCGTCGAGACAAAGACGATCTGCGACGCGAGCCGGGAGTCGGCGCCGTACTGCTCGGCGAAGATGACGGTGTTCGCCGCGGCGGGCATCGCGGCCATCGTGATCATGATCCCGTTGATGTAGGGGTCGGCGAAGACCGGGGCGAGGAGGTAGCAGTAGGCCGCCGGGATCCCGAGGAGGAGGATTGCGCTCGCCGCCCAGATCCGCCAGTTCCCGACCATCTCCCGGGCCGGGAAGGTCGCGAGCATCGCCCCGACGATGATCATCGCAAGCGGCGTCGTCACCCCCCCGAGGAGTTCGATCGAGTCGATGAAGGGGCTCGGGATCTCGACTGAGCCGAGGAAGAGGGCAAGCCCGAGAATGGAGGCCGCGATCCCGGGGTTTAAGAGCAGTTTTGGATCGAACCCCTTCCCCCTCCCCCCGGTCAGCATCGCGATCCCGACCGAGAAGACGAGGATGTTAAAGAAGAGGTTGAAGATCGCGACGTAAAAGAGCGACTCCTCCCCAAAAAGTGTCAGGGCGACCGGGAACCCCATGAACCCGACGTTCCCGAAGACGATCGCGAACTGGAGGACCCCCTCCTCCGCGGCCGGGACCCGCATGGCCTTCGAGACCGCCCAGGCGAGGGCGAACGAGAAGACGTAGAGCACCGCGGTCGCGAGGATCAGGGTCTCTGCGCCGACGAGACGTTCGGGGGTGAAGGGGACCTGCATCGAGGCGACGATCAGCGCCGGGATGGTGATGTTGATGAGGAGCCCCGAGAGCCCCCGGGTGGCCCGGGGGTCGACGATCTTTGTCGCGACCGCGACGTAGCCGGCGGCGATCAGGAGGACCAGGATGAAGATCTGATCCGCAACTATCAGGAAATCCGTGACCGCACCGTTCATAAGGGCACCGCTCCGTCCGGTTCATCAAGGTGGGCGCCGGTACCCCTTTACGGTTCTGCTCGGGACGGGGCCGGTGGAGATGAGTCAGGAGGCGGTTTAGCGGGCTTGTGTGCGACCGGGGGAGAGACTACGCCGATATAGAGGGGATTCCCCGCCGGAACCGCACCGCAAGGTACCAGAGCACGAGCGTCACGCCGAGGAGCGCCTCGCCCGCGTAGAGGAGGAGGGGTTCCCGGACGACGCTCCCCCCCTGGATGGTGAAACCGCGGAAATACGATGTCACGCAGAGCAGTCCGGCTGTCATGGCAGCGAAGGACGCACCGAGGATGATGATGATCCGGTGATCCCTCCCAGGATGAAGGATCCGCCGCCCCTTCTCCGTCAGGGTGTAGTCCCGCCATTTCCGGACGTTCTCGTGCGTCACGAGCTCCGCATCGGCAAGAACACTGAGGTGCTCGTGAACGGTCGATCGGGCAAGACCAAGCCCGTCGGCGAGCTCGCTCATCGTCATGGGCCGGGAGTCAAGCGATTTGAGGATTGCGACCCGGACGTCGGAGGAGAGAGCGGCGATATCGTCCCGGTCGAGCATGACGTCTTCCATGATTTGAAATCTCTCCGATATGGGTCTGGTCCGAAACAATCAGGTACTCCCCTGCCGGGAGAGAAAAGCGTTCCGGAACTGTCCCGGTACTGCCGAAAAAGAGGATGCGCCGCTCTCCGTCATTCCGCCCGGAGGGTCGGGAAGGTCGGGGGCGGGACCGGTTCCGGTGCATCTCTCCCCATGACGATGAACGTCGCCGACGCCCGGGGGAGGCGGGCCCTGTTGTAGTCGGGGTCCGGGGTAGAGCCGGGGTCGGGTTCCTCTTTCCAGGAGGTGCCGGTACCCAATATGGTGACGGTCTCCCGCCGGAAGTCGAAAGTGACCGGCGTGCCGTTCGGAGTCGTGAGGGTGTATGGGGCGGCAAGATCGATCGTCAGGTAAAAGACCTCCTCCGGGCCGGGCCGCGGGAGGTCCGCCGTCACCCGCACCTCGCGCCATTCCCCGGCGGCGAGGTCGTCGATAGGCAGTGTGGTCACAGCGCCGGGGAGGATATCCCCTTCCGGGGATCCGGTGGTGGCGTTCAGGCGCTCAACCCCCGTCGTCACGGCAAGATCAGCCCGGGCACAGTCTTCGCCCGCGAGGTTCCGGGTGAAGAAATCGAGGCTGATCCTGTCGCTCTCGATTGCAATATCGGGAGCATACCGAATATCCTCCGGATGGGCTGGATCGAGGCTATAACGGTCACCGAGGAAAATGGTTCGGTCCCAGGCGGCTGCGTTTCGCAGGTGCCAGGTCTCGTCCACTCCGTCATAGACGATCACCGGGCTCTCATAGGGATCGCGGTACTCGAACCCCGGCCCGAACGGCAGTACCCAGTCCGCCCGCTTGAGCGGTTCCTGCACGTGCTGCTGTCCCGGGGGAAAGGCCGCAAGTATGGCAAGGTTTGCCGCAGCAAGGATGAGAACGGCGCCAAGGCCGACCCATATCCATATCTTTGGGTGCATCATGTCACGTCAGAGAGTTCGGAGCATCCGGAACCATATCAGGATCTGGGATGAAATCGTATAAAGCCCACTGCGGTCGTTCGGCCGCAACCGAATAAGACTTTAATATTGCGATTTGCTGTGTGGCGGCAGGGAGGTGGCAGTTTCCGGGACTGTCGACCAGATCCAAAGGTTTATGGTTAGTTCGGCTGGAATCGAACGATGGCTGCCGGATTTATATGATCTGGAGACTCAGAATCGTGTTGGGTGCCGTATGTGGAGCCTGGTACATGTTATCCACCCAGGCGGATGAACACCAGGAGGAGAGTAGATGGACGAAAATGCAACCTTTCTTGAGGAAAAGCGGTGACTCCGTTGCACCATGAGAGGAACATCCGGCTGAAGCGATACCTCATCACAGTCGAGGTCGCCGGGTTCGTCCTGCTCGGCTGTTACGCCGCTGTCGCCTCTTACCTCGCCGCGACCATCCCGCCTGACGCACTCCTGCTCTACGAAGTCACGGAGGAGAGGGCCCGGGAGGGCATCCTCATCCACCTCGACGAGGAGATGTTCCGGAATCTGCCGGTTCTGGACACGTTCCTCCGGGGTGAGGGACATCATGCCGGAGAAGAGCCGTATACTTCCGGGCACATCCGGTTGGTGGGGAGCATGGAATACCCGGAGAAGATCCGCCAGGAAACGATCGACGTCTACATCTTCGATAATGAGACCGGTGGGAGGAAGTATTTCGAGTACGAGGGCCGGTACTATCGGGTCGGGACGGTTTACCAGGACTGAACGGCTGGAGGAAGAACGAGGGGACCTGTATACGGTCTACCAGGAAATCCTTGTTTCCGAGCCGTTGGGTTTAATTTTCGACCTGAAACCCATTCCGAAGCCCCGACGTGCAGACGCGCAGCACAGAAAAGGTTTATAGGAGAGCGTCGATGTCTCCATCGTGAATATCGGGATCGGTGTCCCGGGACGCGCCGGCAGGTGAAGATCAATGAAAGAAAGAAAAGCCATGAGTAATACCGGCCGAAGAGGGCTGATCTGCATCGCCCTGCTACTCTTAATCCTGGCCGGCAGCGGTATAGCGTGCGCATCTCCGGGTGGAGAACCTCCGGCCGATGCGGGGGAGGGCCGGGAGGCTGTGCTTGCGGAACCCGCAGGTATGACGACGTATCAGGGACCCGATAGTGCGTTCAGCGTCTTCTACAACCCCGTGCTTCTCGGGTGTGGCCTGGGCGCCGTGATCGTGCTCGTGGTGGGCTATTACCTCATCCGGAGGTCCCGCGGGAAGGACGCACCGTGAGTCTCCTCTTCTTTCCGGCCGTCGCCTTCGTCCTCGCGTGGCCGTTCGCCCTCATAACCCTGATCGGGAAGCTGGAACGGGAAAAGCAGCGCCCGCTGCGATCGGTACGATTTGTGCAGGCTCCCTACCCCCCGCCAGGGTGAAGGTGGAACAGGGAGATGAAACGATGCCACAGACCAGAAGATTCTGGACCCTCGCGGCGGTTGCCACGCTCATCCTGCTGACCGTCGCCGCCGGGTGCCTCGACCGGCCGCTGACCCCGGGCCATCGCACGCTGGAGGGGGATGTCTGGGTGCTGAAACTGGACGATGTCGGGGACCGGGAGTGGTTCACCGTCATCGACAGCGGAAGGTTCGACGAAGCGTTCTCCATCACCGAGGCTCCCGGCGGCTACGCGATCGCTGGATCCGTCTCGGATACAGGCGAGTTCCACCCGACGCCACGGGTTATCCTCCTCGACCGGGCGGGGGTGGTGATGTGGGATATGACCTACCCGTCGTCGGACGATCGCCGCGGGACGGGAATTGCATCTGCAGGTCCGGGAGGGTTCGCCGTCGCGGCCTCCCACGGCCTCCTTATCCTGGCGGACACAGAAGGGAGCGAACGGCACCACACGGACCTTGCTGCGGAAGGGGAGTACTGGGCGATCGCACCCTCGGACACCGGGGGCTGGATTGTGGCCGGGGGCGACCGGATTGCAAGGATCGACGGTAACGGCACGGTCGCCTGGCAGGTACCGGCCGGGGGCGTGAGTCCGGGTTCACTCCCGATCATCGTCCCGGCACCGGCGGGAGGGTTCCTCGTCGCCGGAGAGGCTGCAGAGGCGCCCGGAGCCATCACAGCGGCGAAGTTCGACGACCGGGGCGCACCGGTCTGGAACATGACGGTCCAGGGCGATCCTGGAGAGCGGTACCTCCTCGCGGCGGCCCGGCAAGTTCCGGTTGGCGGTTACAGTCTGCTTGCCGGGGTCACGGGACCAGTGAGAGTCCTGGAGGTCTCGCTCGGCGAGGACGGGAGCATCCTCCGGCGGAGCACGATCAACGCCTCCGCTCCGGTGGCCTGGACCCCTGCCGGCGGGTACCTCGCGGCGACCCTTGTCGAGAATGACTACGGCGGTGCCCTGCTCCGGGTGGAGGGGCTCGATGAGGATGGTGCCACACGGTGGGCGTCGACGCAGCGGCTGGACGAGTACAGCAGCATCGTGGCCCTCATCCCGACGGCCGATGGCGGGTCGGCTGTGCTCGGGATGTACATGAAGTATTGATGCCGGGGGAAGAGGCCGGTTCCACCGGGTTCTGGGGGGAGCCGACCCGCGCGCAGAACAACAACCCTTAAGAGCAACCCTACGAGAGATACTACTCAAATGCTCGATCAGTTCAAAGGCTGCCTCCTCGGCGCCGCCATCGGCGACGCGCTCGGCATGGCGCGGGAGAGCACGCCGCCCGACTTCCAGCGCCTCCAGGAGGGCTACCGCCGGGCGTGGCGGGGGCACCCGAACGCCGGGCTGAAACCCGGGCAGTTCACCGACGACACCCAGACGATGCTCCTTGTTGCCGGGATGCTCGCCGACGGCACCTACTCGGAGAACGCCTACGCGGCCGCCCTTGCCCGGATGTACGCGGACGGGGAACTCCGGTTCCCCGACGGCGCCGTGGAGACCGCATGCCGCCACCTCCTCTCCGGCGGCAAATCGAGCGGCGTCCCCTCAAACACCGCCGGTTGCATCAGTATCGCGGTCCCGTTCGGTCTCCTCTACGGCGAACCGGTCGACGTCACCGAGCGGGTGGTCCAGGCCTGCAGCGTCACCCACACCCACCCGGCGGCCCACGCGGGGGCGATCACCGTCGCGATGCTCATCCACCACGCTGTCCGCGGCCACCCCGACGCTCTTGACCTCGCCGCGAAGCACGCCGCCCTCGAGGACGTCACCCTCGGCAGCAAGGTCCGCGCCGCCGTCCACCTCGCAAACGAGGGGATCAGCCTCGAGAGTGCCCTCTCGGTGATAGGAAACGACGTCACCGTCTACCAGACGGTCCCGCTCGCGTTCTTCCTGATGACCCGGATCCGCGACGTCACTGCCCTTCTCACGACCGCCGCACACGTCGGGGGGAACACCGATACCATCGCGCTCATATGCGGGGCCTACGCGGGCGCCCTCTACGGGAGATCCGCTCTCCCGCCGGACCTCCTCGACGGGCTCGAGGGAAGAGACGAGATCGAGTCCGTGGCCGCCCGGCTCTATGAGCGCTGCACCACAAAGCCTTAAGATTCTATAAACGACACCTCTCTTTTATGGAAATTGCGATTATCGGTGCATCCGGTTACACCGGTGGCGAGTTAATGCGGCTCCTGCTGCACCACTCATCCGCGGAAGTCGTCGCGGCGACATCCCGGCAGCTGGACGGCACCCCCGTCGCCTCGGTCCACCCCCACCTCCGGGGGCTGACCGATCTTGTCTTCCGGAACACCGAGGCCGGCGATATCGACGCCGACTTCGTCTTCCTCGCCGTCCCCCACACGGCGGCGATGAAGGTGGCCGGGACGCTTGCAGAGCGGGGGATCAGGACTGTCGACCTCTCTGCCGACTACCGGCTCGCGAAGGATGTCTACGAGGAGACCTACGGCGTGACCCATACAGCCTACTTCGAGGCGCCCTACGGCATCCCCGAGCTCCACCGCGACGAGATCCGGGGCGCCTCCTTCGTCGCGAACCCGGGCTGCTTCCCGACGGGGGCGACGCTTGCCGCGGCACCGCTCGCGAAATATGCTCATACCATCATCTACGACTCAAAGACCGGGGTCTCGGGAGCCGGGAACACCCCCTCCGCGACCACCCACTACGCGAACGTCGGCGACAACTTCAGCGCCTACAAGTGGACGACCCACCGTCACGTTGCCGAGATGAAGCAGGAGGTCGCCCGGCTCGGATCAGACGCCCGGTGCTACTTCACGCCGCACCTCCTCCCGGTGAACCGGGGCATCCTGACGACAGCCCACATCCTCCTCAACGAGCCGATGGGGCAGGACGAGGTCGAGGCGCTCTACAAGAAGTTCTACGCAAACGAGTTCTTCGTCCGCTACCAGAAGCCGAGCCTTGCCGCTGTCCGCGGAACGAACTTCTGCGACGTGGCCGTCGAGAGCGAAGGCGACCGTATCGTCGCGGTCTCGGCGATCGACAACCTGGTCAAGGGCGCGAGCGGCCAGGCGATCCAGAACATGAACCTGATGTGCGGGTTTGCGGAAGACGACGGTCTCCGCAACGCCGGGATGCTCCCCTGAGGTGATGAGATGGCGCTGAAGGTCAGGGAGATCATGACCCCGGACCCGGTGACCGTCCAGGTCGATTCGCCGGTGAGCGAGGCGGCAGGACTGCTCCGGAAGTACCATATCGGCGGGCTTCCCGTGATGGACGGGGAGCGCGTGGCGGGCATCGTCACCGAGACCGATATCCTCTCGCTCCTCGATACCGGCGACCTCTCCAACGACCTCTGGCTTCCGTCGCCGCTTGAGGTGATCGAGGTCCCGGTCCGGGAATTCATCAACTGGGAGAAGACGAAACGGGCGCTCGCTGATATCGGGGGTATGGAGGTGCGGCGGGTGATGAGCAGCCCGGTCGTCGCCATCGACGAGGACGCCGATATCACCGAGGCGGCAAGCCAGATGCTCCACGAGGGGATTGCACGTCTCCCGGTCCTCCGCGACGGACGGCTGGTCGGGATCGTCACCCGGGCCGACATCATCCGGGGCATCGGGGCATCTTCGGAGGAAGAGTTATGAAGAGTGTATGCGGGGTTGAAGGCGTCAGTGCCTGGGGTATCAAGGAAGGAAAGTTCGGGCTCGCCCTGATCCGGGCGAGCGGGACCGCGGCCGGGGTCTTTACGTCGAATAAGATGCGGGCGGCCCCGGTCGAGGTGATGATGGAGCGGATAGAGAGGGGTGCCCTTGACGCCGTCGTCGTCAACAGCGGGTGCGCGAACGCCTACACCGGCGAGCGGGGCTACCGCGACGCGGTGGAGATGTGCGGCGTCGCGGCGGGAGCCCTCGGCCTTGCACCAGAGTCGGTCGGCGTCGCGAGCACCGGGGTGATCGGGCGCTATCTTGACCTCCCCCTCATCCGGGACCAGTGCGGGCGGGTGGCGCCCCTCCTTGCCCGGAGTGCTGACGCCGAGGATGCGGCGGCACGGGCGATCATGACGACCGACACGTTCCCAAAACACGCCCTCGTCAAGACGGAGTCGTTTGCCGTCGGCGGGATCACGAAGGGCAGCGGCATGATCGCCCCGAACATGGGGACGATGCTCGCGTTCATCTACACCGATGCCGAGGTCGAGGCTCCCGTTCTGCAGGACATCCTCCGGCAGGCGACCCGGCGGTCGTTCAACCGGGTCGTCGTCGACGGGGACACGAGCACGAACGACGTTGCCTTCTGCACCGCGACCGGCGCCGCAGGCCGGGTTGACCGGGCCGAGCTCGCGAGGGCCGTCGAGACCGTCTGCCGGGACCTCGCCGTTCAGATCGCCCGCGACGGCGAAGGGGCGACGAAACTCCTCGAGGTCACCGTCCGCGGCGCCCCCGACGAGGACGCCGCCGCCGCCGTGGCGCGGACGGTCGTCGCCTCCCCGCTCGTCAAGACTGCCATCTACGGCGAGGACCCGAACTGGGGCCGCGTGGTTGCCGCCGCCGGCCGGGCCGGGGTGGAGTTCGACCCCTACGCCGTCTCGCTCCGGGTCGGGGAGATACCGCTCGTCCGCCGCGGCGAGATCGTCGCCGATCTCGGGGCGGCAAAGGCCGCGATGCGCGGTGCGACCGTCACGTTCGACCTCGACCTTGCGGCAGGCGAGGGGAAGGCGACCGCGTGGGGGTGCGACCTCACCGAGAAGTACGTAGAGATCAACGGGAAGTACACGACATGAAACGAGAAGACGTGCTGATGGAGGCACTCCCCTACATCCAGAAGTTTTACGGCAAGACGATCGTGATCAAACTCGGCGGCCACGCGATGGTCGACCAGAGCATCCTCGAGACGGTGATCCGGGACGCCGTCCTTCTCCGCTACGTCGGGATGAAGGTCGTCCTGGTCCATGGCGGGGGTCCCGAGATCACCGCGAAGATGCAGGCGATGGGCAAAGAGCCCAAGTTCGTCGGGGGGCTCCGGATCACCGATGCCGAGACGCTCGAGATCGCCCAGATGGTCCTCGTGGGCAAGATCAACGATGGCATAGTCTCCCTCATCGCGAACTGCGGCACCCGTGCGGTCGGGCTCTCCGGCAACGACGGCAACCTCCTCATCGCCCGGAAGATGGAGCCCCAGCGAGTGAAGGTGGGAGAGGTGATGCAGGAGGTGGACCTCGGCCAGGTCGGCGAGATCGAGGAGGTCGACCCCGAGGTGCTTCACTGTCTCCTCACCCAGAACTACATCCCGGTCGTGGCCCCGATCGCCATCGACCGGCAGGGCAGGAGCCTCAACATCAACGCCGATACGGCGGCCGCCGAGATCGCGATTGCTCTTCGGGCATTCAAACTGGTCAACCTGACAGACGTCGACGGGGTGATGGACGCCGACCGGACGATGGTCTACCACCGGCTCGCGCTCACCGAAGCGGAGGCGATGATCGGTGAGGGGATCATCGCCGGGGGGATGATCCCGAAACTCGAAGGCTGCATGAAGGCGGTCCGGAACGGAGTCGCGAGCGCCCATGTCGTGAACGGCAACAAAGAGCACAACCTGCTCCTTGAGCTCTTCACCGACCAGGGTGTCGGGACGATGCTCACCCAATAACCCTTTTTTTACGGCAGGTTGCCGTCCCCGCTGCACTCCCGCTGCCGCTCTTCGTTCATATCGATAAGGATCTCAAAGATCCCCCGTACGGCGACCGGGTCGATCCGGCTCTCGACGGCGTAGGTGAAGACCCGGTCGAGGACAGCCTTGCGTTGCGGTTCGTCGTGGATGGGGAGATCGTTCTCCTGCTTGATCCGGGCGATTCTCGCCGCAAGTCTCTGCCGCTCTGCAACCAGGTTGATGATCTTCTCGTCAATCTCCCGGATCTCGTTTCTGACGGCATCAAGGGACATACTTCATAGTTGCCCCGGCAACGATTAAACCCGACGGGTCGTCCCGCTCCGGGAAGAGGCGAAGGATATTATCGTGCCGGGACAAACCTGGTACCTGATGCTGCAACGTTTACCGCTGCGCGAGCGCCGGGACCTCCTGATCGCGTGGCTTGCCATATCGATCGCCTTCACCCTGATCTACATCCGCGGTGGAGTGGACTTCATCGGGCTCATCTTCTTCTTCGTGATGTCGCTCGTCACGGTGGGGGTTGCCTTCGTCCTGCACGAACTCGCGCACAAGTTCGCCGCCATGCGCTACGGTTACTGGGCGGAGTTCCAGAAGGACAACCAGATGCTCCTCGTCGCTGTCGTCATGGCGGCGCTCGTCGGTGTCGTCTTTGCGGCGCCGGGGGCAACCTACGTCTACGGGAACGCGACACGGAACGAGAACGGGTGGATATCGGCGGCGGGACCGATCACGAACCTCCTCCTCTGCATACCCTTCGCGGCCCTCATGTTCTTTGGCGGCGGGGGCCTCCTTGGTATCGTGGGCCTCGTCGGGCTCCGGGTCAACGCGATGATCGCGACGTTCAACATGCTCCCGATCAGCGTCCTCGACGGCCGCAAGGTCCTCGCCTGGAACCCGGTCATCTTTGTCGTGCTCATCGCCGCCTCCGCCGGGCTCCTCTTCTGGTCGCTCCTGTGAGGGATCGGCCCCCTCTGCTTTTTCAGGCCCGCTTCAGGGTGAACCGGAACGCGGCACCGCACTCCGGCCGGCCCGGTATGCGGTCGTCGACCCGGACCCTGCCGCCGTAGCGCTCGACAAGCATCCGCGTGATATAAAGGCCGAGGCCCTGACCGCTTTTGCGGCTCCGGCTCTGCCCGAACCGCATGAAGACGGCCTCTTTCATCACGTCGGGAACCCCCGGCCCGGTGTCCTCGACAGAGACCCGGACCTCATCGCCGTGCTCCTCCACCCGGATCGTGACCTCGACCGCCGGCCCCCCGAACTTGATGGCGTTCCCGATCAGGTTCGTGAAGACCTCGGAGAGGAGTGCATCGGCCGTGACCGTAAGATCCGTGCCGCCATAGCAGAAACGGATCTCCGGGAACATCCCGATCTCCTCACGGATCACTCTATCAAGGTCGACCGGCACGAGTACGGCCGACTCCTGGTGGATCCGCCGGATTGTCGAGACGTTTCTTAAGATCTCGATGCTCTTCCTGATGCTGGCCTGGAGTTTCCGGGCATATCCCTTCGCCTCCCCCTCGAGTGTCTCGAGGAGGAGGTCGGTGTAGAGGCCCGAGACGTTCTCGGCATTCCTGATGTCGTGGCCGAGGATATCGAGGTAGAGGTTCGCCTCACGCTCGGCCACCTCGAGCTGCCGGATCAGCATGGTGCGCTCGACGGATGTGCCGATCTCCCTCCCTATGGCAATAAGTAGGGAACGGTCGGGTTGGGTGAACCGGCTGCCGTTCCGGGGCACCACGTTCAGGGCGCCGACGACCTTCCCGTGCGCCATGATCGGGACGCTGGCATACGGGTGCGGCCTCCCGCCGCTCTCCCCCGGGTGGCGGAGATGCGGGTGATCGTCGAAGAACCGGGGCTTTCCTGCAACCAGCACGTCCGCGTAGGGTGGAGCGGTGATGTCCGGGATGCACGACTGCACGGGGAATCCTTCCGGCAGCCCGTCCGCACAGACGAGCCGCGCTCTCAGCCTTCCCGGTTCGATCAGGTAGATTCCGCCGCCCGCAAGGTCGAGGAGGGCGAGGGTCGCCGCAAGTACGCTCTCCAGCATCTCATCGATATCCGTCGTGGATGCCGATACCCCGATGATCTGGTTTAAGACGGAGAGCGCCCGGTTATGGGCCTGGATCTCTCTTTCGGCCCGCTTGATGGAGGTGATATCGGTGAGCGAAGCCGCCCGGCCAATGGGAGCCCCGGTATCGTCCGTGACGACGTTTCCTGAGAATATGGCACAGAACGTCGAACCGTCCCGCCTCTTCCCGATCCGCTCGCCGGTATACCTGCCAGAACTGGTGATGATCTGGCCGTCCTGCCAGAACTCCGTGATCGGCCTCCCGATCACCTCGGAGGGGGAGTCGTAACCCCAGAGAGAGAGGAACGCCTGGTTGACGTAGATATGCCGTCCATCGAGATCCGCGATGGTGAACGCGCTCGGCGAGGATGCTATCGCCATATCCTTGATCCGGAGATCCCGTTCGGCCTCCTTGCGCCTGGTGATATCGATCCCCGACCCCATCCTGCAGAGCGGTTTCCCCGTCTCATCGGTGACGGAGGAGAGGGCGAGCTGCATGGGGAAGGTCGATCCGTCCCGCCGTCGCCCTTCAACCTCCCCGAGCCAGGTCCCGTCCCGGTGAAACGCCTCTACGACCCGCTCTGCCTCCTCCGGGTCGGCCCAGAGCACCGTGGCGGGCTGACCGAGAATCTCCTCCTCCCGCTCCCACCCGTGCATGGAAAGGAAAGCACGGTTGGCGTAGATGATCCTTCCGTCGAGATCCGTGAGACAGATGGCGTCGAGCGACGACGCTATCGCCATATCCTTGATCCGGAGTTCCTGTTCGGCCCGTTTCTGTGCGGTCACATCGCGGAGGGAGCAGAGCGTCCCGGTTATCCGCCCGGAATCATCGTTCAAGGTGCTGAGGGTCTCATCGACGAGGATGGTCTCCCCATCCCATCTTCGGTGGCGGACAATCCCCTGCCAGGTCCCGGAGGACTGAAGGGCGCTTTGCATCTCCTCCTCGTCTTCCGGCCGAAGCCACTCGCGGGTGAAGAGTTCCGATCCTGGTCGGCCGGAATCGCCGTCCGGGGGGGCGCCGTAAAGCCTTTCAGCGGCCCGGTTCGTGTAGGTGATCCGTCCCTCCGCGTCGACCGCGATCACGGCATCCTCCACCTGCGCGAGCACCTGCGCCTGGAACCGGAGTTGCTCTTCCGCTTCCTTCCTCCCTGTGATGTCGGAGTGCGTTCCCGCGATCCGGATCGGGATGCCGCTCTCATCGCGGCCGACCACCCGGAGCCGGTCGAGCACGTAGACCCACGTCCCGGACGCGGAACGCATCCGAAACTCCATCTCGGCGTGATCACGCTCTCCGGTGGCGAGGTCGGCGAGCACCGCTTCCACGTGGCCACGGTCCTCCGGGTGGATGAGCGCGAGAATCGTGGGGATCGTGGGCACGAATGCACCCGGCTCGTAGCCGAGCATCGAGAAACTCCGCGGGCCGTAGACGATCGTGCCTGAACGGACGTCCCAGTCGACCAGTCCGTCGTTTGCCGCCGAGAGTGCGAGGTTCAGCCGCTCTTCGCTCTCCTGCAGCGCCTGCTCCGCACGCCTCCGTTCGGTCACGTCAAGGAGTGACATCACCGAGCGGGCCGTCCCCGGGATCAGGCCGATGGTGGTCTCGACGGTGTGGGTGGTGCCGGAACGGTCGATGAACGTGAAGGAGTAGTTCTGCGGCGCGGCCGCAGGATCCCTCCGGCGGAGGATGTGATATCCCATGATCCGTCGCCGGTCGTCCTCGGACGCGATGAAACTGCTAAGTTGCTTCTTCCCGATGATATCACTCCGAGCATACCCGGAGAGCCGTTCAAACTCCGTGTTCACCAACGAGATGGTGCCGTCGCCCTCGATCAGGATGGTCGCCGTCCCGGTGTACTCGACGATCGCCTCGTAATCCCTCTTCTCGTCCGCGACTTCCCGGAACCGGAACACCCAGTTCTCCCCGGGTGCGGGCCTCCGGCCCGAGCAGTGATACCGCCGCTCCCGTTCGTCCGGGCGGATAAACCGGCATTCGAACTCCTCGATCCTGTCTCCTGACGCCGAAGAAAGCCTCCCGTGAAGATCGGGAACGATCTCGGTTGCGTTTCCCGGTATCCGGCGGAAGGCCGGGTTCGCCCAGACAACGCTGGAATCCTCACCGACCACGAGAATCCCGTCATCCATACCCTCGAATATCCGGTATTCCGGCGGCGTGCCGTAGAGGTGTTCCGGGGGCTTGCTGGGGGTCACATCGGGTCCTTTGAGAGTTTAAGAGAAGTAACTGCTGGGTTGATACAGAGGAGGGATTTTATCAAAGGTTTATTAAGGATTTCGGTTATGGGCTGACGAAAAAATAGTGTTTATTTGTGCCGCAGGGGCTCAAATGGGATCATATTCAGATAATCAGGTTGTATCTTCTTCCGATTTCGGCATCTTCTGGATGAGGTCGACCACGCGCCGCCCCTTCTCCCGTGCCTCCGCGAGCGCGGTGGGGTGCCCTGCAATGCCCCCGTAACGGTCCATGTCGTTTGCTATAACATTGTCCCAGTACTCAAACCCGGTCGTATTGAAGAAGGCCGTCAGCGCCGGAAATGCCGCGTCAAAGACGTTATCCCAGCCGAGTCCCGCGGTCGATATGAATATCCCCTTGTGGCGGCGGATGTGCTCGTCGGTGAAGTAGAGGTTCTTTAAGATGAACTTGCGCGCCCAGAAGTACTGGGCGCGGTCGATCAGCCCCTTGAGTTCCGCCGTGATCCCCATCGAGTAGATGGGGGACGCGACGACGAGGACGTCGGCGGCGATTATCTTCTCGAATACGATCGTGAGATCGTCTTTGATGACGCAGACCCCTGTCCTGTGGCAGGCGTTGCACCCCCGGCACGAGCCGTAGTCAAGCTGCCGAAGGACGATCTTCTCCACATCGGCCCCCGCCTCGCGGGCGCCCTCGAGCACGGCGTCAAGGAGGGTCTCGGTGTTCCCGTGCCGCCGGGGGCTGCCGGAGATCCCGAGGACTTTTACGGTCTCGCTCATGCCGCGAGGACCTCCTTTAAGTGCGTGACGGCCTCCCGTGCCAGGGCTTCCGCGTCGGCCTTCGCGGTCGGGTGGCGGACGATCGCACCCTTCTCGTCGACATCGTTCACCATCAGGTACCTGATGTCTTTGTTCTGTATATCGACGACGTGAAAGAGGCATTTCACCGACGGGATCGCCGCATCAAAGACGTAATCCCAGTTTTGCCCCGCGGTCGATAGAAAGATGCCCATCCGCTTACCTTTACGCTCCGGCGGGACGACCGGGAGGCGGAGGACGTACTTCCGGGAGCGGAAGACCTGCGCCCGGTCGACCAGCGCCTTCGCCTGCGCGGCAAGCCCCATGCAGTAGATGGGCGAGGCGAGGATGATGCAGTCGGCAGCAATTATCCGGTCGTGGACGTAGTCCATGTAATCGTGCTGGACGCACCGGTTGAGCGTCTCACAGAGGTTGCACCCGCGGCAGGGCCTGATATCGACCTCGGAGACGACGATCTTCTCGACCGCGGCCCCTTCGGCCTCCATCGCGGCGAGCACCCAGTCGAGGAGGGTCTCGGAGTTGCCGTGGCGCCGGGGCGAGGCCGCGAACGCGAGGACGTCTATGGTCATATATGATGTGTTGTCCCGGCGAAGGCAAAAAACGTGCCGGGACTCCCCTCTCACTCCTGCACCTTCTCCTGCGACAGCCCGATTGCGAGCGTGCAGCAGAGGGCGATCATCACGAGCATGAACGGGAACGCCGCGGTGATCGCCATCACCTGGAGGGATGAGAGGCCCCCCGTGACGAGGAGGACGATCGCGACTGCGGAGATGGAGAATCCCCAGATGATCTTCTTGTAGTTCGGGACGACCAGACCCCCTCCCGATGTAAGCGAACTGAGGACGACGGTTGCAGAGTCCGCCGACGTGATGAAGAAGACGATCAGGAGAACGATCGCGACGAGCGAGAGGAGTCCGGCGAGGGGGTAGTGTTCGAGGAACGCGAAGAGGGCGAGCGAGACGTCCTCTCCTGCGACGGCGGCGAGGTTCGCTCCCTCTTCGAGTTCGAGGTGCAGCGCCGATCCTCCAAAGACCGCGAACCAGACGAACGTGAAGAGGGTCGGGACGGTGAGAACGGTCAGGACGAACTCGCGGATCGTCCGCCCCCGGGAGATCCGGGCGATGAAGAGCCCCACAAACGGCGACCACGATATCCACCACGCCCAGTAAAAGACCGTCCAGTCCCTGCTCCACTCGAACCCCGCAAACGGGTAGGACTGGAGGCTCAGATCGATGATGTTGTTGATGTAGCCGCCGAGGGTGGAGACGAAGACGTTGAGGACGTAAGGAGCCGATCCGAGGCCGAGGATGAGGAGGAGAAGCACCGCCGCGAGGACGATGTTGAGCTTGGAGAGGACCTGGACGCCTTTCTCCACCCCGAGGATCGCGGATGCCATGAAGAGCGCCGTTGCGATGAGGATGATCCCGATGGTGACCGGGATCGCGGAGGAGATTCCATAGAGGTGGGTGAGCCCGCTGTGGATCTGGAGGGCGCCGAACCCAAGCGATGTCGCGGTCCCGAAGACCGTTGCAAAGACCGCGAGCACATCCACCATCTTCCCGGCTGCGCCGTAGATCCGCTCGCCGAGAATGGGATAAAAGCAGGAACTGATGAGTGCGGGCATCCCGCGCCGGAAGGAGAAATACGCAATAGAAAGGCTGACGATCGTGTAGATCGCCCAGGGGTGGATCCCCCAGTGGAAGAACGCGTAGCGCATGGCGAACGCCGCGGCGTCGGGGGATGCGGCGTCGATGAAGGGGGGCGGCTGGAGGAGGTGGACGAGTGGTTCAGAGACTCCCCAGAAGAGGAGCCCGATCCCCATCCCGGCTGCAAAAAGCATCGCGACCCAGCCGAAGAAGCCGTATTGCGGGCGCTCTGCGTCGTAGCCGAGTTTGATCGTCCCGTAGCGGGAGAGCGCGATTGCGAGCGCGAAGACGAGGAAGAAGAAGACCGATATGAGGTAGAGCCAGCTGAAGTGGTCGAGGATCGCGGCGTGAGCCGCAGACGAGGCCGGACCAAGGAGGTCGGGCCTCGCGGCCCCGAACCCGATGAAGAAGAGGATGAGCCCGGCGGAGAGGAGGAAGACTGCCTCTCTCCTGATATACTCACGAAGCATTCCGCCTCCCCGGCTGCGGCACGAGGAAGATCGAGGCGCTCGACCCGGTCACGATCCGCTCCGCCGTCTCCCCCATCGGGGCGGAGAGAAACGCCGGGCTCTTTCTCCCGAGGACGACGACGTCGGCCTCGATCCGGTCGGAGACGTGGAGCACCTGCGCGGCGGGGTCCCCGATCCGCTCTTCAACGGTGACCCGCCCGAAGTACGGGCGGAGTTCTTCGGCCACCGTGTGGAGTTCTCTCTCGACGGCCTCCCGCCGGGTCCGTTCCGCCAGCGGGTCGGCCATCCTCCCCCTGACATGGAGGACGTGGCACCAGGCTCCCGCGAACTCCATCACGTAGGGGAGCGGGCGGGCGGACGCCTCGTCAAGATCGGTCGCATAGAGGATGTTGAGATCGCTCTGGTCGGGTTCCGTCCCGTCGTCAGGCAGGCGGGGCCGGACCTTGTGGACGAGTACGGGAACGTCGGCGAGCCGGAGGAGATCCCGCGAGACGCTTCCAAGGAGCATCGTCTCGATGTGCCACCGCCGCTTCGCCTTCATGTAGATGCCGTCGGCTCCCTCAAGGAGGGCCGCCTCCGCGATCGCCGAGGCGATGTGGCCTTCCCCGGTCTTTACCTCCACGATGAGTCCCGCCTCTTCGAGCGCCTCTGATAGAAGCGTGAGCCATGAGAGGTCGGCTCCCCTGAAGAACGAGCCGGGTTCGTTCACGTGGTAGAGGCAGACGGAGTTCGCCCCGAGAGTTTTGAGCATCCTTCCGACCTTCCTCAACTCTTCAGGCCTTTCTTTGTAGGCGACCGGAATCAGCGTCTTCTCTAACATCCACTGGACACCTCAAGAATACCGGGTCGCCGCCCGGCAAACCCTGAATACGGGTTATGTCGGGGTTTCGGCACCATTAATGCACCGAAGTCGATCCCGGCCCCGTCCGGCGGGGTCGGCTCACGACGTCTTCGGATATTCTGTATTTTGCCGCGTGCGAGAAGTTGGAGCGGTTGTTTTGCCGTCGGGAAAAAGAGGTTTTAGATCTTCTTGAAGCAGAGGTACCAGTCCTTGCACTCGTAGCCTTCCTGCATCCGTTTCTCGATCTCTTCGGGGGTCTTTGGCGCCGGGACGATCACCTTCTCCCCGGGCTGCCAGTTCGCCGGCGTCGCGATGCCGTGCGCGTCCGAGGCCTGGAGGGCCTTCGTCAGCCGGAGGATCTCGGGCATCGAGCGACCGTTGGACATCGGGTAGTAGAGCATGGCTCGCATGATCCCTTTGTCGTCGATGAAGAAGACCGTCCTGATCGTGGAGGTGCTGCTCTGCCCGGGATGGATCATCCCGTAGCGGCGGGCGACCTTCATGTCGAGGTCGGCGATGATGGGGAACGGGATCTCGACGCCCATCTTCTCCTTGATGTTCCGGACCCAGGCAAGGTGCGAGTGGACGCTGTCGATCGAGAGGCCGACGAGCTGGACGTTCAGTTCCTTGAGTTCGTCGGCGATCGCGGCGAAGGCCATGAACTCCGTGGTGCAGACCGGCGTGAAGTCGGCCGGGTGGGAGAAGAGGATGACCCACTTCCCCTTGAGATCCGAGAGTTTCAGGCGTCCGTGGGTTGTCAGCACGTCGAATTCCGGCGCTTTCTCGCCGATAACCGGCATCTGAAGCAGTTCTTCGGGTTCCATGATTCACTTCCTCGGGCGGTTGCCCAGGTACTCCTCGAGGGCGGTCTTGCCGTGGACGTAGGCCGGCATCCCCGCGAGCAGGAACGCGACCCTGAGCCCTTCCTCGATCTCCTCCTTCGATACGCCGATGCTCCCGGCACCGGCCATCTGCGCCCGGACGGCGTGCCCGTCCCGGAGCGCGGCCGCAATCGCGATCGCGATGACCTTCTTCGTCTGCTTCGAGAGAGCGCCGTCGGCCCAGATCATCTGGTCGAGCCCCATGACGCTCGCGTAGAGGTCGGGGTCGGTCTCTTTGAGTTCCTTGAAGATTACGGGAATTTTGCCGATCTTCTCTTCGAGTCTCTTCTCTTCCATACCGATCACTCCTCGAGCACCATCGCCTCGCCGCAGCAGACCAGTTCGCCGCCGCCGGCTTCCAGCACCTGGACAACGTTTCCGCAGATCTCGCAGTGGTAGACCTGCCCTTTTGCCGATACGTTCACCATTCTTCTCACCTCAACGGTTCTCCGGTTTCTTTCTCTCGGGAGGATTCAGGACGTCTTCGGGCGTCTTGATGTCCGGCCTGATGTGCGTCATCGGGAGGCAGTTGTACATCTCGCAGGCGCAGGTCGGGCATTTGACGAGATCTTCATCGCTGCTGTCGATCCGGACCTCCCGTCCACAGTCGATGCAGATGAACCGGCCCGGGCCCGGCTTCTCACCGGCTTTCGCTGTCTTGTTGGTCTCTGGTTCGGCCATAGAAATTCACCAGAGCGGTAATTGCCTCACAAGATATTTAGCCGTTCCCCTCCGGGCATACCCGTATCCTATTAATAGAGTCATGCGCAACCCAGCACCATGCAAAAGAAGGTTGTCGCGCTGCTCGGGAGCCCCGTTCTCGATGGGAACACCGCCCGTCTCCTCGACGAGGCTATCAGGGGTGCAGAGGAGGCCGGGTGCGAGGTCGAGAAGTTCGAGGTCGCACACATGGACGTTCTGCCCTGCATGGAGTTCTTCCAGTGCATGGAAAGCGATACCTGTCTTATCCAGGACGAGATGGAGGAGATCTTTAAGAAGTTCCGGGAACTGGACGGCCTGATCATCGCCACCCCGGTGATGACGATGGGCATCCCCGGACGGCTCAAATCGTTCATGGACCGGTTCCAGGTCTTTTACATGGCAAAATACCACCGGGGGCGCTCGTTCATCACTCCCGAGAGGCGGAAGAAGCGAAAGATGCTCTTCATCTCGATCGCCGGGATGAACATCCCGAACGTATTTCTCGGCGTGAAGATGACCGCCCGGGCGTTCGGGGAGATCATCGACTGCCCTTACTGGGACGAGGTGCTCCAAAACGACATGGACACGATCCGGGACATCCGGACGCGGCCGGAGGTGGTGGAGGCGGCCCACAAGAAGGGCTACGAACTCGGGCATCTCCTTGCCGGCGAGAATCCCTCACTGTGAGCTGTCGGGCTCGATGTGGACGACGACATCGGCGAGCCCCGGCACCGCTTCCTTGAGCCGGCGTTCCACCTCGTCGGAGATATCGTGCGCCCGGGCGACCGGGAGTGCCGGATCGACGGTGATGTGGATGTCGGCAAGGATCTCGTCCGGTTTTCCCCGGCACCGGAAGTCGTGGTACCCGGTCACCCCCGGAGTATCCATCACCACCGCTTCGATGAGCGCCGGGTCGCAGGGGAGTTTCATCGTGTCGGTGAGAACCCGGGCGGCGTCGTAGAGGACCCCGACCCCCATCCTCGCGATGAGGAGACCGATGGCGAACGCGATGACCGGGTCGGCCTCTGGGAACCCGAGCCCGACGGCGAGAAATCCCGCGAGGACGGCGATCGAGACGAAGACGTCGCTTTTTGTGTGCTGGGAGTCGGCGACCAGGATCTGGCTCCGGTACTCCTCGCCTTTTCGGCGTTCGTAGGTGGAGACGGCGAGATTGATGAGGACAGTTCCGACCATGACCCCGACGGTGACCGCGGTGATCTCGGGGGCGACGGCTTCGACGAGCCGCTGATAGCCCTCGTAGAGGATCCCGGCGGCGGTCAGGAGGAGCATCGCCCCGATGACCAGGGTCCCGAGGGTCTCGATCTTGCCGTGGCCGTAGGGGTGCTCGGGGTCGGGGGGTTTTCCGGCAAAGTAGAGGGCGACTATGCCGACGACGTTCGAGAGGGAGTCGAACCCCGAATGGAACGCGTCCGCCACCATGCTCACCGACCCGGCAAGGAGGCCGAAGACCACTTTGGCGAGTGCGACGAAGAGGTTCAGGGCAAGGACGATGAGAAAGATCCGGCGCACCCGTTTGCCATGCATCCGCCCGGGGTAGGTGCTCCGGCGACATAGGGTTTCCGGAGATGAAGGTGAAAGATTTAATACGAGCGTCCTGCAATGATCCATCCATGCCGACAGATGAGAACGCTCAGAATGCGTACGCCGGGGAGTCCCAGGCGAACAGGAAGTACTCAGTCTTTGCAGAGAAAGCGGTCGCCGAGGGTTATCCGGCGGTTGGGAAACTGTTCCGTGCGGCAAGCGAGGCGGAGGCCATCCATGCGAAGCGCCTCCTCTTCCTCCTGAACGCCGTCGGGAGCACCGAAGAGAACCTGAAGGGCGCGATGGAGGGTGAAAACTACGAGTTCATGGAGATGTATCCCCCCTTCGTCGCGGAGGCTAAGTCGGAGCGCAAAAACGAGGCTGCAATCGTCTTCACCCACGCGATGAAGGCCGAGGAGGTGCACGCGAACCTCTACCTCCAGGCGCTCGAGTCCGTCCGCGAAGGAAAGGATCTCGACGCAGAGAAGGTCTACCTCTGCCCGGTCTGCGGCAACATCGAGATCGGGAAGCCCCCCGAGAAATGCCCGATCTGCGGAGTCCCGGATCGGATGTTCCGCGAGATCCAGTAACATCTTTTTTCCGGGCCGGTGCCGCGGCACCCCTCTATGTTAAATACTGTCCCTGAGATATCCCCTTTCATGGCAGGCGTTAAGGTCTACACGACGGAGAACTGCCCCTACTGCCGGATGGTTCAGGCGTTTCTCAGGAAGAACGACGTCGAGTACGAACTCGTCGATGTCGGGAAGGACCGCGAGGCGGCCCGGGAGATGATCGAGATCTCGGGGCAGCGGGGTGTGCCGGTCACGGTCTTTGGGGATGAGGTGGTCGTCGGGTTCGATCCCAGGAAGCTCCGGGAGCTCTTCGGGACGCCGCCGGAGGAGACCGTCCACGATGTGGTCATCGTGGGCGCCGGACCGGCAGGCCTGACAGCGGCGGTCTACTGCGCCCGGAAACTCATGAAGACCGTCGTCATAGCGGAGAACATCGGCGGGCAGGCGGCCTGGAGCTGGGCTATCGAGAACTACATGGGGTTCTCGACGATATCGGGGGAGGAACTGGTCCGGAAATTCGAGGAGCAGGTCCGGGGGTTCGACGTTCATCTCGAGATCGAGAGCGTCGGTGAGATCCGCAAAGAGGACGACACCATCCTCGTCAAAACGGCCTCGGGGATCGTCTACCGTTCCCGCACCCTCATCCTCGCCTCCGGGAAGGAGCCCCGGCGGCTGGGGCTTCCCGATGAGGACCGGCTGATGGGGAAGGGTGTCTCGGTCTGCGCCATCTGCGACGCCCCGCTCTACCGCGATAAACCGGTTGCGGTCGTCGGCGGCGGAAACGCGGCGCTCCAGACCGCGATCGAGATGACGAAGTTCGCGAGTTCGGTGGCCCTGATTGCCCGGAGGTCGCTCCGGTGCGACGAGGTCTACCTCGAACGGGCAAAGGAGGCGGGGGTGCAGACCTTCTCCCACCACGAGGTGACGGCGCTCCACGGGGACGCGGGCCTGACCGGGATCACGGTCCGCGACCGCGAGACCGGGGAGGAGACGGCTCTCGGCGTGGAGGGGCTCTTCCTCGCGATCGGGCTTGCGCCGAATACGGGGTTCCTCCGGAACCTGGTGGCGTTGAACGAGCGGGGCGAGATCCTGATCGATGAGAACGGCCACACGAACGTTCCCGGGATCTTCGCGGCCGGGGACGCGACCTGCGTCAAGGCCAAGCAGATCATCGTCGCCGCCGGCGACGGGGCGAAGGCGGCGCTCGAGGCACATGAGTACTTCGAGCGGTTCACGGGCCGGCCGATCGAGGGGCGGGCCGTCTGCGTGTGAGGCCGGGGCTCTATCCGGAGACCCCGGCCGGCGCCTGGAGTATGAAGAGGTTGCCGCTTCCGACCGATCCGGTGAACTCCTCACCTGTGTAGCAGAGCGATTCGACCGGGAGTTCGAGGGTAATTGCTCGTTGTTGGTGCCTTCAGGGCCGTGGATCTCTCCCGATAAGCAGGCAGGGGATTGGCGATCCGTGCCCCCCTGGCAGGGACAGTCCGGATCCCCTGCGGCCGGAGGGCACGCTAAAACCCTGCCTCCCGGCCCCTCGCCGAAAGGCTGCGCACCTCCCATCCCGTTGAATCTTCGGAGTATTCTGAATATTCAGAATATTAATATACCTCCTCCGGCAACCCTGATCCGTGAGCTGTATGGAAGATGCCCCGGGGGACGAGCAGCGGCTCTCCTGTTCCGGGGCCTGCACGATTGAGGCGGTCGTGAGCACCGATGCGCGAGGACAGGTGGTCCTTCCGAAGGATATCCGCGAACGTGCCGGGATTGCTCCCGGTGACCGGCTTGCCGTCGTCTTCTGGGGGAACGAGGGCGACGTCTGCTGCATCACGCTGATCAAGGCGAGCTGTCTCAATGGTATGGTGACGGCGCTCCTCTCTCCCATGGCGGAGGAGCTCGCAGGCAGGGAAAGATCGGACTGATCAGGAGTTATCGCGATGAAGGAAGATATTCACAAACAGGTGCGGAGCACCTATGGAGAGATAGCCCGGCAGGGGGGATGCGGGTGCGGCATCGGGTGCTGCAACACCGGGAGGACTGTCGAGTCGGTCAGCCTCGACCTCGGCTACTCGGAGAGCGACCTCGAGCAGGTGCCGGAGGGCGCGAACCTGGGGCTCGGGTGCGGCAACCCCGTGGCCCTTGCCTCCCTCCGGGAAGGCGACGTCGTCCTCGACCTGGGTTCGGGGGCGGGGTTCGACGCCTTCCTTGCGGCGGAGCGGGTCGGCCCGGCGGGCCGCGTCATCGGCGTCGAGATGACGCCCGATATGCTTGATAAGGCCCGGGAGAACGCAAAGAAGGGCGGGCGCACAAACGTGGAGTTCCGTCTTGGCGAGATCGAGCACCTGCCGGTGGCGGACAACTCGGTCGACGTGGTCATATCAAACTGCGTCATCAACCTCTCCCCCGACAAACCGCAGGTCTTTCGCGAGGCGTTCCGGGTCCTCCGCCCGGGAGGGCGGCTCATGGTCTCCGACATCGTTCTCGCGGCGCCCCTTCCGGCACCCCTCCGCGATTCGGCGCTCCTCTACAACAGCTGCGTTGCGGGAGCACTGGCGAAGACCGAGTACCTCGGCCATATCGCCAGTGCAGGCTTTACGGGGGTCACGGTCCAGGGGGAGACGGTCTTCCCGCTCGAGCATATCGTGAGCGAGCCGGAGCTTGCCGGGCTCCTTAAGGGTGTCTACCTCGATGAGGAAGAGCGAAGATCGCTTCGCGAGAGTATTGTGAGCATCAGGGTCAGCGCCAGGAAACCGGCGGGTTGCACCTGCGGCTGCGGCGGGACGTGCTAGGCTCTTCCCTATTTTTGCGATCCGGGGAGTTACGCTCCCTTCCGCGGGCCTGCATGATCCGCTGCAGTATCCGGGAAGGGTTGGGCGGGTGGCGGGACCCATGCCTGTGCCGACCCGTTTCATATCGTGCAGGAGTACGGGTTCTTCGATGAAGACCCTGGAAAACACCTGCAAACAATGACCTGGTTTGGGAGGGTTCGGCGACATTGAGCGGTTCCTCGCCGAATGTATTAATCATCACCCGGCCCGGGAGAGACACCCTTATCTCCCGGGAGCGACGATCCCCTGCCATGCTACGGTCGGGGACGGTCGCGGGTACTCTCTTCGGGGTGACGGGCCGATGATCGAGGAGCACCTCCGGGGACGGGTGAACGGGACGCTCACGCGAGTCGCGGCCCTCATCGCCAGGACGGGGGCGACCCCGAACACCCTCACGCTGCTCGGGTTTCTCGGGATGGCAGGCGCCGGAGTCCTCTGCGCCGCCGGATCGTTCTTCTCTGCCGGGATCCTGGTTGCCGCATCCTGCGTCTTCGACGCCCTCGACGGGGCGCTTGCCCGGGTGACCGGCGCAGCCTCGATCTATGGAGCGTTCTTCGACTCGTTCCTGGACAGGTATGCCGAGGCGGCGGTCTATGGAGGACTGGTTGTCCACTACGCGGGGACGGGGGCGTCATGGGGTGTCGAGGCCGCTTTTTTCGCCGCAATCGGGTCGCTGATGGTCAGTTACGCCCGGGCCCGGGCCGAGGGGCTCGGTGTCGAGTGCCGGGCCGGCCTCTTCGCCCGGCCGGAGCGGATCGCGGTCATCATCGCCGGGCTGCTCACCGGGTTCATGCTCCCGGCGCTCGTCATCCTCGCGGTCGCGACGAACATCACGGCGGTGCGAAGGCTCCTCTCTGTCCGGGGGGCTACGATTTTTGCGTCACGGCCTCCTCGGTCACCGTGATTCAGTTGTACTGGCGGTCCGGTAGCCCCGGAGTACGCATCCCGGGAGTTGTGTTAAATGCTTTAAAAAGAGTAATTTGGGGTTTATGAAGAACCCTTCTGCTCCGCGTCCTTCTTCTTATACCCCTCAAGCAGGACCGTCACCAGGTTCTTGACGGGCACATCCGTACAATCCGCGATATGGAACTCGCAGAACGGGCAGACCGTCACCACCACGTCCGGGCCGGTCGCCTTCACGCACTCGTCGCGTTTCGCTCCGAGGGCTTTGGCCTCCTCCGGAACCCCCGACCGGACGCCGCCGCCGGCGCCGCAGCACTGCGAGGGCATCTCGACGAACTCCCGGACGGCCTCGCGAAGGAGTGCCCGCGGCTGCTCGCGGATCCCCTGGCCCCGGAGGAGGTGGCAGGGGTCGTGGTAGGTCGCCGTGAGATCGAGCTTTGCCGGGGGCTCGATCCCGTACCCGGTCAGGATCTCCGTGACGTCTTTGACCTCGAACGGCGTCTCGTAGTCGTTCTTCAGCGTCGCCCCGCACCCGGCGCAGATCGTCATCACGGTCGTGATCCCCCGGCGGGCGAAGGCCTCGATGTTCTTTCGCTTCAGGTCCTCGACATGCGACGTCTGCCCCGTCCGGATCAGCGGCGAGCCGCAGCAGACCTGGTCGTGGGGGACGATCACCCGGATCCCGTTGCGCTTCATGACCTCCATCGCATCGAGCGCCGTCTGCGGCACCCGGCCGTTGAACATGCACCCGACGAAGAACCCGACCTCCCCGCGGACGGGGCCGTCGGGCTCGATCACCTCCGGCACCTCTTCGAGGAAGGTCGTCTTTGTCCGCTCGACGCTCCGGCCCGTCTCCTGGACCAGCCGGGCCACCTCCTGGTGGCGGGGAAGGGTCAGCCCCCGGCGGTTCGCGACCTCACGGAGTTTCTCGATGGCTTTCCCCGGGACGTCGATCTCTTTCGGGCAGACCTCCACACAGCGCTTGCAGGTCGTGCAGTAGAAGAGCCCCTTCTCGATCGCGTCGGTGATTCGATCACCGGAGTCGCGGGGGTCGAGGGCGAGGCGCATCTCCTGCCGGAGCACCGTCGGCCCGGCGAACTCCGTCACCTGGAGCGCCGGGCAGGCCGAGACGCAGCAGAGGCACTCGATGCAGTCCCGGAGGGGCTTGATCGCCGCGATCTCCTCCCGGGCCGGGAGCGCCGCGTCCGGGGCCGGGCATATCCGGGCAATCTTTGCGATCACCGGCTCCATATCGACCGTCAGATCCTTCAGGATCGGGAGGTCGAGCGGCTCGATCATCATCCCATCCCGGGCCTCCGCCATGCAGGCGAGGACGGGCGTCCCGTCCACCCGGACGGCGCAGCTCCCGCACTGCCCGGACCCGCAGCAGTAGCGGTAGGCGAGCGTCGGGTCGTGCTCGTCGCGGACTGCGTGGAGGGCGTGGAGCACCCGGGCACCCTCGTTCACCCGGACCGTATACTCCTCGATGTGCGGCTCCGCGTCCGCGGCCGGGTCGAAGCGCGAGATCCTGAGCGTGATCGTCTTCATGCCGCGACCTCCCGCTGCTCGATCCCGGCGTGCGCAAGCGATATGTAGGTGTGGCCGAAGGGCGACGTTGCCGGCTCCGTCGTGACGCTGGCGTCCCGCCGGACGTGGGCCCCCCGGTTCTCGGGCCGGAGGAGGGCGCACCGGACGATCAGGGATGCCGTGGTGCACATGTTCCGGACCGTGCAGCAGTCAAGGAGGTTCGTGGCCGAGGCCGCGCAGAGCCGCCGGTCGGCGAGCTCGCGGATATCCCCGAGCGCCGCCGAGAGGTCGGGGGCGTTGCGGAAGATCCCGGCCCGGTTCCACATCGTGAGTTTCAGGTCTCTCCTGACATCTGCGGGGCTTGTATCGCCTTCAGAGAAACCGTCCAGCATCCGGAGCACCCCGTCGATCCTGGCGGGGTCCACCCGGCCGCTCCGGGCCGGCGCCTTCCCGGCGAACTCCCCGGCCCGTTTCCCGAAGACCTGCGTGTCGGCGAGCGCGTTCCCGCCGAGACGGTTTGCGCCGTGCACACCGCCGGCAACCTCACCGCAGGCAAAGAGGCCGGGGATGGTCGTCCGGCACTCAGGGGTGATCCGGAGCCCCCCCATAATGTGGTGGGCGGTGGGCGCCACCTCCATCGGCTCCCGCCGGATATCCACGCCGTAGGTGAGGAACTGCTCAAGCATCACCGGGAGCCGGGTCTCGATCTTCTCCGCCGGAAGGTGGGTCACGTCCAGGTAGACCCCGCCCCGGCTCGTCCCGCGCCCCTCCAGCACCTCGGTCGCGATCGCCCGGGCGACCACGTCCCGTGTTGAGAGTTCCATCCGGGCCGGGTCATAGCGCTCCATGAACCGCTCCCGCCGCGCGTTCAAGAGGATGCCTCCCTCGCCCCGGACCGCCTCCGTCACCAGCCGGCCGCGGGCGTCGTAGGGATAGACCGCCCCCGTCGGGTGGAACTGGATCATCTCCATATCGATCAGCTCCGCGCCCGCCCGGTAGCCCATCGCAAACCCGTCGCCGGTCCCGGCGGCGGAGTTCGTGGATATATCGTAGACCTGCGTCCCGCCCCCGGTCGCAAGCACCGTGGCGTCGGCCCGGAAGAGGATGGGGTTCCCGTCCCGGTCGAGAGCGATCGCGCCGGACACCGCACCGTCCTCGTCTTTCGCGAGATCGAGGACCGAGACCTCCTGGTAGAGCTGCGTATCCGTTGCGTCGAGACGGTCGAGGAGGGTCATGATGATCTCGTGGCCCGTCCGGTCACCGGCGTAGCAGGTCCGGGGGAACCGCTGCCCCCCGAACGGGCGCTGCGCGACCATTCGATCGTCCGTGACGTCGAAGACCGCACCCCACCGGACGAGGTCCGCCATCCGCTCGGGGGCCTCGCGGACAAGGGCGTCAACGAGTGCGGGGTCGTTCAAGTAGGCTCCGCCCGAGAGCGTGTCCTCGCGGTGGACCTGGATCGAGTCCTCGTCGCGCAGGACGGCGTTGAACCCGCCTTCCGCCATCGTCGTGCACCCGCCCTTGCCGGCGATGGTCTTGGAGACCAGGACCACGCCGCCGTACCGGGAGGCCTCGATGGCAGCCCGCACCCCGGCGCCGCCGCTTCCAATAACCAGCACGTGCGCGTCCACAATCTCGTCTACAAGCATCTTATTAGTCGGTGCGTTGTATAATACCATAAAGTAATTGCAGGGGACAAGTGAGCCAGAATGAGGCTTTTAATGAAATTCGGCGGCACCTCCGTTGGAGAGGCAGACTGTATCCGACGGGTCGCGGACATTGTGGAATCGCACCGTGCGGCAGGCGACGAGGTCGCGGTGGTCGTATCGGCATGCTCAGGGATAACCGACCAGATCATCGCAGTGGCTGACGAGGTCATAACGAGCAAGGAGCAACCCCCGATCGGGACGCTTCTTTCGGCGATGCGGACCCGGCACACCCGGCTCCTTATGGAGGTGGCTCCCGACTACGCCGACGAAGTGACGGCCGTCATCGACGACCGGCTCACCCGGCTGCAGAATATCCTCACTGCGGTGCATACCTTAAAAGAACTGACTCCCCGGTCCCGCGACTACATCATCTCCTTCGGGGAGCGGTTCTCCGCCCCGATCGTGAGCGCTGCCCTCCGGCAACGCGGCATCTCCTCGGTCGTCCTCGACGGCGCCGAGGCCGGGATCGTCACGACGGCAAACCACGGGGACGCTCGCGCCCTCCCGACGAGCGAGACCAGCATCCGGAGCCGGGTCGCCCCGCTCCTGGCCGATTCCGTCCCGGTGATCATGGGCTTCATGGGGGCGACCGAGCAGGGCATCGTCACCACTCTCGGCCGGAGCGGCTCCGACTACTCGGCCGCCGTCGTCGGTGCCGGGATCGATGCCGACGAGATCTGGATCTGGACCGACGTTGACGGGGTGATGACCTCCGATCCCCGGATCATCAAAGACGCCCGGGTCCTCGACGACATCTCCTACCTTGAGGTGATGGAGCTCTCCTTCTTCGGCGCGAAGGTCCTCCACCCGCGTTCGGTCGAACCCGCAATGCAGAAGGATATCCCGATCCGGGTCAAGAACTCATTTAAGCCCGACGTCCCCGGAACCCTCATCCTCCGCGATGAGCACCGGGAGTTGCGGGTGGTCAAGGCCATCGCCCTGATCGAGAAGGTGGCCCTGGTCAACGTCAACGGTGCGCAGATGATCGGCCGCCCGGGCGTCGCAAAGACGATCTTCTCCGCGCTCGCGGAGCGTGAGGTGAACGTCATGATGATCTCGCAGGGCTCAAGCGAGGCAAACATCTCCCTCATCATCGACGAGTCCCACCTGGAGGCCGCGATCTGCGCCCTCACCCCGCTCGTGAAGCAGGGGATCGTGCGGGAGGCCACCTACGACCGGGATGTTGCTGCGGTCGCCGTCGTGGGTGCGGGGATGGCCGGCACCCCGGGGACGGGCGGCCGGATCTTCTCCGCGCTCGGCCGGGCTTCTATCAACACGATGATGATCTCGCAGGGCTCAAGCGAGGTGAACGTCTCGTTCGTCGTGAAGGCCGGCGAGGGCAAACGGGCCCTGCAGATCCTGCACGACGAATTCCGTCTCTCGGAGAACTCAGATGACTGAACATACTTACCGTGAAGCAGGGGTCGATATCGACCTCGAGGCCCGGGCGGTGCGGGCGCTGATAGATTCACTCACCTACCGGAGAACCGGCGCGTTCTCGATGCTCGGGAATGTCGGGCACTTTGCCGGGCTGATCGACTGCGGGCCATACGTCCTTGCCCTCGCCGTCGACGGCGTCGGCACCAAGATGCTTGTTGCGGACGCGCTCCGCGACTGGCGCACCGTCGGGATCGACTGCATCGCGATGAACGTAAACGATCTTTACGTGATGAACCTCGAGCCGGTGGCGTTCGTCGACTACATCGCGACCGATGCCCTCTCCCCCGAGAAGATGGCCCAGATCGGCGAGGGTTTGAATGAAGGAGCACGGCTCGCGAACATGAACATCGTCGGCGGCGAGACCGCGACCCTCAAGGGGCTCGTGAACGGCCTCGACCTCGCGGGGACGTGCCTTGGGGTCCAGAAGAAGGAGAAGATCGTCAACGGGGAAGGGATCGTTCCCGGCGACCGGATCGTCGGGGTTCCATCAAGCGGCATCCACAGCAACGGCCTGACGCTTGCGCGGAGGGTCGTCGAGGAGTGCGCCTCCTACGACACACGCCTCTCGAACGGGAAGACTCTCGGCGAAGAACTCCTGACGCCCACCCGGATCTACCACGAGGTTCTCAGGGTGACGGAAGCCTGCACGATCCACGGCATGTGCCACGTCACCGGCGGCGGCCTCCTGAACTTCAAGAGGCTCACGGGATACGGGTTCTCCATCACCGATCCCCTCCCGGTCCCCGAGGTATTCCGCTGGCTGCAGGAGAACGGCAATATCGGGATCGTCGAGATGTACCGCACCTTCAACATGGGCATGGGCTACGCCTTCGTCGCCCCGGAGAAGAGCGTCGCCGCGATCCAGTCGGTCATCCCCGGCGCCCGGGTTGTCGGCGAGGTGACCGGGGAGCCCGGTGTGTGGTTGAAGGATACAGAGATGGAGTGAGCGTTCTCCCCTCGCCCTCGAGTTACCGTCAACGCCGGCTCATCGCCGGTCTTATTCTTTTTTCGCAGATCGCGAGCGCGATACCTCTCAATCGCCCGGCAGGTGCCTTCTCAAAATCGCCATGAGTGATACGAGCGTGTCCAATAGATACAGCCTCACTGATTCCAGGGATCGAGCGAAATCGGGCCTGGAATGGCCAGGAGATTGCTCGGCCATCGCAAGCCCGCCTTCGCACCCTGGTGCTCACGCTCACTACGCTCGCGTTCTACGCTCGCCGGCGCCTGGCCTCCCGGCCGTCTACGCCCCGCCGCCGTGCTCCTCGAAGTAGTGCAGCGCCTCGGGGACCTGTTCCCGGATCCGCTGCAGGAAGTGGTTCGCAAGGTCAGGGTCGGCTACCCGGAGCGAGTGCTGCATCGCCCGCTCCGTGTCCTTGTCAAGCCCGCCCTTCTGGTCCATCTCCGCTTTTATGTCGTGGACGGCATTCTCGACCTCCCCTTCGTTCTCCCATTTCAGCACCGATATGGTTCGTGCCATTTCACTTCACCTCAGGGCGTCCGCTATGGGAGGAAGTCCTATTTTAGGTTAACTTCGACGACGAAGGAAAAAAGAAAATCTCAGGTTTCGCTCTGGTCGAGGAGCATCTTTTCGGCTTTCTCACTGACGAGCGCGCTGTTTCCGGCCGGATCCTCGATGATGACCGTGAACGGGAAGGCCACCTCCCGTGCCTCGCCGATCTTCCCAAGCATCTTAAGTGCGGCCGTCCGTTCCTCGTCGCTCTCGGGGTTCGCGAGGACCGTTCCCACCGCCTGCTCGAAGCGGTTGAGGATTCCCTCGATGTTGGTGACGAACCCCTCGCAGGCGATCCCGGGCTCGACCGCGAGACCGAGTTCCGGGATCTCGATCGTCCCCGTCGTGCTCCGCACCACCCGGATCGCGAGGTCGTCGGGCTCTTCGATGCGCACCGTCCATCGGACCGGGTCGCCCTCCCCGAGGATGATGGTGTCGGTGTGCCGGTAGCCGCAGGCGTCGCAGGCGATCGCGACGAGCAGGAGGTCGGGGAAGTGAGGGATATCAAGGCGGTGATGGACGATCTCGATCTCACACCCGCATGCCGGGCAGGTCCCCGCGTACGAATCCCGCACTACACGCCACCGCCGATCTTCTCGCGCGAGACCTTGACGGACATCGGCGTGATGACGACGTACTTCTGCTCGCCGAGACCGACAATATCGCCGTTCACGTCCTTTGCCACATCACGGAGGTCCTTTAAGACCCGCTCGAACGTCACCTTGTCCATCTTCAGCCGCCCGATATCGACGATGACGATATTGCCGTTGTAGACCTCGTCTTTGACGCGGGGAGTATCCTTGAGGTCGGCGATGGCCGCGATCTTGATGTACATGGATGCCGGCTCTTCTTCGTTCGATCCCTCGTAGGAGGCGAGATCGAGCTCCATGTATTCCTCTTCATTTTTTACAGCGTTCTTACCGAGGATGCTGTCAAAGAGCTTTTTAACCATAGAAAAAATGAGGAATGATTTTTATTTAATAGTATCTTTTTATTTTCCCGGTTATATTTCAAGGTTCCAGATGTCGTCCCCGACATAATGGACGCTCTTGACCGATTTGCCCTTCTCCTGCTCCTCCATATCGGCGGCGTCATAGAGCGCAATCCCGATAGCGAGCGGTTTGCCGTAGCGTTCCTCGACGACCTGGACCGGGCGCCCCTCCCGGATATCGGGCGAGATCGAGACGATTCCGGGGCGCATGGCGTCCGCGCCGTTCGCGACGAACCTGACCGCGCCGGCATCGACCACCACCCGCCGCTCCGGGATCGGGTGTTCGATGAGGCCCCGGAGGGTGGGGAAGGCCCAGGTCTCGGTGGCCATCAGGAGCGGTTTCTTATCGATGAGGTAGAGTTCGACGGTGGCGTCCGTCTCCATCCGCTCGATACGGTCGGAACGGAAGAGGTCGGCGGACGCGCCGATCTCATCGGCGAGGCGGTCCAGGAGTTCGGTTATCTGTGACTTCCGGATAGCGTGGCGTCTTTTTACGGTGATCTTCGGCATGGGATAGGGACCTCGGGGATGTCTGCTCCGTCGGGCAACAACGCGGTTATATTTAAGTAGCTTCCTCACTCAAATATATTACTCCAGAAAGGACGGCAAAGGGTAATCATATGACGCCAAGACCGTTGGATATTTTAGATCAGGTACTGAATCGTCAGCCCGTCATCATCAGCCTTAAAGGTGGAAGGGAGATCCGGGGAATCCTCCAGGGATACGACGTTCACATGAATCTGGTATTGGATAAGGCAGAAGAAGAAGTGGACGGCACAGTGCAGAAACTCGGCACACTGATCGTCCGCGGTGACAACGTAATTTACATTACTCCTTCAGTCGAATAAGTAGGTGAGAGAGCATGTCAAAAGGCACACCCTCAATGGGCAAGCGACAGAAGCGTACCCACATCGCCTGCAGGCGTTGCGGCAAGATCTCGTTCCACGCGCAGCACAAGGTCTGCGCGTCCTGTGGCTTTGGAAAAAGCCGGAGGATTCGCAGTTACCGCTGGACGGAGAAGAAGGCAAAGGTACCGACGCATTAGAGCTGTATCATGTGTGGTATCGTTGGCGTCGTCGATGCTGGCGGTGTCTCTTTTCCGCTGTACTACGCCCTGTACGCTCTCCAGCACCGGGGGCAGGAGAGCGCAGGGATCTCTACTTTTGAAGGCACGACCCTGTACACGCATAAAGCCCAGGGACTTGTTGCTGAGGTCTTCAACAGCCAGACCCTGCAGAGGCTGCGGGGCAACACCGGAATTGGACACGTCCGCTACCCGACGACCGGGTCAAAAGTCCCGGAGAACGTTCAGCCGTTCAACTTCCGGTATCAGGGGCTTGATCTCTCGATCGCCCATAACGGCAACCTGGTGAACACGGCCGAACTCCGGGAGGAGTATGAGCGCCGGGGACAGATCTTCTCCACGACGACCGATACCGAGATCATCGGGAGTATCATCGCCGATGCGCTCCGGACCTCAAAAAGCATGGAGGATGCTGTCCGGCTCTGCATGCGGCGCCTGCGGGGCTCCTATGCAGTCGTTGCGCTGGTCAACGGCACCGTCTATGCGTTCCGCGACCCGCTCGGCATCAAGCCGCTCTGTATCGGGAGGATTGACCAGGGCTACATCGTTGCATCGGAGAGCGTGGCGATCGATGCGCTGGACGGCACGCTTCTTCGCGATGTCCGGCCGGGAGAACTTCTCTGCATCGATGAGGACGGGCTTTCCTCCGTCCAGATCGCAACGGCGGACCGGCGGGCTTACTGTATCTTCGAGTACATCTACTTCGCCCGCGCCGACTCGGTGATGGACGGAAAACTGGTCTACGACGTCCGGCGCCAGATCGGCCAGAAACTCTATGATGCAAGCCCGATAGAGGCCGATACGGTCTGTCCCGTCCCCGACTCCGGGATCGCGTACGCCGCAGGCTACGCTGAGCGGTCCTGCACCCCGTTCGTCGAGGGCCTGATGAAGAACCGCTACATGGGCCGGACATTCATCATGCCGACCCAGAAGCAGCGGGAGCGCGCGGTCAGGATCAAGCTCAACACCGTCCGGGGGAACCTCAAGGACAAACGGGTGATCCTGGTCGACGACAGCATTGTCCGGGGGACGACCTCCCGCCGGATCGTGAACATGATCCGGGACGCGGGGGCGGAGGAGATCCATCTCCGGGTCGGTTCTCCGCCGATCATCGCGCCCTGCTACCTCGGGGTGGATATGCCCACCCGCGCGGAGTTGATCGCGAGCGGCAGCGATGTCGAGGCAGTGCGGGAGAGCATCGGCGCGAACTCGCTCACCTACATCCCGCTCGATGACCTGGTGGAGGCGATCGGGTGTGGTGAGCGGAACCTCTGCACCGGGTGCCTGACCGGATGCTACCCGGTGGAGATCCACGGGGAGCGGAGTTGCCACTGCGTCGTGGACTACGTCGCCGGCACCCACCAGTCCGACCTCTCGGCCTTCAAGGCCGAGAAGAAACGGACGGCGTAAGTTCCCCCGGTGGGTTTCCTTTTTTTGTCCGGGTGTTCGGACTCTCCTGAATCTTGATCCGGCGCTTACCATGGGGCACGCACCCATGCACGAATTTCCTCGGGTATCGCGCCCGGGGTGGAGAAAAAGGGGGAGTGCGGGCGCTGTCCGCCACGGTCCGGTGCATCGGGCACTCTCTATCATAGCAATGCCGGGTCAGGGCCCACTTCTATGCGTGCTGCCGAGCCCGGGCGCTTGCGCGAGAGGCGGGCTCGCCGGGAAGAGATCTCAAGAGACGCAGGGGCTCGTTACAAAGGAACAATCGATACGAAAAATCGTGCAAAAACGCAGAAGAACCGAGCATAGCGAGGGATGGATTTGAACCATCGATCTACGGGTTATGAGCCCGCCGGGATTTCCTGACTACCCCACCTCGCTTCCTACCTGTGAGGTATATAATATTGTACGTGCCCGGATATATAGTTATCTGAATGCCCGGCCGCCGCTCTTATGCTCCCGGTGCTCGAATTCCGGACGTTCCCACGCAATCTTTTATAGGGGCGTGCGCCATACCTCCGTTGCATGGAAGAGAAAGGACCGGTGGACGACGATCTGCAGCGTCTCCGGGAAGAGCGCCTCCGGGATATGGAGGCCCGGTTCATCGGCAACCGGGAAGGCATCATCGAGGTCACGGACGATACATTTGAGGCAACCCTGCAGGATCACCCGTTCCTTGTCGTCGACGTCTGGGCGGAATGGTGCGGCCCCTGCCGGATGGTGGCGCCGGTGATCGAGGACCTTGCGCGTGACTTCGCCGGCAGGGTGACCTTCTCGAAGTGCAACGTCGACCAGAATCCCCGGGTGGCGATGAGTTTCAGCATATCGGCGATACCGACGCTCCTCTTCTTTGCGAACGGCGCGCTCGTCGACCGGGTGGTCGGTGCGCTCCCCAGGGATGCTATCCGGTCGAAGATCATGAGGGCCTTCGGCACCGGCTAGAGGGTCCCGCCCTGCCGGGACCGGAGCCGCTCGGAGAGGCGTGCAGCCATGATGAAGTCGTTTCTGGAGAGCCCGCCGATGGCGTAGGTATACCAGGCCACATCAACGATCCGGTTCTCGCGGATCCCGATATCCGGAAGATGCTTCTCCCGCGCGGCAAACGCGGCGATCTCGCCGAGAAAGTGGAGAGCTTCGGAGAACCCTTTGCAGGCAAACCGGGCAGAGAGCCGCCCGTCTTCAAGTGACCAGTCCGGGACTTCTAACAGGAGATCGGCGATCTCCCGCCGGGTCAGCGGTGCCGTATCCGCGACATCCGGCCTCGTCGCCTCAGACGAAAGATCCATGCTGATCCCTCTCCGGACAGGATGAAAAAGGTTCTTCTCCGGCGCCGGAGCCTCAGTGCAGTTTCTTGATCAGGAACGCCACGTTCTCGGCGAACCGCCGGATTGTCCGCATCCCTTCTTCGTCGTTCAGGGCCTCGCCCGGCGCCCACCCGAAGACCATGTTCCAGTAGGTCGAGCCCGGCACGATCATATCGTTGATCAGGAAGAACATCAGCAGTTCCTGGAGCGTTGCGGTATGCCCGCCCCGCCGTGCCACGACGATCGGGCCGCCCACCTTCCGCGAGAGGAAGGAGTCCGACGCCATCGAGACCATCCCGATCCTCTGCAGCGCTGCCGTGACGTCGCCCCGGGCGGTCCCGAAGTAGACCGGGGTCCCGACGATGAACCCGTCGGCCTCCCGGATCGTATCGATGATCTCGTTTAGGTCGTCGTCAAGAGCGCACTCCCCGCCGGTGCAGAGCCCGCAGGCCGTGCAGGAGAGGATGTGCTTTTCTGCAAGCAGCACGGTCTCGGCCTCGAGCCCCTCCCGTTCGATGACCTTTGCGCACTCGGCAAGCACCTGTGCGGTGTTTCCTTCGAGCCGGGGGCTCCCGCAGAGCAGCACCACCTTTCTGGTCTCCATATCACACCTCGATCAGCCGGTAATCGGCGTCCCCGAGCCCGATCCCGGCGGCATATTCGATCTGATATTTGCCGTCCGTGTAGTCCCAGACACCCTTAAACTTGTCCTCACCGGGAGCAAGATTCTTCGCGAGCGCCGTCCGGGGGACTCCGCGCTCGCTGTTGATGAGATCGAGGCTCGCGTGGTCGATGGCGACCGGGTCGGTCGAGGCGAGGATCCCGATATCCGGGACGATCGCCGCGTCGCTCCAGGGGACGCAGTCGCAGTCGGGGGTGATGCCGAGGAGGAAGTTGATGTAGCCGACCCGCCCGGGTTTATCGCGGACGGCCCCAAGGGCGTACTCGCAGAGCCGCTCGAGAAACGGCCGGATCTCCGTTGTCCAGTCGAACTCGATCGCGCCTGTCGGACAGGCGCGCATGCAGTCCCCGCACCCGACACAGTGCTCCGGGTTGAGGATCGCCCGCCCGTCTGCGAGGGTCATCGCCGCCTGCGGGCAGACCCGGGTGCACTTCCCGCACCCCCCGCACCGCTCGATCTCCACGAACGGCCGGCCGGCGTGCTGCTCCGCCTTCCCTGACGGCGGGGCGCAGCCCATCGCCAGGTTCTTGATCGCCCCCCCGAACCCGGCAAGGTCGTGGCCCTTGACGTGCGAGAGGACGAGCATGCTCTCGGCGTCGAGGATGCTCCCCGCGATCCGGACGCTCGCAAAGTGTCTCCCCTCGATCGGGACCTCCCGCCAGTAGCCGCCCCGGAGGCCGTCGGCGACGATCACCGGAGCGCCGGCGACCGCGTAGGCAAAACCGTGCTCGATGGCGGTGACGGTATGCCGGACGGCGTCCGCACGGCTCCCCGCGTACAGGGTGGCGGTGTCGGTGATGAACGGGTGGGCCCGGCGCTCCTTCACCTTATCGACCACCTGCCGGGCAAAGACCGGGTGGATGTAGGTGTCGCACCCCCGCTCCCCGACATGCAGTTTGACGGCCGTAAGGTCGTCGGGCCGGACCACAGCGTCAAAACCGGATGCATCAAAGAGCCGGCGGATCTTCTCGACTTTGCTCTCGTGGTGGCCCCGTGCCCTGAGACCGGCAAAATAGACGTCTGCCATTGTTTGGGCTCCTCGTTCGGGTACTCTCTTGCCGGAGAGGATAAGGGTTGCGCCGGACCGCTCACAACCCGGCTCTCCGGCGCATCGGCCGGACCTCCGCGCCCTCCATATTCCCCGCAGCCCAGGTATAGCGCTCCCGGATGGGGAAAGGGAGGTCGCGTTCCGGTATCGAGACGAACCCGAACTCCGCGTAGAGCCCCGTGAGGCTCTCGACCGCGTACATGAAGAGGTCGTCGTTGTGGCAGGCCGTGACGAGAGCGCCGACCGCCATGCGGGCATACCCCCTCCCCCGGCAGGCCTCGGGCGTGAAGACGCCGTCGACCTCCATGCTGCCGTCGGGGTGCCTCCTGCACCGGGCAAGCGAGACGATCCGCCCGTCGAGGAAGACCGCAAAGATCCTGTCCCGCGCCGGGTCGCCGGTCGCACCGTGGTAGTCACGCCAGACCTCGTCGGCGAGCGCGAACTCCGTGCGCGTGAGTTCGTGGACCTCCGGCCGGGGTGCGGGTCCAGAGTCGCCGGGAACCATTGTTCTCTTCTCCTCAGTCAATCCGGTAACCCTCCTGCGGCACAAGGATCTCGAACCTCGCCCCCTCCCCCGGGGTCCCGGTCTCGCGGATGGTGATCCCGGTGATGGCGAGGATCTCGTGGGCGAGGAAGAGCCCATGCCCGTAACTTTCCGCCCTCTGGACGAAGAGCCTCTCCTTCTCCGCATCGGGGATGCCGGTCCCGTCGTCCTCGACGATGATTGCACAGCCGTCCGGCCGCAGGTGGTAGGTGACGACGATCCGGGTCGCGCCCGTCGCCGGGGCGAGAGCGTTCTCGAAGAGATGGGTGAAGACCGTCCCGAGATGGGGGTCGGCGAAGACATCGAGCCGCTCGGTCCATGCTTCGAGGGAGACGGCCCCGAACGGAAGGTTCGCTGCCGCGTTCCTGACGGTCTCCTGCACGGGCATCCATCCCGGTGGGGATCGCCCGATGTCGCGGAACGCGCGGGAGATCTCGATCTGACGCCGGATGCCGTTTGCAGCATCGTGCAGGTCATCGATGAACGAGAGGACCGCGGGATCGTCGAACTTCATCACGCCCACCGAGAGGTAGCCGTAGAGGACGGCAAGCCGGTTCGCGAGGTCGGTGCGGAGGATCCCCGAGAGGGTGTTGAGCTGGCGGCCGGCGTTCCGGAGCGCGGCCTCCGTCATGACCTGATCGCTGACGTCCCGGATAGACTCGATGGCACCTGCGACGTTGCCGTTCGCGTCAAGGAGTGCGGTCGCCGTGAACCTGATATGCGCTCCCTTCCCGCCCCGGAGATGGGGGACGGAGGTCTCGGAGACGAGGGTGTGCGGATTCCCGGCCTCGACCTCGCCCCGGAGGAGCCGGTCTGCAAGGAGCGGTCGCCGTTCACCGCAGAAGGGTATGGCATGCTCGTAGTCTCCCTGGTTGAGCATGGCCTCCTTCTTCACCCCGGTCATCTCCTCGATCGCGCGGTTCCAGGCGATGACCTTCCCCTCGCGGTCGAGAGCGAACGTCGCGTCGGGCAGAAACTCGATGATCTCCTGCATCTGCTGCTCGGACTCCCGCAGCCTCGTTGCGAGGAGCGCGACCACCCCGCCGACGAGGACCAGGAAGACCGCGCGGGGGAGGATGGTGAACGGGAGCAGGGGATCCGGTGGGGAGAGGAGAAAGACCGTGACGGCGTAGACGGCTGCGAGGCAGATCGAGAAGGGGATGCCGCGTCGGGGATACCAGTAACTCGCGAGGATGATCGGGATGCTGAGCGGGAGAGCGGGAAGGGGGAGAAGGCCCGCCGGGGCGCCGAGGATAAGGCCGAGCAGGTTCCCCCCAAGGGCAAGCACCGCGAGGACGGCGATGGCCGCGATGCGGTTGCGCGTGCTGGCGAAAGGCTTTCCGATCTTCATGATGGGGCATGCAGGTGTATCCTTACCCTGCACGGATCACCTCCACCGGGCAGAGAAGTTCGAACCGCGCCCCTTTGCCGGGGGTCCCGGTCTCGCTGATGGTGATCCCGGTGATGGCGAGGATCTCCCGGGCCAGGAAGAGGCCGAGGCCGGTGTTCATGCCGTAGGCATAGGAGAAGATCTTCTCCTTCTCGTCGGAAGGGACCCCCACGCCATCGTCCTCGCAGAGGATGGTGTAGCCATCGCTTTCCCGCCTGAGGCTGAAGGTGATGGTGGTTGCCTTCTCCCCGTAGCGCATCGCGTTCTCGATCAGGTTTGAGAAGACCCTCTCGATGAGCGGGTCGGCGTAGACCTCCACCCCCGCGGGAACGGCGTTCACGATGCTCACCGCGCCCGTCGGGACATACTGCACCGACCGCTCCACAAGCATCCGGATCTCCTGCCAGACGGGGGAGGCAGCGCCCACCTTCTGGTAGTCGGCGGTGAACCGGAGGGTATTGCTGATCCGGGTGATCATCCCGTCGGCGCTCTCGACGTGCTGCCACGCGTTCGCCGGCTCCCGCTCGCGGAGGGAGAGGGCGAGGTCCAGGTAACCCTCGAGCGCTGCAAGCTGGTTTAAGAGGTCGTGGCGGGTGATGCTGGCCATGAGCTGGAGTTTCCGGTTGGCGTCCGCGAGTGCCGCCTCAACGCGCCTCCGTTCCTGGTTCTCCGCAGCAAGGCTCTCGTTGCTGCGGGAGAGGTCCCCCACGGCCGCCTGGAGTTGCTCGTTTAAGGAGTGCAGCTGCTCCTGGGCCTCCTGGAGCTCGGCGTTCTTCGCCACCGCGACGGAGTAAGTCGAGAGGAGCGTGTTTAAGATCCGGAGCCTCCCTGCGGCAATCGTGTAGGTGCTCCCGGCAAAGGGGATCTCCAGCGGGGCTGGGGAGCCGTCCGGGTCGGGCATCTCCGCCGTCCGCATGACGGCCTCGATCTGCGAGCAGACAAGTCCGGGCTCGACCGGTTTGACGATGAAACTATCAGCCCCGGCAGCGAGGCCCCGCATGACGTCGGCCGGGTCAAAGAGGTTGGTGACCAGGATGACCGGTATCCCCGGGGAGTCCTGCTTGATCCTGCGGCAGAGTTCATACCCGTCCATCCCCGGCATCAGGATGTCGGTCAGGACGATATCGGGCCGGCCGGCCTCGATCCGCCGGAGGGCTTCCTCACCGTCCGCCGCCAGGGTGACATCGTATCCTTCCTCTTCAAGCATGTGGCGGAGGAACTCAGCCTGTGTCCGGCTATCCTCTACGACCAGGATGCTCATCCTCGATCTCTTCTGTATCTCTTCCATCTCGCTTCTCCTCCTCGTTCGTCACCGGCGGCGCATCAGGCGGCGGACTGTCTCGACAAATCCTCCCGTCTCAAAACCGCTCTTGACGATATAGGCATCCGCCCCGACCGCCCTCCCCTGCTCCCGATCTTCGGGCGAGTCGAGCGAGGTGACCAGCACCACAGGAAGACCGGCGGGGTGCCGATCTTCGGCACGGATCTTCTCTGTGAGGGCAAAACCGTTCATCCGGGGCATATCCACGTCCGAGACGACCATATCAAACTCATGCTCCTTAAGTTTTGCGAGCGCATCGATGCCGTCGACTGCGGTCTCTACCTGATATCCGGCTCCTTCAAGGACATTCTGCAGCAGGACCCGCGATGTGACCGAATCCTCCACGACCAGGATCTGCCGGGGGGCCTCGTCCGGGAGTGGCGGGGGAGGGACCGGCCGCTCCGTCTGCGTCGCGTCCTGGATCAGTTCGAGGGGATCGAGGACAAGCGCCACCCTCCCGTCCCCGAGGATCACGGCCCCGTCGATCCTCCGGACGAAGCGCAGCTGGCTCCCGAGCGGCCGGACGACGATCTCCTGCACCCGGATCACCTCGTCGACCAGGCATGCGATCTTTCCTGCACCGTAGGCGATGATGACCAGGGATGCCGGGCGGTCCTCCCCGGACGGAGGGCCGGATGGGGGGATTCCCAGGACGTCGGTGAGCCGGACGATCTCGATCGTCTCCCCCGCAACCCGGGCTGTCGGGCGGCCGTCGTTCAGGCTCAGGTCCTTTGGGCGCACCCGGAGGACCTGCTTGACCTGCTGCATGGGCAGAACGTAGATCTGCTTCTCCGACCGGACAAGGAGCCCGCGGAGGGTGGCCATCCTGACCGGGACGACCAGGGTGATCGTGGTCCCCCGGCCTCTCGTCGAGGAGACCGTCACCTCCCCCCCGAGACGGGAGACGGTGTCTTCCACGATCGCAAGCCCAAGCCCCCTCCCCGAGAGGTCGGTGACGACCCGGCTTGTCGTCATCCCCGACCTGAATATGAGCCAGATCGCCTCGCTGTCCGTGAGGGCCGCATTCTCGCCGGCGGTCACCACCCCGTTCTCAACGGCCATCCGCCGGATCTCGTTGCCGTCGATGCCCGCGCCGTCATCGGCCACCTCGATCCCGACCCTGCTCCCCGAACGGGGAGAGACCCGGATCCGGACGGTGCCGCCGGCCGGTTTCTTCCGCGCAATCCGGGTCTCCGGGTCCTCAATGCCGTGATCGATGCTGTTGCGGACAAGATGCATGATCGGCTCCCGGAGCGCATCCAGGATCCGCCGGTCCACCTCGATATCCCCCCCCTCGATCATGAGGTCGACCGATTTGCCCGACGTCCGGGAGAACTCCCGGACAAACGCAGAGAACGGTGCAAGCATGCTTGCGGCCGGAAGCAGGGCGGCGTCGCGGATCAGGTCGGAGATCTCGGTGGTGCTCGCCTCGAGTGCCGACCGGTCGATCTCCATGGCACGCAGGTGCGTAGCGAGGTCGTGCTGCAGGTAGGTCACGAACTCACGGTTGTACTCCAGGAACTCGACCGCCCTCTGGAGCGGGAGGACCAGTTCGGGAGGGATCACCGCCTTCTCTTCACCGAACGCCTTTCTGCGGATAAGGTGCAGGTCGTTGAATGCCTGGGAGTGTTTCCACTGCCAGAGGGCGAAACGCCCCCCCATCTCCTCGAGTTCGCGTATCCGCTGCGTGATGAAGAGCCGCGTCGTGAGGAGGTCGTCCGCCCCGGCAGTAAGCAGGTCGAGTTTCTGGGCTGCAATCCGGACAGTGCCGCCGTTCTGACCATGCCCTGCCGCCTCCCCCCCGGGAGCGCGGCTCTCCCTGACGGCCGGGTCCGTCCTTTCCCGGGATCCCTTTCCCGAAGGAATGGCCCGGAGCGCTCCGATCACCTCCCCCGGGGTGTTCGGCGGCCGCTCGCCCCGGAGAAGCGCCTTCACCACCGCGAGCGTCCGGTGGAAGAGGTCGAAGTCGTCGACACCGGGGGTGTACTCGCCCCGTTTTACCAGGGCAAAGACGGTCTCGAGGGTCTGGCAGACCGACTCGATCTCCCGGAGGTTGACCGCACGTGCGGCCCCCTTCAGGCTGTGGATCCTCCGGTAGACCGACTCGACCAGCGCGGGCTCCGATCCCGATTTCTCGAGGTCGATGAGTCCTGCGGTGATCGACTCAAGATACTCCTCCGCCTCCTCGCGAAAGGTCTCGAGGAGATGAGCGCGGAATGCATCGTTCGATCCGGCCATGGCCAATTGCATCAGACCCGGTACTGCTGGGTGATCCTCTTCAGGCGGTCGCCGAGTTCGTGCAGGTCCTCGGCGGTCTTCTCCGCCTTGTGGGTGGTCTCAAGGTTCTTCTGGGCGGCGTCGCGGATATTCTCCATTGCCCGCGAGATCTGGTCGATTCCCGCTGCCTGTGTCTGGATCGAGGCCGCGATCTCGATGACCTCTTGCGAAGTGTCCGCGATCGACCGGGCGAGCACCTCGATCGCCTCCTGGGCGTTGCTCGTCAGCCGTGAGGCATCCGCGACGGACCGGATCCCCTGCTCGGTCGAGACCGCGGTCGAGGAGACACCCCGCTGGATATCGGTGAGGATGACCCGGATGTTCGCGGTCGCCTTCTTTGACTGCTCGGCAAGGTTATGGATCTCGTTTGCGACGACCGCAAACCCTTTCCCGAACTCCCCGGCCTTTGCGGCCTCGATCGAGGCGTTCACCGCGAGCAGGTTGGACTGCTCGGAGATATCGGTCACTGTTGCGATGATCTCGCCGACCGCCTGGCTCTGCTCGGAGAGACGGATGACGTTTGCCCGGATGATATCCATCTGCCGCTGGATCTGCTCCATCCCGTCAAGGATCTCCCGGACGGATCTCTGGCCGTCTTTGGAGACGTCGAGCGCCCGCATCGCTTTCTCAGAGACTCCTTTCGTCTTCTGGTTCACGAGTTCGGTCTTCTTCCTGACGCTCTCGACCGAGTCGGAGGTCTCGTTCACCGTCGCGGCGGTCTGGGAACTGGCCGCGGAGAGTTCGTTCGTGACCGCCAGGATCTCGTTAGATGCAAGGGAGAGGACCGAGACCCCTTCGTAGAGCTCCTCGCTGATCAGTTTCATCAGCCGCGAGAGTTCGATCCCGATGGTGTTGAGGGCGTCACGGTAGGCGACGAACTCCCCGGCAACCGGGATCTTCTCGTCGAACCGGGCGGTGAAGTCGCCGGAAGCGTAATATCCGGCAAGCCGCATCGCCTCGTTCACCGGTTCGGTTATCGATTCGAGGGTTTTGTTGAACCCGGCGATGATCATACGGTAACCGCCGCGAAACGCCTTCTCGTCGCCGCGGATCGAGAGGTCCCCCGCACGGGCGGCGTCCGTGAGTTTGATCGTCTCCTTGTGGAGGTGGTCGAGGGACTGGACCATCATCGCGAGCGCGGGACGGATCTCGTCGCCCTCGTCGGTGACCGGGAACTCCTGGACATACTCCCCGAGGGCGATCTTTTTGAGGTTCCCGACGACGTTCGTCTGGAGATCGCCGGCAAACTCATCCATCGTGGCGGCCATGACCCCTATCTCGTCCTGCCGCTTGATGTTGAGCCGGGCGGAGAGGTGGCCGTTGCGGAGTTCTTTGAGCATCAACACGACCTGCTGCAGGGGCTCGGAGATAGAACGGCCGAAGAGAATGGCTATCGCGACGCCGATGGCGATGGATGCCAGGACGACGACGATGATCGTGTTGCGGATGGTGTCGATCGGCCCGGTGAAATCGGAGAGATCGGCGCGCGAGACGATGTACCAGTCGAGCGGCTCGTAGTAGGTGTAGGCGTCGATCATATCGGTGCCGTCGATCTCGTGGCGGATGACCCCGACCTTGTTCTCGAACATCTCCTGGACGAAGCCCTCGCCGGCCCAGTTCTCACCCTCAAGGGAGGGGTGCACAAGGACCTGCCCGGTGCTGTCGATGACGAACATATAGCCGTTCCTGCCGATGACCGTGTCCTTGAGGCTCGCCTTGACGACGTCAAGGGTCTCCTGCTCCTCGGTCCCGACGAAGAGGACTCCGACGATCTTGCCGTTGCTGTCCTTTATCGGCTCGTACGCCGTGACGTAGCGCTTGCCGAAGAGGTCCCTGCTCCCGTAATAGGTCTCTCCCTGGTTGACGACGACGTCGTAGACGTTCTGGGTCAGCTCGGTCCCGACCGCCCGCGTGCCGTCGGTCCCGATGACGTTCGTGGAGACCCGGACAGCATGATCGTCGTTCACCTGAAAGACCGTCGCTGCGCCCCCGACCAGGGACTGGACCTGGTCGACGATCTCGAAGTTGTCGTTGATGATGTAGGGGTTGGCGTTCTCGTTGACCAGCGCCAGTTTTCCATCGATCACCTCGGGCGTGCCGCGAGCGTAGAAGTTCTCCCGGAGGACGTTGAGGTCGCTGTTCACCTTGTTGCGGGTGAGTTTGTAGACGTCGTTGGTCCATCCCCTTGCATCAAGCACCTGTGTCTCAAGCAGCGTCTCGATCTGGTCGTTGATCACACTGCTCGAACTGGTATACGCTACCACGCCGAGCATAAGCGCCGGGATGATCGCAAGAAAGAGGCAGATGACGAGGATCTTCGTCCCGACTTTCATGTCAGAGAAAAATGTGAGCATGCTGTATCCGTTCCCCTCCCCGGTATGACTAAATAGATTGATGCACACCGTGGGTTAAATAATGTTCTGTCGGTAAATCGGCGTATTTGGTGGCTATTTTACCTAACCGCACAAGAATCGGATGTTCTGCTCCAGATTACTGGACCGGCATCTTCGGATCGGCAAGGATCGCTCCCGCGTCCAGAACGACCCGCGAGCCTTCCGTGATACCGAGCAGATACCGTGGGTCGATAGGCGTCGTGCCGGGTTGTACGGGAGCGAGGTCGCCGGTCGGCGTGGTCCCGATGTCCGTGATATAATCCGCGAGGATCCCGAACGTCATCGTCCCGTCCGAGAGGACGATGACCCTGTTGAGGTCGGTCAGCCCCTGCTCCGGGATCGAGAAGAACCGGGCAAGGTCGACGACGGAGATGATCTCCCCTCGTACGGCACAGATCCCGGCGATGAAATCGGGCACCCCGGGGACGGGGGTGATCTCGCGGATGATGAAGACCTCCCGGATGTATCGTGTCTCGATGGCGTACTCGCGGGAAGCGAGCCGAAACGTGAGGATCTCTGACAGCCCGGTCTCATGCGCCCCTTCCTCCACCTGTGCAATCGCTCGCGCCCGTTCTGCGAGAACCGCGCCGGCCTTTCCTATCTCCGGGAGTCCCTCCTCGCCGGCCGAATGGAGGGGGAGCCGCTCGCGCTCTTGTGCTGCACAGAGTGCACCGGGGTCGTGGATAAGGACTGTCCCGTCCCCGGCCGGGAATACCCCGGGAGGCGTGGCCGTGCCGCCGTCAGCGACGGGCGGGAGCGTACCTTCCCGCACCCCCTGCACCCCGTCCACCCGGAGGGCCATGCAGTCTGAGCCGGGACGGACGATGATGAGGACGTCGGTCGCGAGAGGCGGGCGGTCAGGGAGGCCGAGGAGTCCCCGGACCGGGTAGACCGGGACGGTCCTCCCGTGCAGGTTCATGGTGCCCTCCGCCCCCCCGTGCTCGGCCCCGGGGGAGAGCGCCACCATGCTGACGACCTGCCGGACGACGGCCAGGGGGAGGGCGCAGGTCACCCCCGCAACGGTGAAGAACAGGAGATGTGAGCGGTTCATCGGTGTTCGAAGGTTGGTCCCGGGCAGATAAAAGGTTGCGGGGATCAGAGCCCCGTAAGATCGATACCGCCGTTCGATGTGGTGATGGTGATCGTCGCCCCTCCCTCCCCGAGCGTGCCGGCAACCCGGGTTCCTGACGACTCCTCAACCTGGAGCGGGAGGTTGTTCACCGCTATTCTGCCGTTTGAGGTGGTGGCGACCAGGCGGGCATTCAGGCTCTCCGCGAGCCGGAGCGCTATCGCGCCGTTGCTGGTGGTGACCGCCACATCGCCCCGGATAGCGTGGATGCCGGCGGTGATCGGGCCGTTTGATGTCCGCAGTTCCGCGATCCCCGCGGACTCCTCCACGGTGATCCCTGCGTTGCTCGTCCGTGCGGTGACGTAGCCTTCGGCGCCCCGCACCTCGATCGGGCCGTTCGAGGACTCTGCCGCAAGAGCGCCGCCGGGAGCGCTGTCAACCCGCACGGGGCCGTTTGAGGTCCGGAGTTCCGTTGCGTTCACCCGCACCCCGGAGAGGTCGATGGGACCGTTTGAACTCACGGCCTGCTGCAGGACGACGGTCGGCGGCAGGTGTATCGTGTAGCCCACGCTCACCCGCGGGTTTGTCCCGGTATGGACCGTCTCTATCCGGAGGGGATCGCCCTCCGTCACCACAATCTGGACCTTATCGAGTTCGGCCTGACCGTAGACGGACCGTTTGACCGCACTGATTGCGATGGTCTCCCCCTCCCGGACGTCCACGGTCACGCCACCGTTTCGGTTGATCACGACGACTGCACTCCCGGGCTCTACCGTGACCGTCCGGTTGAACTCCTCCGTCGTCTCAAGGCCCGGCACCCCGGTGCACCCGGGGAGAGCGGCGAAAACGATGAGGGCAGTGAGGGCCAGCGCTGCATACCCGATTCCCTGCATGATTGCCTCTCTTGTGCTCACCCGTTATGTAACCACCGCCCGTTGAAACGTTCGGCGGGCGAGGAAGTACATCACCGTCGCAAACGCCACCAGGTAAGCGAACGATCCGAGGACGTCGGCCGTTGTGTAGGTGTAGCGGGCACCGACGGCGAAGAAGTCGCTGCCGAGAGCGAAGTAGCGGATGCCGCTGACCAGGTGGGTGAGCGGGTTGTAGATCGAGAGAGCCTGGAGGATCGGCGGGAATGCCTGGATGGGGTAGAGGGCGTTTGAGACGAAGAAGATCGGCAGCGTGAGGAGCGTGATGATCCCCTGCAGCCCTTCGGGTGTCTCAAGACGCATCGAGATTGTGGAGGAGAAGAGGAGGAACCCGAGCGAGAAGACGCCGACGAACGCGTATATCCCGATGACCGAGACGGCGATCTGGACGGGCGAGAACCCGGGGAAGAACCGGACCCCGAGGAGGAGCCCGAAGGCCATAATGATGGAGACCTGGATGAACGACTTCGTCATCCCCGAGAGGCTGACCCCCATCATGATGTGGGTCCGGGGCATGGGGCTCGCGAGCATCTCCCGCATCAGCCCCCAGTTTTTGTCGAAGAGGAGACTGATACCCCCAAAGAGGCTCGTAAAGAGGGTCGTCATCGCGATCACCCCGGCGGCCATGAAGGTGAGGTAGTCGACCGAGAAGACGCCCGGCGGGGGTGGGATGGCCGAGGTGAACCGGTTGAAGTTCGAGGACATCGCGACGCCGAAGAAAGCCATCCAGAGCGCCGGCTGCAGGAGCGATGCGAAGAGCTGCGTCCTGAAGCGGACGAACCGGATCATCTCCCGCCAGTAGACGGTGAGGAACTCCCATGCCATGCCGCTCACCCTGTGGTATCCCGCAGTTCTCTCCCCGTGTAGTGGACGAAGACATCGTCCATCGTCGGTTTCTTTAAGTTCACGCTCGATATCCCGATCCCGGCACCGCGTACCCGCTCGACGATTCTCGGGAGACAGTGGCTCCCGTCGGTTGAGATCGTGATCGAGAGCCCCCGGGGCGACTCCTTGATCGAGCGGACCTCCTCGACCCCCCGGAGGGTCTCCCGTGCTTTCCCGTCATCCTCGGTCTCCAGGTAGACGACATCCTCGCCGAGGGTGTTCTTCAGGGCATCCGGGGTGCCGGAGACGATGATCCTCCCGTCGTCGATGATGCTGATCCTGTCCGAGAGCATATCGGCCTCTTCCATGTAGTGTGTCGTCAAAAATATCGTCGTCCCGGTCTTGTTCACCTGCCGGATATACTCCCACATCCGCATCCGTGTCTGAGGGTCGAGCCCCTGTGTCGGTTCGTCGAGAAACAGGACTTTCGGCCGGGTCATCAGTCCCCGGGCGATCTGGAGCCGCCGTTTCATACCCCCGGAGAGGTTCTTTGTCCGCTCGTTCCGTTTCGGGTCAAGTTCCACGACCCGGAGCAGGTCGTCAATCCGCCGTCGACGCTCGTCGCGGGGAATACTGTAAAGCCGCCCGTGGAACTCCATCGTCTCCCAGACAGTGAGATCGCGATCGAGCACATCTTCCTGGAAGACGATGCCGATGGACTCCCGGACCCGTCCGGGTTCTTGTGCGACATCGTGGCCCGCCACCCGCACCGTGCCCTTCTGGAGCGGAAGGAGGGTTATCAGGATGTTGATGGTGGTGCTCTTTCCTGCTCCGTTCGGGCCGAGGAAGGAGAAGATCTCGCCTTTCCGGACGGTAAAACTGATGCCGCGTACCGCCGTAAAGCCGTCGAAGACATGCTCGAGGCCCCTGACCTCAATGATATCGTCTCCTCCCATCGGTCACCATCCCGCCCCGGTGCGGGAGCCGTATCCACATGCATGGTGCTGCCATATCTCCCTTTCCCTGCCGGGATGCGGCGGACCGGCCCGGAGGCCCGGGCGATCTCCGGCTCAGTCCCCCCGCCGCAACCCGGGCTGCGGGTCAGGTCGGTAAAACCGTTCCGGCATCTTGCCGGCAGCCGGTCCTGATAGATATTATGAAATACCAGAACCTCCCCATCCCATCTCAGAGACGGCATGTGCGGCTACCCCTCACCTATCGAGACCGGCAATCTCGGAGCCGGATCTCCAGATACCATCGTTCCAGGAGCCGGCGTGCCGAAAGGTAAGGAGCGGACGGGAGGACGGCGGTGACCCGGCCCTTTCGTCCGGCCATTCCCCTTCTCATCCTCGTAGCGCTGGCCCTTGTCGCACCGGCAGGCGGGCTCGTGATCGAGAACGCCGACCTGACCCCGGCTGAGGTGAACCTCCTCTTTGCGATGCGGGAGTATACCCTGACCTACAACGGTTACGCCGACCGGCTGCCGGGATGGGTGACCGGACCGTTCGCGGATGAGAAGGTCAACCTTTACATCAACTCCCCGGACGGCGTCCTGGTCATCGGGATCACCTTCCACGACCGCAAGATCCTCCAGTTCGATGCAAAAGGCCGCCCGGATCCGATCGTCACGGTGACCACCGATGCCGCGACGGTAGAGGAAGTCATGGTCTCCGATCAGCCGTTTGACATGTTCCGGGCAGCGATGAGAAACGGGACCGTCACGGTCGAGGGAAACACCCTCCTCGGGACGCTCCGAACGGGGATGGTCCTCTTCGGGCTCCGGGTGATGGACGTTCTCGGGCTGTAGCCGCGGGAAGAAGGGTTCGCCGGAGTACCTCTCGGGGAGGGACCTCTTGTGAGCCCGGGGTTCCGTGGAGAGCCTCAGAGCCCTGCGAGACGGATGCTGAATCCCAGGATTAGTCCCGACATGGCCGATGTTGCCGAAAGGGCCGCGAGCACGACGGCGTTCACCACCGGGCCGGTCATGAGCGGGATGAAGGTCGGGTTGCGCTGCAGCCGCTGCATTCTCCTAAACGGTCTCGCGGTCGTTGAGATTGGGGGTTTGTAGCGCCGGATCTTCGTATGAACACCTCCCTGGAGACGGGTGGATAATATTTCTTGAATGCCGGTTGTTTCACCGAATATTAACGATTGCGGTTTCGCTCTCCGGGGGGCCGGCGCCGCGACAGGTTTATCCGTTCTCCGGCGAGAGAACCCCCATAGATGCATCGATACGTGAAAATCCTCCTCTACGGCATGCTGGCGTTTGCCGTCTTTGCCGGGATCAGTTTCACCATCAGCGGGCGGGTGAACTGGGTCTCTGCCGCGGCAACGGCCGTTGGGGTGATGATCGCATACTACTTCATCGGCCCCGGGCGGAGGCGGTGAGAGGATGGCGGCGGGCGTGCGGGCGGAGTGGGAGCGGCTCCGGGAGGTCGCCGTCCACCGCCCGGGGATCGAGATGTTCTTCGGGCTGCTGGAACCGTATGCAGCGCTTTATGAGCGGGCGTTCAGCCGCTATGAGGCTCGCCGGGAGCATGATAACCTGGTGCGGACCCTCCGCGAGGAGTTCGGGGTCCGGGTCCTGCACCTCAAGGAGACGATCCTGGATGCCGCCGACCGCGATCCGGGAGTGCGCCGGCGGCTCGTCGATCGGGCCTACGGGACCGTCACCCTCCGGGGCGGGAGACGGGAGGTGGCGGAGGCCCGCCGGAGCATGGAGCAGAACGCCGACGCCCTGGACTCGCTGCACTTCTTTACGCTCCTCCTCTTGAACCCGGTCATCGAGGTCGGAAGGGGGCACCTCCACAGCGGGGTGGACGTCCGGGTCCCGGGGCAGGAACCGCTCGCGAACCTCTACTTCATGCGCGACCAGCAGGCGGTGACCGGCTCCGGCCTCGTCGTCGGACGCCCGGCGAAGCGGCAGCGGCTCCGGGAGCCCGAGGTTACCCGGTTCCTCTGGGAGATCCTCGGCATCCCCATCGCCGGGACGGTCGAGGAGCCGGGGGCGTTTGAGGGCGGCGACTTCATGCCGATGGGGGAGTTCGCCCTCGTCGGCACCGGCGACCGGACGAACCATGCTGGAATATGCCAGTTCCTTGACTTCGCCCCGGAGTTCGACGAGATCGGCGTCGTCCGCCAGCCGGGCCACCCGCTCATCCCGAGCGATCGGCCCGACCCGATGGTCGACATGCACCTTGACACCTACTTCAACGTCGCGGGGAGCGGGGTGGTGATCGGCTCAGAGGTCCTCCTGCGGCGGGCACAGGTTGATGTCTACCACCGGGCGGACGCCGGCTACGAGGTCTCGAGCGAGACGACGAACCTCTACGACTACATCCGGTCAAAGGGGTTTGCCGTGATCGATCTCTCGATCCTTGAGCAACTCTCCTACGCCGCGAACATCCTCTGCATCCGGGACGGGAGCATCCTTGCGGTGGAGGGGGAGCAGGTGATGCGGACGGTCCTTTTGAACCTGGAGCGGAAGGCTGCCGGCGACCCGCGGCGGTACGGGAAACTTCTCCGCCATGCAGAAGAGGATTACCGCCGGATGCAAGGTGCTGGACGGTTCTTCCCGGACAGGGAGGAGTTCTCCCGCCACGGCATCGAGGTCTGCCCGCTCCACCTTGAGAACCTGACGGGCGGCTACGGCGGCCCCCACTGCATGACCTGCACGCTGGAGCGGGGGTGAGGAGGTGCCGGGGAAGGCTGTGGTGATCGCGCTCGGCGGGAACGCCATCCTGCAGCACCGGGAGACGGGGACCGCTGAAGAGCAGTCCGCGAACGTCCGGAGAGCCTCCCGGCAGATTGCCGCGATTGCAGCCGGGGGGTATGGCGTCGTCATCACCCACGGGAACGGCCCCCAGGTGGGGGATATCCTCCTCAAGAACGAGATAGCGAAGGATATCCTCCCGCCGATGCCGCTCGACGTCTGCGGGGCGGAGAGCCAGGGGATGATCGGCTACCTGCTCCAGCAGTCGATGCAGGAAGTTCTCCTTGCGGCCGGAGTCGACTGCCCGGTCGCGACGGTGCTCACCCAGACGCTCGTGGAGGGTAACGACCCGGCGTTTGGGAGACCGGAGAAGCCCATTGGTCCGTATTATACCGCGATGCAGGCCAGGAAGCTCCAGGAGGAGCAGGGCTGGCGGATGGTGCAGATACCGGGGCAGGGCTACCGGCGAGTGGTCCCCTCGCCGCGCCCGATCGGCCTCGTGGAGGAGGAGGCAATAGTCCGGCTTTTCTCGGCCGGGGCGGTCGTGATCGCCGCCGGCGGCGGGGGCGTCCCGGTGGTTGCAGGCCCGGGGGGCATTCTCCGGGGCGTCGAGGCGGTGGTGGACAAGGACTACACCGCGGCGCTCCTCGCCCAGCTCGTCGGCGCCGACGACCTGCTGATCCTGACCGACGTCGAGCGTGTCGCCCTGAACTACGGGCGGCCGGGTCAGCAGGAAATCCATGAGATGACGGTTGCCGAAGCACGCGAGCACCTCGCGGCGGGGCAGTTCCCGCCCGGGAGCATGGGGCCCAAGATCGAGGCGGCCATCGGGTTCCTTGAATCCGGGGGAGAGCGGGCAACCATCGCATCGCTTGAACAGGCTTCATCCGCCCTTGCCGGGCAGGCGGGAACCCGGATATGCCGGTAACCGGGGCCTCACCCCAACACTTATATATGTGATCCCCAAATTCCCGGCGGTGATAGAAGGGTATGGCTAATAACTTCTGGACGGGTGTCATCGTCGGATGGCTCGTGGGGCTCATCCTCGGCTTCCTGCTGCCGGTCATCGGACCTCTGGTCGGCGGTTTTGTTGCCGGGTGGCTGGCCGGGCGCGGGATCGAGATCGGTGCAAAGGCCGGGCTGCTTGCCGGCATCCTCGGTGCCATCGTCATCGCGGTGCTGCTCCTCGTTGGCGGCACGGTTTTCCTCGGGGCGTTCGGGTTCGTCGCAGGCCTCGGGACATCGCTCGTCATCATCGTGACGGCGTTCATCTACCAGGGCATCCTCTCCCTGATCGGCGGCGTCATCGCCGGGGCGATCCGGCGCTGACGCGGAGCGAACACCGGGGTGGGTCACCCTCCCCGGCTATTCTCTACCTGGAGGCTGGATTGGCGAAATACGGTTCATACTGGGTTTCTGCGCTCGTGGGGTTCATCTTCATGCTCTTCATCAGCCCGTTCTTCCCGGTAGCGGGCCCGATTGTCGGGGGGATCATCGGCGGCTACCTCGGCCCGCCCGGCGCGGTCAGGGGCGCTCTCGGGGGGCTCCTTGACGGGCTCATCGTCGCCGCGATCTTCTCGGTCATCGCCGTCATCGGGGGGACGGCGATCCTCGGGCCGATCGGCACCCTCATCGGCCTCGGCATAGCTGCCCTTCTCTTTGTTCTCGCCCTCTACTTCGGGATCCTCGGTGCTGTCGGCGGCGCCATCGGCGGGGCGCTCAAGGCATGGATGGTGGAGCGCCGGCGGGTTACGGGATGAGGTTCCCGAGCCCTTCCTGGAACCTTACAGCGATACGGCAGCGGTACATCCAGAGGTAAGCGATCAGCGCCGCAACCTCGACGATGACGACGTATGCGACGATATGGCCCAGGGATACGTCGTAGAGGACCCCCATCACGGCGCTCCCCACGAACCACGCCGTCCCGAAGACCGCGCTCACGGTGCCGTAGACCTGCCCTCTCAGGTCCGCCGCCGTGGACTCTGCGATCGACGCCCGGAGAACGGTCTCGAAGATCCCGATCCCGGCTCCCCAGACGAGTGAACCGGCAAGCGCCGCACCTGGTGTGAGCGAGAAGGCGAGCAGGACCGTCGCGATGCTGAGGATCGGGATGGCGAGAAGCGTGTGGATGCCGATCCGATCGAAGGCCCGCCCGATGAGCAGCGCCACGATGACCGAGACCACCATCGCCGAGGCGTAGAAGAGGGGAATGGCGGCATCGGGGATGATCGATTGCGCCTTCAGGTGAAAGGAGATGAGCGGGAAGTTGGCGAACCCGGCCATGCCGAGAAAGATGAACGTGGCATACGGCATGATCCCCGGCAGTTCCTCTCCGGTCTCCCTGGTCCCCCCGTTCACCTCCAGGCGCCCCGGTTTCGGGACAGCCGACCGGGCGAAGAGGAGTATCATGGCGACACCGGCAAGAGGGACTCCGAGCAGAAGAAAGCCTGGAGCGTAACTGCCCGTGAAGGCCAGGACGGCCACCATGACGAGGGGGCCTATGACCGCGCCGACCTGGTCGAGCGCCTTGTGAACCCCGAACCCCCACCCCCTCCCGATGGCCGTCGTCGCGTGGGAGAGGATCGTGTCCCGGGCCGGCGTCCGGATGGCTTTTCCGACCCGCTCGGCGATGATGAGGATGGCCGCCCCCTCCCACCGGCCGGCAAACGCCAGGAGCGGGATGGCGGCGAGCAGACCGTAGCCGGCCATCGCTACGTTCCAGTAACGGCGGCTCTGGTTGACGTAGGCGCCGGTGGCAGACCGGAGCGCGTAGCCTATGAATTCGCCGAACCCGGCGACCAGCCCGACGACCGCTGCACTTCCCCCGAGAAGGAGGATGTAGGGGCCGGTGACACTCCGGGCACCGTTTGAGACCAGGCTCCCGAAAAGGCTTGCCACGCCGAGCAGCAGGATGAGCTGCATCGAGAGGTCGCGCACTTCCTGCCGGTTGTCTGGAAGAGGATCGGGCATATTCAAAGGAGGTCCTGGAAGGCTGTTCTCATCAAGGTGCTCCACGGATCCGGGATGGGCGGCAACAGTGCCATTATTTGCAGCGGGCACAAATACCTATGCAACATAGCCCGGCCGGGGCTCGGGCTGTTCGGGAGGCATGAGTGACGGGAGTAGAGCAGAAAGGCGAGCAACCGTATTCACGAAGGTTCATCCTGCTACTGGTCACCGTCGTCACGTTCTTAAACCCGTTCACGGGTTCGGCGATCAACCTCGCCCTCCCGGCAATCGGGGGCGAGTTCTCCGCGGACGCCGCAACCCTCGCCTGGATCTCCAGCGCCTACCTCCTCTCGTCGGTCATCTTCCTCCTCCCGGCAGGGAGGCTCGGCGACTCCCGCGGGAGGGTCACGGTCTTCCTCGCCGGGGTCGTCGTCTACACTCTCGGGTCCATCCTCACCATCTTCACGCCCACGCTCGACCTGCTCCTCATCTTCCGCTTCGTGCAGGGAGCCGGCGGGGCCATGATCTACGCAAACAGCGTGGCCCTGATCACCCAGCTCTACCCGCCGGGCGAGCGGGGCTCCGCAATAGGGCTCAACGTCACCGCCGTCTACGCCGGGCTCTCGCTCGGCCCGTTCCTCGGGGGCGCCCTGACCCAGTTCTTCGGCTGGCGGAGCATCTTCATCCTGACCGCGCTCCTCGCCGTCCCGGCGCTCGTCTACGCCAGAAAGTTCCCGGCGTTCCTGAACGAGCGGCGGCAGGAACACTTCGATATCCCCGGGCTGGTCCTCTCCTCGGCCCTGATCCTCTGCCTCTTTCTGGGCCTGGCCTCGGCGACCACCCCGGCCGGCGCGGCTCTCCTCGTCGCGGCCCTGGCGCTCGGGATAGCCTTCTTCCGGGTAGAGCGGCACCAGCCCTGCCCCCTCCTCCCGGTCTCTCTCATCGAGAAGAACCGGGTCTTTGCCGCCTCGAACGCCGCCGCCCTGATCAACTACAGCGCCACGTATGCGGTCGGGTTCCTCCTCTCCCTCTACCTCCAGTACATCCGGGGCTACGAACCCGTCACCGCGGGCACCCTTCTCCTGGTCCAGCCGATCATCCAGGTCTTTGTCGCCCCGGTCTCCGGCCGTCTCGCCGACAGGATACAGCCCGGGCACGTCGCCTCGGTGGGGATGGGGATCTCGGGTGCGGCTCTCTTCGGCTTCTTCCTGCTCGGGGAGACCACGCCGGTTGGCGTGATCCTCGCCCTCCTGATCCTGCTGGGTGTGGGGGTCGGGCTCTTCTCGTCCCCGAACACCACCGCCATCATGGGTTCTGTCACGAAGCAGGACTACGGGTGCGCATCGGCGATGACGGCCATGATGCGATCGCTCGGTATGATGCTGAGCATGGGGGCGGTCCTGGTGATCTTTGCGGTCATCATGGGGGCGACCGTTGTCACACCGGCGATATTCCCGGAGTTTCTCCTGAGCATGCGGCTGATCTTCCTCGCGTTCGCTATCCTTTCGGTGTTTGGAGTCTTCCTCTCGCTTCGAAGGAACAAAATCCTCTAAATATCGCCTTATTCTAAGAAAGGGGCCCCGTGGAGCAGAGAGTAAACGTTAAAACTCCGGACACCCTGTGATCTCCTTAACGAATGGACCTCGTAATCGGAATGGCCGGTGACCGGGAGATCGCCGTCGATGCCCAGGAACTGGTAACCGGAAGGACCTGCATCATCGCGCAGTCGGGTGCCGGGAAGAGCTGGGGGATTGCAGTCCTCTGCGAGCAGCTCCTGCTGGCGCGGGTGGGGTTCTGCCTCATCGACACGGAGGGGGAGTACTCCTCACTCAGAGACCGGTTCCCCCTCCTCTGGATCGGTTCCGGGAAGGGCTGCGATGCGGATATCGAGTGGGCGAACCTCCGGGAACTGATGCATGAGGCGATCTGCTCACGGACGGCGGTGATCTTCGACGTCTCGGAGGCCGATATGCAGGCGAAGGTGACCCTCCTCGCCGACGTCCTCTACGACCTGGAGAGCGGGTTAAAGCAGCCTTTTTTGCTGATTGTGGAGGAAGCGGACAAATTCATCCCGCAGTCCGGCGACTCCGTAAAAAAGATCGAGGAGATCTCCCGCCGGGGGCGCAAGCGCGGGCTCGGCCTCCTGGTCGCGACCCAGCGGCCGTCGCTCGTGACAAAAAACGTTCTCTCGCAGTGCAACAGCCAGATCCTCGGAAAACTCTCGATCGAGAACGACTTAAAGGCTGTCAGCCTCTTCTTCTCGTCCCGGAAAGAGGCCGGTGAACTCGCGGACCTCGAACCCGGGGAGTTCTTCGTGATGGGCAGACTCAGGGGAGAGAAGACCAGGATGCGCTTCCGTGACCGGATCTGCGAGCACCGGGGCACGACGCCCCGGCTTGTGCCGGGAAAGCCGCCCGGACCGTGCGCCGGCCCCCAAAAAGACCCGGTGCCGCCGCCTGCCCCGGGAAACGCGGTTGTCCCGGTGCTGCTCCGTGAAGAAGCGCTCGGTATTGCTATGGCGAGACGCAAACGCCGTCTCCTCTTCTTTGAACCCGAAGAGAGGGTTGTCTCCGGGGAACGGCTCTACCGGCCGCTCCACCGCCTGGAGGTCCGCTACATCGGCGGGTTCATCCGGAAGGCGACGAAGACGGCGTCGTTTTGCATAGACGGGCTTACCGGCTGCATCGTCGAGATTGACCGGGGGCTGAAGGTCAGGCCGGGGTTCTCGGAGCTCCTCGGGCTCGATGAGGCCGCGGTGAGGATCGTCACCCGGCTTGCAAACGGCGGCTCGACACCGGTCGAGATCGAGGCCGATACCCGTCTCCCGCCCGATCTGGTTAAGAAGGCGTTGAAAAACCTCGAGAAGGCGAAACTTGTCACGACCATGAAGACGGTGGGCGATACAACGGTCTATGTCCCCCTGCTCGCGACGGAGGTTCCCGGCCTCTCCACCCTCCGGCCGGGGACGGCCCTCCCGATGGAGCCGCTCCGGGAGCCGCCCGCCGAAGCGAGAGTCACGGAGGCCTCCCTCCGGACCATCCTCAAGGGGCTCGAGCCGACGGCGGAGATTGTCGGGTTCGATACGATTTACTACCCGGTCTACCTGATCCGGTTTGAATCGGACCGGACCGAGCGCTCGATCCTCCTCGACGGCTGCACGGGCAAGGAGCTCCATTTCCCGGTCACCTGATCGGAGCGCTTATCCTATCCGGAGTCAACGATCAGTCTGTGCCCCCGCCGGCTGCGAGCCGGGAGGGGAAGAAGGTGAATGACTGATGGATTCATACCGGTGTAATCTCTGCGGCTATGTCTATAACCCCGCAATCGGCGACTCTGCTCACGGCGTCAAGCCGAACACGGCCTTCGAAGACCTCCCGGACACCTGGCGGTGCCCCCGGTGCGGTGCGCCGAAGAGCCGGTTCTCGAAGCTCTGAGAGTGGTAACCACTCCCGGATCTCTATCATCCTCTTTTGGTCTGTTCCGGGAACCCGACCGACGTTGATTCGTCCTGGAAAAACCGTTTCGCCGATCGTCGCATCGAGCGGATCTCCGTTAAACCGGCTCCGAAACCCGATGAAAACGGTATCCTCCGTTCTCGCGGACCTTACCGGCCGGGAACCTCATCCTGCCTTCTGAGCGGAGTACTTATCTTCCCGGGGATACATGGGGACCGTGCCCCGTCGACGTTGCGGCCGGTCGGGGTGATGAGGTGAAGGAGATGATGGACTCATACCGGTGCGGACTCTGCGGCTACGTCTACAACCCCAGGGCCGGCGAGCCCGGCCAGGGTATCAACCCACGCACAACCTTCGAAGATCTGCCCGACTCCTGGGCATGCTCCCGGTGCGGCGCGGAGAAGAACCTGTTCAAGAAAGTGTAAGGGCAGGTCCGGTTTTTTCCCTCCCCGTGGTGGGGTGACTCTCAACCACCCCACCGAAAGACCCGGAGCCCCTTCCCGTGGACCTCCCTGCCGGCGAGGTGCTCCATCTCGTGGTCGATCCCGTAGGCGGCCGAGCCCGAGAAGACCTTCTCCGCGGCGCCGAGATCTTCTGTCCTGATCGTCCGCTCGAGCGGGTGGACGGTCATTCTGATCCCCCGGCGGGCGCCGATGCGCACCCGGTAGGGCCGCGTAACAAGCAGCCGGGCGGGAGCGTTGCCGCACTTTTCGAGCCGGTGGACTGTCCCTTCGCGGTCGAGGATGACCGGGTTGACGAAGAGGTGGATCTCCTCGAGAGAGTAGCCGGTCCGGCTTGCCTCGTCGTAGACCGTGGTCCTCGTCACAGCCGATATCGATCGGATCTCTTCTGAAGCGTAGCTCCAGTCCCCCCCGTAGCGGAGCGAGAAGAGGAGGGGGAGGAGCGCGTCGGCAGGGATGCCGAACCGGACGGCGAGCGCGGCCTCCGCGGCGGCGAAGGCAATCTCCTCACGGATCTCGTCGGTCTCCATCGGCTCCCCGTGCAGGGGGAACCTGGATAAATCCTCCGGCGGCTACCGGACGAAGACGTGGACCGCCGAGGCCTTGAAAGTCACGGACGCCGGCCCCCCCTCGGCAAGATCCAGGCGGGCGATGCTCTGCCGGGTCAGGACGGCGACGAAGGGCAGGCCCGCGTCCACGACGACCCGGGAGAAGATGCCGTTCTGCCGGACCTCCGTCACCGTGCCGGAGAATGCGTTTACGGCGCTCGACTCGAACGGCTCGCGGGAGACGATCACCTCCTCGGGCCGGATGCCGACGCAGACCTCGCCCTCGATGTCGGTGACGGTCCGGATGACGATGCCGCCGAGATCGATCGCCGCCTCCCCGTCTTTGACCCTTGAGACGCCGCAGTAGACGTTCTCCATGCCGGTGAAGGCGGCGACGAATTCGGTGGCGGGCTTCCGGAAGACCTCGTCGGGCGTGCCCGTCTGGACGACCTTCCCGTCCTGCATCACCGCCACCCGGTCGGCGAGGGCGAAGATGTCCTCGAAGTGGTGGGTGATGTGGACGACCGTCGTGTTGGTCGCCCGGTGGACGGCTCTGAGTTCCTTCCGGAGCCGGTCGCGGGTGACGGCGTCGAGTGCCGAGAGCGGTTCGTCCAGAAGCAGGACGCGGGGCCGGAGGACGAGCGCCCGGGCGATCGCCGCCCGCTGCTGCTCCCCGCCGGAGAGTGTCCCCGGCGTGCGGTCGAGGAGATGGCCGATCCCGAGAAGGTCAGCTGCCTCCCTCACCGCCTCTCGTATCCGGGCGGGATCGACCCCGCGCTGGAGGAGGCCGAACCCGATGTTTGCCGCAACCGTCAGGTGAGGAAAGAGCATGTAATCCTGGTAGACCATGCCGATTCCCCGGTCTTTCGGGTCGGTGCGGGTGATATCGCGGCCGTCAAGGGTGATCGTCCCCGTATCGGGAGCGTAGATCCCTGCGATCGTCTCAAGGAGGATCGTCTTCCCGGCGCCGGTCGGGCCGAGGACGATGAAGTACTCCCCATCGGCGACGGTCAGGTCCACGCCGGCAAGGAAGAACTCCCCGAGCGAGAGGGAGAGGTCCCTGATCGAAAGCATCAGAAGATCCCCCTGCTGTCGCCGCAACGCTCGAAGATCAGGAGCGACGCCATGGAGATCGCGATCAGGATGACCGATGCGGCGATGGCGAGGTCGAGGTCCCCTGTCGACATGTTCAGGAAGAGCGCGATGGGCAGGGTCTCGGTCTTCATCCGGGTCGCCCCGGCGAGCATGAGGACCGCACCGAACTCGCCGATGGACTTTGACCAGGTGATGACCAGGCCCGCGACGAGGCCGTTTTTAGCGAGAGGGAGGGTGACCTGGCGGAACGCGCCCCACTCGGTGCAGCCGAGCGTCCGGGCGACGTGCTCGTAGCGGGGATTGATCGTCTCGAAGGCCGACCGGGTGACCCGGATCATGTAAGGGACGTTGACGAAGAACTGGGCGACGATGATCCCGAGCGGGGTGTAGACGACGTCGAACCCCAGCGATGAGAGCATCTTCCCGAACGTCGACGGCCCGTAGAAGATGAGCAGCGCCACGCCCGCGACGAGCGGCGGGAGGGTGAGCGGGAGGTTCATCAGGGTGGTTGCGACCCTCTTGCCGGGAAACGAGAACCGGGCGAGGGAGTAGGCGACCGGGACGGCGGCGAGGATGCAGAGAGCGGTGGAGACCGCCGAGGTGACGAGGGAGAGTTCGACTGCGGCGACGATCTCCGGGGACGCAAGGCTCCCGACGAGGGCCGGGAGCGGCGGGTAGGCCACGAGGCCGGCGAGGACGACGGCCATGTAGCCGATCAGGCCGAAGAGGATGACGAGAAAGAGGATTTTAAATGGGGTAGGACGGGAGAAGGTGTCCATCTTTCGGGACACGGCTAATCGACCCTGAACGACGCGCTCTGTCTCCTGATCTGCTCGATGTGCTGCGGCGTCACCCACCCGGAGGCCGCATCGGGGATGCTGTCAAAGCCGGGGATGTAGGGTTTGATGTCGAGGATCGGCGTCCCGTCCAGGAGGTCGACGCCCTCGACGGCGAGCGTGGCGCCGTCGATCCCGGCAAGCCTGACGACCGAAATCCCGAGCATGTTCGGGCGGTTGAAGTGCCGGGTGGCGAAGATGCCGTGCGCCTTGGCGCCGTCGATGAGGGGGCGTTCGGCGATCGCTTCACTGGCGGCGCGATGAAACCGGTAGATGAGGATGAGGTGGGAGAATCCTGCGAGCGCCGCCAGACCGTCCCGGAACTCGGGGAAGACTTCCACCGTCCCGCGGACGGTGGAGAAGGCCGCCTGGATGGGGGTGGCGGCCGGGTCGGAGAAGGGCGTCCGGGCGACGCCGATGGGCCGGCAGGTATACTCCGTGCCGTTCATGGCTCGATCCCCCTGTAGGCCGGGTCGGGATAGGCCGGGAACCCGTGCTCTGCAAAGATCGCCTTCCCCTCGTCGGAGGTGACGAACGCGACGAACGCCTGAGCGGTGTCCGGCTGCTCCGTGAAGGTGGTCGCCCCGACCGGCACGATCAGGACGAGGCCGTCTTCCTGCACCAGATCGATAGTGTCCATCGTCGCGGGGTTCACCATATCGAGCGTGATGAGCGCGGCGTCGGCGGTGCCCATGTTCATCGCCACAACCACCTCGTTGATCGTCGGGGCCCGGAGGACGACGTTCTTCTCGACGGCGTCGAGAATGCCGTGCTTCTCAAAGAGTCTGTCGCCGGCCTTCCCGATGGCGGTGGTGTTCGCGGCGCCGAGAGCGATCTTCAGGCCGGGCCGGGTGAAGTCGTCCACCGAGGTGATGCTGTGGGGGTTTCCCTTGCCGACGGCGATCACCGGGACGTGGTAGGCGACGTAGCCCGGCTCCCCGACCAGACTTTTGTTCTGCGCGATCCGGTAGTCCGGGGTTCCGCCGGGGATAAAGGCGTCGCCTTTCCGGGAGAGCTCCATCTGGGTGATGAGCGTGCCCGAGCCGGCGAAGGTGTACTCGACGTCGATACCGTACTTCTCCGTAAACGCCTCACCGATCGCGGTCATCGGTTTCTTGAGGCCTGCGCCGGAGTAGACGAAGAGCGAGTCGTCCGTCCCGGCGGGTGTGGTGTTATCGCCGGTGGCGGTGATCGCCGGCTGTGAGGTGCATCCCGCCGTGCAGAGGAGGCAGGCGAGGATGGCGAGCAAAATCAGTGCAACGGGATTCTCTGTCATGTGATACCATTCGGTACCCACCTCACGGTATTAAAGTACTTTCTTTTACTTTTCAGTTATGTTAAATAGTTTTACCTCAACTCCTCCCTGTTAAATGTTACTGCTCCCCCCGGTTGCAGAACCTGCCGTCCGACCGCATGGTGTGGGGGTCTTCGGGAGCTGCTGCCAGCCACCCTGCCTGTTCGTCGGGATAGGCGTCGAACGCCGGGACGTAGGGCTTGATGTCGAGGACCGGCGTCCCGTCCAGGATATCCACGTCCTCGACGGTGAGCGTCGTGCCGTCGACGGCGACCAGCCTGAGGATCGAGAGCCCGATGGCGTTGGGGCGGCGGGGCGCCCGGGTCGCAAAGACGCCGTGCGGCGTCTTGTCGAGGAACGGGACCACCTCGAGCGCGTAGCCCTCCGAGCGGTGGAAGTGGTAGAGGAGGATGATCCGCGAGAACCCGGCAAGGTCCTTTAAACCGGCAGTGCAGGCGGGGTCGAGTTCGATCGTGCCCCTGATACCCTGGGCGCCGACGGGCTGGATGGGCATATTGCGGGGGTCGCGGAATGGAGAGTGGACGATGCCGATGGGGGTGAAGGTGATCCCGGTCATGGGGTACCACTCTCCCGGCGAGGCGAAGAGGGTTTGCGTCCGGGTAGACCACAGGAAACGGTTATTACCGCCCCGTGCGTTCACGTGTTCTCTATGGAAGACCTGTTAACGGTTCTCTCCGATATCGAGAAACGGGCCTGGAAGGCCGCGGACACCCGGGACGCAGCGTTCTATCGGGAGTATCTTGCGCCGGAAGCTCTTGTCGTCAGCCCCCGGGGCATCCTGGACAGGGAAGGGATCCTCCGTGATCTCGTGGAGAACCCCAACGAGTTTCCGGAGTACGCCATCATGGACGAAAAGGTCGTGCCCGTCGGGGAGGGGTGTGCCGTCCTCGCCTATACCGTCTCCTTCGGCGGGCAGACGCTCTACGTATCGACCGTATACGCCCGGGACGGCGGCCGGTGGCGGGCGGCCTTCCACCAGAGGACTCCGGCGCTCCGGAAGCCGGAGTCAGAGGGTTAACGCCCTTTCGCCTTTGCGGCGACGATCCGGCTCCGGAGGTTCCGTGCGGCGGCGGTGACGTCGTCCTCGCCGACGACCGCCGAGATCACCGCGACGCCGTCCGCCCCCGCGGCGATGACGTCGCCGACGTTTGCCGCGGTGATCCCCCCGATCGCGACGAGGGGGAGGGCGACCGCGGCCCGGATCTCTGCAAGCATCATAAGCCCGTGGCCCGGCCCCGCGTCGTTTTTCGACCCGGTCGCAAACGTCGGGCTGAGCGCCACGTAATCGGCCCCCTCCGCCGCGGCGCCGACCGCCGTGGCGGCAGACCCGACCGAGGCCCCGATGATGAACCCCGGCGGGGCGATGCGCCGCGCTTCCCTGATGGGAAGGTCGCCCGCGCCGAGGTGGACCCCGTCGGCGCCGGCAGCCAGGGCAACATCCAGGCGGTCGTTCACGATGAAGAGCGCGCCGGCATCAGCGGTGATCTCACGGACGGCGAGGGCTGCATCGAAGAGCGCCCGGCCGGAGAGGTTCTTGTCGCGGAGCTGGATCACGTCCGCTCCCCCTGCAACGGCGCGGGCGGCAAGTTCCGTGTGGGAGCGCCCGCGGCCGATCTTCTCGTCCGTGACTACGTAGAGGTCGTATTCCATCACCGCTCCTCGATCCGCGCGTGCCGGGCAAGGTCGTCGGGGGAGAGCCCGGCAAGTTCGTCAAAGAGCCCCGTCCGGAACGAGTAGGGGCCGCGTGCCACGGCGGCGCCGCGCTCCCCGGCCCGCCCGAAGGCCGCGAGCGCCGCGGCCGACGCGACAGCGTAATCGTCCGCGACCGCGACGAACGCCGCGGTGACCGAGGAGGCCATGCACCCGGTGCCCGAGAGGCGGTCCATCGCCGGGTTGCCGTTCCTGACGAGGTAGACCCGGTCGCCGTCGGTGACGACGTCGACCGCCCCCGTCATCGAGACGACGGTCCCGGTCAGGCGGGCGCATGCCCGTGCCGTCTCGACGGGATCGCCCGCAATCCCGCCGGAGTCCACTCCCCTGACGCTCCCGCCTGTCCCGGCAAGGACGCCGATCTCCCCGGCGTTCCCTTTCAGGACGGCGATATCGAGGGCGTCGAGGAGCCGTCGGGCGGTCTCCGTCCGGAAACCGGTCGCCCCCACGCCGACCGGGTCGAGGACGATGGGGATGCCGAGGTCGTTTGCCCGCCGGCCGGCGGCGAGCATCGCCTCGACCTGCGTGGCGGAGAGCGTCCCGATGTTCAGGACGAGGGCGCCTGCGGCGGCGACCATATCGGCGACCTCTTCGGGCGCCTCGGCCATCACCGGGGCAGCCCCGGAACAGATGGTGATGTTCGCGCAGTCGTTGATCGTGACGCTGTTCGTGATGTGGTGGATGAGCGGCCGCTTCGACCGCACGGCGGAAAGAAGGCCGGCGGGGATCGCGCCGTCCGTCATGCGTGCCGATGAGTCTTCTGTCGTGTTGCCCGGCATAACTACCCTGACTATTTCCCGGGTAACCGCATAAAACTCGTGTCTGCCGGCTCACTCCAGGTCGTGCCGCCGGAGGAACTCGCGGACCTTCCGTGACTCCACCCATCCCTGATCCAGCTGTCTGATGTACTCGTTGATCCGCCCGACCTGTTCACGGATGATCGCCGCCGTCTCGTCATCGTCCAGCAGTTCCGCTCTGCCCAGGGTCACCTGGAGCGGCTGGCGTATGTGGTCGCCAAGGACAGCGAACTGCTCGATGTTCCGCTCGATCTGGAGGAATGCCTGCTGCCGGAGTTGCTCGTACTGCTTTCGTTCGGTGATATCCCGCCCGACTGCCTGGATGCCGGCAACCTTCCCGTTCTCTATGATCGGGGACTCGTTCAGTTCCACAAACGCCGCTGTTCCGTCTTTCTTGCGGAACTCGACCTCGAGCCCTTCGACCGGCTCGCCCCGGGCCACCCTCTTCTGCCCTTCCTGCCATGCGGGGAGCGATAAGGGGCTGACGTAGTCGCGGCACTTGCCGCCGATGAGTTCTTCGGGTGTGTAGCCGAGGATGTGCTCTACAGCCGGGGAGATATACGCGATCCCGCCGTCATGGTAGCAGGTGTAGATCATATCGGAGCTCCGCTGCGCAATCTCGCGGAACTTCTCCTCGCTCTTCCTGAGCGCCTCTTCGGCGGCTCTCCGTTCGAGCCCCTGCGCCAGGACGTTTGCCGCCGCCTGGATGAAGTTGCTGTCATCCCGGGTGAACGTCCGTTGCATCCGCGTATGGGCGCCGAGCACCCCGTATGGGCCCCTGTCGCCCTGGATGATGACGCTGATCCCGCTCCTGATACCTTCTTCCCGGAGGAGCGCCGGGCCGGAGAAGCGCGTCTCTGTCCTGAAATCCTCGACGATCACCGGTTCGCGGGAGAGAAGCGTATAGCCTGCCTGGGAGTTGGTGCCCCCCTCTATCCTTCTCGTGCCGACGTCGTGTCCGTCGAACCCTATCGCCGCTTCGAGCACGAACATATCCCCATCAGGGAGGTATCGCAACACTTTGGCGTACCCGACCCCCAGGTGTCTTGCAACCGTCCGGACCACGGCATTCATCAGTTCGGGAGGTTCTGTGCCTGCAAGAGCAATCTGGCCGAGTTCCGCGATCGCCGCCTGCTGGGCAACCTGGCGGGTGGTGAGGCATTCGGCACGTTTTCTCGCGGTGATATCGAGGTTAATCCCGGCCCAGAGGCGGATCTCTCCGTTCTCATCCCGGACGGGGGCCCCCCGGGAGAGGATGATGCGGTATCCCCCGCCGGGATTCCGGATCTTGAATTCACGGTCCCACAGGCATCCGGTATCAAGGCAGTGCTTCCATTCGGCGGATGCCGCTGCGACATCCTCGATCGGTATGCTCTCCACCCACCCGGTCTGCCGGCATCCCTCGATCGTCTTCCCCACCAGGTCGAGGAACGAGGCGGATATGTGGAGTGCAGTGCCGTCCGGCTCGCAGATCCAGATACCGTACGGCACCAGATCCCCGATGGCGGTATAGACCGACCCGGCCCTGACCGGATCCTGTATGCCTGCCATGCCCCGCACCATCTCCCCGCGCTCGGGGGTGACGTCCCGGAACCGGACGAGCATCATCCCGGCATACGGCTCGCCGGCCATCACCCGGCACGAGAAGGAGAACCAGCGCAGATCGCCCGAAAAAGTTCGCATCCGGCAGGTAACGTGGGATACCTCCCGCCGGTGCTGGAGGGCATCGAGGACCCGGCCGGCAGAGCCGTCCTCCTCGAAGAGGGGCGTAAGGTGGTGGGTGATAAAATATCCTATCTGCGTGCCGCGGACTGCTTCGCTTTCGATACCGAATAGATCGCGAAACGAGTGGTTCAGCCGCGCAACGCTGCTGTCCCGGTCAAGGATGGCGACAGCATCGTCCAGTTCATCAAAGCAGCGGTACAACGGAGACCCCCATCGGCCGGCGTGCGCAGGAGCCCCGGGCAGCGGGCATCATGCGTCGCTATAGCAGTAATGTACCTGGCTATAATAATATCACTTTTTGGATTGCCCTCACCTTGCGAGATATTGAAATCCCGGGCAATCATGTTGGAAAGCCGGGTTCCGGGGTGTCGCCCGGCCTGTGGTGAAACGATTTCCAGGGGGGTCGTATCGGATATCCGGGTGCATGCTTGCTAATGAAACCCGTAAGACTTGAACTAAGAAAGTGGACGCCGAGGGGGAGATTTGAACTCCCGAGGTGCCGAACACCAGTGGCTTTCGAGGCCACCGCCTTCCCGGACTAGACTACCTCGGCACAGAATCAGCCTATAGTATTTACCCTCTGCGGCTATAATGGTATCGAGTATGCTCTGTCGGTTCACCTTCATCCCGGACGGCACCGTGCTGGTCTACCAGGGCCGTCCGGGCGATACATACGAGGCCGCTCTCCTCTCCTTCGGGCTCAATCCGGATACGGCGCTGATCTTCTGCCGCGGGAAGAGCCTCCCGCAGGATAAAGAGATCGAGGAGGGGGAGGTCGGGATCTTTCTCGCCTCCTCGCGCGGGTGACTTACTGTGCGCCCGGCTTTCCGCCCTGGGTGATCATCATGTCGTCGACACGGACGAGGAGCATGGCCGTCTCGGTCGCACTCTTGATTGCCTGGGTCTTCACGCGCTGCGGCTCGATGACCCCGGCCTTCTGCATGTCTACGATCTCGCCGGTGTAGACATCAAGCCCGGCGTACTTCGCCCCATCGGCATGGGCCTTTCGGAGAGCGACGACCTTATCGATCGTGTCGAATCCGGAGTTCTCCGCAAGAGTTCTCGGGATGACCTCGAACGCGTTTGCAAACGCCTCGATGGCGAGCTGGGCGCGTCCGCCGACGGTTGCCGCGTAGTCGCGGATACGTGTCTGAAGTTCGGTCTCCACCGATGCGCCGCCGACGACGAACTTGCCGTCCTCGACGGCATCCTGGACAACCCTGGCCGCATCGTAGACAGCCCGCTCAAGTTCGTCCAGCAGCAGCTGGGAGGTGCCCCGCAGGAGGATCGTGACGGCTTTCGGGTTCTCGCATCCGGAGATGACCGTCAGGTCGGCGTCAGGAACCTCTTCGGCTGCCTCTGCGCGACCGAGTGTTGCCTCGTTGAGTTCCTCGGGCTTATTGACGATGCTGCCACAGAGGGCTTTCGCGGCGAACTTCATGTCGTCTTCTTTGACATCTTCGATGGCGTAGATGCCGGCTTTGGCGAGGTAATACTGCACCGCATCGGCGATGCCCTTCTGGCAGAGGACGACGTTTGCGCCGGAGGCAACGATCTGGTCGGCGAGTTTCTTGAGGGATTCACGTTCCTGCTCGTTGAACGCCTTCATCTGGTCGGAGGAGGTGATCTTGATCTTCGACTTCACCTGCGTCTTCGTGACCTCGAGCGGCTGAGCGAGCAGTGCGACTTTAGCGTCCGTGACCGCATCAGGCATCTGTTCAAAGACACGCTTCTTGTCGATGACGATACCCCGGATCAGTTCGGCGTCGTCCATCGAGTCGCCGACCTGCGTCTTGATCTTGATATCGTCCTCATCCACGACGTAGATGCCCGGAGCCGTCTCGGTGGCGACCTGCCGCACCGCATCGACCACCATGCCGGAGATCTTGTCCTTGACCGCCTCGATGGACTTGCCGGTCATGGCGGTCCCGGCGATCTTAATGAGGTTCTCCCGGTCGTCGAACCCGGCCGTGATGGCAAGTTCGTCGAGGATTGCAAGGGCCCTCTCCATGCCGAGCTGGTAGCCGTGCGCGATGATCGTGGGGTGAACCTCCTGGGCGAGCAGAGCCTCCGCCTGCTCCATCAGTGAGCCGACGAGCACGGTCGCGGTCGTGGTGCCGTCGCCGACCTCGTCGTCCTGGGTCTCGGCAACCTCGACGACCAGTTTGCCGCCGGGGTGCTGCACGGACATCTCGTGCAGGATGGTTGCCCCGTCGTTTGTGATCACCACATCACCGCTGGAGCTTACCAGCATCTTGTCCATTCCCCGGGGACCGAGCGTTGTCCGAACGGCGGCTGCAATTGCCTTTGCAGCCATGATATTCGAGCGCTGCGCCTCGAATCCGCGCGTGCGCTCAACATTCTCCCGTAAAATAATGATGGGCTGTCCAGCAAGCATTGTATAATCCTCCTTTGCTCGTTAGGTTTGATCAGAGGTTCTATATATAGTAATCGAAGGTGCCCGACGTTCCCGGATGTCCCGGCCGATCGGCGGGGCCGGATCACCTGCCGGTTGGCGCTACGCGCCCGTTGCTCCTCACGGGCCAATATGCCCTGTCGGTGCGCCCGGATAGGTCGGTTCAGGGCTTATTCAAGAAAGGTTGCCCGGGTTCTCACCCGAGCCGTGATATAGCAAAGAGCGACTGGACCGGGACACCGTCGACCTCCCGGACACCCCGCTTGTCGAAGAGCGACCAGACTGCCACCGGCGTGGCCCCGTGGCGCCGGATGAACTGTATGGTCTCTGAGAGTGTCGTCCCGGTCGTGACGACGTCGTCGATGATGATGCAGCGCTGTCCGGTGATCGTGGAGAAGGTGCCCGAGAGGGATCCGGTTGGGGTCTCGCTCCGGCTGTGCTTCGCCGGGAGGTAGACCGCGAGTTTCAGCCCCTCCTCCGCGGCGATGAGGGTGGCGAGCGGGACACCCGACGGCGCGATCCCGACGACCGTGTCGAGGAGATCACCCGCCGTGCGCACGCCTCCCCCTCCCAGGTAGAGGAAGCGCTTGAGCATTATCATTGCCATATCGTTTAAGAGTGTTCCGTGACTCCCCACCTCTGTCCAGTCGATATGGACGTCTTTTGGGGCCTCCATGCCCTTCGGCTGGGTGAGCAGCCAGGTGACCGTCTCCATCGAGAGGCCCAGTTCATCGGAGATCTGGCCCGGGGTGTGCCCTTCTGCCTGGAGCGCCTTTGCCTTCGTGATCAACTCTTCGAGCGCGGACATGGAGAAGAGATTTCCGAGCGATCTATTTAAGTTTTCTTTTGATTGGTGCGCCGCAGACACGGCAATCTCCCGGCTCTTTCCAGTAGCGGCCGCACCCGCTGCACCGGTAGCGCCACCGGATTGCCCTGGCTGGCCGCTGCCGGATGCTCCGGGTCTGGATCCCGAGGCGGTGCGCGACGTTCTGAACCGCGAAGTCGTCGGTGACGAGAACGGCCGATAACTCCAGCCCGAGCGCCAGGATATCGCGATCGGTCCCGGAGAGCACCCCGGCATCCCCGGTTGCGAGGGCTGCGGCGTCGACCCGTGAGAGTTCCTCCTCACGCGGCTCCCGGACCGAGAGTCCCGTGGCCGCGAGCGCTTCGAATCGGCACTTTGCGTGGAGGTCGGCAAGTTCCCCGACCACCGAGGGGGTGGTCCAGGCGGGGCTCTCGACCGGGATCTCCGAGAAGAAGACCGATGCGTCAAGGACCTGGGTCATGCCGAGAACTCCATGGTACCGTTCTTCCGGCACATTATGTGGTACCCGAACTCCGCAAAGAGCCAGCAGGCGGTCTGTGCGTGCATCGAGAGGGTGTGCGTGCTGTACTCACCGCCGTAGCAGGCAAGGTAGACGAGGAGCTGATCGGCGAGGTGGATATCGACCGTGCCGGGGCTCCGGCACTCCTCCACCAGGGCCTGTGCGGCCGCCCGTCCCACCTCTTCGGCGGGGAGCCCTCTCCTCCCGAGAGCGACGGCTCCCTTCGCCCCGCTCCATACCGTGATGGAACTCCCGATGCCTCCCCCACCCTCCCGGGGGTCGAGCGTCGTGGTGCAGGAGAGACCGAGGTCCCTCTCGATGAGTTCCCGGGCGGCGGCTGCCTGGCGCTCCACGACGTGTTTCGGAAGGCCTGCCGAGCAGGAGACGATCCCGCACTCCCGCTCATCTTTCGGGACCGTTATCGGGCCGGGCCTGGCCGGTTCCACCCGGACGTGCACCCGCCCGCCTCCTCGCGGGTAGTAACCCCGTTCAAGCACCTCGATATCGATCGAGGCCCCGGCACGGCGGAGCACCGGCGCGAGGAGACGGTCAAGATAGTCGATGGTCGGGCTCCACGCCACCTCTGTCCCGCCCGTGACGGTGATGCTCCCGCCGGCACGAAGGGCGATCGGGAGCCATGCCTGGAGGATGAGGGGGATGCTCCCGGCGGTCCCGGGGTCAATCAGGAGGTCGGCCCGGCGGATCGACCCCGGGGTGAAGGTGATCTCGCTGCTCCCGGGATGGAGGCCAGTGTATTCGGCGTCGCAGGTCCCGGCTGCTGCCAGAACCGCGGCTATATGCTGGGGGGCGAGCCCGGGGTTCTTCCGGTTCTGCCGGATCCTGGTGACGGTGACCGGAATGCCTGAGATTGCCGATACGGCAACCGCCAGGCGGAGGATCTGTCCGCCCCCTTCGAGATGGGTTCCGTCAAGGGTGAGCATCTTCTCTGATCGCGGTGACGATAGCGTTCGCGGCCGATATGAAGCTTGAGGCGTTTTCGTAGGTGTCGCTGGAGACGACCGATGAGACCCCTGCCGCCCGCAGGCGCGTGTAAGCCCCGCTCGTGAGCACCCCGTGGACGCAGGCCGCGTGGATGGATGTGGCCCCCTGCTCCCGGAGCATGCAGGCGGCGGTCGCCAGGGTCCCCCCGGTGGATATGATGTCGTCCACGATCACGACATCCCTCCCGGCGGCATCGATGGTCTTTGGCGCAATCCGGACCTCCTCGCCCGAGAGCCGGGTCTTTTCAAGGTGATCGCAGTCCCACCCGCCGACGGCGGCGACGCCGGCCGCAAACTCGATTGCTCCTTCGTCCGGAGCGAGGATCAAGGGATTCTTCAGGCGCAGGTCGCCGACGTAACCCCCGATGGCCGGGGCGATCGTGACGTTCTTTGCTGGAATGTTGAAATGGTCCAGCACACCGGGATCATGAATATTGACCACAAACGCCCGCTCGATCCCGGTCGAGAGGGCTCTTGCGACCGCCCGGGCGCTGATCGGCTCACCCGGGCCGAACCGCCTGTCCTGCCGGGAGTAGCCGAGGTACGGGACCACCAGTGTGATCCTTGATTGGTCGGCAGCATCAACTGCGAGGAGGGTCTGTACGAGCATATCGTTGTCCACGACGCTGCTGACGATCACTGTCTCATCGTCCAGTTCTCCACACCGAAGATACATCTCTCCATCGGGAAACCGGCTGAATTTTGTTTCGACAAGGGGAACACCCATCTTCTCTGATATCCGGGCTGCCAGGACCTGGGACCGTTCCGTGCTGATTATTCTCATAGAACACCTTTGCTAGAAAGTATTTGAACGAGGATGAATAAATTATATAAGTATCAGTGCAGCAAAGAGGTAAACCCGACGATGGATTCAACGACTTCAGAAGATATTCCAAAGATCGAGCTCACAAATGACGACCTGGCGGAGACGGACGTCTTTACCGGTCTCGAGCTGAGCGCATCGTCAGACATCGAGGTACCCCCGAATCTCATCGATCAGGTCATTGGCCAGGAACATGCCGTCGAGGTGATCCGGAAGGCTGCGGTCCAGCGCAGGCACGTGATGATGATCGGCACCCCCGGAACCGGCAAATCGATGCTGGCAAAGGCGATGGCCGAGCTTCTTCCAAAGGAGGAACTGCAGGACATTCTTGTCTACCCAAACCCCGAGGATAACAATAATCCCATCATTAGAACTGTGCCGGCAAGCCGCGGCAAGCAGATCGTCACCGCCCACAAGGTGGAGGCGAGAAAGAAGATCCAGATGCGAAGCACCCTTATCATGCTTCTCATCATCGGCATCATCGGCTACGCGATCATCACCTACCAGTGGCTCATGGGGATCATCGCCGCCGCGTTCATCTTCATGGCGTTGAAGTACTCGACGCCACGCGAGGAGACGATGGTCCCGAAGCTCCTGATCTCCCATGACCCGAACACCCCCGCGCCGTTCGTCGACGCCACCGGCTCCCACGCGGGCGCCCTGCTCGGCGACGTCCGGCACGACCCCTTCCAGAGCGGCGGTCTTGAGACCCCGTCCCACGACCGCGTCGAGGGAGGCGCCATCCACCGGGCGCACGGGGGCGTGCTCTTCATCGACGAGATCAACACCCTCACACCGCACTCGCAGCAGAACCTGCTGACCGCGCTCCAGGAGGGTACGTTCCCGATCACCGGCCAGAGCGAGCGTTCGAGCGGTGCGATGGTCCGGACCGAACCGGTCCCCTGCCGGTTCGTCATGATTGCGGCAGGCAACCTCGACGCTATCCAGGGGATGCATCCGGCGCTCCGGTCGCGTATCCGGGGTTACGGCTATGAGGTCTACATGCGGGAGACGATGGAGGACACCCCGGAGAACCGGAAGAAGTTCCTCCGGTTCATCGCCCAGGAGGTCAAGAACGACGGGAAGATCCCGCACTTCGACCGCAGCGCCATGCTCGAGGTGCTCCGCGAGGCCCGGCGCCGCTCGAACCGGAAGGGTCACCTGACCCTGAAACTCCGTGACATGGGCGGGCTCATCCGGGTGGCGGGAGACCTCGCCCGGCAGGAGGGTGCGGAGTTCACCACCGAGAAGCACGTCATCGCCGCAAAGTCGACATCCCGCTCGATCGAGGACCAGATCTCTGATGAGTACATCCGGCGGAGCCGTGATTACGACCTTGCTGTCGTCGAGGGCACCCGGATAGGACGGGTGAACGGTCTTGCCGTGATGGGGAACGACTCGGGCTCGGTCCTCCCGGTGATGGCCGAGGTGACCCCGAGCCAGGGAGCCACCGGCTCGGTCATCGCGACCGGGATGCTCCAGGATATCGCCAAAGAATCGATAACGAACGTCAGCGCCCTCATCAAGAAGTTCACGGGCAAGGACGTCAAGAACATGGATATCCACGTCCAGTTCATCGGCACCTATGGCGGCGTGGAGGGCGATTCGGCCTCCGTCACCGTGGCAACAGCGGTGATCAGCGCCATCGAGAACATCCCGGTTCGCCAGGACGTCGCGATGACCGGTTCCCTCTCGGTCCGGGGCGACGTTCTCCCCATCGGCGGGGTCACCTACAAGATCGAGGCGGCGGCAAAGGCCGGGATCAAGAGGGTGATCATACCGCGGTCGAACTTAGACGACGTCCTCATCGAGGAGCGGTACCGCACGATGGTCGAGGTGGTGCCGGTCGACCATATCGAGGAGGTTCTCCAGAACGCGCTCATGCCCGAGAACCGTGAAGGATTCCTCTCGAAGATTCAGAAGCTGGCGGTCACCCCGACCACCATCTTCGACCCGAACGCCGGGCGCTCCGCGGTCTGATGCCTTATGCCTGATGTACGATACTACGACATCAGGTGCGTGCGGGGCGAGATCACCCAGGTCGATATCGACAACGGGGTGGTCGAGTCCGCAGGCACCTCATTTTTTGACAAAGCCGTGATCCGGGTGCTCGGGCCGCAGGGCTGGGGCATCCTCACCCGCGATCACGTTGAGATCGATTCGAAACGCGAGGTAACCGACCTCATCGAGGCGGCGGCACGCCTTGCGGCCGTCACGCAGGACCAGCTCGACCTTGCCGATGCGCCCCGGGGCGTGCTTTCCGTCCCGCCGCTCGGTGAGGACCCGCGGGACGTCGACCTCGAGGAGAAGACCCGGCTGCTTGCCGGGATCGAGGGGGCGGCACGGGTCGATGGGGTGACAAACACCCGGGCCCGCTACACCGAGGGGATCGACACGGTCCGGTTCCTGGATTCAGAAGGGAACGAGTACTCCTACGAGGCGGTCCGGTCCGGGTTCTCGGTCCTCGCGATCGCGTCCAGAAACGGGGTGATGCAGATGGGGAGCGAACGCGACCACATCATCACCGGCTTTAACCTCCGCGACAAGCAGGACCTCGGCCGGAAGGCCGGGGAGGTCGCGGTCTCCCTGCTCGACGCGAAACTCCCGAAGGGCGGGACACGACGGGCCGTGCTTGACCCGGAACTCGCCGGCGTCTTCACCCACGAGGCGGTCGGCCACGCGAGCGAGGGCGACCTCGTCCGCGAAGGCGCATCGGTCCTCGGGGGGAGGATCGGTGAAGCGATCGGGTGTCCGGGGCTCGTCATCGTCGACGATCCCTCCCTCCCCGAGTTCGGGTTCATGCCCGTCGACGCCGAGGGTGTCGCGGTAGAGCGCACGGAGATCATCCGCGACGGCATCCTCACCTCCTACCTCCACAACCGCGAGACCCTCGCGGCGGTCGGGAACGGGGTTCCCGGGCACGCCCGCTCCGAGCACGGGGCGCCGCCGATCGTCCGGATGAGCAACACCTTCATCGAGAACGGCGGTGCGACCTACGACGAGATCATCGCCGAGTGCAAGGACGGCATCCTGCTGATCGGGTCGCGCGGCGGCCAGGTCGACCCGGGGCGAGGGGTCTTTCAGTTCAACGCGGAGTACGGCTACCTCATCGAGGGCGGCGAGACGACCGATATGGTCAGGGACGTCTCGCTCTCGGGCGAGATCCTCTCGACGCTCCATAACATCGCCCTCATCGGGAACGACCGGAAGATGAGCCCGGGCTACTGCGGCAAAGGCGGGCAGAGCGTGCCGGTGAGCGACGGCGCGCCGCATCTCCTGCTTGAGAGTGCAACCATCGGGGGGCGAGGCGAATGAACGGCGAAGACCTGATCAACCGGGTTCTCCGGGAGGGCGAGCGCGAGGCCGACGAGGTCGAGGTCTTCTACGCCCGGGGGGAGAGCGTCAGCACCGAGATCAAGAAGGGGATCCTCGGCACGGCCGAGGAGTCGGAGGCCTGGAGCATGGCCATCCGGACCGTCAAGGACGGGCGGATAGGGTTCTCCGCCACGAGCGATCCCGACCGGTGGAGAGCGTGCCTGGACGCGGCGCTTGCAAGCGGGCGCCTCTCGACACCGCAGCAGTGGGGCGGCCTCCCGAAACCCACCGATCTCGCGGGCACCGCATCCTCGTCCGACCGGGATCTCGTCGTCACCGTGGACGATGCGGCGGGGATGGTGGCGGACCTCCTCTCCGGCGCGGCGGAACACCCCGTTGAGGTCGTCGGCGGGGGCGCGAACCTCGCCCGGTCGTACATGATGGTCGCAAACTCGAGCGGCACTCTCTACGGCATGGACCGGACGGTGGCTTCGGTATCTCTCGAAGCGATTCGGGAGCAGTCCACGGGCTACGAGTTCGACGCCTCTCCGTTCCGAGCCGATATCGACGCCCGTTCTGTCGGGGAGCAGGCGGCCTCGCTTGCCGCCCGTTCTCTCGGCGGCAAGGATATCGAGACCGGGCGCTACGACGTCGTCCTCTCCCCGATTGCGGCGGCAAGCATCCTCGGGCAGGTCCTTCTCCCGGCCCTCTCCGGGCGGAACGTGAAGGCCGGCCGATCGTTCCTCGCGGATAAGGTCGGCGACCAGGTCTTTGACGAATCCTTCTCCGTCTACGACGACCCGTTTGCCCCCGGCCTCGGGAGCACCACCTGGGACGCGGAAGGCGTCCCCACCCGCCGCCTGGTCTTCGTGGAGCAGGGAGTGCTCCGGCGGTTCGCCTACGATCTCAAGACCGGTTACCGCTACAGCGAGGAGAGCACCGGGAGTGCGGTCCGCTCCGGGGGCGATCCCCCCGGGATCGGGTTCCACAACCTCTTCGTGGACGGGCCGAGGGTAAAAGAGCCCGGCGATGAGCGGGCGGTCTGGATCCACGATGTCGTGGGTGCCCATACCGCGAACCCGTTCTCCGGCGACTTCTCGGTGGAGATCTCAAACCCGTTCTGGGTGGAAGGCGGGGACCTCGTCGAACCCGTCCGGACAGCGATGCTCTCCGGGAACGTCTTTGAGATGCTCCGGGAGATCGGGGGGCTCGGAAAAGACTCAAGACGCGTCGGACGGCTGACGATTCCATCAATACGGTTAAATAACCAGCAGATCATTGGTAAATAGATAATCGATGATGGAAGAGATCCTCGCCATCCTTCTTGCGGTTGCGATAGCCGCAGCGCTCTACTATCTCATGAAGAAGGCCCTGACGCTCGTCATCAACGCCGTCGCCGGGCTCATCACCCTCTGGCTCCTGAACTACTTCAACATCCTCGCCCTGTTCGGCGCACCTGACATCCAGGTCAACCTCGTATCCATCCTCATCTGCGCCCTCGGGGGGCTTCCGGGCGCCCTGGTCCTGGTGCTGCTGCACCTTGTCGGGATTGCGATCTGAGAGGGCACATTAGATGTTTTCCGGCCGACGGGGCGGCCGGGGTTTGATTTTTGGGTTAGTACCTCAACGGTTGGACTGTTTTGGTCATCCACCTAGCGAAGATAAAACTTAAGCAAGGTAAAGTCCCTATGCAGTGGACCGTGGTGGACTGCGCACCTCCGGTGCTCGAGCTCCTGCCCTTCGGCCAGTCGCTTATCGCCACGCACTGCCCCCGCCCCCCCAGGGGGCGGGGGAGGAGGCCGAAGGCCGGGCGGGGTGGGGGTTACATGTCCCCTTACAGGATCGAGACAGGGGAGGGGGGAGACCCCCCTCCCCGTCAGCCCCACCCCCTGTGGCGATATCCCCCCGAAATCCGTGCCCGGGGTGCACTCTGAGGACATTCAAGCCCCTTCAGGCAAACAACCCACAAGGGAGCAGCACCCCTCTCTCTTCAAAGTTATCCAAACCCCTTCGAACGTCTGGGGCTCCGAATGCTTGCATGATGCCCCCCTCAAGTGCTCGAACTCCGGATGTCCCCCGGCGCCGGCCGACCCACTCCCGGGCCCACACCCGGCCGAAACCCTTATCTCCTGCCGTGGCTCTCCCGGAACCATGCCTCTCCCCCGGGCCGGCATGCTCGTTGCCGCCGTCATCCTGGCCCTGTATGCGCTTGTTGCCGCAGTGGTGCTGACCACACCGTACGAGGACCCCTTTCGCGTCATAGCCCGCCTCCTCGCCCTCTGGGGTTTCCTTGCTCTCAGTATCGCGACCATCCTGACACCGTTCCTCCGCGAGATCATGAAGGTCTTCGGGAGACCGTTTCTCGCTGTGCACCATATCTTCGCCGCCGTCGGCCTCCTCCTCCCCACGCTCCACCCGGTGACCCTTGCCCTGCGGTCGATGAACCCTGCCCTCTTCATCCCGGTCTTCTCTCCCTGGGAGCGGTTCTGGCTGAACGCAGGCCGGCCCGCCCTCTACCTGCTGTATATCGCGTTCGCCGCCGTGGTGCTCCGGAAGTACATCCCGAAGTACTGGCGATGGGTGCATGGCCTGATGTACGTCGTTCTCTTCTTTGCCGTCGTGCACGGGAACCTGATCGGCACCGATTTCGAGGACCCGATCATATGGACGCTCTTCAATACGCTCTTCGTCCTTGTCGTCGCGGCGTTCCTCCTCAAGCGGTGGCAGAAGATGCAGAAGAAGAGAGCACCCGCCCGGAGGTGAATCCCCGGCGAGCCGCAGAACCGGTTCTCCCGGGAGTGCCGCGATAAGGTTTTATCCTCTGCCTTCCATCTCTCTCCTGGTGATGCCAGATGTGTACAGTCGGTGGACCGGTCGATATTGAGTTCGATGGCGAGCGGGTGAAAGGCAAGAGTTACCGCTGCAAGGAATGCGGCGAGCGGTTCAAGGGCATCGGGAAGCGGCCGATGTGCCCGAGCTGCCAGTCGGAAGATGTCGAAGAAGTCTGAAGGCGGCACTTCCGGGAGTTCTTCTGCCGGGCCGGACGGGGTGACCGTCCCCCTCGGCGAGGAACTCCTGCTCATCCGGGGAGAACGCTCTTTTCTGCTTGTTGCGAAAGCCGCCTCGCGGTTCACGCTCTGCATCGAGACCCCGGACGACGAGTACTGCCTCGCGGTCGACCCGGACGACCTTATCGCCGTCTCCATGCCGGAGGGCGGGCCAATCAGGCAGGCCTACCTGATGCTTGAGCTGGTCAGGCACTACCACATCCCGCTCGTCGTCCTCCCCAAAGATCACCCGGGCTCGAGAAGACTGTCGATGGTCGTCTCGGTAGCCCCGGAGATCCTGCTCTCCTGTGATATCCGGCGGGGAACCCATCCCGAACAGCACCTGCTCTGCTCATCGGGGGAGTTTTCAGGGGTCTTGCTTGCCGGAGTTGGCGGCGGTATTATGATAAAAAACTTGCCATCCGGGGTGGTGGTCGAGCATCTGGATGCAGAAAATTACTCAGCGGACAAACAACAATAAATATATGCTCAATTTCATCAAATATTCATAGGCCGTGAGAAGGAGGGTTTGATGAAGACCGATGTCCTGAAGAGCATCAGGGAAACTGAAGAAGAGTATCAGGCAATGATCCGTGATGCGCAGGCCGAGAGGAAGAAAAGCCTCTCCGATGCCGAGCAGGAGGCTGAAAGCCTGGTCCAGAAGGCACAGAACGATGCCGGTGACTACAGGAATCAGCGTCTAGCGGAGGCACGAGCCCAGGCGCAGAACAGGTACAAAGAGATCGTCAGGGAGGGTGAAACACGCGCAGAAGCGCTGAAAGCACAGGGAAATAAGAACCTTGCAAAAGCTGTAGACTTTGTTGTTACACGGTTTAAGGAGCAGCTGCATGTTAAGGCCTGAACGGATGCGCCGCCTGCTCATCGCGGCCCCGAAGAGTGAGATCGATACGATCATCAGAGAACTCTATCGTCACAACGTCTACCACATAGAAGACTTTGTGCCGGAGAGCACGTCCGGTGATGGTCTCTCGATCGGTCACCCACTCTCCGGAGCGAGTGATGCAGCCTCGGCGCTCATCAAGATCAGGGCCATTGAGAACGCGTGCGGGATAGACCCGGAGAACGTAGAAGTCAGAACGCGACTCCCCGCATCAAAAGTCAGGGCGATGATTCGGACAGACCTCCCTTCAATCGTAGAAGAGGTGGAAGGTCTCGTCGCATCGCGCTCAAGACTGGAGACGCGGCAGAAGGAGCACGAACAACGCGCGAAAGAGTTTGAACCGTTCGCTGCCGCCCCTCTGGATCTGGAGTTATACCGCGGGTATACGCGGTTTACGGTCTTTACCGGGCATATCGCGCACGACGTAACCATCGACGTCCCTCACGAGAAATATTTTTCCGACAGGGTGGACGGCAACATGATCGTCGCCGTGGTGCCGAACGAGCACCGCGAGCAGGTCGAGCGGATGCTTCTCGATGCCGGCTTCCAGGCAATCCCCGTCCCGGAAGAGACCGGGGCGCCGGCTGACCGCCTGAAAGCCCATAACGATGAGATCCAAAAGATTAACGGCGAGCTCGCCACGATCAACGGTAAGATCGCGAGCATCTGTGCCAGGCACACCGACTTTCTGGTAGCATGCGATGAACTACTCACGGCTGACGTAGAGCGGGCGGAGGCCCCGTTGCGATTTGCTACCACAGAGGAGACCTTCATCACTGAAGGATGGGTGCCCGGTGACCGGGCGGACAGGATCCAGGAAGCACTGAAAAGGGCGACCAACGACAGGATCTACATCGAGGAACTGGAAGTCGACGACGATACCAGTGTCCCGGTGGAGTATCAGAACCCGTCGTTTGCCACACCATCGCAGTTGCTCATGGACCTCTACGGCCGGCCGCGGTACTCCGAACTTGACCCGACACTGCTGCTGGCTATTGTGTTCCCCATCTTCTTCGGGATGATCCTCGGCGACGTAGGCTACGGCGCCGTTCTGCTTGCCCTGAGCCTCGGGCTGCGGAAGGTCCTGAAGAGTGAGGGAGGAAGAGCCCTTCTTAAGGTGCTCAGTATCTCAAGCATATCAAGTATCATCTTCGGCGTACTCTACAGCGAGGCCTTCGGGTTCGCGCTCCCGTGGGAGCCGCTGTTCTTCTCCCGACACCTCAACATCGGGGGAGCCGCGACCGGTCACGGTCCACAGGTCGTCGAACTGATGATCATTGCGATCTGGATCGGTATCCTGCACATCACGCTCGGGCGCCTTATCGGCACGCGCAACGCACGGAGCCTTTACCACGGCAAACACGCGACGAAAGCGATGATCTCCAACCTCGGTTGGCTCGGGTTCATGTGGGGTCTGCTGCTCCTGATCTGGGCGTTCTTCCCCATACCGATGATGCCCGACCTGACGGGTCTTCCCGTTGTTGCCATGGGGTTCAACCTTGCCGCCGTAACGGGGGTCGTCCTTCTGGTGGCCGGTATCATCGGGATCGCGCAGGAGAACCCGCTCGAGGTCGTCGAGCTTCCGACAATCATCAGTCACGTGTTGTCTTACGCCCGTCTGACGGCGGTGGGCTTATCATCGGTCGCAATCGCGATGGTAGTCAACTACATCTCGATAGGGATGATGATTGAGCCCCAGCTTGAAGCAATCACACCGGTCGGTGTGATCCTCATCATCGTCGGCATTCTCGTCTTCCTGTTGGGGCACGTGCTGAACACAGCACTCGGTCTCCTTGGTGGCGGTCTGCACTCGATTCGTCTTCACTATGTTGAGTTCTTCACCAAGTTCTACAAAGGTGGAGGCAAGAAGTACAACCCATTCGGTATGAAACTTAAATTCACGGAGGAATAAGGAAATGGTAGATGTTGGCACAACTCTTGAAATGGTACAGGCATCGCAGGCAGGAATGAGCGCAGTCGGCGCAGGCCTCGCAGTAGGTCTCACCGGTGTCGGCACCGGTCTTGCAGAGATGGGCATCGGTGCAGCCGCAGTCGGTGCAACCGCAGAGAACAGAGATATGTTCGGTCTCGCACTGCTGTTTACGGTTATCCCCGAAACCATTGTCATCTTCGGTCTTGTGGTTGCACTGCTGCTTCTGTTCTAATGGAGTGAACCATGGGACTCGAAGCAGTTGTCAACGAGATCCGGGAGAAAGGGCGAAAGGAGGTCGAGGCGATACGGGCAGAGACCCGCGCTGAAGTCGAGGAGATCTTGAAGGATGCGCAGGCCCGCGCCGCCGAGATTAAACTCTCAGCTGAAGAGGAGGCGGACCGGGCGGCCACCCACGTCACCAACCAGGAAGTCTCCGCAGCGAACCTTGTCGTCAAACGGCAGGTCCTGAACGCCCAGAAGACGCTCCTGGATCAGGTCTATTCGGCCTCACTCGCTGCTATCGGTGACCTGCCTGCTGAGTTCCAGGAGAAGGCGCTCACAGACCTGTTGAAGAGAGCGGCAAAGGTGATCAAAAAGGGTGTCGTGCATACAAACGAGCGGGACATCCCTGTTGCCGAAGGGATCATCTCCCGGTTAAAGACTCTCTCGGGCTACACCATGGGCGACCCGGTTGACATTCCCGGGGGCGTCATCATCGAGAGCAACGACGGCGAGCTGCAGCTTGACTACAGCTACGGTACGTTCCTGGGAGAAGTCTGGGAATCCGGTCTGAAGGATGTGTCAGATATCCTGTTTACGTGAGGAGGTTCATACATGGCAGGGATAAGTAGCGGATCAGCCCAGTACATCTACGCCTGCACTCGCCTGCGGGTGCGGAGATCGCTGCTGATACCGCGCGAAGATTATCTCCGGATGCTGAATATGAGCCTGCCTGAGATCACCCGGTTCATCGGCGAGACCAACTACCGGTCCGAGATCGATGAACTCGGCACCTCCTTCTCCGGGATCGACCTCGTAGAGGAGGCATTGAGCTGGAACCTCGCCAAGGAGTACCAGAGTATCCTGGAGCTTGTGCCCGGGGAACTGAAGTACTTCACCGCGAGTTACCTGCGCCGATGGGATATCCAGAACGTCGTCACTATCCTGCGCGGTAAGCTGCAGGGTATGCGGCCGGGTAAGATCAAAGAGGTCCTGATCCCGGCCGGCAGGCTGAACAAGGTCGCTCTCGACCGTCTCCTCGCCGAAGAATCGCCGGAACGGGTCGCCGAGGCGCTCAAGGGCGAACGGTTCTACCCGATCCTCGAGCGGGAACTTCCCCGCGCGATAGAGACCGGGTCGTTTGCCCACCTGGAGAACGAACTCTACAAGGGTTACTACGCGCGGCTGCTCGCCGACGCCACGGGAGGCATCAAGGGCGGGGATATATTCCGGAAGTACATCGAGCTCGAGATCGATACCCGGAACATTCAGAACCTCTTCCGGCTTCAAGCCGGGCGCGTCCATGAGGACGTGCGGGAACTGATGATTCCCGGCGGTTCGTTCTCGGTGGAGGAACTGCAGCGGCTCTCAACGGTTGAGGACCGGGACGAGTTCATCGACGCGTTAAAGAGGCAGGTCAGGATGACCCCGCTCTTAAACACGCTCGAGTCGATCCGGGGCAAGAGTGCCATCCATGAGATCGAGGTTGCGCTGACGCGCGTCCAGCTCGAACAGATGGAGCGGATGTCGAAGCGCTACCCGTTCTCGATCCTCCCCATCCTGGTCTACCTGGAGGAGAAGAAGTACGAGGTCGCGAACCTTCGCGCCCTCGCCCGGGGCAAGGAAGTTGGCCTCCCCGGTGAGCGATTGCAGGGCTACCTGGTGATGTAGAATGGAGATCGCAGTTGTCGGTACCGATGAATTCATCCTCGGTTTCAGGCTCGCTGGCGTCAGAAAGACCTATGCGGCTGAGACCGACGAACGGCTGGTCGAGCACATCAACCAGGTTCTGGAGGACAGTGACGTCGGCATTCTCGTGCTGAAGGGCAGTGACATGGAGCGGATCCCCCTGCGACTTCGCACCACCCTCGAGAACTCCGTTAAGCCGACGGTGATCGCCATCGGCGGCGAAGAAGGCGGTCTGTCGATGAGAGAGAGAATCAAGAGATCGGTGGGTGTTGATCTGTGGAAGTAATGAAGAAAGGAACAGCAAACAGGACTCAAGGAGTCCTGAAACGGATTTCAGGGCCGGTCGTCACTGCTGTCGGTCTCGACGCACACATGTACGACGTGGTGAAGGTCGGCAATGAAGAACTGATGGGGGAGGTCATCAAGATCCAGGGTGAGAACATCATCATCCAGGTCTACGAAGATACCGCCGGCATCAGGCCCGGTGAACCGGTGGAGAATACCGGCCTCTCGCTCGCAGTGGAGCTCGGGCCCGGTCTGCTGACCAGTATCTACGACGGGATTCAGCGGCCGCTCGAGGTGCTCGTGGACAAGATGGGCAACTTCATCGAGCGCGGCGTCTCGGCCCCCGGCCTCTCCCACGAGAAGAAGTGGGAGTTTGTGCCCACGGTGAAGAAAGGCGACGAAGTCAAGGCCGGCGACATCATCGGCACGGTCCAGGAGACGAACATCGTCCATAAGGTCATGGTCCCGCCCAGGTCGAAGGGCGGCAAGATCAAGAAGATCTCGGGTGGCAACTTCACGGTCGACGAGACCGTCTGCACCTTCGAGGACGGCACCGAGATCGCGATGCTCCAGCGCTGGCCGGTCCGTGTCCCTCGCCCGGTGAAGGAGAAGTTGAACCCGGACATCCCGCTGATCACCGGTCAGCGGATTCTGGATGGTCTCTTCCCTATCGCGAAGGGCGGAACGGCCGCTATCCCCGGTCCGTTCGGGAGCGGTAAGACGGTCACCCAGCAGCAGCTTGCGAAGTGGTCCGATGCCGAGATCGTCGTCTACATCGGTTGCGGCGAGCGCGGCAACGAGATGACCGAGGTTCTGACGGAGTTCCCCGAACTCGAGGACCCGAAGACCGGCAAGCCGCTGATGGAGCGGACGGTGCTGATCGCAAACACCTCGAACATGCCTGTTGCGGCCCGTGAAGCATCTGTCTACACGGGGATCACGATCGCCGAGTATTTCCGCGACATGGGCTACGACGTCTCCCTGATGGCCGACTCCACCTCCCGGTGGGCAGAAGCCATGCGTGAGATCTCCAGCCGTCTTGAGGAGATGCCCGGTGAGGAAGGATATCCCGCGTACCTTGCGGCACGCCTCTCGGAGTTCTACGAGCGTGCCGGCCGTGTGGTCAACAACAACGGAACGAGCGGTTCGGTCTCGGTCATCGGTGCGGTATCGCCGCCCGGTGGTGACTTCTCAGAGCCGGTCACCCAGAACACCCTGCGTATCGTCAAGGTCTTCTGGGCACTGGACGCGAAGCTCTCCCAGCGCCGGCACTTCCCGGCCATCAACTGGCTGAACTCCTACTCGCTCTACCTTGACTCGCTCAACGAGTGGTATGACAAGGAGGTCTCGCCCGAGTGGAACCCGCTCCGGGCCTGGGCGATGGGTGTCCTCCAGAAGGAAGCCGAACTCCAGGAGATTGTCCAGCTGGTCGGTTCGGACGCTCTCCCTGACGAAGAGCAGGTCACGATCGAGGTGGCCAGGATGATCCGTGAGATCTTCCTGCAGCAGAACGCCTACGATCCGGTTGACACCTACTGCTCGATGAGCAAGCAGTACGACATGATGAAGGCGATCAAGCATTACGCCGACCTCGCGCGTGCTGCCCAGGCAGGCGGAGCGACTCCGGCACAGGTCATCGGCATAAGGAGCAAGAACGAGCTTCCGCAGATCAAGTTCATCAGCGACTATGTGCCTGCGCTTGAGAAGATCCTGAAAGACATGGAAGCTGAATTCGATGCGATGAGGGCGGCGTGACCATGAAGGAGTATAGAACGGTTGCACAGATTGCCGGCCCCCTGGTCTTCGTCGAGAAGACGGAGCCGGTGGGTTACAATGAGCTCGTTAACATCGTGACCGCCGATGGTACGGTCAAACGCGGCCAGGTGCTGGACACGAGCGACGAGATCGTGGTCGTCCAGGTCTTCGAGACCACTGCAGGTATCGGCAGGGACTCGGGGATCCGGTTCACCGGCGAGACGATCAAGATGCCGGTCGGAAAGGACATGCTCGGTCGTATCCTCTCCGGCGGCGGTAAGCCGATCGACGGCGGCCCTGAGATTGTGCCGGAAAAGAGGCTCGAGATCACGGGTGCGGCCATCAACCCCTACGCCCGGGCGCCCCCTGCGGATTTCATCCAGACGGGCATCTCGACGATCGACGGGACAAACACTCTCGTCCGTGGTCAGAAACTGCCGATCTTCTCGGCATCGGGTCTGCCCCACAACGACGTGGCGCTTCAGATCGCCCGGCAGGCAAAGGTGCCCGGCTCGACCGAAGAGTTCGCTGTGGTCTTTGCGGCTATGGGTATCACCCGGGAAGAGGCCAACTACTTCATGGCCGACTTCGAGAAGACAGGCGCCCTCGAACGGGCGGTCGTCTTCTTGAACCTTGCCGACGACCCGGCCGTCGAGCGGATCATCACGCCGCGTCTCGCGCTCACCACCGCGGAGTACCTGGCGTTCGACCTCGGCTACCATGTGCTCGTCATCCTGACGGACATGACCAACTACTGCGAGGCGCTCCGTCAGATCGGCGCGGCCCGTGAAGAAGTGCCCGGCCGGCGTGGCTATCCGGGGTACATGTACACGGACCTTGCAGGCATCTACGAGCGTGCAGGTATCATCAAGGGCGTCAAGGGCTCGGTGACCCAGATCCCGATCCTGACGATGCCGGGTGACGATATCACCCACCCGATCCCGGACCTGACCGGCTACATCACCGAAGGCCAGATCGTGGTCAACCGTGAACTGCACCGGAAGGGTATCTACCCGCCGATCAACGTGCTGCCCTCGCTCTCCCGTCTGATGAACCTCGGTATCGGGAAGGGGCACACCCGCGAGGACCACAAGAAGGTCTCGGACCAGCTCTACGCGGCATACGCGGAGGGTAACGATCTCCGGGGCCTGGTCGCCATCGTCGGGAAAGACGCGCTCTCGGAGCGCGACCGGATGTTCCTTGAGTTCGCCGACCTCTTCGAGGACCGGTTCGTCAGGCAGGGCCTGTATGAGGACCGGACGATCGAGGGGACGCTCGACCTCGGCTGGGACCTCCTCTCGACGCTGCCTGAAGAGCAGCTCGTGCGTATCGACCGCGAACTGATCCAGAAGTATCACCCGAAGTACCGGAAGAAGGCCCAGGGGTAAGTGTCCATGGCGCTGCGAGATATCAAGCCGACCCGATCCGAGCTGATCAACGTCAAGCGACGGATCAAGCTCTCGGAGCGCGGCTATAACATCCTCAAGATGAAGCGCGATGGGCTGATCCTGGAGTTCTTCAAGGTGCTGCAGCAGGCCAAAGACAGCCGCGGCGCGATGCTGGAGCGGTATACGCGTGCAATGGAGATGATCGCCCTCGCGGAGACCGTCGAGGGCGCGATCGGGGTGAAAGCCGCCGCCTTCTCGACGGCGGACGTCCCCGCGATCTCCCTCAAAAGCAAGAACATCATGGGCGTCGTCGTCCCGGAGATCGAGGCGTCGTCGGTCCGCAAGGGTGTGCTTGACCGTGGTTACGGGATGCTCGGCACCTCGTCGGTCATCGACGAGACTGCGGAGGCATTTGAGGACCTGCTCGAGTCCATCATCGAGGCTGCCGAGATCGAGACGACCATGAAGCGGCTGCTCGATGAGATCGAGGGCACCAAGCGGCGCGTCAACGCGCTCGAGTTCAAGGTGATCCCGGAGCTCACCGAGGCCAGAGACTTTATCAAGATGCGGCTGGACGAGATGGAGCGCGAGGAACTCTTCCGCCTGAAAAAGATTAAGGCGCGGAGTGTCTGATTAAGGTTACAGGGTGATACCTGGTGGAGATCGGTACGCTTGCAGATGCTGGGAAACTGACGGGAACGGTGATGTTGCGGGTTGATTTCAACTCCCCCATCGATCCCTCGTCAAACCAGATCCTGGACGACAAACGGTTCCGGGAGCACCTGCCGACGGTGCAGGCACTTGAGGATGCACGGCTTGTCATCCTCACGCACCAGAGCAGGCCCGGCAAGAAGGACTACACGACGCTTGAGGCGCACGCGGCGAAACTGGAGCGGCTGCTCGGCCGCCCGGTGACCTACGTCGAGGATATCTTCGGACGGTGTGCCCGGGAGGCGGTCCAGAGCGCAAAGCGCGGCGACGTCCTGATGCTCGAGAACCTCCGGTTTGCCGCCGAGGAGAATCTGACCCTGAAACCTGAGGAGGCAAAGAAGACCCTCCTTGTCCGGAGACTGGCGTCGATGGCCGATGTGTACGTCAACGACGCCTTCGGCACGGCGCACCGGTCGCAGCCGTCGATCGTGGGGCTGCCGCTCGCGCTGCCGTCGGTGGCCGGCCTCCTGATGGAGAAGGAGGTTGCGAACCTCTCCCGGGTCTTTACCGGCGCCCCGCGCCCCGTCACCTTCGTCCTCGGTGGGACGAAGGTGGACGACTCGATCGCGGTTGCGGAGAACGTCCTCGAGCTGGGGACCGCCGACCGCGTGATCATGGTCGGGGTGGTAGGGAACGTCTTTTTGCTTGCGGCAGGCTACGAGATCGGGCACCCTTCGGCCCAGCTCATCGACCAGCTCGGCTACCGGGGCGAGGTCGATAAAGCAAGAAGCCTCCTTGAATCCTACCGGGACCGTATCGGCATGCCGCAGTCGGTCGCGATCCGCGAAGACGGCGAGCGTGTGGAGTACCCGGTGGATGCCATACCGAAGGATGCCCAGGTGCTCGATCTCGGGACCGAGTCGATCAACCTCCTCTCGCAGGAGATCTCGAGGTCCGGGACGGTCGTGGTGAACGGGCCGGCCGGGCTCTTTGAGGAGGAGCGGTTCGCCGTCGGCACCTTCGAACTCCTGAAAGCGGCTTCCGCTGCGGAGTTCTCGGTGGTGGGCGGCGGGCACTCCGGTGCGGCGATCGAGCGGCTCGGTATCGAGGATCGGTTCACCCACATCTCCACCGGCGGAGGCGCGGCGATCGAGTTCCTGACCGGGAAGAAGATGCCCGCCATCGAGGCGCTGGAGATGTCCCGGAAGATATTCGGGTGAAGGGTCCTGGCCCTCGCCTCTTCTCTCCTGAGTTTACAGTATTGGTTAGTGCCGTGCTCCCCATCCGAGCGGGCAGAGGCCTGCCTTCGTAACTTACGTCCGGCAGCCTTGCGGTCCTCAAGTTCCAGGCGTTTCGCCGAACCGCGGCGCTCTTTACGGTCTTGAGTAATTAAAAAACGAGGTGGGGGTCATGCCTCATGGTGGAATGAGGTGGGGGCCACACCCGGGGAATGTCATGGTCCGGGTAATCTCGCTTGTGGTCGCTGAACACTGGTGCAGGGGCGCCATATGCCGTGGTTTGCCCTGACCGAACCGTTGTCTTTCTTGGTAGGTGTGATTGTGGTAGGTAGGTGTGGTGATTGCTGACTGTGGTTGAATGACTGATGATCGCTGGGTGTGGTCTTACCCCGTTCCAGTATCTATAACGCTTATTATATAATATTTTGCCCTAAATATTTATCCAAATATATGTCTCTAAATACTTAATGGGGCTTGATGTATTGCCTTTTGACACGAACGGCTGCTGACATTTGAGAAAAATTTAGGTTATGTCTATATGCTCTCCACCGATCATCCGGCAGGGCCTGCCGGGGATCACTCCCGGAGGAGAGCGACCCGGGAGCCGACGGGAATGCCGATGTCGGCACTGATCGGGGCGCACTTTACCGACATCAGGTACGCCACGGGCGGAAGATCGCGCTCGTCGGAGAGCGACTCGTAGTTAGCCATGCCCTTTGCAATGACGAGTGTCGCGCGGTCCAGGGCATCGATCAGGCCCGGTGGAGCCGTATCCCGGTTGAGGCCGAGTTCGGCGATGCCGTCGGCGGTGGTGGTGAGCAGGTCCACGCTGCGGTCGAGCCCGAGCGCCACTGCATCCTCAAGCGTTGCATCGTTCAAGATCGGCGCGCTCCGGACGGCAAACGTGACATGCGATCCGTTCTGCTTGAGATGATCGGCAAGGAGCGCGTCAAAGACGATCTCTCCGCAGTTGTCGGCCAGGTAGACCACCCGGGAGGTGAGGGGCTCCATTGCCTCTGTGTCATCAACGGTCAGCCCTGCCGCAAACTCCCGGCGAAAGAACCGAACAAAGTTGTCGGTGACGGTGTGGGCCTGCGAACCATAGTCCAGCGTGTTGCCGATGACCGCCGCGAGCACCAGATCCCGAAACGATTCAAGGTCGCCGCGCACCGCCCGGGAGACCGTCAGCGCGTCCTCATTGTTGGCCCTCTTCAGGGTTCGGTACGGGTCGGTCTCGCCGATCATCCGGTAAGCAAGGCGGTGCACCCGGCTCGCGATGACGGGTGCGGGCACCGGGTCGGCAGCGATGCGCTGGAGCTGGTCCCGGCACGCGTCGACGATCTCCTGGATGCGCTTCGGATCGTCGGTGCAGAGCCTGCTCTCATACTCAACGCGAGAGATCAGGCAGTCCGTACAGCCCGTATAAAACCTCATGCTGTAGAACTGTTGGGTGCATCGAACGAAAAAATAGTGCAATGGGGCCACTGCGATTTGAACGCAGGTCAGAAGACCCCCAGTCTCCTAGGATGGCCAGGCTACCCTATGGCCCCTCCTCACAATATGTGTTGGAATCACACATATATCTTCGCTTTGGGGGCAGGGATAGGGGGCCTATCCCCGTGTTCTCTTGTACTCTTCGACACTCCGTGTCAGCTGTTCCAGTTCGCTGCCGGTGATCTCCATCCTGCCTGTCAGCGCGTTGACTTCATTCAAGAGCTGCTGAATGCGCACGTACATCACGTACATGATGAACAGCAGGCAGATGATGATCACCGAGAGCAGAACGATCATGATTGCATTGATGTCGATCATTATGACACTCTCCTGAATAGTGTGCGGGCGAGCCGCTCGATAAACCCTTCCTGAACCTTCTCGGGTTCCTCCTCAACGGGGAGACCCGCAATCTCTGCTGCAATCCTTCGGAATGCCTTTGACGATCCGGATTCCGGATACTTTACGACGACCGGCGTCCGTGCCGCCGCCGTCTTTCGCACATTCGCATCTTCGGGGACCGTATCGATGATCCGCACGCCGAGGGCATTCTCGATCTTTCTCCTGCTCATATCGGCACCATCGAGGGTCGCCCTGTTGAGGATGGCCCCTCCGACGGTGCCGCCGACCATCTCCGTCAGGATCCGGATCTTTAACGCATCCACGAGCGAGCAGATCTCGGGATTGATCACCAGCAGCACTTCGTCTGCCATGGTGAGTGGTATGACCGCATCGTTGCCGATGCCGGCAGGCGTGTCAAGGAGGAGGAACTCACAACGATCGGTAAGTTCCCGCATCACGCCCTCGAGCCGCCGCGGGTCTGAATGCTGGAATCCCTGGAGCGAGAGGCCACTCGGCACGATCTTCAGGCCGTACGGGCCCTCGTATATCGCGTCCTGAGTCGCTGCCTCTCCTGCCAGAACCTCATGGAGGGTGACCGGCGTCTCTTCGAGCCCCAGTACCAGTCCAAGGTTGGCCATACCCGTATCCGTATCAATGATGCAGGTTTCCCTGCCATACTGAGCCAGTGCTGTTCCCAGGTTTGCGGTGATGGTCGTTTTTCCGGTCCCCCCTTTCCCGGAGGCGATGGTGTAGGCCCTGATCATCTGAAACTGTCTCAAGGATAGATCGTAGTTCTCTAACTTAAATTTATTTGTTTGATTTATTTTTTGCGTGGTCCTGGATTCGATTTCGGCGTTTTACGGTCCTTGTGATGGATATTCGCATAATCGATGATCGGGGAAATGTTTTTCAAAGTGTATTGGCTGGAACGCCTTTCTGCAACTGCCTGGCCTTATGGGCATGCTGAGAAATCCTATCCCGGCGGTCCTGGCGGTGTCGGGACGGAACGGGGGATATCAGCTGAACATATGGTGAAATGGCATCATAATTGATAACGGTTGCCGAAATGGGCTTGTATTAATGCCCGAAAGTATGATATGCGTCAGCCTGGGGCAGTACCGATTCGATATTCATATATTATGCGACGCAGATATCTCCATGGAGATATCCTGGAGTTAAGTATATGAGTTGCCATCCCTCCATGGAAGAGAAAGCTCGGAAATACACCGATGAGATCCGGTCTGTCGTTGGTGTCGTTGCATGCGCTCTTGTTTCCTGTGAGGGCCTGATTATGGGTAAGTGCTTCCGGGGGGATGGCGCGTCATCGTCCCTCTTCGCAGCGATGAGTGCTACGGTTCTTGCATCGGCTGAGGCGGTCTGCGGCAGCGTCCACGTAAAGCGGCCGTCCATGGTCACAATCACCGCCGCCGACGCAACGATTCTCATCGTGAGCGTGGGGGAGGACGCCCTTATCACAGCGGTAATAGATATGTCTGCAGATCTCCCAACTGTGCAGGAGCGGTTGTTGGGGATAGCAGCCGGGATCGGAGAGGAGGCGTGATGTATACTATACTGGTTGTCGACGATAGTCCCATGATCGTCGACGTTTTTGTCACCATGCTGGAGCGTGGCGGGTATCGACCGATCACCGCCTTTAGCGGGGAGGAGTGTCTGGATGTTCTGAAAACGACCACGCCGGATCTCGTCCTCCTGGACATCATGATGGAGCCGATGGACGGCTGGGAGACGCTTGAGAAGATCAAGGCTGATCCTGCGACGCGGGAGATCCCTGTTCTTATGCTGACCGCAAAGCCCCTCACACCGGAGGAGGCCAATACATACGGTGCCTACATTGAGGACTATATCCTCAAGCCCACCACGCACCACCAGCTCTACGAGGCTATCGAGCACGTGCTGGCGCGCCAGCACTCCATTGCCGCCGATATCGAGCGGGCGCGCGAGGCCGGTGTGGATCAGCAGCTCATCGACGAGTACGAGCGTCTTTCAAAGAGCGTCGATATCAACAAGCGTCTCTTAAAGATCCTGGAGACGACCTACAGCATCAAGGATGTCCGGGCGGGGATGGGCGAGAATATTACCCGGGCCATAAAGAGTATGGCGACAAGCATCAAACTCCAGGAACAGCGTCTGGATCAGGTCCGGACTCAGTTCGGGGACGTCCTTGAGGCGCGTTGACCGCCTCTCTTCCCCGCGCCGAAACATTCTCATACGGATGGCGCCTGCCCGGGACAGATTCCCGGGCCTCCTCTTCTGTCTCTAGTAATTGTCGGCGCGCTCCTGTCTTCCGATATACACGACTGCAACGGTCAGCACGAGGATTGCAATGAGTGTCATCCCGATGTCAAGGGGCTCAACGGGCTCGACGCCGAAGGTCAGGACCCGGCGCACCATTGCGGTGATGCCCGCGAGCAGGATCGGGGTCACCTGCACCCTGTTGGTCCTGAAGTAGGCCGTCACCGTCTCCAGGACCTCTACGATGATGAGGGTCAGGAGGAGTGCGTGCAGCACCTGGAGCACGCCCTGTGTCATGTCTCCGGTATGGATGAGCGCCGCTACCTGCAGGGCGACGTCGTAAAACGAGATGAGGGCAAGCAGGGAGAGCGAGACCGCGATGAGGAGGTATATCGCCCGGGTCAGGCTGGATATGGCAGATATGGCCGTATCGGCGCGATTCTTGGTTGGGCTCATGCGGGCACCCGGATCTGGGGATGTATCTGTAAGAAAAAGCATGTGGTAAGCATTAAGCATTGCGAAATGTCCGTATGGTGTGGGGGATTGAAAGGTTTATATTGTTGGAGTGCGAATTATATGATACGCCCGAAAGGAAAGTATTTATACTATTCTCGCATTGTAATAATGCTGGATGGCAGTACGAGCGGGGTCTATAGCTCAGTTAGGTAGAGCGCCTGGCTTTTAACCAGGTGGTCGGGGGTTCAAATCCCCTTGGGCCCGTTGCCATGGGCGATGTCTATGGATTTTAGCAAGGTGATGTATCTGATACGCAACTTTTTCGTCGGTGAGGTGTAGGCGATGGGCGCCCCACTCGATGTACTCAAACACGAGATGGTTCCTGACCATCAGATCATGAGCGAAGAAGAGGTCGCGGACCTTCTTGCAGCGTACCATATTTCTCTTGAACAACTACCAAAAATTTACCATGACGATCCTGCAGTAAAGGTTACCGGGGGCGATGTCGGGAACGTCGTTCGGATTACCCGTGACAGTCGCACGGCGGGCAGAGCGGAAGCCTACCGCCTCATCGTGAAGAGACCAAAGAAATAACTCGAAGGCCGGGGAGCTGATCCATCTGTTAGACAGAAGTGTTTTGTCGAGAGCATACTTTTCGCGGGAGCATGTAGCGCGTCACCAGTTAGACTCTTATAATAACTTTCTCCTGCATAATCTCCAGAAAGTCGTCGACGAGCAGCGTATAATTGAGACTGATATTGAGACCCGTGGAAAAGGCAAAGAGGCCGTCTGGGTCGAATTGGGCAAGATCGAGGTGAAAAAGCCCCGGGTCCGTGAAGCGGACGGGTCACAGTCCGAGCTCTTCCCGAGCGAGGCGCGCCTCAGGAACCTCACGTATGCGGCACCCATTCAACTCGAGATGACGCTCGTCCAGGGCGAAGAACCACAGGAGCCGATCATCACCACCATCGGGCAGCTGCCGGTGATGGTGGGATCGGCCGCCTGCAACCTCTACAACATGAGCGACGCCGAGCGGACCGAGCACGGTGAGGATCCCCTCGATCCCGGCGGCTACTTTGTCGTCAACGGCACGGAACGGGTGCTGATGACGCTCGAGGATCTTGCCTCAAACAAGATCATGACCGAGTTCACCGAGCGCTACAACGAGCGTATCTATGTAGCGAAGGTCTTCTCACAGTTCCGCGGCTACCGTGCGCTCGTGATCGTCGAGCGGAACAGAAAGAACCTGCTTGAGGTCTCGTTCCCCTCGGTCGCCGGGCACCTCCGTTTCGTCGACCTGATGCGGGGGCTGGGGCTCCAGGGCGACCACGATATCGTGGAGGCGGTCTCGACCGACGAAGAGATCCTCACGTTCATGATGCAGAATCTGGAGGAGAGCGAGTGCGACACCGTCGACGAAGGCGTCATGTATGTGGGCAAGAAACTCGCCCCGAACCAGACCCGCGACTACCAGCGCAAGCGTGCGGAGTTCGTCCTCGATAACTACCTCCTTCCACACTTAAACTACCTGATGCCGGTGGGCTTAAAAGAGGAGGACCCCGGATACCGGACGGCAGTCGAGGGTGTCCGCCTCGCAAAGGCGCATTTCCTCGGCCGGATGGCCGAGGCCTGTTTCGACCTGGTGCTTGACAGGCGCCGGATCGACGACAAGGACCATTACTCGAATAAGCGGCTGAAACTCGCCGGTGACCTGATGGAGGACCTCTTCCGGATCTCGCTCAACCGTTTGACGCGCGACGTGAAGTACCAGCTCGAGCGGGCCAGCATGCGTCACCGCGACCTCTCGATCGGGACCGCGGTGCGTGCGGACGTCCTGACCGAGCGGCTGCTCCACCCGCTTGCCACCGGAAACTGGGTGGGCGGGCGGACCGGTGTCTCGCAGCTCCTGGACCGGGTGGACCACATGGCGGTGCTCTCGCACCTGCGGCGTGTGATCTCCCCGCTCTCCCGGTCACAGCCTCACTTCGAGGCCCGTGACCTGCACCCCACCCAGTGGGGCCGGATCTGTCCGAGCGAGACTCCTGAGGGTCCGAACTGTGGGCTTGTGAAGAACTTCGCCCAGATGGTCGAGATCAGCAAGGGCGTTATCGACGAAGAGGAAGTGAAGAATATTCTGTATGATATGGGCGTCATTGCCCTCCGGAGGGAGACGGCATGAGGCAGTCACGGGTCTTCGTTGACGGAGCTCTTATCGGGCTCGTGGATGACCCCCGGGATCTCGTTAGCCGGATGCGCGATATGCGCCGGCGCGGCGAGATCTCGAACGAGGTCAACGTCTCCTACAAGGAGTTTAACAACGATGTCATCATCCACACCGACCGCGGGAGAGCACGCCGCCCCCTGATTGTGGTCAGGGACGGCAAACCCCAGGTGACCGACGAAGACATCGAACATCTCCGGAACGGTGAGATGACGTTTGAGGATGTGGCGCGCAAGGGCGCGATCGAGTTCGTCGATGCCGAGGAGGAGGAAGACCTCTTCATCGCCATCAACGAGGCGGACCTAACCCCTGAGCACACGCATCTTGAGATCGATCCCTCGCTCATGCTGGGTATCGGTGCGGCGCATGTCCCGTTCCCCGAGCATAACGCCAGTCCCCGTGTCACCATGGGCGCGGGGATGGTCAAGCAGGCCCTCGGGTTCGGCACTGCGAACATGAAGCTCCGTCCCGACACCCGGGGTCACATGCTTCACTACGTCCAGAAACCGCTCACTTACACCCAGACCTCCGATGTGATTGGCTCCGACGATCGGCCTGCAGGCCAGAACTTCGTCGTCGCGATCATATCCTACGAAGGGTTCAATATTGAGGACGCGCTGGTCATCAACAAGGCCTCCATCGACCGGGGGCTCGGGCGGTCGCACTTCTTCCGCACCTACGACGGTGAGGAGCGGCGCTACCCCGGCGGTCAGGTTGACCGGATCCAGATCCCGGACGAGGAGGTCTCCGGCGCGCACGGTGCCGAGTACTATGCGAACCTGGACGTCGACGGCATCATCAACCCCGAGACGATCGTCCGCGAGAAGGATGTCCTGATCGGAAAGACCTCTCCGCCGCGGTTCCTTGAGGAGCCGACAAGCGAGCTCATAGCCGTCGAAAAAAGGCGCGACACATCGGTCACGATGCGGAGCAACGAGCACGGCATCGTGGATACCGTCATCATCACCGAGGGCGAGAACTCCTCGCGCCTCGTGAAGGTCCGGACCCGTGACCTCAGGGTCCCGGAGGTCGGCGACAAGTTCGCGTCCCGGCACGGGCAGAAGGGTGTTATCGGGCTGATCCAGCCTGCGGCGGATATGCCGTTCACCGAGTCGGGGATGACACCCGACCTGATCATCAACCCCCACGCGGTGCCGAGCCGTATGACCATCGGGCACATGCTCGAGATGCTGGGCGGCAAGGTTGGTTCCCTCGAGGGCCGGCGGATCAACGCGACCGCATTCCGTGGTGAGCGTGAGACGGATCTCCGGCATTCGCTCAGGGAGCTCGGGTTTGCCCACAACGGCCGCGAAGTGATGTACGACGGCATCACCGGGCGTCAGTTTGCGGCTGACATCTACATCGGCGTCATCTACTACCAGAAGCTCTACCACATGGTATCGAGCAAGATGCACGCGCGGTCGCGCGGTCCCGTGCAGGTGCTCACCCGCCAGCCGACCGAGGGGCGTGCTCGTGAGGGTGGTCTTCGGTTCGGTGAGATGGAGCGGGACGTGATGATCGGCCACGGCGCGGCGATGGCCTTGAAGGAGCGGCTGCTCGATGAGTCGGACAAGGTGACCCAGTGGGTCTGCGCGAAGTGCGGTATGGTGGCGATGCTTGATAGGAAGAGAAAGGTGACGCGGTGCCTTGCCTGCGGCGGCGAGACCGACATCTACCCCGTCGAGATGAGTTACGCCTTCAAACTCCTCCTTGATGAGATGAAGAGCATGGGCATCGCTCCCCGCCTGAGACTCGACGATATGGTGTAAAAGGGGGCGCAATCAAACTATGACCAGTCCAAAACGTGTTGGAAGGATCGAGTTCGGGCTCTTCTCCCCGAAGGAGATCCGCAAAATGAGTGTTCGAAAGATCATCTGGGCGGACACCTACGACGACGACGGCTTTCCCTACCCGCAGGGCCTGATGGACCTGAACCTGGGCGTCATCGACCCCGGTCTCCGGTGCAAGACCTGCGACCAGAAGGCCGCAGACTGCCCGGGCCACTTCGGGCACATTGAACTCGCAAAGCCCGTCATTCATGTCGGCTACACCCGTCTGATCCGGAAACTCCTGCGGGTGACGTGCAGGTCGTGCTCCCGGCTGCTGATGACGGCCGAAGAGGTCGAGAAGGTCGTCGGCCCCGAGGACAGCGAACTTGCCGGGGAGATCGTCTCCGAGAAGGACATCAAGAAGGAGCGGGTCTGCCCCCACTGCGGGGAGCAGCAGCTCAAGATCAACTTCGAGAAGCCCACAACCTTCTCCGAGGTCTTTGTGGAAGACGGGAAGAAGATCGAGCACAAACTGACCCCGGCCGATATCCGGGCGCGTCTGGAGAGGATCCCGGACGAAGACCTGCGGGTTATGGGAGTCAACCCGGACGTCGCGCGGCCGGAGTGGACGATCCTCACCGTCCTCCCGGTCCCGCCGGTCACGATGCGGCCCTCGATCATCCTTGAGAACGGGCAGCGGTCCGAGGACGACCTGACCCACAAACTTGTGGATATTATCAGGATCAACCAGCGGTTCAAGGAGAACCAGGACGCCGGCGCACCCCAGCTCATCATCGAGGACCTCTGGGAGCTCCTGCAGTACCATGTCACCACCTACCTTGACAACGAGGTGGCGGGCTGCCCGCCCGCCCGGCACCGGAGCGGCCGGCCCCTAAAGACCCTCTCGCAGCGGCTCAAAGGGAAGGAAGGACGGTTCCGTGGCTCGCTCTCGGGTAAACGTGTGAACTTCTCCGCCCGTACGGTCATCTCCCCGGACCCGAACCTCTCGATCGGCGAGGTCGGGATACCGCTTGCCATCGCAAACGAGATGACGCTTCCGATAAGGGTGACCCAGTTCAACCTCGACGAGATGAAGCAGTATGTCCTGAACGGTCCCGAGCGTCCCACCATCCGGTCGCCCTGTGGTGCAAATTACGCCATACGGCCGGACAACCGGAGAATGCGCCTATCGGAGGCGAACCTGGAGACGGTTGCCGAGATGATCGAGCCGGGCTGGACGGTGGAGCGGCAGTTAAAGGGCGGTGATATCGTCCTCTTCAACCGGCAGCCCTCGCTGCACCGGATGAGTATCATGGCCCACCGGGTCGTTGTAATGGACGGGAAGACCTTCCGGCTGAACCCGGCCGTCTGTCCGCCCTACAACGCCGACTTTGACGGCGACGAGATGAACCTGCATATCCCGCAGACCGAGGAGGCGCGGGCGGAGGCCGAGATCCTGGTCTCGGTGCAGGCAAACATCCTCTCGCCGCGGACCGGCGGCCCGATCATCGGTGGTATCCACGACCACATCTCGGGCATATTCCTCCTGACGCACACCGTCCGCCACTTCTCAAAGAAGGAGGCGCTCTACCTCACCCAGCATCTGCCCCTCGAGCATCTGCCCGAGCCGGATACGCAGGACGAGGCTGGAAACCCTCTCTGGACCAACAAGCAGATCTTCTCGCTCATCCTCCCCGACGACCTGAACATGCTCTTCCGCGCCTCGTCGTGCCAGAACTGCGAGACCTGCAAGCGGGAGGTGTGCGAGAACGACGCGTTCGTCCGGATCTCCAACGGGAACCTGATCACCGGGACGATCGATAAGAAGGGGATCGGTGCGTTCGACGGCCAGATCCTGCACCGGATCATCCGGCAGCATGGCATGAAGCGGGCGGCCCGGTTCATCGACGACGTGACGAAACTCTCGATCCGGGGCATCATGCTCAAGGGGTTCTCGTTCGGCATCGATGACGAAGACCTGACCAAGACCGAGTACGGCCAGATCGATGAGGTGCTCAACGGCGCAGTCAGCGACGTCGAGCGCCGGATCAAGATCTTCAACGAGGGCCAGCTCGAGCCGATGCCCGGGCGGACGCTTGAGGAGACGCTCGAGATGCAGATCATGCAGGTGCTCGGCAAGGCCCGTGACCGCACCGGTGAGATTGCCGGGCGGCACCTCGGGATGGACAACAGCGCCGTGGTGATGGCGGTCTCCGGCGCCCGTGGATCGATGCTGAACCTGACGCAGATGGCCGGGTGTCTCGGGCAGCAGTCGGTTCGTGGCGAGCGAATCATGCGTGGCTACGAGGACCGGACCCTCCCGCATTTCAGGAGGAACGATCTCGGCGCGGAGGCGCACGGGTTCATCACCAACAGTTACAAGAGCGGTCTTTCACCCACCGAGTTCTTCTTCCATGCCATCGGTGGTCGTGAGGGTCTCGTGGACACGGCGGTCAGGACGTCCCAGAGCGGGTACCTCCAGCGGCGGATGATCAACGCCCTGCAGGACCTCAAGGTGGCGTACGACGGCACCGTCCGGACAACGGGAGGCCGGATCATCCAGTTCCGCTACGGTGAGGACGGGACCGACCCCGGAAGAAGCAGCTACGGCGCCCCGGTGGACGTGAAGGGTATCGTTGAGAGTGTCTTGAAGGAGGAGGTCAAATGAACAGCGATATGGAGCAGCGGATCGATTCCCTCGATCTACCTTACCGGACGCGGGAAGACCTGAAAGCGAGTCTCGCGGAGAAGGATATTACCGACGAGCAGTTCGACCAGATCCTTGCGATGGTCTTTTCGGAGTACCAGAAGACCCGTATCGAGCCCTGTGAGGCGGTCGGCGTCGTGGCGGCGCAGTCGATCGGCGAGCCCGGCACCCAGATGACAATGCGGACCTTCCACTACGCGGGTGTGGCCGAGATCAACGTTACTCTCGGTCTTCCCCGTCTCATCGAGATCATGGATGCCCGGCGGGAGCCGAGCACCCCCACGATGGCGATCCACCTGCTGGACGATTGGGCGTTCAACCGCGATCGCGCCCGTGAGGTGAGCTGGCAGATCGAGGCCGCGCCGCTCCATGAGTTCGGGGATATCACCATCGATATGGAGAACATGCAGGTCCTCGTCCTCCTGAACAAGGCGGTCTGCGATCGGCGAAAGATCGGGGTGGACGTGATCATTGAGGCGGCGTCGAGGAAGATCCGCGAAAAACGGCACTTCCGTGACTTCGAGGTCGAAGGGGACGTGAAAAAGGCGTCAATCACCTTCACCCCGAAGAACCAGGAGAGTTACCAGAACCTCTTCCAGCTCGCCGAACATGTCAGGAACGTCATCGTTCAGGGTATCGACGATATCGAGCGGGTAGTCGTCAGAAAGGAGGGTGGAGAGTATATCCTTTATACTGAAGGCTCCAACCTAAAAGATGTCTTCGAAGTCGAGGGAGTCGATATCTCCCGCACCCGGAGCAACAACATCAGCGAGATCGCCGATGTGCTCGGTATCGAGGCAGGCAGGAACGCGATCATCCAGGAGGCCTTGAGTACCCTGAATGAACAGGGTATCGGCGTTGATGTCCGTCATATCATGCTCGTTGCTGATATGATGTGCATGGATGGTGAGGTCAAGCAGATCGGCCGGCACGGTATTGCCGGCGAGAAGGAGAGTGTCCTCTCCCGGGCTGCGTTCGAGGTAACGGTCAACCATCTGCTGGATGCAGCAATCGCAAACGAGGTCGACGAACTGAACGGCGTCACTGAGAACGTGATCGTGGGCCAGCCGATCCAGCTCGGCACCGGTGATGTAAAACTTATTGCAAAACCAATCAACCTGAAAACCTAGGAGAACCATATATGGACTTTAATGCTTCACTACGTAAAGCCGTGAAGACTGGTACTGTATTCCTCGGTCAGAATAAGACCCGGGAGTGCGTTGAGGAAGGCAAGGCAAAACTTGTTGTGGTGGCTGAGAACAGCCCCGAATCCGTCAAGAATCTCGTGAAAGAGATCGATGTCCCTGTCTACGTCTACGAGGGATCGAGCGTCCAGCTCGGGAAAGCCTGCGGTATGCCCTACGTTGTCAGTGCGCTTGCCGTGGTCGAGCCCGGTGAATCCGATATCCTGACTGTTGCGAGAGTGTAGACAATGCCACAGGTCGTGCTGACTGAGGAGTGCATGCGCCTCATCTCCCAGTTTGAGAGCCTCACCGGCGCAGGCAGCCGCGATTGCATCGTTGACAACCGCAACGAGCGGATCATCTTTGTGATCAATCCCGGCGACATGGGGCTTGCCATCGGCAAGAGCGGATCGAGTATCAAGAAGGCCTCCGACGTGATGGGCAAAAGGATCGAGGTTGTGGAGTACTCCGCAGACCCCGGCCAGTTCCTCCGGAACTGTTTCCTCCCAGCTCAGGTCACGGATATCGACTTCGACACCAACGAGGAGGATCAGCAGGTTGCCCTGGTTGAGGTACGGGACGAGGACCGTGGGCTCGCCATCGGCAAAGCAGGAAAGAATATCTTCAAGGCAAAGGTTCTTGCACAGCGCCAGCACGACATCGCCGATGTCCAGCTGATGCAGAACGAGACTGCCTGAACTTCCTCTCTTTTTCGCAGTCATCCTTCATTTCTAATAAGAGGTCTTCTCGGTTCCTGCCGGTGTCTGGAGATTGGATCTCCTGTCAACCGCTGCAACCAGCCGGTATTCATTCCCCGTCTCATCGGGCAGGCTTTTCGGGCAATATACTCCACTCCGGGGGAGAGCCCTCACGGGCCTGATCCGGACGGGAGATTTCGAACGGCCCCCTCCCCGCAAGTTATTTATATCGTTGTGCGCTCCATGAGACTCCCATGAAAGGGGGATCCGGATGGATGGTTGTGCCTCCAATCATCTGCAGCAGACCGGCGAAGAGCGGACACGACGTTTCAGGATCCCGGGGGTGGTGCCGTTGAGGCTTCTTCTGGTTGTAACTGTGGTTCTGGTGCTCTGTTCTGGTATGGTTACTCTTCCCGGCTCCGCCCTCCCGGATCCCGGGGTGAACAGCACCGGGGGTTCATCGGATGGAGGGGACGGTGATGATAAAGTCGTCGTTGAGGAGACACCGGTCCTCCTGGACACACCTTCAGCCCCGGTGACGGCCGGACCGGATAAAGTGGATCAGAAGACCGCGCTGAAGAAGGACCCCCTCTCCTTGATAACGGGGGAGACCCCACTGGAGGAGACTACACCGGAGGAGACCACACCAGAGGCGATCACCTCTCCACCCGCAGAGGAACTGGCGGCAACGGAACCGACCCCGGAACTGACGGCCACCCCTCCTCCGGAGACAACGCCCTCCCTGGAACCGACCCTGGAACCAACGGTCACATCCCCCCCGGAGACGACACTCTCCCGGGGACCGACCCCGGGACCGGCCACCTCCACCGATACTCCCGATGACGACGAGATCGGGTGGTCGATGATGAGGAGCATGTCTGCCCCGGTGGTGACAGCCACAACCTCCTCGACGGCAACCCCCTCCCCGGAACCGACCCGGACAGTGACCACCCCCGCCGGTGACTCCGATGACTCTGACGACGCAGAGACGGAGGAGACTCCGACACCGGGACCAACCCAACGGGATGCCCCCCCGAGACCGAACGCGACGATGGCGAAAGCACACCAGTCGCACGGCCGGCCGCTGCCCCAGAGCGACCACCAGATCGTCACTTCCGCATCGGCGTTCACCCCCGACGGGAGCAACGAGACCGGGGCCGGGACGTCACCTCCCCTCGCCGCACCGCATGACGGCCTGATCATCAAGGGTGTCGGGGTGCTCCTCGACCGGACCCCGGAAGACATCGCCCTCACCCGGAGCGGGGTGGAGATCGCGAACCTTGACTGGCTGCTCGACCCGGCCATGACTCTCGGCGGCCGGCACCCGCGGGCGGTCTTCGAAGGGGAGACGTTCGCCGTCACCGTGACGGTCGAGGCGAGGAACTTGACGGCCATCCCGGAGGGTCCGGCCTACGTCGTCCTGGTGCCGCCGCCGGGGGAGACCGGTGTCTACGAGATCACACGGACCCGGGAGCCCGGGGTTCTCCAGGACGGAGAGCGTGGTGTCTGGGAGTTCTCGGTCACCACCCGGACGGGGAGGCTGACGCTTGCGGATCTCACTCTCCCCGAAGAACGGCTGATAACCGATCTGACGTCGAATCCGGAACTCTTTGCCTTCCGGGCATACGCTTTTGCCGGCGATCAGGAGCCTCCCTCATCCGGGCTCTCCGACCCGGTGCTCGCTATCCGGCCCGACGGCAATGAGGGTTCGGTGGAAGATCGGCCGCTCCCCGTGATCTACGCGATCGCGGGCATTTCAAACTCGCCGCTCACTCCCTCGGAGACGATACCCGGGGCGTGGCAGAGGGAAGTCGGTCACGACATGATTGTTGCCGGGGCGGTCGGGGGCCTGGACGCTCTGAAAAGCCTGGGAAAGGAGGAGATAGCGGCTGTCTACGACGAAGAGATGGTGGGCGGGACTGAGGAGCCGGCCGGGTCCTCGTCGTCGCCGTTTGATATGATCGTGGAGTTCTTCCGCGGCCTGTTTGGATGGGCAAGGTGAGATCCAATCCTCCGGGATGACACCCCGGAGGGACAGATCCCCCGAAAGCCCCTATTTCTCCCTGAACTCTTTCCAGAGCCGCGCGAGCCCGAAACACCCCGAGAGCATCATATCCCCGAAGGGTGCCGCCTGGTATGCTCCGGGGAGCAGCCGGAGTCGGTTCGGGCCGGTGATGGCCACGGCATCGGTCGCGAGCGGCTTCCTGACTGCCGCCCCGTGGCCGCCGTCGTCGAAGACCTCCTCCGATCTCAGGGTGCCGTCGGCGAGCCGCCGGATGTAGTGCTGCAGTTTTGCAGGGTCGAGCGCGCCGGTATGGTGCTCAAAGAGACCATGAACCTCACGCCCTTTCAGGGTGAAGCAGAGGGTGTGCCCGTTCCCGGCGTTGACGAGGGTGACCCCGGTGGTATCCGCCATGCGCCGGACCCTCGGGTCACAGAGCGCCCCGATGAGGGCGACCGGTCCGGTGTCGGTGACGAGCGCGCCCGGTGCCTGCCGCCGGACGGCCTGCATCCGGGTCATATCGGCGAGCGGTGGGTCCGCGGCAAGCGCGAGGAGATCCCAGTCCCCGGCATCCAGTTGCTCGCGCATCAGTTCGAACCGGTGGATCCGGTTGCTGCGGTGCGGGGAGTAGCCGTGGTCCTGGACGGCGACCGCGACATTCTCCGGGTAGTCCACACCGAAGAGGGAGAGCGCTTTTCGGAGTTCCGGCTCCATGTAGTCGGTGGTATGGACGGTCACCGCGTCCTCCGGCGGGGTGGGGCGGATCTCGATACCCATTGCGCGTACTCGCTCGATATCGTCATGGATGGTGCCGGCGGCTGCTTCGGTCGCGTAGACGGGAAGGCCTGCCGCCAGGTGCTCCCGCACGGCGCCGGTGTTTGCGCCTCCGCCCATCAGGCACCCGTCCAGGAAGACCGGGCGATTGGCCCGGGTCGCCTCCCGGATCTTCGCCGCCACCACCACGTTCGGGGAGGGGAGGACCAGTTTGATGCTGTTCTCGATTGCCCGGCCGGGTTCGTAGAGCAGAATGTCCTGGGTGCCTCTGCCGACGTCGATGGCGAGGAGTGGGGTCATCAGATTGATCATAGTGCGGCCTCATGTACCGCTGCCCTACGGCATGCGGCTCCTATCTGAATCTCCCCTGCAAAACCAAAAATGATGTGATAGCGGTCAGACATCCGCCCGGTCTGCCGCCGGGGAGACCCCGCCCGCCTTTCCCTGATCCGAACGCACTGGTTTCAGTTCCCGGTACTCCTTCAGGGAGACGGTCAGGTCCCGGGTGAAGGCGAAGTAGCCGATCTGGGTTGTCCGGCAGAGGTTCATCGCCATCTCCATCAGCCCCCGCGGGTCGGGGCGCGCCTCCCCGAGCCAGATGTGGAAGATGTTCCCGCCGTCCACGACGGGGAAGAAGACGTGCTCGATCTCGATCCTCTTTGTGAGCGGGACCGGGGCTCCCGGGGTGACATGCGTCCCGTTCGTGTAGTAGATGGGGAGATCAAGTGTCGTACCGAGCATATCGAGCGCCCGATCGGCGTCGCCCTTGATGACCTTGATCGCGTGGTCGCGGAACCGCTCGTCAAGGAGATCGGCGACCGCGAACCGCTGGCCGGTCGTCTCCGCCGGGGTGCGGGCGAGGGCGATCGTCATGTTGTGCTTCTTTGAGAGTTCGCGAGCGTACATCTCGAGTTCGGTCATCGCCCGGACAGCGAGGCGGAACGCCTCCTTTGACTCGTGGAGCTGGTGGCCGGTGAAGTGCTGCACCATCTCGTTGACGCCGACGACGCCGATGGTGTAGACGAGCCCTTCGAGGTCCACCGCAATCGCACCGCGCTCGCCGGTGTTCGGGTCCTTCGGCCGCTGCATCGCAAACGGCATCCGCCCGTTTGTCCGTATGAGAGACATCCAGCGGCGCTTGATACGGTAGAGGTCGACGGCGATGTCCATAAGGGACTTCAGTTCGGCGAAGAGCCGTTCCTGGTCGCCCTCTGCCTTATATGCCGCCCGCGGGCAGTTGATGGACATCACCTGCCAGGAGCCCATCGAGAAGTGCTTCCCCTCACGGAAGTAGAGTTTGTCCTCGAACTGGTCGTCCTCGTCGGCGAGGGAGGAAAATTGGTACGCGCAACAGTTTCCGGTCACGATCCCGAGCGCGTTCGTGAAGGTGTGGGTGTCGGCGACATCGACGAGGTCGTAGACGTAGCCGTCGTAGGGCAGTCTCTCGATAGACCGTATGCGAACCGGGTGGAGGTCACCGTTGATGAGCCGTTCAACGTTCCCTATCCGTGCTTCGGGCCGTATAAGGGAGACCTGTGCACTATGATGCCCTGACGAGGCATACTGACTTGCATAGACGAGTCCGGTGTACTGAAGCCCGCTTGCTTCGATCGGGAGGCGGGTGAAGGTCCCTCCGGTTTGTCGCGACGATCCGGCGGCTGCCGCTATGCCGTAGCCGGTCTCATGGGCGAACCGTTGGATCTGGTCCTGTGCCGTAATCGTGCAGGTGTAAGCGGTGAGGGGGTACGGCTCGTCGGTCTGGGGGTGCGTGACGGTCGTCTCCTGTTCGAGATAGTTCGCCTGGACGCCGATACGTTGCGCGAGCCAGACCAGTTTCTGAACTGCGTTCCGCGACACCAGCTTTATACGGATGCCCCTTGCATGGTGGACGTACCTGCCCTGTTGCCCTGCCCGGACGGTGACGTTCCCGTCACCGCGGAATGCGGCATCGAGATAGGTTCCCACCAGTTCCCTGTCGACATCGAAGAGCAGATCGGGTACGTTCTTCTCGACAGCGCACTTCCCGCAACCGATTGCGTCAAGGAGGAGATATAGGAGTTTACTGTTGACGGTGACGTTGACGGCTGTGGCCTCGTCGGAGATCAGCGGTTCATAGTCAAGGAAGCCTTTGATGCACGCTACGGCATCCCGGATGAGATCGTCTTCGTGCTTTCCGAACGAGAGCCTTACCGTATACCGCCGTCCACTGGTATCGCTGCATCCTTCCGCGAGGTAGTAGCCGAGGAACCTGATGAACTCCCTTGTTACCGGAAGCATCTCGGGCAGGCCGCGGTTCTTTGCGTTCCGGATGTTCACCTCGCCGTCCCGGAGCACGATCTCATCGGCATATCCGGCGGTGCGGAGCGTTTCTACTACGTTGAGTTCTCTCGCCGGGTTGCTCCCGAATTCGGCGGTTCTGATCACCGGGAGGTAGTCTCCAGTACTGAGTTTCCGTGCCGCTGTCTTCGTGAATCTTCCTTCAGCATGGATGAAGACCGGGTGATCCGGCGTGACGGTGATCCGGCGACCGGATTCGAGGGTGATGCGAAGCATCTCTCCTGTGTGCTTCTTTCGCATGACTCCGCGGAAGGGGCGCAGCGTTGCCGTCATACCCACGATATCGACACTCGGGGCCTTTGCATCGAGAGGGGCGAACTCCGTGCCGTATGAATCGATCTCCCTGTCTTCTGCGGCCGTATCTTCAAAGAGGTCTTTTATCTCCCTGATCCGGGTTCTTCCGTCCGAATCCACGATCGGAACCAGTTCGTCGCCCGCGAGACATTGATAGCATGAAATCCCCTCTCCGGCGCCCCGGTAGCCGGGAATCTGGTTGTCGTAGTAGGGGGTGCCGTACTTGGACGCGAGTTCGAACGTCATCAGGTAGAGATCCTGGTAGGTGGGAAGGTCCGGGTGCTCGCGGTTGAACTCCTCGTTCTCGGTGAGGAAGTCGGGCTCGATGCTGATCTCGGGTTTCGGGAAGGAGAAGGGTTTGCCCCAGTAGTCCCCCTCGAGCATCACCTCCATCAGGGCCTTGAAGAGGAGCCGGACCTCACGCTCGAACTCGCCGTAAGTTCGGAGCGGCGCCTGCTCTCCGTTCCAGACCTTGCCGCGGTAGACGCAGGGTTTGTCCTTCCAGAGGGTGGGAACCCCGGGGGAGAGCTGGACCGACGAGAAGACCACCTGGCCGCCCCGGGCGACCATCATCTGGGTCATCTCGTAGACGAACATCTGCATCAGCTGCTTGATCTCCTCATACTCCATCCCCTCGAAGAAGGGCGCCATGAACGTGAGGAAGTTGTAGTAGCCCTGGCCGCCGGCGAAGTTCGTCTGGGCGGAGCCGAGCGCCTTGACCGCGTGGAGGACCGCCACCTCGGCCCTCTTCGCGGGGCCGGCAACCGAGGCCTTCGTCCCGTTGCCGTCGGGCATCAGGCCGTAGTAGAAGAAGTAGCGGAGATCCCAGTCCTGGCAGTTATGGATGAGGAGGCCGTCGGAAGCGAAGAACGTATGGCTCTCCTCGCTCCCATCGCCTTCGATGAAAAGGTCGTAGACGTACCCGCCGGTCGGTTCCGCCGGAGCAACCTCGACGACGGTCTCCTTCCTCCCGGCGGTCCGTATCCCCTTCACCGCGGAGAGGAAACCGTCGATGTGGTCCTGCCGCGAATCAAGGAAGGTGGCGTATCGGGCAAACGTCTCGATGTTCTTCCTGCCGTTGAGCTGGAGCCGGTAGAGCGTCTTGCGTTCCGCATCGTCCCCGTAGAGTTCGACGATATGGGGGTCCATGCCGAGCGCCGCAAGAAGGAGCGAGAGTTCCTGCCGGAGGGTCGGCGACGCGGTCGTGTAGTTGACGATGCAGTCCGACTTCTCCGGGCGGTAGTATGCCGAGCCGTCTCCGGTGAAGAGGGCGGAGAGGAACTCGTGCAGGAGCACGTCGTCGAGATGGTAGACTACCCAGGGGAGGCGTTTTTCTCCCGCTCCCTCCGGGATGGCGAAGACGTAGCGGAAGAGCAGGTAGGCCAGTTTGCCGCCGAAGTAGACCTGCAGTGCCCGATCGCGCTCAACATCGACCCCGTAGATGGTCGTGGTACCGGGGCTGCCGCCGGCGACCGTCGCATAGGTGTTCAGGGCGGCGGATGCCGCAGCGCAGATGGCGGGCGCCTGGCGGTTTTCCGTGATCGCGAGGTTATACTGCCCGACCGCCGGTGCGGCGTTGTAGTTGCCTTCAGAGACGAAGAACCCGAGAAGGCGGACGAGTTCGGGCGTAAGCTCAAGGAGGGCAGGGAGTTCGTGCTCGCTCCCGGTGACCCCGACGGTGACCCCGGCATACTCCTCGATGCCGTAGAGGTGGGAGAACGCGTTGAAGAGCGCGACCGGCATGATCCCGCGTGTATACCACTGCTTCCGGTGCTCCACACCGAGAGCCCGCGAGATATCGGCATACGAGGCGGCCCGGCCGCTCTGCACGACACCGGCAAATATCTCTTCTGCGCCGCGGACGTAGACGTTCTCGAGGAGACCGGCCGGCACCGACGCCGGCAGTTCCCGGACGAGGTCGATCGCCCCGATCGACTCTCCGCGAAGAGCATCGGTCTCAGTGATCCGGTAGAGGGCGTCCCCGGCGCAGACCTCGTCGGCACGCCGGATAGCCATCCCGTCATCGGTCCGCACCGGGATACGGTGCTCGTCGGTGACCAGCAGCGACCTTCCTCCTGACGTCCGGATCCGGAGCATCTCGCCGGCATTCACCCGCCGGCGTGTCACCTTTACAACCCGCCGCCAGCCCTTCGGCGTCAGTGCGGCGAGGTCCTCCGGGTGCCATTCCTCGCCCTCGATCGGGAGTTCGGCAGGGAGGACGCTCTGGATACGGTTATCCATCCGCACAGGTATCGCCGTACTCCCGTCGATGCAGAATGGCCGGGTCCCGAAGTACTCCAGGTCGTGGATATGGAGGTCACCACGGAGGTGGTGGTCCGCGAGGTCCGGAGGGAGTTGCAGGAGGTACTGCTCCTTGCTGATCTTGTCCGCCTTCTTCTTGTGCGAGGTCTCGGCGTTCTCCTGGAGGTTCGCGTTGTCGTGGGCCTCAAAGCCCCTCCCCACATCGATGAGGTGCGCGTCAAAGACCGGGGTTCCCACCCGGGTGCAGACGTTGCGGTAGGGGATCAGGCCGCGCTCAAGGAGGGTCATGTTGACGATCTCGCGGATCAGCGGGCCGGAGAGCGACTGGAGGCCCAGCATCTGGATCTTCTTCTCGACCCGGCGGGCGATATCCTTCGCCGTCTCCTCGTCGGCTCCCTCGTAGCCGTAGAAGACCTCGACGAGGCGGCTCTCTTCCACGATCTGCCGGATGATCCTGTTCTTGTCCCAGTCGAGGAGGTAGCCCCGCGACGTCCTGACTTTCGGGAAAGTGGGAATGAAGTCCCCGAATATGGTCGTCTGCGTCGACTTGCGCGTCAACCTCATGCCCCCGCGATCAGGCCCGCGACAAGGTCTTCCTGGAACGCACCGCCGGCGAAGAGATCACCGGATGTATAGAATTCGTCGCCCTTCTGCAGCACCGGCGCTTCCTGGACGAATATCCCGTTCATGCGGAGTTCCGTCAGCGCCTCAGCGGACGCCATGTCGCACTCGACGAAGGGAACCCCTCTGGAGGCCAGGAATTCTTTGAGAATCTCACAGTTCGGGCAGAATTCCAGTGTATAAACGATAAATTGCGCTGTATCGGAAATGATAATACCCCCGGAGTCGGTCGTTATATTTTGACTCCGGACGGATATATCCTCTGTGATTCGGTCCAGAACACCGTCCGTTGTTGGGCGCGCATTCCTGAACCCCGTATGGCTCCCCGGCAAAAACGCTTCCAAAATCGGTTTTCTACCGTTGTCCGCCCAAAGACGGTGGATGCGCTCCTGCTGCACAATCATCATTTTGTAGGGTGAGACACGATAGTACGGTAATATGGTCAGGACGTTCGTTGCAATCGATCTCTCGGAGGAGATCCGCGAGAAGGCTCGTCTGTCGCAGGAGATCCTGGCTGAGTCCAGCGGGCGGCTTGCCATCGTTGCTCCTGCAAATCTCCACATCACGCTCAAGTTTCTCGGGGAAGTCGACCCGGGGATGATTGAGCCGATCATCGATGCGCTCCGGGCTGTCAGGGCTGCTCCCTTTGAGTTGACGATCGGGTGTGCGGTCTGCAACCCTCCAAAAAAACCGCGGGTGATCTGGTGTGACGTCACGGACGAAGGAGAGAGCGCCGCTCTCGCCCGGCAGGTGGACGACCTTCTTGCGCCGCTCGGGTTTCCACGGGAAAAACGTCCTTTCCGTCCCCACGTGACCCTTGCACGGGTCAAAGAGTTCCATCCCTCTCAGTGCAGGGCGGTGGCGTGCACCCCCCGCGAACCCCTCGGGAGGTATCGGGTGGAGAGCGTCAAACTCAAGAAGAGCACGCTCACCCCCCGCGGATCGATCTACGATGACCTTGCGGAGGTCCCGCTGTGACCCGGTATCCCTGCGAAGAGGAGGTGCTCGGGAAGATCCGTCCCACGCCTGAAGAGCGGACGTATGTCCGGACGATGGGAGAGCGCCTGATCGAGGCGGTGGAAGCGTCGGGAGTGGCGAAGGCGATGATGGTGGGGTCGGTCGCCCGCGACACCTTCGTCCGGGGCGACCGGGACCTCGACGTCTTCATGCTCTTTGACCCCGCCCTCTCCCGGGAGGAACTCCAGGAGCAGGGGCTCGCGCTCGCGCACCGGGTCGCGGAGGAGTTCGGCGCGACCTGGCGTGAGAAGTATGCGGAGCACCCCTACGTCAATGCCACGATCAATTCGCTGGATATCGATCTCGTCCCCTGCTACGCAGTCCCGAGCGCCACCGAGATCAAGAGCGCCGTGGACCGGACCCCGTTCCATACCCGCTACATCCTCTCGCACATCGCAAACTACGCCGACGACGTCCTCCTTTTGAAGCAGTTCGCGAAAGCGGGCGGGGTCTACGGGTCGGACCACATGACCGAGGGGTTCTCCGGCTACCTCTGCGAGCTGCTGACGATCTACTACGGCGGGTTTCACGCGCTCATCGAGGCGGCCGCCCGCTGGAGGCCGGGGGAGACGATCGATATCGAGGGGCACGGGAAGAAGCAGTTTGAGGACCCACTTGTCGTCATCGACCCGGTCGACCCGGAGAGGAACGTGGCGGCGGCGCTCTCGCTCTCGAGGATGTTCGAGTTCGCAGAGCTCGCCCGGGGCTACCTTGCGGAGCCGTCGATGGCGTTCTTCTGCCGGCAACCGTCCCCGCCGCTCACCCGGGACGTCTTCGCCCGGCTGCTCTCCGCCCGGGGGACCCATCTCTTTACGCTCACCCTCAAGACGCCGGACTACACCCCCGACACGGTGGTGCCCCAGCTCAGGAAGTCAGCCGAGTCCATCCGGGAACTCCTGGAGCGGAGCGGGTTTCCGGCGAACCGCATCGACGTCTGCATGGGGGCGGAGCGGTCGATGCTCCTCTTTGAGCTGATGGCCGGGACCGTCCCGGTGATGCGCCGGCATATCGGGCCGCCGGTCTGGTCCCGGGAGAACGCCGAGAAGTTCCTTGCGAAGTACGTCCGGGAGGAGGTCTTTGCCGGCCCCTACATTGAGGACGGCCGCTACGTGGTGGAACTCCCCCGGACGTTCACCCGGGCGGTCGACCTCCTGCGGTCGAGAGATCTCTTCAGTGTCGCGCTCGGGAAACACGTTCGCCGCTCGATGAAGCAGGGCTGGACGGTGAACACAGGTGCGGAGTGCTGGGACGAGGAGTTTGCCGGATTCCTCTCGGGGTTCCTGGAGCGCTCGTCGCCGCTCGCGAGGATAAAGAGGCTGACGGGGAAATGAGAGGACTCGCTTGAACCACGACAAACCTCTCCATCACGGCTATGCCGTATCCCCCGTCCCGGCAAAGTGGTTGGCGGGCGCGGCACAGACCATCCGTTACTTTTTTGCGGGCATCATCGACCGTTGCACCGGTTCTCCCGTTTCATCGGGGAGATTCGGTTAAAATCTTCCCAACAGCCTGAGTTTACGGTTCGGTCACCGCGCCCCCTCCGTTGCCCTCGTGAGGAAACATCTCGATCTTTTTGGTGGTGTAATACCCGACTACGGTCGCGATAGCGATGATGATCAGAATCTCCCACTGCAGGAAGACGAGCGCCACGATAGGGATCACCGCGGCCGGCATCTTGAGGACGCAGACGATCATCCCTGCCATGACGGCGGGAACGGCGACGGCGGGCGGGATTGCGGGAACCAGGAGGTTGACGGCGAGACCGAGCGTCCCGCCCGCAAAGATCAGCGGAAAGATTGGTCCGCCCTTGAAGATCGTCGCCATGCACCATGTGCTTGCGACGATCTTCACCGCGACGAGCAGGAGCAGCACGGCCGCACCGGCAGTTGCTCCCGTCTCGAGGACAGTCTTGAACTCGTTTTGTCCTGAGAAGAGCACGAGCGGAAAGACCGTCCCGGCAATACCGAGCCCGACACCCCCGGCAACACCCCTGATCAGGTGCCGCCCGGCGAGGGGTGTCATGAGGCGGTAAAAGAAGCGGAATGCTCCGATGAAGAGGACGCCCGCCGCCGCACCGGCAAGCCCGAGGATCGCGGCGTAGACAAGGTACGGCGGGAGCAATTCTCCAAGCGGCGCAAGTGGATAGAGGGCACCGCCTGCGGTCCTGGTGATCTGAAGGTAGATCGCAAATCCGGCAAGGGCACCGACGATGCCGGCGCTCGAGAGCGTCCGCACCCGGCTCCGCAGCCGGTCGCCGGCAAGGGTGCCCATGCTCCCGCCCATATCGATGGCGGCCACCTCGGGTCCGAGACTCGCCCCGAAGATCAGCGAGAGGTAGATGGCGAGCAGCCCGGCGGGAAGGTACCGCGGCTCGAACCGGCCGGTCCTCTGAAACTCTATAAGACTCTGCTGGAGCAGCAGTACGTGGTCGCCGAAGACGTGCAGGCAGAGCCCGACCGCGAGGCCGCCCACGGTCGCGAGGATCAGAGGAAAGAAGGGGACCGGGGGTGAGTCCGGCCAGAGAAGGGCCTCTCCGAGGCTCTGCAACTCGAGAAAGAGCACCATCGCTCCGGCGGCCGCGATGGCGATCAGGATGGCGGCGAGCACGAACCGGGGTGAGTACCGCCCGACCCCGGTTCCGCCGGGAGAGGCGGCGCTGCTGTCTGCGGGATGGTTCACGTCTCCCCCTGTGGTCGGACTGATATATATGTCGACCGCGAGCGGTTCCGCGGTGGGGAACGATCGGGGCGATCTGGTTACCAGTGCCACTCCAGAGGCTTCAGCGGCGCTTCTCTGAAGATGCAGGCGAAGATACCTGCCCGGCCTTTTTGAAGGATACCGGACTCCTCCCGGAGCTATCGCGATGGTATAATATCCCGTTGAAGTGCCATCCTTCTTCTATGAACGTGACACAAACCGGAAAACTCATCGGCTTCGGCCTCCTCACCTGGCTCCTCCCCTTCATCCTCTCGCTCTTCCTCTATTCCCCGGAGGGTGAGCCGCTCTACGACATCTTCCTCATCAAGTCGATCCTGCTCGTCTTCTCCGCCGCGCTCGGCACTCTTCTCATCCTCATCTATTTCAGGAACGTGCGGTCCAGCTTTATCCGGGAAGGCGCCCTGCTCGGCGGCGTCTGGCTCCTGATCAACTGGGCGCTCGACGCCGTTATCCTCCTGCCCCTCTCGGGGATGGATGCCGGCACCTACATGGCAGAGATCGGGCTTCGCTATCTCAACATCCCGATCATTGCGGTCGGGATCGGGTATGCGGCCGAACGGGCCGTTCGAGAAGCACTTCGGGGAGTTTGAGAAAAAAAGAGATTATTCCTGGGGGCGCTCTGCCTTCTTCGCCGCCAGGCGCTCGATGATGGAGAGGTCGACGCTGCTGCCGGTCGCAAGTTTCCCCTGCCAGACCGCGCGGTCGACGAAGCCTCTGCCGATATCGTTTCGGATGATGAGCGTTGTGTAACCGCCCGGTGACCCGACGGCCCCGGCCGAGACGTCCGCTTCCACCGCCGTGAAGTCGGTGCAGACCCGGCACCCGGGCCGGACCGCTTCCTCCAGGTCGGCGAGCGGGATGGAGAGCTGCCGCTCGTCCTGCAGGTAAACGTCCAGTTTACCCTTGATATCCAGGCGGCGGATCTCCCAGGGCTCGATCTTCTTCTCGGACTGCAGTTTCCCCTCGACCAGTTTCGCGTAGTCGAAGGTCTCCGTGCAGAAGAGGCCGATCACGAGCCGGATCGCCTTTGCGTAGGGTTTGAGGAGTTCATGCTCGCTCGCCCGGATCGCCTGGGTCGCCCGTGCCACGCAGGGCACGCCCACGACGGCGATGCGCCGGTACTTCCGGGTGACCACTGCTTCCTTGAGGGATGCCAGGAGCGGCACCCACCAGGCGTAGCGGCTTCCGGCGTGCAGAACCAGTTCCTCTGAGGAGGTGATCACCGCAGAGGACGGTTTCATCGTCCAGGGGTCCCTGGTCACGGTGACGACGGCGTCGATCAGCCCCTCATCGAGGGCGTTCACGAGGATTGCCGTCACCGCACCGCCGCTCTGCTTGCGCTCAACGGTGAAGACCGACCGGGCCGCAACGATATCCTGGTACGGTCCGAGCATCTTCCCCTGCGCCGCAAGGTCGACCCTCGGGCAGGCCGCGTAGCATGCCCCGCAGGGCACGCTGTCGTTCTCGGCCTTGCAGTAGCCGATGCTCACCGGCGCATCGGTGCTCTCCGGCGCGAACCGGAGGCCATCCGCCGGGCAGACCGCCACACAGGCCCCGCACCCGGAGCAGAGGTCGGTCTTCCAGACCTCGGCTTCCAGATCCTTGAATGTCTTCATCTCCATGCCTATCACTCCCACGTATATTTCCCGGCAAAGGGCCTTGCGCTTGCAGGGACAATCCGGGTGTAGTTCGCCTTTACGAGCGGTTCCGCATCAAGCCCGAAGTCGTCCGCAAACTCCCGGAGCACCGGGACGATCCGTGCCCTGTCCTCATCGGTGAGCGGCACCTTCTTTGCCCCGGAAGCGAGGCAGGCGTCATCCACATCCCCGCGGATGACGATCTCCCCGCCGTGGATCCCGCTCCCGATCTCGCGGGCCTTCATGACCCCGTCAAGACCGAGGACGATCAAGAGGCCGCCTGCCATGTACTCGCCGAGGAACGTCTGCGCCGACCCTCCGACGACCAGTATGGGGCGCTGTGCCTGGTACTGCTTCATGTGAATCCCGCCGCGGTAGCCGATGTCTCCGCGGACGAAGACCTTGCCGCCCCGCATGCTGTGCGCCACCGCATCCCCGGCGCTGCCGTGGATAACTACCTTCCCGCTATCCATCGTGTTCCCGGGCGCGTGTTCTGCGTTGCCGTGGACAATGACGGTCGGTCCGCTCATGAACATCGCAAGGTCGCCGCCCGCGACGCCGTTGACGCGGATCGTGGCGTCGCCCCGCAGGCCGTTGCCGATGAACCGCTGCCCGAGGACGTTATTGATGACGATCTCGCCGGCGCCGTCCGCAATAGCCTTCCGGACCTGCTGGTTTAAGGGGGTGTAGTGCACCCCTTTCGCATCGATCGTGACTTTCTTTGCCATTCTGCTCACGCTCCCACCGATTTCACGTCGAGGATATTGAGGAGGCCCTCATCCAGCATGTAGCCCCGGAGCCGGTCGCGGTTGCCGCGCAGGCTCTCGATGCTGTTGATGCCGGCCGCACCCATCAGTTCGGTGATCTCGAGCGTCCATGCGTGGATCAGGTTTGCCACCTGCTTTGATGCCACATCGGGGTTCAGGCGGTCCACGAGATCCTGGCGCTGGGTGGCGATTCCCCAGGGGCAGAGGCCCTGGTAACAGTTTCCGCAGACGCGGCAGCCCATCGCTGCGAGCGCCGCGGTCGCGATGTAGACCGCGTCGGCGCCGAGGGCGATCGACTTCATGACGTCTGCGCTCTCGCGGATGCTGCCGCAGGCAATCAGGGAGACCTCGTTTCTGAGCCCCTGCTTGCGGAGCTCCTTGTCGGCGGTCGCGATGGCGACCTCGATCGGGATGCCGACGTGGTCGCGGAAGACCCGCGGCGCCGCGCCGGTGCCGCCCCGGAACCCGTCGATGGCGATGGCGTCCACACCGGAACGGGCGACGGCCACCACGTTCTCGGCGTTGTTGTTGACGGCCGCGATCTTTGCGAAGATCGGCTTCTTCCCGCCCGTCGCTTCCCTGACGGACCGGACGAGCTGGGGAAGGTCCTCGATACCGTAGATGTCGTGGTGCGGTGCGGGGCTGATCGCGTCGCTCCCCTCCGGGATCATCCTCGTCTTTGAGACATCCGCGCTCACCTTCTCGCCGGGGAGGTGTCCGCCGATGCCGGGCTTCGCGCCCTGGCCAAGTTTGAGTTCGATGGCCGCGCCGCGTTCAAGGTAGTCGATGTTCACACCGAACCGCCCGGAAGCGATCTGGACGATCATCCGGTCCTGGTAGGGATAGAGGCCGGGATGCAGTCCGCCCTCCCCGGTACCCATGTAGGTGCCGGTCTCCTGTGCCGCGCGGGCCATGGAGATGTGGGCGTTGAGGCTGATTGCACCGAAACTCATGTGACCGAGGAGGATCGGCGTCTCGACCATGAGGTTCGGGGCGAGTTCCGTGGAGAGCTCAACGTCCCCGTTTGCCTTCTGCTTGAAGTCGAGCCTGGAGGGCTTCTTGCCGAGGTAGGTCCGGAGCTCGACGGGCTCGCGGAGCGGGTCGGTCGGGGGCGTCGTGACCTGGCAGGCGTCCAGCATCAGGTGGTCGAAGATGATCGGGAGGTTCGAGACGCTGCCCATGCCGGCGAGGATGATCTTCCCCGTCCGGGACTGGTTGTAGATCGACTCCCTGACCGCCCGGGTCCAGACCGGGTGGCTCCGGTAGTCGCAGGGCTGCTCTTCGAGCATGATGGCGTCCCGGGGGCAGTAGGTGAGGCACCGGTGGCAGGCGGTGCACTTCCGGGAGTTGATCAGGATCCTGTCGCCGTCCCGCCGGAAGACACCGTAGGAACAGTTATCGATGCACCGCCCGCACTCCATGCACTGCTTGCGGTCGATGCTGATCCGGTACCGGAGCGGCATGCTGCCGAAGTTGCTGCTCATGGGGCAACCCTCCCGATCACCGGCTCTCCTGCAGCCGGCCGCGTGATCGACTCGACCTTCGGTTCCATGGCACGGATCGCCACCTCTTCGCTTGCGATATAGAGGCGGTCGTCGCACTCGCCGACGACCATCGGCCGGAGTTTGCCCCGGTCGGTGAACCCGACCATCATGTCGGGGTTCGCGGCCACGATGGTGAACGGTCCGTTCATCGTCGCAGAGCCGTAGGCGAACCGGAGAGCGCGGTTCAGTTTCTGCTCGGCTTCTGGCATCCGGTCGATCTCATCCCAGTAGGGTGGGGCGAGTGCCCGGATGGCGAGGTTGATGTCAAGCCCGTGCTTCCGCACCAGCAGGTCGATTAAGTAGGTGATGACCTCGCTGTCGGTGGACATCGAGCAGGTGTAGCCGAAGCTCTCGATGTAGCGCCGGTTGGCCCCGTAGGTAGTGATCTTCCCGTTCTCCACGACACTCCAGTCGTGCAGGTTGAACGGGTCAGGCCGCTCCCACTTCTCCGGGCTCGCCGTCGCGTAGCGGTTGTGGGCGAGCCAGATGTAGCCCTCGTAGTCCTGTATCCGGTAGTAGTTCGCCACATCCTCGGGCCATGCGCCGGATCCTCCGGCCTTGAAGACGCCGACGTTCTTGCCGGACGAGATGACCTCGGCACCGTTCTGTGCCGCATTAATCTGCATCACGAGGTTCGTGATGATATCCTTCTCCGGCGACGTGCTTCCCGGAGCGAGAGTGGCGTCGGGCTTGAAGAAGTAGCGCCAGGGGGTGCAGGTTGTTCGGAGGTTCGGCTGATCGCAGGTGGGGATCGCCTCTTCATGCTCGATCGCTCCCCACTGCTCCAGTGTTGCGTCGACAACCGCTTTGCTCTTGCCGGGATTGTCGAGAAGGACATGGAGCGCATAGCAGTTCTGGTAGTCAGGGTAAATGCCGTAGGCAACATACCCCGCTCCCTCACCGCTACCGCGCTCGTTCATTATGGAGAGGGCGTCCCGGATTCCGGAACCGTCCATCATCTGACGCCTCTTATCCATTACACCAAATATGCCGCACATGGTAACCTCGGTGATTTAACGTTCAGTTGCTGTTGCTTAGAACTCTGCCTGGGTATATTTGTGTCAATAGGTATTTATTTAATCGGATAGAAGTAGACTTCCACATGTCCCGTGATGCCACTTCCGCGATGCTCGAGCGCATCGAAAAGGATAATGTCAAATTCCTTCGTCTGCAGTTCACCGACCTTCTTGGCATGCCAAAAAACGTCGCCATCCCGGTGAAACAGGCAGAGAAGGCACTGACCGGTGGTATCGGGTTTGACGGGTCGTCGATCGAGGGGTTCGTCCGGATCGAAGAGTCCGATATGGTGCTCAAACCCGACCTCTCCACCTACACCCTCCTGCCCTGGCGGGTTCAGGAGTACGCCGAGGCGCGCTTCGTATGCGATGTCTACAAGGCCAACGGCAAACCGTTCGAGGGCGACCCGCGCTACGTGCTCCGGCGCGCGATGGAGGATGCGGCGAAGGACGGCTACGTCTTCAACACCGGACCGGAACTGGAGTTCTTCCTCTTCAAGATGCTTGACGGCAAACCGACCACGCAGTTCCAGGACGTCGGCGGCTACTTCGACCTTGCGCCGACCGACCTTGCCGAGGATGTCCGGCGCGAGATCATCCTCGCCCTCACGGAGATGGGGTTCGAGATCGAGGCGTCCCACCATGAGGTCGCCGAGAGCCAGCACGAGATTGACTTCAAGTACAGCGATGCGCTCCACACGGCGGACAGCGTCATCACGTTCAAGTTCGCGGTCAAGACGATGGCGCTGATGCGCGGCCTGCACGCGTCCTTCATGGCAAAACCGATCTACGGGATCTGCGGGAGCGGGATGCATACCAACTGCTCGCTTGCAAAAGACGGCAAAAACGCCTTCTACGATCCCGAAGCCCCCCTGCAACTCTCAGAGACCTGCATGCACTTCATCGGGGGGCTCCTCCGTCACGCCCGGGCCATCACCCGGGTCGCGAACCCGACGATCAACTCCTACAAACGGCTCGTCCCCGGCTACGAAGCGCCCTGTTACGTCAGCTGGAGCGCGAGCAACCGGTCGACGCTCGTCCGGGTCCCGGCGCCCCGCGGCAACAGCACCCGGGTCGAGTTCCGCAGCCCCGACCCGACCTGCAACCCCTACCTCGCCTTCGCCGCGATGCTCGCCGCCGGGATGGAAGGCGTCCGCCAGAAGATCGAGCCGCCGGTCGGCGTCGATAAGAATATCTACCATATGACGGCCGCCGAGCGGGACTGCGCCGGGATCACGACACTGCCCGGCGACCTTTACGAGGCGCACCAGGCCCTGCTTGCCGACGATCTCATCTGCAGGGCGTTCGGGCCCCATGTCGTCGAGGCGCTCACGAACGTCACGAACGCCGAGTGGGACGCTTACCGGACGGTGGTCCACCCCTGGGAACTCGAGCGCTACCTCGCGACATACTAACCCCATTTTTTGAGCTGGTTCGGCCCCCGTTATCCCTTTTCAGGCATTCGGCTTCGTGTTCTCGAAGAATGTCATCCTTTTCGGGTTCCCGTCCTGCAGACGGTCGTCTCGTGGAACGTCGCACTTCGCGTGAGTTGATGATGGATGGAGGATGGCGGAGGCTCACGCGAAGTCAGTGTAGTGCAGCGTTCCGGGTAGATGCGGCTGGTCTTCCGATACGCGGGCTGCAAAAAAGGGGATCGATGGTCTCTTATGAACCGGCCGGCCTCAGCAGCACTGCTTGTCGCCGGCCTCTTCTCCCTCGAGGAGGAGCCTCCCGAAGAGCATCCGTTCGAGGACGGAGGCCACGTACTTCATCCGCTGGGCCTTCTCCATATCCTCGTAACGGTGGATGTCGGCGTAAACCTGCAGGCGGACGAGGCCGAACCGGAGACGGTCGAGGTCTTCGTCCCCGAGTCCCGAAGCCTCACGGTAGACGGGCTCGAGCAGGAAGGGAAACTCCTCGAAGTTCTCAAGCGCCTCGACGACCTTCGAGAATATCGTGAGGGGTTCCTCCTGTCCGGCAAGAATCCGTGAGTACTCCATATTACCCCTCGATCTCTTTCACAAGGGCTTCCATGATGGCATCGAAACTCTTCCGGGTCGGGTTGTCCTCAGCACGGCGGATGATGAAGGGCCGCCCTTCGTCCGCGGCCCTTCGCATCTCGGGATCGAGCGGAATGGCGCCGAGGAATGGCACACCGAGTTCCTTTGCCTCTTTCTCTCCACCGCCCCTGCCGAAGACATCGATCTCCTCCTTGCAGTGGGGGCAGACGAATCCGCTCATGTTCTCCACGATCCCGAGGACCCGGAGTTCGAGTTTCTTCACGAACTCAGCCGCTTTGCTCGAATCGAGGATTGCAACGTCCTGCGGGGTGGTGACGATGACCGCTCCGGCGATGTTCGGGGCGAGCTGGGCGACAGTGAGAGCCTCATCCCCGGTGCCGGGCGGGAGGTCGACGACCAGGTAGTCGAGGTCGCCCCAGTTGACGTCTTCCAGGAACTGCCGGATGACCGTCATCTTCATCGGCCCGCGCCAGATAACGGGAGTGTTGCGCTCCGGGAGCAGAAACGCCATGGAGATGACCGCAAGGTTGCCGGTGATCCTGACCGGTTCGATGATCTTCCCGTCGTAGGACTGGAGACGGGCGTCCTCGACGCCGAGCATCTTCGGGATGTCCGGGCCGTGGATGTCGAGGTCGATGAGCCCCGTGTTATACCCGCGGTTCGCGAGGGCATAGGCGAGGTTCGTCGAGACCGTACTCTTGCCGACCCCGCCTTTTCCAGAGAGGACGAGAACGACATGCTTTACGCTGATATTGGCTTTCGGCGGGAGATCTTTCGGGGCGCCCGTGTTTCTCTGGTCGCTGCACCCGGTCGCTGATGGACAGCTGGCACAGTTCCCGGCACAGGTTTCCTTATTGGGTTCGTTTGTCTGAGTCATAGGAAGTATCCTCTGCGGTATAGTATCCTTCTAGAGAAGGATCTAAAGCTACTATATATTAACGGTAAAAAGCCACAAAAAGGTATAGATGATGGCAAATAATCCTGTTCTGCCCGGGACCGCTGTTTCGGGTACGGGATTATCCCCCGGCGGCGGGAGGAAAGAGGGCGACGGTGTCGCCGTCGTTGAGGGGCGTTGCAAGGCCCCCGCTGAAGTGGATGTTCCTGCCGTTCTTTAAGATATTGACGTATGCTCTGATCTCCCCGGCAGGGGTGAAGAGGGCGTCGCCGAGCCCCGGGTGCCGGGCGGCGAGGAGGTTGAGGAGGTCACCGACGGTCGATCCTTCCAGGACCTCTGCATCGTGCTCCGCCGGGAGGGTATCACGGAGCATGGCAAACGCCCTGATCCTCACCCGTATACAGCCATCACTCTCCGCGCAGTTCATCCGATAGCCGGGTGATGGGGGTGCCCGGCCTTATTGGTATCGCTCCGGGGGTAGTTGGATCTGATGTGATTTCCTTTATTCTAAAGTTAATTGGATGTTTGTCGTCGTCGGCAGCCTTATTAACTCCGGGCGGGGCCTGTGGGGATGGTGGTCATGCATGAACGGCTACGCAGAGAAGATCCTTCACGTCGACCTTGCGCGTGAACGGATGGTGGAAGAGCCGTTTCCCGAAGGATGGAGACGGAAGTATATCGGAGGCAGGGGGCTCGGGGTCCGTATCTTTCAGGATATGGTAAACCCCGGCATCGATCCTCTTGGTGCGGAGAATGTGCTGATCTTTGCCACCGGGCCGGTCGCGGGAAGCGGCCTGCCGCTCGGGTCCCGGTACGACGTCATCACAAAGTCCCCGCTGACCGGGACACTGACCAGCGCGAACTCCGGCGGGAAGTTCGGCACCAGCATGAAACGGGCGGGGTTTGATGCGGTCGTGATCCGGGGTCGGGCGGAGCGGCCGGTCTCCCTCGTCCTCGACGACGGACGTGCGGAACTTCGGGACGCCTCGGATCTCGTGGGGATGACGACGAGCGAGACCTCCTCGGCCTTACAGGCGGACCTCGGTGATCCCGGTGCGAGCGTCGCCTGCATCGGTCCCGCCGGCGAGCGGCTGACCCGGATCGCCGCCATAATCAACGAGAACTCCAGGGCCGCCGGCCGCGGGGGCGTCGGCGCCGTGATGGGATCGAAGAACCTCAAAGCGGTTGCCGCCCGGGGGGCCGGCCGGATCACCGTTGCCGACGCCGCCCGGTTCGCCGCCCTGAAGAAAGAGATCGCCGGAAAGATCCGGGAGAACGCCATATCGGGCGGCGGGCTGCCCCGGTTCGGGACGGCGGTCCTCGTGAACATCATCAACGAGAACTACATCCTCCCGACCCGGAACTTCCAGACCGCACACTTCCCCGCCGCGGAGAACGTCTCGGGCGAGCGGATGGCCGATACCATCCTCTCCGGGAAGATGGGGTGCCAGGCCTGCGTCATCCAGTGCGGCCGCGACGTCGAGGTCGAAGGAAAGCGGACGGCGGGCCCGGAGTACGAGACGATCTGGGCGTTCGGCCCTGACTGCGGGATCGACAACCTTGCGGCCGTCGTGGAGGCGAACAACCTCTGTAACGACCTCGGTATCGACACGATCTCCGCCGGGTCGACGATCGCCTGCGCCATGGAACTCTCGGAGAAGGGCTACATCGATGAAGAGATCCGGTTCGGCGACGTGGACCGGATGGTCGACCTCGTCCGCCGGATCGGCTATCGCGACGGCATCGGCGACGAACTTGCGGAAGGCTCCTTCCGATTCGCGAGAAGGCACGGCCACCCCGACCTCTCCATGAGCGTCAAGCGGCAGGAACTTCCTGCCTACGACCCCCGGGGGCTGCAGGGGCACGGCCTTGCCTACGCGACATCGGTCCGGGGCGGCGACCATGTCTACGCCTACCTGATCGCCCCGGAAGTGCTCGGGTCGCCGGAGAAACTTGATCCCTACTCGAGCGACGGGAAGGCGGCCTGGACGAAGACGTTCCAGGACCTCACTGCGTTCATCGACTCGTCGGGGAGCTGCCTCTTCACCTCATTCCCGCTCGGGGCGGCGGATTACGGGGCCATGGTCTCGGCGGTCACCGGCTACGATATCGATGCGGGTGAGGTGCTCCGGACCGGCGAGCGGATCTGGAACATGCAGAGGGTCTTCAACCTGAGAGCCGGGTGCACCCGGGAGGACGATACCCTGCCGCCGCGCCTCCTCCACGAACCGCTCACCGAAGGCGCCCCGAAAGGCCGTGTCTGGGAGCGCGAGCCGCTCCTTGACGAATACTACGATATCCGGGGATGGGACCGCGAAGGGCGCCCTACGGCGGAGAAACTCCGCGAACTCGGCATCGAGCAGAAAGAAGCGGTGGCGGTTCCGGTTCCCTGATCCCGCCTACTTTTTGATATGCCAGCCGCCCGTCGCTTCGGGGATGCAGTCGATCTCGGGTGAGTAGGGTTTGATGTCGAGCACCGGGGTGCCGTCCAGGGCGTCGAGCCCACAGACGACCAGGACACCCCCCTCACGCCGGACAAGGTCGACGATCCCGAGCCCGATCGGGTTCGGCCGGGCGGGTGAGCGGGTCGAGAAGACCCCTCTCTCCCGGGTCTCGCCGGGTGGCGTTGCATGGAGCAGCCCCCGCTCCGCCCGGTCAAGCCAGTAGAGCACGATGAGATGGCTGCTCCGCTCTATATCCTCAAGCCCGGGGAGATACGCGTCGAGGATGTGGATCTCGGCGACGGTATCTGCCAACCGTCCCTGGCGGGGGGCGTCGCCCCGGACCTGGTAGGGCGATCGGACGACGCCGATGGGGATGCACTCGATCGCAGTCATACTCTATCTCCTCTGCCGTTCCGCATCAAGCGTCTCGTTGCAGAGACGGTCCGCGACCTGGATGCAGGGATGTTCCCTGGGAACGCTCTCGAACCTGACATCCGTGAAGGCGCCGGCCAGCCGCCGCACCTCGCCCGCAAGGGCTGCAAGGTGCTCTTTGGTGATGCGGTACCTGCCGGTGAGCTGGCGGACGACGAGTTCCGAGTCCGACCGGACGATAAGCCTGCCCTGAGTGAACTCGCGGGCAGCGGTAAGACCGTTGATGACGGCGTGGTACTCGGCCACGTTGTTTGTCGCCTTCCCGATATACTCCGATCGACCGGCCACAACGGAGCCGTCCCGCACGATCACGTATGCCCAGGCGGCGTCTCCGGGGTTTCCCCGTGATGCACCGTCTGTGTACAGCCTCACGGTATCTGCTGTCGTCACGGATGCTCCTCCCGGTCGCATTTTATCCGCACCATCTGCCGTGATCATCAATCTTTAGGATGTTATTGATATCGTTCTCCCGCTCGACGGGACCGCCCACCGGAAGATGTTAATATCCCGGTGCAGTAAAGGCGAGCGTATGCTGGACGCGGGCAGGATCATTGAGGATGAAGCGTTGCGGGACCGACTGGGTGTCTTTGAGGATCGGACCGATGCCGGAAGACACCTTGCAGCGACCCTCTCAACGCTCGAGACGATCACCGAACCGGTGGTCTGTGCCATCCCTGCCGGGGGGGTGCCGCCGGGGCTTGAGGTGGTACGGGCCTTGAAGGCGCCGCTCCGGATGGCGGTGGTCCGGAAGGTGCAGGTACCCTGGAACCCGGAAGCCGGGTTCGGCGCCGTGACCTGGGACGGGCAGGTCTTCCTGAACCGTGCCCTCATGGCCGGGCTCGACCTCTCGGAGGCCGAGGTGGACGCTGCTGTCGAGAAGGCCAGAAAGAACGTGGAAGAGCGTATGAAGAAGTTCTCCGGCGGTCAGCAGGGTCCGGGGCTCGAAGGCCGGACCGCGATCCTGATCGACGACGGCCTTGCAACCGGGTACACGATGCTCGCCACCGTCGAGGCGGCCCGGGCCGAGTCGCCCCGCGAGATCATCGTGGCGGTCCCTACCGGCTCTCTTCACGCCGTCAACTTCATCGCCCGGAAGGCAGAGATCGTCGTCTGCTTGAACATCAGGACCAGCCGCACCTTCGCGGTCGCGCAGGCGTACGAGCGGTGGCACGACCTTACTGACCGGGAAGTCCAGGAGTTGCTGATCCAGGCCCGGGATATGGGACTCTTCTGACGCATGGGGTATGGCGATGGAGCCTTTAACAGTGATACTGAATTTTGGCATCTTCCCGGTGGAGCATACCTGCGATGGTGCCGATACCTCTCCGGAGATCACGATTCTCGGCGCGAAGACGCCGTATCTCGCGATCGTCATGGAGGATCCCGATGCTACATGGGGCACGTTCACCCACTGGATCGTCTGGAATATTCCGGCCACGGAGCTGATCCCGGAAGGTCTGGCGGCTGAAAGCGTCCTCTCCGAGCCGGTTGAGGCAGTCCAGGGGACGAATGACTCGGGAAAGGTCGGTTACACCGGCCCCTGCCCGCTCCGAGGAGAGTCACATCGCTACCTCTTCCGGGTCTACGGGCTCGCCGGCCCCCTCGATCTCCCGCCGGGAGCCGATCGGGTCGCTCTCGGACGCGCCATGGGGGACACCATCCGGCAGTACGGCGAGGCCTTCGCGGCATACGGAAGAACGGTTGAAGCAGGGCCGCCCCGGTGCTAGGCCCGATCCCATCACCTCCGCCGCAACAGGTATATACGACCCTTCCTATTGGGTGCCGGAGAGTAACGAGTATGCAGAACCTGACCATAGAACTTGGTTTCGATCAGTTTCCGCCGGAGCATACCTGTGACGGTGAGGACATCTCCCCGAAAATACGCGTTCTCGGGTCAAATGCTCCTTACCTTGCGGTCATCGTGGATGATATAGATGCCCCGCGGGGCACGTTCACCCACTGGCTTGCCTGGAACATCCCGTCGACCGGCGAGATCCCCGAAGGCATTCCTCAGGAACCCCGGATCTCCCACCCGGTCGCTGCGGTCCAGGGGATGAACGACTTCCGGAGGACCGGTTACGGTGGCCCCTGCCCGCCGAAGGGTGCGTCGCACCGTTTCTTCATCCGGGTCTACGGCGTGGAGCGGGAACTCGATATCCCGCCGGGTGCCGACCGGACCCGGCTTGAAGGGGCACTCGCGAGCGCCGCCACCGAGTATGGTGAGACGATGGCGACGTACCAGCGCAGAACCGCCCCCGGCATCACGCTCCCGGCCGGGCGCCGGACCTGAGACGCTCAGGGTCCCCGCAACCTATTTTATCGTCCTGCGCCGAAAGTCTCCGTATGACCCCCGGCGTTGCCAAACTGGTCGTCTCCCTCCGTTCGGCGGAACTTCCCATCTGGAACACCTGCGATGGCGCCGATCTCTCCCCCGAACTGAGGGTTCGCGGTCTAACGGATGAGATGCGATCGATGGCAGTCTTTGCGCTGAACCCCTTCGAACCAGGGTGCTCTTTTACAACCTGGATCATCTGGAACCTCTTGCCGTCGCCCCTGATCCCGGAGGGCATCCCCACGCAGGGTGTCGTGACGGCTCCGGTGAATGCCGTCCAGGGGACGAACGACTACGGGAGCATCGGGTGGCGCGGTCCCTGTCCTCCTCAGGGGGAGACACACCGCTGTATCTTCAAGGTCTACGGGCTCGACGCTATGCTCGACCTCACCCCCGGCGCAGGCAAGCACGATCTCATCGATGCGATGCGGGGCCACGTCCTCGGGTTCGGCGAGACCGCCGCCATGTACTCCCGGTGACCGCACGCACCCTTTTTATATCTGGTTCCCAAAGGTGGCTATCGACGGAGCCTGGTACGATGCCTGATCTGATGGTAAAACTGGATTTCGATGAGTTCCCGGCGGCCCACACCTGTAAGGGGGCGAACCGGTCCCCCGCAATCCGGGTTGAGGGGATCCTGCCGAACATCAAGTCGCTTGCGATCCTTGCGACGACGAGCCCCGAGGAAGGATCTTCACGGGTCGCGTGGGTTCTCTGGAACCTCCCGGCCGTCCCGCTGATCCCGGAAGGGTTCCCCGGCGAAGGCGTGGTGGAGTCGCCGCTCCATGCTGTACAGGGCACGAACGACTTTGACACCATCGGTTACCGGGGTCCCTGTCCGGGGCCCGGGGAGACCGAGGCGTACCTCTTCCGGGTCTACGCGCTCGACCTCGATCTTGCGCTCGATCCCGGCGCGACCTGGGAGGAGATGATCCGGGCGATGGAGGGGTCGATGAACCAGACCGGGGAGGTGATAGTCTTCGCCACCGGGTAGCAGGAGAGGACGCGCGGCCTCCTCCTTGAAAAATGGGGAGATGCCGCCCCTTACATGGGTATGGGGGCGCTTGGTCTCTGCATGGGCGGGCTCTGTTTCTCGATGTTCTTTGCGATGGCAGCCATCTCATCGCCCAGCATGCGGATGATGTCGTCCATGGTGACGATACCGATCAACTTCCCGGCGTCGTCGACGACCGGCATCCTCCGGATACCGGCCTCGGTCATCTTCTGGATGGCCTCGTAGATCCCCATACTGTCCTGGAACGTGATGACGTCCCGGGTCACGATCTCTCCCGCCCGGACCTCACCCGGATTCTTCTCCTGGGCCATGACTCTGATCGCGAGATCGCGGTCGGTAAGTATACCGGCGGGCCGGTTGTCGCCGGTGACGACGACGACGCTTCCGACATTCTTCTCTCCCATGACCCTCGCCACCTCCACCGCCGGCGTGTCCGGCGAGACGGCGACGACCTGCTCACGGCAGCACTTCACAATTCCCATATCTCTTTCCTCCTTGACGACGACTGACTCATGCGGGTATGATATATGAACGTAACTCGTACTCTACCGGCTCGGCCTCTTCTTATATACGATCGAGAACAGATCCTTCTACGCAAAAATGGACTGGCTACTGATTATTCTGACTGTAGCGGGCCTCATTGTCTTCGAGACGGTCTCAAGCATCGATAACGCCATCATCAATGCGGACGTCCTCGCGACGATGAGCGAGCGAGCCCGCAGGTGGTTCCTTCTGTGGGGTCTGATCGCTGCGGTCTTCGTGATCCGGGGGCTCCTACCGTGGGTGATCGTCTGGGCGACAAATCCGTCGCTTGGGCCCATGGGCGCGCTGCTCGCGACATTCTCAAGCGATCCGGATGTCGTGGCTGCGATTGAAGAGTCTGCCCCGATCCTCCTGATATTCGGAGGGATGTTCCTTGTCCTCCTCTTCTTTCACTGGCTCTTTGCGGAGGAGAAGAACTGCTGCCTCCGAACAGAGGCGTTCTTCTCCCGGCAGACCGTCTGGTTCTATGCCGTTGCCTCGATCCTGCTTGCCGCTGTAGTCTGGTTCGCCCTCCAGATCAACGTCATGATGGGTTTTGCGGCCGTGCTCGGGTCCACCATCTTCTTCATCGTACACGGATTCAGGCAGAACGCCGAGGTGCAGGAAGCCCGGTTGAAAGGGTCGGGGATGTCGGACATCTCGAAACTCGCCTACCTCGAGGTCCTTGATGCGACCTTCTCGATCGATGGTGTCATCGGGGCATTTGCCTTCACTCTCTCGGTCCCCCTCATCCTGATAGGGAACGGTGTCGGGGCCTTTGTGGTCAGGGAACTGACCGTCCGGAGCGTCGACCGGATCCGGAGTTACTGCTACCTCAAGAACGGGGCGATGTACTCTATCCTGGTGCTCGGGACGATCATGCTCGCGGACAGTTTCGGGTTCCATATTCCCGCCTGGCTCTCGCCGATAGCAACATTTGCCATTGTCGGCTTCTTCCTCTTCCGCTCGGTGCAGGAGCAGAAGAAGGGGGCGGCGGGCGCCGCGTGACCGGCTCCTTGCCTCCTCCCTTTTCACCATTGGGCGCATCATACGGGCGATCGAAAAGGTTTATCCGGGTCTGGAGACGAATCGTATTCCCATGACAAAGCAATCGATTGGCCCACGGACTCTCCTCTATCCTCACCCCGACCTCATCATCGGGACCTACGGCTCCGACGGTCGGCCGGATGTGATGGCCGCGGCATGGGGCGGCATATGCTCGTCCCGCCCCCCGGCGGTGGCGGTCTCGATCCAGAAGGTCCGGCAGACCTACGAGAACCTGATGCGCGAGCGTGAGTTCACAATCAGCATACCCTCGGTGGACTACGTCCGGGAGGCGGACTACTTCGGCATCGTCTCCGGCCGGGATACGGACAAGTTCGCCGCGACGGGGCTTACGCCGGTCAAAAGCGATCTCGTGAACGCACCATACGTCGGTGAGTTCCCGGTCGTCCTCGAGTGCCGCCTCCTCCAGACGGTCGAGATCGGCATGCACACCCAGTTCATCGGGGAGATCCTGGACGTGAAGGTGGACGAGAGCGTCCTTGGAGAGGACGGCAAGCCCGATATCGAGAAGGTCCGGCCGTTCGCCTACGACTCGATGCGGCAGGAGTATTACGGGTCCGGCAGCGTGCTCGCGAAAGCCTTCTCGGTGGGAAAAGAACTCAAGAAATAATCTTTTTTCGGCGGTACATCCTCATCGGCACTGCCACGGCTCGCGCCTGTTCCTCACCGCCGGCGGTCCCGCTTCGCTTCGACCCACCGCTTTCGCTTCCCGCACCGTTCGCACCGCTGCTCCCACTCGATGACGTTCGATGAGTACTCGTCGTATCCGCGCTTCCTGCCCCAGCGGTGGAGCCCGATTCTGCAGAGGATGAGGCCGATGGTCGTCATGGTTCCCTCATCGTTGTCGTCTCTCTGGTTGGATGAATGTTGCCCCGGAGGGAGGCGGTCAGGCCGCTCGCCGCGTCTCCCTCTCTCACGGTATAATCTCGCAGCTGTTGTATTTCCGGTGGGTAAAGTCTTCCATTCGTATTTTTCCTGCGTCGATGAGGGCCCGGATCTCCGGGAGCGCCTCCGAGAGGGCCGAGTAGAGGTTATGAACCGTCCTGCAGACGACCCGCCGCCCTTCCTCCGGCCAGGGGTCGGTGATGTTTGAGTAGAGGCATCGGCCGCCGCAGAAGTCGCGGATATCGCACGTCGTGCAGGCTCCCGCGACGTCCGTCACCGGGAGGCGGAGGGGATCGGCTGTCGCGATATGCCCGGCGTAGTAGTCCTTCATCCCGACCATGATGGGACAGGGGGCGATATGCCCGTCGGTCATGATGCTGTAGTTCGCGTGGCCGCACCCGCACCGGAGCATGCTCGGTCGCGCAAGCAGCATATCCTCCATCGGGTCCATGAAGGGATACCACCGGAGCACCCGGCCTTCGGTTCGCATCGTCTCGACCCAGAACGCGACGAGCGACCGGATGCCGGGGTTGTAACTCTCCTCCACCCACGCGGCGTAGTCGCGCATCCGGTAGTCGTTCCAGAAGTTCGCATCCATCTGCCAGTGGACGGCCGGGAACGAGAAATCGTCGTTTGCCGTGAGGTAGCGGACGGCCTCCACGATATCGGTATCCTCGGTCACGGTCATCCGGGCGATCACCTCGCCGGAGAATCCCCCCGCCGCAAGGCCGCGGAGGTTTTTTGTGATCCGGTGAAATGTCCCCTCCCCCCGGTGGGCGTCGGTGAGTTCCTCCGGCCCGTCGATCGAGACCAGGATCGTATCGAACCGATTCGCGGTTCCGGGTTCGAGACGGTCGAGGAGCGTGCCGTTCGTGTGCAGGATCAGCGCCGATACCGGAGCATCGCGGGCGATCTCGCGGACGAGGTCGACGGCGAGCAGCGGCTCCCCGCCGTAGAAGGTCAGCACGGCCTCGGGGTCCTTTGCGAGGAACCGGTAGAGGTCGGCGAGGTCGATATCGAGGTCGACCGGGAGGTCTTCGTCGACGGCGATCTCGGGGAGATCCGGCGGTTCGACGGTGAACGCCTTGCCGCGGCAGTAGGTGCAGCAGAGGTTGCAGTTATCGGTCAGGATGAGGTGGTAATACACTGGTGGTCTCTTATTATTTCGGGGCCGGCCGGGAAAAAGGTGAGGATGCGGAGCCTTATGGGTCCGGGCGGATTAACTTCAGCGTGGCTCACCTGCCGGCGGTGTCCGGTTTCTCCACCGTCAGGACCGACTCGACGTCCTGCAATATCTCGAGTTTCCTTGCATTCTCAAAGTAGAGATTGACAGCTTCGCGGATGTTATGCAGTGCCTCCTCCGGCGTATCGCCACAACTGGCAACCTCGATCTCCCGGCATTTTGATACGTAGAAGCCCTCCTCTTCCCTGATCCGTATAGTCAGCCACATCTTCGTCAACCCGCTCACCTTCGGTCACAGACTATCTGCTCACGGACATACTATCCCTTGTGTCCGGCGGAGCAGCCATCCGGCTTCCCTGTTCTGGACCGGCATCTCCCTGTGACCCTGAAATCCATCTCATCTGTTCATCGTCCCGGGCCGCAAGACAGAATACCCGGAAGGAGTAACGGACTCATATGCCTGAGACAAAGAAAGAGAACCTCACCGAACAGGTCATCGATCCCCGCGACCTCGTCGCCTACCAGCCGGGCTCGATCGTCAGCCGGATGCTCACCTACACGAAGGCCGGGACGATCACGGTCTTCGCATTCGATGCGGGCGAAGGCCTCTCGGAGCACACCGCGCCCTACGACGCCGTCCTCCAGGTCATCGACGGGGAGGCCCTCATCACCATAGCCGGCGAGGAGTACCCGATGAAGACGGGCGACCTGATCATCATGCCGGCGACGATACCTCACGCAGTCCACGCCGTCACCCGGTTCAAGATGATACTGACGATGATCCACGCTTAGTTCGCTCGTGGAGCACTGCCTGCAGATTTTTATAGGTTGGCGACCGGTCCTCCCCCATGCGCACTCCAGCCCCTGCAGGAGATGGGTCCGGCCCGGGCGGCTACCTGCCCCTCTCGGACTACGGGTTCATCGGAAACCTCCGGACAGCGGCGCTCGTCGGCCGGAACGGCTCGATCGACTGGTGCTGCTTTCCCTACCTTGACAGCCCGAGCGTCTTTGCCGCCATCCTCGATGCCGGGCGCGGCGGTCGCTTCTCGATCTCGGTTGCGGACGGCGGGTCCGGTGATCAGGACTACTTCGGGGATACCAACATCCTCGTCACCAGGTTCACGACCGGTTCGGGAAGACTTGCGTTGACCGACCTGATGCCGCTCTCGGGAGAGATCTCAGGCCGCGGAGAGTCACACGCCCCTCCCGTGATCCTCCGGTTCCTCGACTGTGAGGAGGGTGCCGTGGATGTGGCGGTCGAGTGGTCGCCGCGGTTCGACTACGCCCGGGCCCGGACCTGCATCGAGCGGGTCCCGGGAGGCTGGCTCGCGACCGGCGGCGGTGAGGCGCTCTTCCTCTGCGGACTGGATGGCGCCCGGGTCGCCTCGACCGGGCAGGGTACCACCCTCCGGGCCCGGTTCGCGATGCATGAGGGCGAGCGGAGGATCCTTCAGACCCGTTGGGGCCTCGAGGACATGACCTGCGACCCCGGCCGTGCCGAGGCGGCGTTTGACGAGACGGTCCGGGTCTGGCGGGCCTGGGCGCACTACGAGGACCTGGCGCAGACGCCGCGGTGGGCCGGCGAGTGGCTGCCTTACGTCACCCGGGCCGAACTGACCCTGAAACTCCTGACCATGGCCGATTCAGGGGCCATCGCCGCCGCTCCCACGACATCCCTCCCCGAGGAGATCGGCGGGGCGCGGAACTGGGACTACCGCTACGCGTGGGTCCGGGACGCCTCGATGACGGCCCAGGCGCTGGTCTCACTCGGCCATCCCCGGGAGGCGATCGAGTTTCTCCAGTGGATGGAGCGGACCGCCGAGGCCCGTTCCGGGGCGCGGCAGCCGCAGGTGCTCTTCGGGCTGCACGATGCGACGGCCGACCTGACGGAGATCGAACTTACGCATCTCGAGGGCTACCGCGGCTCTCGCCCGGTCCGGATCGGGAACGCCGCCGCCAACCAGCTGCAGCTTGAGATCTTCGGGGAGCTCATCTCCACCGGCTACGAACTCATCCGCCGGGGCGTGAACCTGGGACCCGAGGCCCTCCGGTTCCTCTCCGCCGTCGCGGATTACGCCTGCAGCCGGTGGACGGAGCCCGACCAGGGTATCTGGGAGATCCGGGGCCCGGCGCAGCATTTCGTCTACTCGAAGGTGATGGTCTGGGTCGCTCTCGACCGGGCGATCCATCTCGCGGAGCACCACGGCCTTCCCGGCGACGTCGACCGGTGGCGGCGCACGCGGGAGACCATCCGGGAGCGGGTGCTCGCCGAGGGCTACGATCCCGGGTTAGGCTCGTTCGTGCAGTCGTTCGGGTCGAAGGCGCTCGACGCGGTCAATCTCCGCATCCCCCTCGTCGAGTTCCTCCCCTTCGACGACGAGCGGGTCCAGGGAACGATCGATGCGACGCTCGAACACCTGACGAAGAACGGCCTCGTCTACCGCTACCTCGCTGACGACGGCCTCCCCGGCGGGGAGGGGGCCTTCGGCCTCTGCACCTTCTGGCTGGTGGACGTCCTGGCACTCTCGGGGAGGGTGGAGGAAGCGAGGGAGATCTTTGACGGGATCGTGGCCCGGGCAAACCACCTGGGCCTCCTGCCGGAGGAGTTCGACCCGGATACCGGGGAGTTCCTGGGGAACTTCCCCCAGGCCTTCACCCACATCGGCCTCGTCAACAGTGCCCTGTATCTCGCGCACGCGGAAGGCCGGTGGGTTCCGGAGCATGCGCCGGCGGGCATCCCGCGGGAGGGAGTGCGGTAGCAGCGATACCCTTCAGGCTGGAAGATGGGAGACGGCGGGCTTGGCGTCTCCTGGTTGAGCTCTACGTAACATATATGCTATCTCCCTGGAGATCCACCCGGCGTTCCATTTCACATCCTGCAGTACCGGTGTATGGATGAATAACCCTGCATGACAACGCGGCGATGACAGACTCTTCCCTCTCACCCGAAGAATCCCGGACGACGGCATGGCACGCCCTGCCGGCGGAAGATGCAGCTGAAACGCTCGCCTCGCCGGACGAGGGCCTCACCGACGCCGAGGTCGCCCGGCGGCGCAGGATATTCGGAGAAAACGCCCTCCCGCAGAAGCGGCCTCCGACGGTGCTTGAGGTCTTCCTCCGCCAGTTCATGAGTCCGCTCATCTACGTCCTCCTTGCTGCCGGGATCATATCCGTCCTCTTCTCCGACCTCACCGACGCGATCTTCATCTTCATCGTCGTCCTGACGAACGCCGTCATCGGGACCATCCAGGAGGTGAGGGCGGGGAAGAGCGCAGCAGCCCTGCAGCGGATGCTCGTGTCCTCTTCACGGGTGTGGCGGAATAACCGTGAGACGATCGTCCCGGCCGAAGACCTGGTCCCCGGAGACCGTGTCGCTCTGGAGTCGGGTGACCGCGTCCCCGCCGACATCCGCATCCTCGCGGCGCAGTCGCTCGCTGTCGACGAGTCGCTCCTGACCGGGGAATCGCAGGCGGTCGGAAAGAGCCCGGATACCGTCGATGCCTCCTTGCCCCCGGCCGACCGCCTGAATTTGGTCTACGCCGGCAGCACCATCATGAGCGGTCGCAGTACCGGGATCGTGGTCGCGACCGGCCAGCATACCGAGATCGGGCAGATCGCCGAGACGGTCACGACATCGGTGGCGGGTAAGCCGCCGCTCGTTATCCGCATGGAAGACTTCTCCAGAAAGATCAGCCTCGCCGTCCTTGCCGCCACAGGGCTGCTTGCGATCATCGTCCTCGGCCAGGGGATGCCGCTCCTTGAGGTCTTCTTCCTCGCCGTCGCCCTTGCGGTCTCGGCGATTCCGGCAAGCCTGCCGGTCGCGCTGACCGTCGCGCTCTCGGTTGCAACATCGCGTATGGCGGGGCGCAACGTCATCGTCCGGTTCCTTGCCGCGGTCGAGAGCCTTGGGAGTTGCACGCTTATCGCGAGCGACAAGACGGGCACCCTCACCGTGAACCAGCAGACCGCCCGGGTCGTCGCCCTGCCGACGGGTGAAACGTTCTCCGTCACCGGGGCGGGGTATGCGGGCGAGGGGGAGATCCTCGACGGGGCGGGTGACCCGGTGGCCGGCCCTCTCCGCGAACGGCTGGAGCGCCTGGCCCGCGCCGCAACGATCAGCAACGAGGCATCCCTGGAGCGGACTGACGAAGGGAACTGGGAGCACCGGGGCGATGCGATCGACGTGGCGTTCCTTGCGGTCACCTACAAGCTGGGGCTCGACCCCGCCGGTATTCGCGAGAGTGCGCCTGCCGTCGCCGAGATCCCCTTCGAGTCCGAGCGGCGGTATGCCGCCGTCTGGTACCAGGAGGGCGAGGAGACCCTGGTGGCGGTCAAGGGGGCTGCGGAAACGGTCATTCCATCCTGCCACACCATGGCCGGCGGGCCGGACGGCAGTATGCCGCTCGACCTGGACCGGGTGCAGGGGGACCTCGAGACCCTTACCTCCCGCGGCTACCGGGTGCTCGCCGTGGCCCGGGGTCGTGCGGAGGGAGAGGTCTCCGCGGAGAACCCAAAGCTCCCTCCCCTCGAGCTCCTCGGCCTGGTCGGGTTCATCGACCCGATCCGGCCCGACGTGCCCGACGCCGTGCGGCGGTGCCGCAACGCCGGGGTCGATGTGGTGATGGTGACGGGGGATCACCCCGCAACGGCTCTCGCCATCGCGCGGGAACTCGATATCGCGGACTCCCCCGACAGGGTCGTCACCGGCGCGGAACTGGGTGATGACGAGGTCCCGACGTTCTCGAAGTTCATCGACCGGGTGCAGGGTGCCCGGGTCTTTGCCCGGGTGACGCCGCTGCAGAAACTCCGGATCGTCGAGGCTTACCGGGAGAACGGGGAGTTCGTCGCGGTCACCGGGGACGGGGTCAACGACGCGCCGGCGCTCCGGAGCGCGAACATCGGGGTCGCGATGGGTTCCGGGACCGATGTGGCCAAGGATACGGCGTCGTTGATCGTCACCGACGACGACTTCGCCTCGATCGTCGCCGGGATCGAGGAAGGACGGTACGCCTACGACAACGTTCGGAAGGTCGTCTACCTCCTGATCACGACCGGGTTTGCCGAGGTCCTCCTCTTCATGCTCGCCCTCCTCATCGGCCTGCCGCTGCCCCTCCTTGCGGTCCAGCTCCTCTGGCTGAACCTGGTGACGAACGGCATCCAGGACACGGCACTGGCGTTTGAGAAGGGTGAGCCCGGCGTCATGAACCGGCCGCCGCGAAGGCCGGAAGAGGGGTTCTTCAACCGGCTGATGATAGAAGAGGTGCTCCTCTCCGGGACAGTCATCGGGCTTGTCACGCTCGGCACCTGGTACTGGCTCCTCTCAAATGGATGGGATGAGTTTGCCGCCCGGAACCTGATTTTCCTGCTGATGGTGCTCTTCGAGAACTTCCATCTCTTCAACTGCCGTTCAGAGTACATCTCCGCATTCCGCGTCCCCATCAGCAACAACTACATCCTGATCGCCGCCGTCATCGCCGCACAGGGCTTGCATATCGCCGCACTCTACATCCCCTTCTTCCAGGACGTCCTCCAGGTGCAGCCCGTCTCCCTGGTCGAGTGGATCACGCTGCTCGTTCTCGCCTCCTCGGTCGTGGTCGTGATGGAGATCTTCAAGGCGGTCCGGAAACACCGCCCGCCGGCTCACCAGACCGGGTACGGAGTCGGGTAGGTCTCCCACCGGTAGGGGAGGAAAACCTCGTTCACCCGGCTGCCGTCGGCGAGATCGGTCATGATGATGCTTCTTGCCGAGACGGTGTAGAGGGTGTCGTCCATGAAGAGCGACCGGCGCACGGCGTCGGGCGAGTCCCAGGTGTAAGGGGAACCCTTCTCCGCGTGGGCGACCGTGCCCTGCAGGACGAACCCTTCTGCCGGGTTTACCGAGTAGGCGTAAGCCCCCTGCCAGGTCGTGGTGCCGTAGGAGCCGGGGTACTTCGATTCGCGGTTCTCCACCCGTCTTATCTCGCTCACCGGGATGACGAGGAGGGCTCGCTCTTCCGAGAAGAGGAAGGCCTTGTGGTCGCGGAGCGCCGCGGAGTCCGTCCCGGCCTCCCCGATCACGACGTTGTCGACCAGGCTCGGGTTGTTCACGTCTGAGACGTTGAAGAGGGCTATCTTGAGCCCCCCGACAGAGACGCCGCCCCACTCGTCCCCGCTCGTCTCCTTGCCGATGCCGATGATGTGGTCGGGGCCGTAGGGATGGAGATAGTCGGAGTAGCCCGGGATCTTGAGTTCCCCGAGGATGCCCGGGCTCTCCGGGTTCGAGAGGTCGATGACGAAGAGGGGGTCGATCCGCTTGAACGTCACGAGATACAGCCGGTCGCCGGCGAACCGGGCAGCGTAGATCCGCTCGTCCGGCGCAATATGCTCGAGCGTCCCGATCGTCTTCATTGTGGAGTCGAGGACGTAGACGTTGTTGTACTGGATCGCACCCTCCCGCGTCCAGCCCTCGACGGTCGTTGCTACCCGGAGATTCTCCTGGTACTCGTCGAGTGAGAACTGGTTTAAGAGGTCTCCGGGGACCTCGCCCATCGCCCGGTAGTCGATCTCTCCCTCTCCGATCGCGAACCGGTGGATGAGCGTCCTGTCGCGGGCGCCGACGCTCCCCGGGGCCGTCCCGGTGGGATATGCCGGATCCGTGCTCCGGTAGCCGATATACAGGTTCTCCTGCGACGCATAGAGGGTGGTGTCGTAGCCAAGAAGGAAGGTCTCCGCGTCAGGGGTGCCGGCATCGGTGATGGAGAAGGCGCCCGCGGTGTAGAAGACGTAGTTCTGGAGCGGGCTTCCCGGCCGGTAGACGTCCGGCCGGACCGGTTCTGCGCCGCCCGCCCTCACCTCGGGGAGGAGGATGTCGTCCTGGACCCAGACCGGGGACTCCCGCGTGAGGGTGTAGACATGGTCGCCTATCAGCCGGGCGTCGTAATAGTCGCCGGTGAACGTGACATTCCGGACCTCCTCTGGCTCCTCTCTATCGCCGATATCGTAGATGTAGGCATGCGTCACCGTCCGCCAGACCGGGACCGGGGTTACGCTCCCTTCAACGGTGGTCATCCTCTCTTCTGCTTTGGTGGCAAAGACCACCAGACGGTCGCCAGCGAGGAAGAGCGCCTTCGGGGTTCCCGGGATCCGGGTCCCGGATACTATCTTCGCGGCTTCCGGCGGGAAGGCATCGAGGATCGTGAGCGTCTCGCCCGATATGATGTAGATGTACTTCCCGTCGTTCTTCAGGAAGTCGGCCTCGTCCACGCCCTCCACCTGCACGTTCGTCACGGAGTAGTCGCTGGCCTGCGACGTCGGGGCGGACGTCGCCACCGGCGCCGGGGCGTTCATCCCTGACTCCGGCGCGATACCCCCGGTGATTCGGGGGTAGCCGGCATCGCTCCATCCTCCCTGTGCGTACTCGGCCAAAAATGCCCTGATCTCCTCTTTCGACGCAAATTTCTGGAGATCTCCCCACGTATCCTTCCCGGCGTCCTCCGAAGCAAGGGCGGTCCCGATGATCGCTGCCACGACGAGACAGCCGAGAGCGACCGCCGCCGCCGGTTTCCAGTTCCCCATATCCGTTCACCTTCCGATAGAGGATGATGCACGTGCGGGGGTATCAGGTTTGTGTAACCTACGAATAATTTCGAAGTCTTGGGAGTTCCCCCGTCACACTACCGGCGCCGTCGAGAAGATCCAGGCGATGTAGGCGGCATAGCCAAGGAGCAGGACGATCGACCAGGCCCGGACAATGCCCGGCCGGGCAAAGAGCAGGGGGAGGATCGCGACCGTGAAGAGGACGACCGCGACGATGTCGAGTACGGATCCGACGGTGACCGGGGCGAGGAGGAGGCTTATCCCGAGGACCAGGAGGAGGTTGAAGATATTGCTCCCGAGGATGTTGCCGATGGAGATGGCGCCTTCGTTTCTCACGGCCGCGACAAGCGATGTCGCGAGTTCAGGCAGCGACGTGCCGACGGCGACGATTGAGAGGCCGATGACGAACGCGGGGATCCCGAAGGCTTCCGCGAGCGTGACGGCGCCGTTGACGACCAGTTGCGCCCCGATGATGACGGCGGCAAGACCAAGCCCGATGTAGAGGATGTCGGCCCATCCATGAGACTTAATGTCGACATCCTCCCCTTCACGGCTCTCCCGAAGCATAAGGGCGAGGATGATCACAAAGAGAACGAGGAGCACTGCTCCGGTGAGGGCGTCGAGCGTGCCTCTCATGGCAAGCAGAGCGAACGCCGCCGTCGCAACGAGCATCATCACGGTGTGCCGGGTGAGTGCCGAGCGCGAGGTTTCAGAGGCGGCAATCATATCGGGCCGGATGAGGGTGCAGAGCGCGAGAATAAGGGCGATATTCGCAATGTTGCTCCCAAGGACGTTCCCGAGGGCAATTCCGGTGTTCCCCGTGGCTGCGGCGTTCGTGCTGACGACGAGTTCAGGCAGCGAGGTGCCGAACGCGATGATCGTCGACCCGATCAGGGCCGGAGATATGCTGTGGCGGAGGGCGAGGCCGCTTCCGCCTCCTACGAAGAGATCGGCTCCTTTGACAAGGAGGGTCAGGCCGACGATGAGTATGATGGCGATCACTATCATGGGAATGCCTCGGATATGGTGGTAATAGTTGGGCAGCGCCCTCCCAATACATTTGCGGATTCGGGTCACGAACAACTGCCTGGAGGAAGGAGGCGTGTGACGGGCAAAAGATTATGTCTTCTCTCGCCATCGGGCCCGTATGTCCTATCGGAGTCCCCGGTCCCTGCGCGGGGTGGGAAGGGAGTTTATGCAGAGGACGGAGCACGGAAACCAGCCCCCTTCGGACCAGGTGCTGGGCCGCCCGCCGCCGCCGCTCGAGGTCCCGTACACGAAGGGGAAAGCGTTCATCCCGCTGCCTCCGCCGGAGGATATCACCCTTCCCGCAGTCGATCTCCGTGACGCCATCGAGCAGCGGGAGAGCGTCAGGGATTATGCCCCGGAACCGCTTGCACTCCACGAACTCTCCTTCCTTCTCTGGTGCACCCAGGGGGTCCGGCGGGCCGTCGGCGGGGCCTTCACTCTCCGCACGGTCCCGTCCGCGGGTGCCCGGCACGCGCTCGAGACCTACCTCCTGATCAACCGTGTCGAGGGCGTTCCCCCCGGGCTCTACCGCTACCTGGCCCTCGAGCACCGTCTTGCCGAAGAGTCGCGCGACCCCGATATCGCCCGGCAGGTGACGGCAGCGTGCCTGAATCAGCCGCATATCATCGAGAGCGCCGCCACCTTTCTCTGGACCGCCGTCCCCGAACGGATGACATGGCGCTATGGCGAGCGCGGCTACCGCTACCTGCATCTCGACGCCGGCCACGTCTGCCAGAACCTCTACCTCGCGGCATCGGGTGTGGGCTGCGGGGTCTGTGCGATCGGTGCCTTCGATGACGCGGTTATGAATCGGCTTCTTGGTCTTAACGGCGAGGAGGAGTTCCTGATCTACGTTGCGACGGTCGGAAAGAGGGTCTGATCCGGCGGGCCGAAGGGCATATCCCCCTCCCCATCACACCTCTAAGACAACAGTCCCGACGCGAGCGCCGGGCACGATGAGGGAGGCTGCTGGTTACGTTCACGTTCGACGAAGAGATAGTTGCCCTTGAAGCAGAACGCGAAAGGCTTCTCCAGTTCCCGGAGGAGGAGTTCATCGAGATCATCCGCGATGTCGGGTTCTCCTGCGACCGTTGCGCCCGCTGCTGCACCCGGGAGTTCAATGGTCACGTCTTCCTGCTCGAGGAGGACACCGAGAGTGTCCGTTCGTTTGCACCCGACGCCGTCGTCCCGGCGCCGGACTTCGATGCCTGCGACCAGCAGGGGCGCTTTTACGTCTCAGGCTACGCCCTCCGGACAAGACCTGACGGTACCTGCATCTTCCTCTCGGACGGCAGGTGCACCATCTACGACCGGCGGTTTGCCATCTGCCGCGTCTACCCCTACATGCTCCACCGGGAGGCCGATGCGACAGGCACCGTGGACTGGCGGCAGATCGGCGGCTTGAACGAGCACGGCTGCTACAACACCCCGATCGACGATGCCGAATGCCTCCGGATTGCCCGGGAGACCCGGGCGTATGAGGCGGCGTTCCTTGACCAGGCGATCCGGTTCCGGAAAGCCCTCCGGGATCTCTTCGCCTGTGAAGGGCTGCGGTACGTCCGGCGAACCTACGATCTCCTTATGCGGGACTTCCGGAAGGGCGCCGAGGTCGAGGTCCGGGTCTTCCATCGCGGAAGGTTCGAGCCGCACCGGGTCACCCGCGCGATCTACGAATAGATCTAGTTTCAGGAACATCTCCCTCCACTTCAGTCGCCCGCACCTTTTTCTGCTTCCCGCACGCCGGGGGTGCTTGATGGAGACCGAGGTCCTCATCACCCTGCTGGTGCTGGCCGGCACTGCCGTTCTCTTCATCTCCGGCATCGTCAGGGTCGACGTCGCTGCCATGCTCGTGACCCTCGCGCTAACATGGCTCGGGATCGTCACCCCGCAAGAGGCCCTCTCCGGTTTTTCGAGCAACGCGGTCATCGCGATGCTCTCGGTGATGGTTCTCGGCCGCGGGCTCGACCGGACCGGGGTGACCATCCGCATCGCCCGGGCGATCGTCGGGATTGCCGGTCGCGGCGAACGAGGGCTGACCGCCGCCGCCTCGCTCGTCGCCGGCGGGCTCTCGGCCTTCATGCAGAGTGTCGGGGCCACCGCCGTCTTCCTCCCTTCACTTTTGCGGGTCTCGTCGCTTACAGGTATCGCGCCATCGCGCCTCCTCCTGCCCGTCGGCTACGCCGCGACCATCGGGGGCACCGTCAGCATGGTGGGGGCCGGCACCCTCATCATCCTCAACGACCTTCTGCGGCAGGCCGGATATCCGCCCTTCGGGCTCTTTGCGGTCACCCCTATCGGGGTGCCGCTCCTGCTCGCCGGGGTCGCCTTCTTCTACTTCTTCGGGGACCGTCTCCTCCCCCGGCGCGAGAAGACCCGGCTGAGCCCGCAGGAGGAACTGATCCGGACTTGGCAACCCCCCTCCCGCATATCCTACCTCCGGGTCCCTGCGGGGAGTCCTCTCGCGGGGAAGACGCGGGAGGAGGTGCGCATGATCTCGCGCTACAACCTCCACCTCATATCTCTTGCCGAAGAGGACGAGATCGTCTACACACCGTGGCGGCACACTCGGTTTGCCACCGGGCAGGAACTCGGGATTCTCGGGCAGGACAGCGACGTTGAGCGGTTCAGGGCCGATTTCGGGCTCGAGTGGGTCCGGCCGGGAGAGAGTTCGGCAAACGTTATGACCGACCCGAACGTTGGGTTTGCGGAGGTGATCGTCCGCCCATATGCATCGGTCATCGGCAAGACGCTCCGGGACCTCGAGTTCCGGGTGACCTACGGTGTCGAGGTGCTGATCCTCCTCTCCGGGACCGAGGAGCAGCGGACGAACCTTGCCGACCTGCCCCTGGAGGCGGGGGACGCGATGGTCGTGCTCGGCCGGTGGGAGCGGCTCCGTGCGCTTGCCACGAACAAGAATTTCGTCATGGTAACCCCCATCGAGGGGCGGACGGGAGTTCGCGAACGCGGCGCGAAGACAGCTGTCCTCTGCTTTCTTGCCGCCGTCGCCCTCACCTACACCGGTCTCTCGATCGCGACAAGCCTTCTTTCGGGCGTGCTCGCGATGGTCCTTCTCCGGGTCATCCCGGTCGGCGAGGTCTACCGGGCCATCGACTGGCGGACGCTCGTGCTGATCGCCGGGCTCCTCCCGCTCGGCATCGCGATGGATTCGACGGGCACGGCCCGGTTCATTGCGGACCGGATGGTTGCCCTGGTCGCCGGGTATCCGACGCTCCTCATCCTCATCGCGGTAGCAGTCCTTGCGACCGCTTTTTCGCTTATCATGTCAAACATCGCCGCGACGGTCCTCCTGGTTCCGCTTGCGATCGTGATGGCAGGCCCGCTCGGGCTCGATCCGCGTGGCCTCGCGCTCCTTGTCGGGATCTGCACCTCAAACTCGTTCCTCCTCCCGACTCACCCGGTCAACGCCCTCCTGATGGGTCCGGGGAACTACCAGACCCGGGATTACCTTGTTGCGGGGAGTGTCATGACGGTCGTCTTCATCCTCATCGCTGTCGGGCTCATCTCTCTCCTCTTCTTCTGACCGCTCCTCACCTCCTGTGGTCAACCGACGGCGCCGGGCTCCTGCAACCCTGGTAAACCTTTATACCGCTCAGTGTCGACCAGAGGTTCGCTATGGAGCGGGAGTACGATGTCCTCGTTATCGGGACCGGGGTTGCCGGTTCCGACGTTGCCTGGCACTGCAGGGAAGCCGGGATGCGTGTCGCGATCGTTGATTGCCGGGACTACGGGGGAACGTGCGCCCTGCGGGGCTGTGTCCCCAAATGGGTGCTGGCCGGAGCCACGACGGCGGTAGCCAGCGTTCGTGACCGGCAGGAGACCGGCATCACCGGGGATGTCTCGATCGACTGGCCGCGCCTGATCGCTTTCGAGCACACGTTCACCGACCCCATTCCCCGGAGAAAGGAGGAGGGGTTCCGGGGAGCGGGAATCCATACCTACCATGGGTTTGCCCGTTTCACCGGACCGAACAGGGTGGCAATCGGGAACGATACCTTCACGGCACGGTACATCGTTATCGCCGCCGGCGCACACCCGCGTCCCCTGAACGTCCCTGGCGAGGATCTCATAACCCCGAGTGAAGACTTCTTCTACCTTCCAAAACTCCCTGAGCGGATCATCTTCATCGGCGGGGGATACATATCGTTTGAGTTTGCGCATGTTGCCACCAGGGCCGGGTCGACGGTGACCATCCTCCAGCGGAGCGGGAGGGTGCTCTCGGGGTTCGACCCTGATATCGCTGAGAGGCTGGTCCTGGCCACAAGGGAGATCGGGATCGACGTGCAGGTGAATATGCCCCTTATCTCGGTCGAGAGGAAGACCGCCGGCCTCCGGGTGCGGGCCGGGAAGCCGGGGAAGGAGGAGATATTCGATGCCGATATGGTCATCCACGGTGCCGGCAGGGTCTCGGTGGTCGAGGGGCTCGATCTTGCGGCCGGGAACATCGAGACCGATCGCCGGGGGATCGTGGTCGACGACCACCTCCAGAGCGTCTCGAACCCCGCCGTCTACGTTGCCGGGGACGCAAGCCCCAATAGCCCGCAGCTGACCCCGGTCGCCGTGATGGACGCCCACATCGTCGTCGACAACATCTTGCACGGCAACACCCGGACCGCGGACTACTCCGTCGTCCCGAGCGCCGTCTTCACGACCCCGTCCATCGCATCCGTAGGGCTCACGGAGGAGGAGGCGAAGGAGAAAGGAATACCCTACGTCGTCAACGCCGGCGACCTCTCGGGCCGCTTCACGAACAGGGGCATCGGCGAGAAGCACGCCGGCTACAAACTCCTGGTCGACGGTGACTCCCGCCGGATCCTCGGCGCCCACCTCATCGGGCCCAGCGTCGGGGAGGTGATCAACATCTTTGCCCTCGCGATCAAGCACAATCTGACGGTTGACAATCTCACGCTGGACGCGATCCCGTGGGCTTACCCGAGCAGCACCTACGACATCATCCACATGATCTACCCGCTGGTGAGGAAGTGAGGTGAACGACGCTCTGGAGTGCGATCTAAGGGATCATCAGGCTTTGAGGGTTTCCGAGTTGCGGCGGACGGGAAGGGGGAACTGTTCGACAGAGTGGATGTGATTGACTATTTACAACTGATGCAGAGGGATGTTAGAACTGTTTTTCACCTATTCTAATGCATTGGACCGTGGGGATATCGCCATTAGGGGAGGGGCTGACGGGGAGGGGGCTTGCCCCCGCCCCTGTCTCAACTCACACAGATTTGCACAGTTTCCCAAAGCCTCCACACATCTTATCACCCCACCCCACCCCGCCCGGCCTCCGGCCTCCTCATTCGCACCTTCGATGCTCATGCTCCTGCCCTTCGGCCAGTCGGACCCCACACCCCGGGGTCGGGGCAGTGCGTGGCGATACCCTCCTGGTAAGCCGTGTATGAGCTGTGGCCGGTGCGGGCGTTCATAAGGACAAAATCGGAAACTCGCATGGAATAAAGTTTTTTGGCAGCAGGCAGACAGATATTACACCGTTGGATGCGCCATACGAATCGATAAATTGGAGTTCTGTTGCTTTAGCGTTATGCTTATAGCACGGGTATTATTCAATCTGCTCTTTTTCGGCACCTATCTCCCTGAATGCCTTTGTTAACAATGGGAGAACTATATGGAGTGCTTTTAGGTTATTACTTAGCATCGTATGCTGCCAGGTACCTTGCGCTAATTTCTTCTGCGCTTTCTCGGATTTACTAATCAAAGAAGTTATTGGCGCAAACGCTTTTTTCAAATCTTCTTTTGAATAATCCAGAGCATCGCTTTCGGCTAATTCTTTTGAGATCAATGATAACGCTATATTAAGCGCTTGAAGCCTGTTCTTTTGTAACGTATGCTGAGAAGTGCCTTGTGCGAATTTTTCTTTTGCTTTCTCAGTCTGGCTAACCATTAAAGCTATGACTCGGAGTGCTTCCTCCATATCTTTCTTTGTAAAATTATCCATAAACTCAACCCAGATCCGTAATTTAAACTACTCGATAAGTTCCTGTTTATCTATGTAATTTTCCAATTAAATCATGGCAGAGTGCGAAACAAAAAGGTAAGCAAACAAAACAGGCTGATAGTGTGTTGGCCTGTTTTTGTCCTTAATTTTTCCTTATTAACATCTATTGACTGGAGGGCCAGGACCCGAACACCAGAGAACGACAAACCTCCAGGAACAGAGCTTGAGCACCAGAAGGTGCGTAGCCCCACGGCCCGGTATACCGGGCCCCTCATAGTCTCGGTCGTTTTGGTGGTCTCGCACTGATAGTGTTTCCACCGCTCGATAGAAACAGTGATGAAAAAAGATAGCACCGGGGCTCCTAACCCCGGTCTCCTCACTTCACGCGCCTGCGCCCTCTTCGGCCGGCTTCTTCGCCGGCCTCTCGGGCTTCACGTAGGTGATGGTATAGCGCTCCACCACGTGCTCCACCACCGGCGGGAGATATGCCTGCTCCATCGTGAGGCTCCCGAACGGGCAGCCCTCGACGCAGTCTCCGCAGGCGATGCACCGCATCCGGTCAATCTCCCAGACCTTTGCCTCCTTATCGATGCTGATCGCCACGCACGGGCAGCGCCGCGAGCAGAGACCACAGGAGCGGCAGGTTGCCGGGTCGATAGTGACGTGTCCGCGGGTGATGGGGCCTGTCCGCGCCGGGACCGCCGGGTACTGCCGGGTGGCCGGGCCTCTCGCAAGGTTCCGGAGAACCGTCTTTGTCATCTGAAATATGCCCATTTTGGTCTCACCTCTCCGTGCAGCTGATGCAGGGGTCGATCGAGAGCACCACGACCGGAACATCGGCAAGCTGGGCGCCGGGCAGCATCTTCACGAGCGGCGGGATGTTCGCGAGTGTCGGCGTCCGTATCCGGGCCCGGGCCAGGTGCTTCGTGCCGTTGCCCCGGAGGTAGTGGACGACCTCTCCCCGCGGCTGCTCCACGCGGGAGAAGTACTCGCCGTCCGGCGTTCCCTTGACCTTCACGTCGAGGGCCCCTTCGGGGATCTGGTCGATCGCCCGCCGGATCAGGTCGATGGAGGCGTAGATCTCCTTGACCCTCACGGCGCACCGGGCGTAGCAGTCCCCGGCGGTCTCGACGACCGGCTTGAAGCCAAGGTCGCCGTAGGCAGCGTAGCCGGTCTCGCGGTGGTCGACCGGGACCCCGCTTGCTCTTGCGGTCGGGCCGACCGCCCCGAGGGCGTAGGCGTCGTCCTTTGATATGACCGAGAGGCCCTGGAGGCGGTACTTCACCGTATCGTCGTTTAAGAAGATATCGCCGAGGTCCCGGCACTCCTCCTCGAAGGGGTCGAGCGCACGGTGCATCTCGTCGAGTTTCTCCTGCCCGATATCGCGCCGGACCCCGCCGACCTTGCAGGTGCCCTGAATGACCCGGCCGCCGGTGGTGTCCTCAAGCGTGTCGAGGACACTCTCCCGGAGTTGCCAGGACCGCATGAAGAGGTTCTCAAAGCCCATTCCGTCCGCAAAGAGGCCGAGCCAGAGGAGATGCGAGTGGAGACGCGAGCACTCCGACCAGATTGTCCGGAGGTACTTCGCCCGGTCGGGCACCTCGATCCCCATGATATGCTCGATGCCCTGGGAGTAGCAGAGCGCGTGCATGAAACTGCAGATGCCGCAGATCCGTTCCGCCACGTAGACGTACTCGGTGAACTCGCGCTTCTGCACGAGTTGTTCGAGCCCGCGGTGGATGTAGCCGATGGACGGGACCACGTCCACCACCGTCTCGTCCTCGAGGACGAGGTCGAGGTGGATCGGCTCCGGCAGGACCGGGTGCTGCGGTCCGAACGGCACGACTATGCGTTCCGGCATCGGTCACCTCCGCTCCTTGTGACGCTGAACGGATACTTCTCTGCCGTCCGAATGAACGTCCCCTTAAAGTCGATGTTGATCCCGGTGACCGGAATCCCGAAGAGATCGTGCATCTCGTTCTCGTAGACGAACGCTCCCCAGTAGATCCCGGATATGCTCGGGATCTCCGTCTCCGGCTCGACCGTCAGGCGGAGATTCCTGTACTGGTAGTCCTTATCGAACGAGTAGTTGATCTCGTACGTCTCGCCGGTCCCCGTGCACCCTATCTGGACCAGGCGGTACCCGCCGGCATGGAGAGCCTCAACCTCTCGGGTGAGGTCCTCCAGCGCAACGCTGATGGTAGTCTGCTCTTCGTTGACCGTCATGTACTCTCACCTGCCGCCTGCCGCGCGCTCTCTTTCGTCTGCGCTGCGCCAGTCATCTTCTCCCGTCTCTCTTCAAGAATCGCGAGTGCTTTCACGACGCCGTCGATGATCATCTCCGGCCTCGCCGCGCATCCCGGAACATAGACGTCCACGGGGATAACCTTGTCGACGCCACCCACGATGTTGTAACACTCCCGGAATATTCCGCCGGAAGCGGCGCAGACACCGATTGCGACAACGACCTTCGGCTCCGGCATCTGCTCGTAGATGTTTCTGACCACCTCCCGGTTCTGCTCGTTGATCCCGCCGGTGATCATGAGGATGTCGGCGTGCTTCGGGTTTCCGGTGTTGATGATGCCGAACCGCTCCACGTCGTAGAGCGGTGTCAGGCACGCAAGCACCTCAATATCGCACCCGTTGCAGCTGGATGCATCGTAGTGAAGGATCCAGGGTGATCGCTTCAGGAATGCCATGGTACTCATACACCCCCAAGCATCATATAGGAGAGGATCGCCAGGTTTGCAATACCGAGGACTGCCGCAAGCCACCCGCTCTTCAGTGCCGCCTGCCACCGCACCCGTGCGGTGACGTTATCGACGAAGATCTCGGCGAGGTAGGTGACCACGACCGCGATGATCCCGATCACGGGGTTCCAGGCGAAGAAGAGGAAGATGAACCCGAGGAGGAAGACGTTCTCGTACCAGTGAGCGATCTCGACCTGTGCGAGCGTCGAGCCCGAGAACTCCGTCGTGATACCCTTGACGATCTCCTGGTGCGCATGGTGCGACGTCGAGATGTCGAAGGGAGACTTCCGGAGTTTGATCGTGAGGATGGTCGCGAACCCGAGGAAGACTCCGGGGAGGTAGAGGATGGCCGGCACCGTCGTCACGGCGATATCAGCGACGTAGAAACTGTTCGTGACCATGTAGAGCCCGACGGCCGCAAGGATGATCATCGGTTCATACGCCATCAGCTGGATCAGTTCACGCTCGGCCCCGATGTGGCTGTAGGGCGAGTGGACCGCGTAGGCCCCGAGCACCAGGAATACGTGCGCGAGCGTGAAGGCGAAGATGACGAGCAGCAGGTCCCCTCCCGCGAAGAAGAGCGCCCCGGAGACGGCGATGAAGATCAGGTAGGCGAGGACATAGAAGTTCTGCGCCGTGGTGACGACGGCCCGCTCCTTCTCGAAGAGTTTCCCTACATCGTAGAAGGGCTGGAGAAGCGGCGGTCCGACCCGCCCCTGCATCCGCGCGGTTATCTTCCGGTCGATTCCGGCGATGAGGCCGCCCGCTATGGGCGCGAGGATGAGGAAGAGGACCGCCCCGATAAGCCAGGTCCAGGTCATAGGGCCACCCCCGCGAGGATCCACGATGCAAGGATCAGGACGATGCAGACCGCAGCTCCCGGCCGGAAGAGCTTTGCCTCGCCGAAGTACTCGTTGAGGTAGTAGTTCCGTGTCTGGGCCTCCCGGGTCAGGCCGAGCGAGCCTGCGAAGTGCAGGTCCGGCGTCGCGGTCCTCCCGCCCATGTAGGCCGGGAGGTGCCGTGCGGTCCTCTTAAAGAGGAGGAACGAGACCGGGAGGATCAGCAGGAGCGCCATCATCAGGAGCATGATCGCGACGTTCGCCTCTCCGAGGCGTGCCGTAGCCCCGTAGATCCCAAGGACATAGGGCTCGATCAGCGCCGAGGAGATGACCGGGAAGAGGGCGACGGCCGCTATCACGAGTCCTGTGATGATGTAGAGGGGGGCCCAGGGCTCCTCAAAGAACCCCTTCTCGACCCGTTCCCGGTTCCGGGTAACCGCGACGAGTTTGCCCATCCATTTTGCCCAGAAAAAGACCGTAACAGCACTCCCGTAGGCGAGGATCGCGATGAAGACCAGGCCGAAGGGGACCTGGACGAACGCCTCGATCGCCGCCCACTTGGAGATCAGCATGCCGAACGGTGCAAGGAACATGCCGGCGATACCGATGAACATCATCACCGCCATCCTGGGCATCCGGACGATCAGGCCTTCCATGTCCTCGATATTGCGGCTCCCGGTCCGGTGCTCGATCGCACCGGTCCCGAGGAAGAGGAGCGCCTTTGCGACGGCGTGGAAGATGATCAGGAGGATTGCGGCCCAGACGAGCATGTAGGTCCCGACACCTGCACAGGCCGCTATCAGGCCGAGGTTTGCTATCGTCGAGTAGGCGAGAACCGACTTTGCGTCGCTCTGCGATATCGCGATCGCGGACGCAACGACGAAGGTCACGGCGCCGACGAGGCCAACGGAGAACCCGGCAAACGTTCCGGCGAAGACCGGCGAGAACCGGACAAGGATGTAGACGCCGGCCTTGACCATGGTGCTCGAATGGAGCAGGGCCGAGACCGGGGTCGGGGCCACCATCGCCCCGAGGAGCCAGGAGGAGAAGGGCATCAGCGCGGCCTTCGTGATCCCGGCAAATCCGATCAGGACGGCGGGGATCAGGACGACTGCGGTCTCCCCTGAGGCGAGCACCCGGGCGAGATCGACGCCTCCGCTCGTCGTCTCGGTTGCAGCAAGGAAGACCAGTGCCACGACGAACGCGACCCCGCCAAGAAGGTTCATCACCAGGGCGCGGAAGGCGTTCCGTGTCGCCTCTTCCGTCTCCGAGTAACCGATCAGCAGGAATGAACTGATGGTGGTGACTTCCCAGAAGAAGAAGAGCCACATGAGGTTATTGGAGAAGACCAGGCCGAACATCGCGGCGAGGAAGGCGAAGATGACAAAGAAAAACATCCTCTGCCGGTCACGCACCTCCGGGTGGTGGTGGTGATACGTCTCCATGTACCTGACCGCGTATACGGCGATGAGGCTCCCGATGAGCCCTATGATCAGGGCCATGATGATGGAGAACTGGTCTATGAAGAGGTTGTTGACCGCATGAAGGTTCCCCGAGAACGTCGTCTCGAGGTAGACCACAAGCGCCGCCTGAATGACGGCCAGCACGATTGCCAGGTAGTTCCTGAACTTTGCACCCATGTAGATGATGAAGAGCGCAAGACCCATCTCGATGGCCACCATGGCGAGGCCGACTGCTTCCGACGGCGCGGCAAAGTAGACCGCGCCCTCGAATGCGTACCGGATAAGCAGGTATATCGACGCCCCGCCGATAGCGAGAGCTGAGAGGGCGACCACCGCGTAGCGCAATGCCGTTCGCTTCACGAACAACAAAAGACATGCGACGAGGATGGGGAACAGTATTAGGAAGAGCAGCGTCTGCACTATTGTCCCTCATAGGGTAACTATGCCCTACTTACATAATTAATCATTCCAAATCGGCACGCGGGGATATCGGCCGGTGGGCGTCGGTGCCGCAGGGTGCCGGGCCGCGGGAAGGTCGTCGACCGGGGTTCCGCCCGGAGCCAGGGCTTTTGCTGTTACGTCGCGGGGTCTTTGGGGGACAGTGCCATCCCCGGGCCGAAAACCTGCAGGGATGAGTTGCGTCCCCTCCGGTCGACCGGTTTGACCCTGCGCGGCCTCCCTTCATCCTGACGTGGTCTCGCGCGGAGCCGGAAAGAGACACCTGTGCGAAGCAGTGGTGTATTGCGTGTATACAGGTCAGCGCCGCGTCAATCCGATCTCCGCGGTATCACGCCCCGCACCCCGCCTTCGTGCTCTCCGGGTGCGTCGCTCTTGTAACGCGGGATGAAGTGGATGTGGACGTGCATGACGTTCTGTCCCGCGGCCTCCCCGACGTTGACGCCGATGTTGTAGCCGTCGGGATGCCGCTCGCGATCGGTGAGTGCCCTGCAGTCATCGATGAGCCGGGCAAGTGCCATCCTCTCCTCATCTGTCGTATCGAAGTAACCCGGGACATGCCGGAACGGGATCACGAGCAGGTGGCCGGGGCTGACCGGATGGATGTCGTAGCGTGCGTAGCAGAGGTCGTTTCTCGCGACGATATCCTCCGGGGCCGGGTTGCAGAACGGACATGGCATGCCCTCTGCTCTTCCCCCATCCCACATGAGGGTTTTGGCTTCGTCGTCTCACCCGAAGAGGCGGGCGAGGAGCCGTCCGGTGAGGCCCCGGGAGAGGGCGATGGCGTGCTCGGTGCACATCTCGTGGCAGCAGTAGCACCGGATGCAGCGCGCAAGATCGATCGTCGCCCTGCCTTCGGCGATGGTGATCGCCTGGACCGGGCAGATCCGTTCGCACTTCCGGCAGCCGATGCACGACCGGGCAACCACGCCGGGCCGGGGGGCGTAGACCCTCCCGAACCGCTGGACGACGGCGAGCATCACCCGCCGCCAGACGCCCGCTCCGCCCCCGGCGTAGGTCGAGGGTTTCCGGAAGTCCGGGAACGCGAACGCCGCCGGGTCGTCGCCGACCGTCCGGACGGTGGCGGGGTCGAGGAGCCCGCGCGCGGTCGCACTCCGTATGCTCCCGATCTCGAGCGGGTCCATGCCGATGAGCCGGGCGAGGACGGTGTCCACGGCCGCATACTCGCTCCCGGCGAGGATCACCCCGATCTTCCTCGGGCTCCCCGCCTGGGGACCGTCTCCTTCCATTCCTATAACCGCATCAACGACCTGGAGCCGGGGCCTCATGCACTCGTTGAGGTCGACAAGCATCCTCCCGAAGGCGTACTCGTCGCGGAACCGGAAGTGGAAGACCGGCTTATCGAGCCCCGGGATGAGGCCGAAGAGGTTCTTTGTCGCGCCGGTCATCCGGGTCCACATGTGGGTCTTCGCCTTCGAGACGACCACGATCGCGTCGGCCTCGACGGCCGGGGTGATGATCGAGAACTGCTTCACCGTCTCGCCTTCCGGGAAGGAAACAACCTGTGAGCCGGTATCGTAGTTCAGGGCGGCTCCGGTCTCTTCGGCAACCACCGCATACCCGGCGCGTGTGTATGCCCGCCGCAGGTTCGCCTCGCTGTAGACGATCCCGGCCCCGGGGCTGTCGCCGATGACGACCCGGCACCCGTGCTCGGTAAGGAGCCGGGCGACGGCGGCGACGACCGCGGGGTGGGTGGTGACGCATCGTTCCGGCTCCTGTCCCTGCAGGAGGTTCGGTTTGAGGAGCACCTTCTCTCCCGGTGCTGCGAACCTCTCGATGCCGCCGAGGAGGCCGATTGCCCGGCGGACGGCCGCATCGACCTCGTCCCGGCCGTAATCATCGCACCGGACGACGGCGACGGTTGCGTCCCGCTCAACCGGCTGCACGCTCTCACTCCTCCCCGAGGCGGCCGAGCGCCTCTCTGGCCGCGAGCATTGCCGCTCCCTGCTTGGTCCGCGCCTCTCCCTTCCCGAGGAGAGTCCCCCCGACAGTCACCCTGGCGACCCAGACCGGGCAGTTGCCGGGACCGGTCTGGCGGAAGGCATACTCAAGTCCGCCGAGGTTCTCCCGGGCCGCATACTCCTGGAGCCTCCCCCGGTAGTTCCGGCTGCCGTCACACTCCGCGATCTCATCCTCGAATATGGCGAGTACGACCTCGCGAGCCACGGCAAGGCCGCGGTCGAGGTAGATGGCGCCGATCAGGGCCTCGAACGCGTCGGCAACGATGGAGTCGGTCAGCGCCTGCCCATGCCGTCTGATGACCCCGTCGATGCCGAGACCCTGCCCGCGCACGATCTCGGCGAGTTTCGTGTTCCTGGTCACCTGGAGCCGTCTGTTCATCTCACCGGGCGGGAGGTCGTATTCACCGTAAAGATGGTCGGCGATGATGAAGTCGAGGACGTAGTTTCCCAGGAACTCAAGTCGTTCGTTATCGTCCGGCGTCGCTACCGGATACTCCCCGCTGTTCAGGCACGACCTGTGTGTCAACGCCTGATCATAGAGAGGGAGGACCGCATCAGAGACATCGGTGATCCCGAACGGGGGGCGGGCGAGGAGCGCACGCACCTCCACCTCCCGGCCACAGCCAGCGGGCTCCGGGCGTCCGGGAGGTTTGTGTCCAAAGAGGCTGCCGATACGAAGCCTTTCCCTGATGGTGGTGAGTCTCATGGCCGTGGGGTGCGGGGGGAACCTGCCGCTCTTCTATAGAATGGCTTTCTTCCTGCTCGATAAACCTTTGCTGGAGATAAGGCTCCGGGAAACCTTTTCGTTATCTATGAAAGAGATCTACCTATGCAGTCCGCGATGGGCGAGGCTGGCGGGAGCGTCTATCTCGACATCGAGTTCGGTTACGTCTACGGCACCTGCCGGGGGGTCATGATGCCGATCGAGATCGGTGCGGTCGTCTACCGGCCGGAGGATGACAGGGTCCGCTACGCCGGGGAGCAGTTCCGTTACGACATCGATGTCGAGATCTGGAAGAAGGTGACCGACCCGTGCGGCAAGACTGTCGGTGTCGCGACGACCGTGGCGAACATGGGGCGCGGCGAGTACGGGATGGCTTACGACCACTCTTTCCGGATGTCGGACGATGATCTGCCGGCGGCAACGGAGGCTGCCAACAAGGCGTTTTCAGATCTGGGAGCCTTCATGGAGCCGTTCCTCTCGACAGGCGATGTCGAAGAGGTTGTCGTCTTTGCAGCGGATATGGAGAAGCGGGCCTTCAGGATGGCGGATATCTCGCTCGACGGCTCCACGCTGGTCGATCTTCAGCGAGAGATCCGGCGGCACTTCGGGATGAAACAGGTCCTCTCTCTTGACCGTCTCGCCCGTCTCATCGACTTTTCTGCAGACGGCTCCACGGTCGCCTCGACGCACTTTCGGTATCCTGTCCCCGCGGAGTACCGTCACCTCCTCGCCGCCCACCGTGGGATGGGCGACGCCGTCCGGACGTTCCTGCTCGCGCGGGAGTTTCAGGAGGAGTTCAGGCATCTTGAGGAGCGCATCCGCACCTTATTGAAGGCCTGCGAGGGCGAGGGATGAAAGAGGAGTTGCCGGTGCAGGCGGCCCCCGGGCTCCGTCAGGGACCGTCTTTCATCGGGGATGCCGCTTCCTTTTCTGGTATCCGGGCTCCCGGTGCAGGTTCGCAGACTTCAGCCCCCCCCTGGAGCGTCCGGTGCGGCCCGGTCAGCAGGACCTCGACCTCGACGCCGTCGCTGATGCTCCCGACCCCTGCAGGGATGTGCAGGTAGGCATTTCCCCGCACCATTGCCATCTGCGTGCCGCCCCCGCGCGGCAGGGGGGTCGCGGCGTAGCGATCGCCTGTCCGCGAGACGGTGAGGAGGACGAACTCGTCGTAGCCGGGGTTCGCCGTGACCGTCCCGTCGAGCCGGGCGCGGAGGCGCTCCGCCGGCCGGGGGTGAAATCCCCACGCCGCGAGGAGGGGGAGGGCGAGTTCCCGTGCGGCTGTTTGGGCAGCAATCGGGTATCCCGGGAGCCCGATAACCGGTTTGCCTCCGACCCGGCCGACGATCGCCGGCGTACCCGGTTTCATCGCGATGCCGTGGACGAGCACCTCCCCGAGGTCGGCGATGACATCGGCGGTGAAGTCCCGGGTGCCTGCCGATGACCCGGCGGAGATGAGGAGGAGATCGTTCTCGTGGACGCCATCCATGATGGCCTGCCGGAGTAGTCCTGGCTCGTCGCGGACGATTCCATAGCGGGTACAGGCAGCGCCGGCCTCGCCGAGCAGTGCCGCGGCAACGGCGGTGTTGCTCTCGACAACCTCTCCCGGTCCCGGGAGTTCGCCCGCCGAAACGAGCTCTCTTCCTGTCGGGATGAGGCCGACCCGGACTTCCCGCACGTCAACCGTGACGAGCCCAGAGGAGAGGAGCGCCCCGATATCCCAGGGACGTATCCGGTGCCCGGCCGGGAGGATCAGGTCGCCCTGCCGGATCTCGCTCCCTCTCGGGTGGAGGTGCTCGCCGGGGACCACGGCCTTCCCGGTACTCCAGGTGCCGTCTTCCCCGATGACATCCTCGATCATGACGACTGCGTCATAGCCGGGGGGAATCGCGTTCCCGGTATTCACCCGGAAGGGGTTTTTGAGCCTGACCGGGTTTGCCGCGCTCGCCCCGGCGGTCTCACGGCTCTTGACGGCGAAACCGTCTCTTGCAGCGATATCCGTCTCGGGAACGGTCAGCGGCGAGTAGACGGGTTTTGCCGTCACCCGTCCGGCCGCATCGGCAACCGGAAGGGTGACGGTCCGATCGGGAGCCGGAAAGACCGAACGCATCAGTTCCCTGACTTCTGCAAGCGGTCTTGACGCGAGGCGCCGCCTCATCATAACGTTATGCCCATATCATCGCCTGCTCCCGGCGGCCCGGTCGCTCTCGCAAAAAAAATTAGATTCTGGTATAGAGGTTCGCATACACCGTCTTGCCTTTCGAGACAGGATGGCGCTCGCCGAGATCCCCGATGTAGTGGGTGAAGGTGGCCGTCTCACCGTCGACCTCCTGCTCCACCTCGCCGACCCTCTGGAAGCCCGGGAGCGGATTCTCGATTGTCCCGTAGACGTAGATGTCGCCTTTCACCATCTGCCCGCCGACACGGCCCTTGGCGTTGCCCTTGACGATGACGGTCCCGCCTTCGCCGTGAGTGGAGATATGGATGTCGGCATCGCCGCCGATGACGATCGTCCCGCCGTTGATGAACGTGGCGGTGTCGTTCCCGACGCTGCCGGCGACCCGGATCACGCCGCCCTGCATGCCGCGCCACTCGCCGCGTGGCGATGCGCCCAGGTGATGACCGGCATTTCCGTCGACGATGAGCTCGCCGCCTTCCATCCCTATGCCGCAGAACGAATCGACGTTCCCTTTCACGTGGATCTTGCCGCCCTTCATCCAGCCGCCGATGTACATGTCGGCGTTGCCTTCGATGACGATCTCGCCTGCGGTCATCTGCTGGCCGATCCTCTTGACACGGGTGCAGTCGCCGCGGAGGACGATCTTTGTCTCTTCTGCCGTTGCTCCGCCGTCGCCTGCGACGGTGAAGTACTTCCCGAGCGGGCTCTTCTGTTTGCCTTCCCAGACGTCGAGGGCAGCGATCTCCGCGGCCTTCTTGCCTGCGAAGTTGTCCGGTGTGATATTCTGCCCCTCAAGCATGAGCCTGGGGGGATTGGTCAGGGTGAGGGTTACTGTCTTCATGCTTCTCATCACCTCATTCTGTCGTATTGACCTCGATCACCCGCGGGTTGTGGAGATGTTCCTCAAAGAGCGAGTAGTTGTCGAGTTTGACGCTGTAGTGCTTGAGGAAGTGCTCGTAGATGTCCCGCTGCACCTGCGCGTTCTCCGGGACCTTGACGTCGACCCAGATGGTCCGCTTTGCGGGTTCCGCGACGACCTCGCCGTCTCTGACGGTCACGACGCCGTCCTTGACGAGCCAGGCGCACCGGCCGAAAGCCTTCTCAATCTCTACCGGGTCGGAGGGCATATTCTCGGGGTTGAGGGCGTAGACGGCGATGTCGGCGTCCATGCCGGGGGCAAGCCCGCCGTAGGTGTTGCTGACACCGAGCGCCTTTGCCGGCCCCGCCCGGGTCATCTGCGCGATCTCGTAGAGCGAGAGTTCGCGGTCGATGCCGTCGATGGAGGTTGCGTCGATCGTTTTGTCAAGCCACTTGAACGTCTTCATCGTCGCGTCACGCGCAGCCCTGCTCATCAGCCAGGTGATGACACGCGGGTAGCGGGTGAACGGCCCGGCGTTCGGGTGGTCGGTGGTGATGAACGTCCGCATCAGGTCTTTGGAGAAGAGGGCCAGCTCCAGGCCGACCGCCCACTGGATGGTGCAGACCTTGACCTTCGGGCTGTAGATGTAGGGGACGACGCCTGCGGCCGTCTCGAGCTCTACGTCCACGTTTGCCCACTTCAGGTGGTTGAGGGAGCAGAGGTGGTGTTCGAACGGCCCGTCGGCGGTCATTGTGGTCGTCTCGTCGAGGGTCACCTGGCCCATATCGATGGTGAGGTTGTCGTGGGCGTTCACGTAGTCCATGACGTCCTTTGCCCGGGACTCGAAGTTCCCCCAGGAGTCGCCACCGTAGGAGTGGAACTGCAGGTGCGTCATGTGCATCACCTGCTCGCGGCCGAAGTCGTTCTTTGCGGTGTAGCCTTCGGCGAGTTTGAGCGACTCGAGCGTGTCGACGTAGTTGCCGGGGTTTCCGAGGTTGTTCGCGTGCAGGTGCACCGAGTGGGGGAGGCCGAGGAACTCGTTCGTCTCAATGAGGCCCTTCACGATCTCTGCCGGCGTGATGTCGAAGTAGGGGACCGGGTCGTGGATGTTGACACAGTTCAGACCCCATCCCCAGGCCTCGGATCCGCCGGGGTTGACGACCTTGATGCCGAACCCGCGGGTTGCCCGGAGAAGCCAGGCAGTGTAGGCGGCGTTGTTCTCGATCTCGTTGTTTTTCAGGTATTCAAGAGTGAACCAGTTGTTCCCGAAGACCGGCATCGCAGCGTTGTCGATGATCGGGGTATCGCGGATCTCCTCGTGGACGTGCGGGGAGTGGAGCGGGGGCATCGCCGCCTCGTTGACGAAGACGTAGCCCATCCGCGCGTAGTCATAGCCGGTCTTGAACGTCGAGGGGACGGAGAAGCCCATCTCCATGCGGCTGCACGTGGGGGATTTGTGGGGGCTCTTGAAGAGCTTGTCTTCCGGCCGGAAGAGCCGGCCGACGTTCACCTTCGGCCCGACAACGTGAGAGTGAATGTCGACACCGCCTGCCATTACAGTCATGCCGGCGGCGTCGATCGTCTTCGGGCTCTTGAGGGTCCCTGGCTCGACGATCTTGCCGTCCTTGACTGCAACATCCATGCGGTCGCCTTTAATGCCCTGCAGGGGGTCGAAGACGAACCCGTTCTTGATAATGAATTCGCTCATGCTTCACTCCTCCGCGCGGACGCCTTCCGGAGCGGCCTTGATCTCGGTCTTCGCGGCCTCTTCAGCTTCGATCTCGCAGAGCCGCTTGTGGATCCGCTCGAAGAGCTCCTCGTCGCTGATGACACCCTCGGGCGGGTCGATGACCTTACGGTACTGGATCGGGACGTTGTCCATCCGGTAGACGATGCCCGGGACCTCGACCCCGACGATGCCCACCGGGATGTGGAGGTCGGAGATCTCGCTCGCCATGCAGATGTTCGGATCGACGGTGATCCAGGGGTGCTTCCGGAGGTGCTTGACCGCCTCGATCGGGAAGTGGGCGCCGGCGTCGGTCCCCACGTTGAAGAAGGCGTCCACCTCGTCGCGCATGGCAAGGTCGACCGAGCTCGTCTCGCCGGGGTTCATGTGGGCGATATCCTTCTTCGTCAGGTCCAGACAGTAGGGGAACCCGTACTGCCATGACCAGACCGCACCCGGTCCGGTGATGTTGTAGTGGCCCCGCATCGCCATGATCGTCCACTTGGTGAAGTCGTTTAAGTCACGGGTCAGGCTGATGGCGATGTCCACGTTGTGGTTGCGGCCGTCGGAGTGGCAGAGCCCCATGCCGTAGAAGATGGTGCCGAACCGGGCCTTCTTCAGGATATCGGCGACTTCGAGGATCTTCTCGCGCTTGATCCCGGCAACCTCATCGGGGATCTCGTGGCCGCGGACGACGGCACGGAACGCGTCGAAGAGCTCGTAGTCGTGCCCCTGCTTCACCTGCAGGTAGATGTCCGCCACCTGGGCGGTGTCGGTGTGCCTCGGATCGATGACGATGATCTTGCGGCTCTTGTGACCCTTGCCGGTGAAGAAGCCGCGGGGGAAGATCGAGTAGCGGGACATGTGCCGCGGGTGGGCGTGGGCCGGGTTCGCGCCCCAGTAGACGATGACGTCAGCCCGGTTCTTCGTCTCGCCGAGGGTGCAGCTCGGGTAGCCGTTGTCGAATATGGCGAGGAACGAACTTCCGTGGCAGATGGACGCGCAGTTGTCGAGCACGGCCCCCGCTTTCTCGGCGACCTTGGCCGCGGCGGCCATGCCTTCGCAGTTGGTCGATCCGAACCCGTAGATCAGGGGTTTCTTTGCATTGTAGAGCACTTTTGCCGCGTAATCCACCGCTTCGTCGTAGGAGATATCCTTGTAGGTGCCGTCCGGCTGGCGGAGGCGGGGCAGTTTGACCCTCTCGCTACCTGTTGCGTGGTGGAAGATCTGGTTGCCGATGGCACAGGCGTTCTCCACCTCGAGGATCTGCTTTCCATCGTCCGATACGGTCACGACAAGGTCGTCGCAGCAGACGCCGCAGTATGGGCATCCGACGTTCTCAATCTTCTTTGGCATCACTGATCACCTCTCCACATTCCGACGGCTCCCTGAACGAGTTCGAGCGCGCTCTTCCGGCGCTCGCCGTTCACCGGCTCGATCGTCACGGGGAATCCGCTGTACTGGGGTTCCCCGGTCGCCTGAGTCCGCGGAGGAACAACCTGGTTTGCCCAGACTCCCTGCGGGATGAAGGCAAGGCCGGGGTAGAGCGATTGACGCCCCCTGACGACCTTGACGACCACACTTCCGCACTCGCTCGTTACCCGTACCAGCTGGTTCGGGACGAGGCCCAGCGCTTTGACGTCGTCGTCATGCATCTCGACGATCGAGCAGGCCTCAAAGTATTCCGGGGTTGTTTTGCCCTTCTCCATCGCGACGCCTTCTTCGATGGAGCGCTGAGTGATCATGTTCAACGTAATCTTGTTCGCCATAGTTTTGCCTCTATGTGGTTGGTGGGATCGGCCTCCCGGACTCCGGCAAAGCATGAGAGTACGGTTCTTCCGATACTGGATGTTACCCGGGTTCCTCTGCAAAACGCCGGGGATGAACTTGTCCGTGGGGAACGAACCTCTCCGGAGGGAGCACGGGTAGCTTTTTGTCATAACTTGTAATGTTTTGTATTTAACTATTCCGAATTTGTAAGGTATTTCAGGTGATCAACTTTACATCGTAAAATCCTGCGGATTCAATTTGAAAATCTGGTCGTGGTTCTGTCGTGTTTAGCCGAAAAAGTCTCATTATCGGGGTATGGTGCTGCTGCTTTCCGGGCTCGTGCCGTATGCTGTGTGGTTAACATGCCGGCATGGCGGGGTCTGCGGTTCCCGGCCGTTCGAGCGTCGGCATACCAGACTCCTGCCGACAGTCTCCAGGGTCCTGGTGGGGCGGCCTGGTTGCGGCAGGTGTATATATGTATGCCTCTTTTACTTTAGCAAGAAATAATGAGTTTTCCAAAATTAGGGTCCGGCATGGTCTGAATTCGCGGCAATCCCGCTCTTACAAGGGTAGAATTATATATTTGGGAATGCAACCTATAAAGTCGGTACGTTTGACCTCACATCTGGCGCGGGTTATTTTAATTATTGCTATTAGTATTGTATATTTTATTAATTAATAAGTACTTTTCTCCCCGGGGCTGTTCGGAGTATGTCTGACGATGCTGGCTGGCGGAATTCTTTTTAAGTTTGGCGTTCAACCATTTGAACCATTGAATCTCAGTTTTAAAATATCCGATTAGAAATATATCGTGTATGAATATTACTTTTTGCAAAAAATCCCATTTAAATTCGCAAATTTTATTAGTATCTCTTCTTCTACTCTTATAGTCCCTTTTGGGACGTGCAGTAGTGGCCTTCAGAGATCCAGAACTGGTGATTGTCTGGATCTCTCGCATGAACGGAATGCATTGAACAAGGGTAAAAGGATGAAATACTATGGCTAAATACACGGAAACAATCGATCTCTATTCTGATGATGGGAAGCTGCTCAAGAGCGGCGTCACCCTCGACAGAATCAGCCCGCTGGTTAACCCGGCCACAGGTAAGATCATCGACCTGACCAAGAGAACGATCAGCGTCAACCTCGGCGGCATCCAGGATGCGCTCAAGGTCGGCAAGCTTGGCAAGGGCAAGATCAAGGGAAGAGAACTCAACCTCCCGATCATGGAGAACAAGGACGCCATCGTCGCCAAGATCAAGGAGATGATCCAGGTTGAGGAAGGCGACGACACCGAGATCCTGGAGTTCAACGGCGGTAAGCTCCTGCTCGTCCAGGTCCCGACGAAGCGCCTGGTCAACGCGTCCACCTACGACGCCGCGATCACCTCGGTCGCAGCCGCAACCACCTTCTCGATCGTCGACCAGTTCAACATCGACGCCTTCAACGCATCCACCGTCAAGGCGGCCTGCTGGGGCAGCTACCCCCACACCCAGGACATGGAAGGTGCGCTTGTCACGTCGATCCTGACCATCCCCCAGAACAACGAGGGTATCGGCTACGCGCTCAGGAACATCCCCGTCAACCACACCGTCATGATGACCGGCAGGAACGCTCTGCAGGGTGCAGCACTCTCGTCCACCCTCGAGACCGCCGGTATCTTTGAGATGGGCTCCGCTGTCGGGCCGTTTGAGCGCGCCCAGCTGCTCGCCTACGCCTACCAGGGCTTGAACGCGAACAACATGGTCTACGACCTCGTCAAGGCAAACGGCGAGACTGGAACCGTCGGTACGGTCGTCCAGAGCCTGGTCGAGCGCGCCATCGAGGACAAGGTCATCGCTCCGGGCAAGAAGGGCGGCTACTTCCAGTTCTACGACACGAAGGACCCCATGCTCTGGAACGCCTACGCAGCTGCAGGAACCATGGCGGCCACCATCGTCAACTGTGGTGCCGGACGGTTCGCCCAGGCAGTCTCCGCGACGCTCCTGTACTTCAACGACCTGCTTGAGCATGAGACCGGTCTCCCGAGCACCGACTACGGCCGTGTCATGGGTACCGCTGTCGGGTTCTCGTTCTTCAGCCACTCGATCTACGGTGGCGGCGGTCCCGGTATCTTCAACGGCAACCACGTCGTGACCCGGCACGCAAACGGCGTAGCCATCCCGTGTGTGGTCGCTGCGGCAGCCCTCGATGCCGGAACCCAGATGTTCTCGCCCGAGAGCACCTCGAAGCTCTTTGCCGACACCTACGGCAAGATCGATGTGTTCAACAAGCCGATCAACCAGATCGCAAACGGAGCCTGAACGAGCAGAGAGCCGAATGATGAACGCCTCATTTCCACAGGTCAGGATCGTGCCGTTCAGGATGCTCAAGCCTGATACTGCCGAACGCCTGCTCAATATGCTCACCGGTGTCTCCGGCATTCGCCGGGTGATGATCCACGGCCCCGGTCTGCCAAAGACTGTCCCGTACGGGCCGGCACGAGGAAGCCCAAACCCGCATTCGGACCGCAAGGCGATCCAGGTCGGCGATGCCGAGATCGCGCTCCGTGTCCAGGTGGGCGAGGTGATCCTGGAGGTCGAAGACGCCCCCGTCATCGAGGAGATCCGGTCGATCTGCGACGGTTTCTTCACGGGGTTCTCCTACCGGCTCCAGGAGGGCAGGTTCATGAAGACCGCCCCGACGCTCGTGGACTACGCGAAGTACGGCCCTGATGCCGATACGACGCTCATCGGTCTTGCGGACCCCCGGAAAGGGGAAAGCCCGGTGATCATCCGGACGAAGCGGTGACAGAAGGTTTGTCAAAACCTGGAAATATGGCTGGAATTCGTTCAATACAGGAAAAGGATAAGATATCAATCGCTTTGAGGTGAATTGAAACATGGCATACAAGCCCCAGTATGGTCCCGGGACATCAATCGTCGCCGAGAACCGGCGCAAGCAGATGAACCCCAACCAGAAGCTTGAGAAGGTTCGTTCCGTAACTGATGAGGATATCGTGCTGATCCTCGGCCACCGCGCTCCCGGATCAGCGTACCCGAGTGCTCACCCGCCGCTTGCCGAGCAGCAGGAGCCCAACTGCCCCATGCGCAAGCTCGTCAAGCCCACCGAGGGTGCCAAGGCCGGCGACCGCGTCCGCTACATCCAGTTTGCGGACTCGATGTTCAACGCCCCTTCGCAGCCCTACCAGCGGACCTACACCGAGATGTACCGCTTCCGCGGTATCGACCCCGGTACGCTCTCCGGCCGTCAGATTGTCGAGTGCCGCGAGCGTGACCTCGAGAAGTACTCCAAGGAGCTCATCGAGACCGAGATGTTCGACCCCGCTCTCGTCGGCATCCGTGGTGCGACCGTGCACGGCCACTCGCTCCGTCTCGCTGAGGACGGCATGATGTTCGATATGCTCCAGAGGAACGTCCTCGGAGAGGACGGCATCGTCAAGTACGTCAAGAACCAGATCGGCGAGCCCCTCGACCGTGCGGTCGGCGTCGGCAAGCCCATGGACGAGAAGTGGCTTAAGGCCCACACGACGATCTACCACTCGCTTGTTGGAACCGCCTACCGTGACGACGCCGAGTACGTCGAATATGTCCAGCGCATCCACTCGCTGCGTACGAAATACGGCTTCATGCCGAAAGAGGAGTGATTACAATGGCAAAGATTGAGAGATCCCAGAAACTGTTCCTGAAGGCACTCAAGGAGAAGTTCCAGGGGCAGGACGTCGAGTCAGAGACCGCCGAGTTCTACAAGTTCAACGGCGTCCGCCAGTCTCCCCGTAAGATGGAGTTCATGAAGGCCAGCCGTGCCGTCGAGATGGACCGCGGCATCTCCATGTACGACCCCGAACGCTGCCACCTCGGCGGTATCCCGATGGGCCAGCGCCAGCTGATGACCTACGAAGTCTCCGGCACCGGCGTCTTCGTGGAGGGTGACGACCTGCACTTCGTCAACAACTCTGCGATGCAGCAGATGTGGGACGACATCCGGCGGACCGTTATCGTCGGCATGGACCTTGCCCACCAGACCCTGCAGAAGCGTCTCGGCAAGGAAGTTACCCCTGAGACGATCAACGAGTACCTCCACATCTTAAACCACGCGATGCCCGGCGGCGCCGTCGTCCAGGAGCACATGGTCGAGACCCACCCCGGCCTCGTCGACGACTGTTACGTCAAGGTCTTCACCGGCGACCAGGAGCTCGCTGACGACATCGAGCCCCAGTTCCTGCTGAACATCGAGAAGCTCTTCCCCGCCAAGCAGGCCGAGGAACTCAAGGCCGAAGTCGGCAAGAGCATGTACCAGGCAATCCACATCCCGACCGCGGTCTCCAGGACCTGCGACGGTGGAACGACCTCCCGGTGGTCTGCGATGCAGATCGGTATGTCCTTCATCGCTGCCTACCGCATGTGCGCCGGTGAAGCGGCTGTCGCCGACCTCTCCTACGCTGCAAAGCACGCAGGCGTCGTCCAGATGGGTTCACTCCTGCCCGCCCGGCGTGCCCGTGGCCCGAACGAGCCCGGTGGCATCAAGTTCGGTCTCTTCTCGGATATCGTCCAGGCGAACCGGAAGTACCCCAACGACCCCGCGAAGGC
>NZ_JAJGBK010000033.1 GCF_020696975.1 Methanoculleus sp.
GCCCGCATATCCCCCACAACTATGTCCCAAACCTCATCTGCTACACCGGGACGCACGACAACAACACCGCCCGGGGGTGGTTTGAGGAGGAGGCGTCGGAGGAGGAGAGGCAGCGGTTCTTTGCCTACATCGGACGGGAGGTGGCGGCGGACGAGGTCCACCGGGAACTCATCCGGCTTGCGATGACGTCGGTTGCCCGGGCGTGCATCATCCCCATGCAGGATGTCCTCGGGCTCGGCGCCGCGGCACGGATGAACTACCCCTCGACCACCGAAGGGAACTGGGAATGGCGTATGGCGCCTGGGGAGTTCGCCGGCGCGCCGTTTGAGTGGCTCCGGGAGGTGACGGAACTTTCGGGGCGGGGGTGAACCGTGAGGAACGTGGCACCCGGGTCCGGGGCTGTGCGAGCCTGACAGAGCCGCTGCTTTAAGGGACTGCCAACCGGCTCAGTACCTCGACGTCAGTATCTCAAGTTCCTCACGGATCGTCCGCCGGACCATCTCCTCGATATTGGTGTAGTCGCGCTTCGCCTTCTCCTGATTTTTGAGCATCTCTTCCATCTTCATGATCCCGGCCGAGAGGTTCTTCCCGTACTGCAGGGCGACCTCCAGCGCCTCCTCGTCGATCCGGACGACCCTGGACATGAGAGAAGGTTTTCGCGGGCTGAAATTTAATTGTTACAGATTTGTTACGGGCAGGGCCGGCGTTGTAACAGAATTGTAACAATTTCTGGAATGATGTAACATTTACGTTACAGAGTGCGATCATCGGGACTCCCGGGCTTTAAGCCTTTCAGAGCAGCAAAAGCGTGCCCCACCGTCCCTCACCGGGGCACCGGAGCCGCCATCTTCTCCCTCGCGAGCCGCTCCTCGACCTCGGCCACGCGAAGGGTGATCTTTAAGAGCGCGTCGGGTTCGACCGATATCGAGTCGATCCCCTGCTCCACCAGGAAGTCGGCGAACTCCGGGTATGTGCTCGGCGCCTCGCCGCAGAGCCCGCTGTGCCGGCGATTCCGCCGGCACCCCTCGACGGCCATCGCGACCATCCTTTTAACGGCCGGGTCGCGCTCGTCGAAGACCTCACTCACGACTGCCGAGTCGCGGTCGATCCCGAGGACGAGTTGGGTCAGGTCGTTTGAGCCTATCGAGAACCCGTCGAAGTACTCGCTGAACGCGTCCATCTCGACGATGTTGCTCGGAATCTCGCACATCTGGTATATCTGCAGACTGTTCTCGCCGCGTGAAAGACCGTTCTTCTCGAGTTCCCCGATGACCCGTCTTGCCTCCTCCACCCGGCGGCAGAAGGGGATCATGATAATCAGGTTTGTAAGGCCCATCTCCTCCCGGACCCGTTTCAGCGCCCGGCACTCGAGGGCGAACCCCTCCCGGTAGCGCTCGTCGTAGTAGCGGACGGCACCGCGGAACCCGAGCATCGGGTTTGCCTCCTCCGGCTCAAAGTGGGTCCCGCCGAGGAGGTTCGCGTACTCGTTCGTCTTGAAGTCGCTTGTCCGGACGACGACGGGGTTCGGGTAGAACGCCGCGGCGATGGTCCCGACACCCTCCGCGAGCCTCGCGACGAAGTACTCCTCCCCGTCCGGGTAGCCGTAGGTGAGATCCGCAATCGATTGCCGGACGGACTCGTCCGCGACCTGCTCGGGGTGGACAAGCGCCATCGGGTGGACCTTGATGTAACTGCTGATGATGAACTCCATCCGGGCAAGCCCGATTCCGTCGTTCGGGAGCATCGCGAGCCCGAAGGCCATATCGGGATTCCCGAGGTTCATCATCACCTCGGTCTTCGGCCGCCGCAGGTCCGAGAGCGGGGTCTTCTCGACGTGGAACGGGAAGCTGCCCTCGTAGATGAACCCCTTTTCGCCCTCGGCGCAGCTGACCGTCACCTCCCGGCCCGCAGGAACCTTCTCGGTCGCGTCGCCTGTCCCGACGACCGCGGGGATGCCGAGTTCCCGGCTGACGATCGCGGCATGCGATGTCCGCCCGCCCCGGTTTGTCACGATCGCGGCGGCCGTCTTCATCACGGGCTCCCAGTCCGGAGTCGTGGTGTCGGAGACCAGGACCTCCCCCGGCCTGAACTCGGAGAGCCTGCCGACATCGGTGATGATCCGGGCCTTCCCGACGGCAATCTTATCGCCAATGCTCTTTCCGGCGGCAAGCACCTTCCCGCGCCCGTCGAGATGGAATGTCTCGAGGACGTCCTGCGCCTTCTGTGACTGAACCGTCTCGGGCCGGGCCTGGACAACGAAGAGCTCATTGGTCTCCCCGTCCTTTGCCCACTCGATATCCATCGGCACCGGCTTATTCGCCTTTGCCGAGTAGTGGTCCTCGATCGTGAGCGCATATCCTGCAAGCGCCAGGATGTCGTCATCGGTGATGCAGAACCTCCTCCGATCGATCTCGGGGACATCAACCTGCCGGGTGACCTCCTTTGAACCCCCGTGGCCGTAGATCAGTTTCACCCGCTTCTCGCCGGCGATCTTGCGGACGATTGACCGGTAGCCCTTCCGGAAGGTCGGTTTGAATACGTAGAACTCGTCGGGATTGACGGCGCCCTGGACGACCATCTCACCAAGACCGTAGGATCCGGTGACGAGGACGACGTCCCGAAAACCCGTGTCGGTGTCGAGCGTGAAGATGACCCCGCTTGCGGCGAGATCGGAGCGGACCATCTTCATCACCCCGGCGGAGAGAGCGACCTTGAAGTGGTCGAAGCCGTTGTCCACCCGGTAGGCGATCGCCCGGTCGGTGAAGAGGGAGGCGAGGCACCGGATGTAAGCCTCCCGGAGCGCCTGGTAGCCGCGGACGTTCAAGTAGGTCTCCTGCTGGCCCGCGAACGACGCCGTCGGGAGGTCTTCGGCGGTTGCGGAACTCCTGACGGCGACGTCGGCATCAGGCCCATACTCGTCGCAGAGCATATCGTATGCAGTCCGGATCTCGCCCCAGAGGTCGTCCGGGATCCCGGCCGCGAGGATGAGGTCGCGGGCACGTTTCCCCCTTCTGGCAAGGTCGGCGACGTCGCTCCGGTCAAGGCCTGCGAGCGTCTCTTTAAGGTCGTCGAGGATCCCTGCGGATTCGAGGACATGCCAGTAGCCTTCTGCGGTCACGGCGAATCCGTCGGGGATCTTCACGCCCTTCGGGGTCAGTTCGCTATACATCTCCCCGAGCGACGCGTTCTTCCCCCCGACAAGGCCGACGTCCTCGTTTCTGATATCGGCGAGCCAGCGGATGTAGACCGCGTCCTGCTTCATGCTCTCCCGCCTCCGGCCGGCGCCGCTGCCGGCAGCGGGTAGGTTCCGGCGACGACGTTCTGCGGACTCCCGGCAAAGAAGGCTTTTATGTTCTCGACGCTCGTGGCAAGAATCCGCTCGACCGCCCCGCGCGTGTTGAAGGCGTTGTGCGGCGTGAGAATCGCCCGGTCCGAGCGGAGGAGGGCAAAACTCTCGAGCGCGTCCCGCAGTTCCTCCGCCGACGCCTCATCTGCCCCCTGGAACTCCTCCTCGATCCAGACCTGCTCCCCCTCGAAGGTATCGAGCGCGACACCCCCGAGACGGCCTTCGCGGAGGGCGTCCGCGACCGCCCGTGTGTCCACCACGCCGCCCCGGGAGGTGTTGACGAGGAGCGCGGTAGGTTTGACCAGCCCCAGCCGTTCGGCGTCGATCAGGTGGTGGGTTGCCTCCGTGTAGGGGACATGCAGGCTGATGATGTCCGCTTCCCGTAACAGATCGTCGATCGCCATGTAGCGAACACCGTACTCCTCCGTAAGGGCCGGGTTCGGCTTCAGGTCATAGGCGATCACCTCCATCTCCGCCGCACGGGCGAGGCGGACGAGGTGCGAGCCGATGCGCCCGGTGCCGATCAGGCCGAGGGTTTTGCCGGCAAGGTCCATCCCCGCGAGCCCGGCCCGCGAGAAGTCGCCCCCGCCCACCCGGGCAAACGTCGGCCTGAACCGCCGGGCAAGGGCCAGGATGAGCCCGAACGCGAACTCCGCCACGGTGGTGTCGCCGTAACGCGGCACGTTACTGACCGTGATACCCTTCTCCCGGCAGGCGTCCACGTCGATGTGGTCGAACCCGGTGGACATGGCGGCGATCACCTTGAGGTCCGGCAGCCTGTCGAGTACCTCCCGGGTGACGCTTGACGTGACGAAGACCCCGATGCCTTCGGCGCCGCGGGCAAGCGAGACGTTCTCGATCGTGAGCGGTTCGGTGTGCAGGGCGAGGTCGTAGCCGCTCGGTCCGGCGAACGCTCTCCAGATCACATCCTGTTCGTGCTCATCGAGGCCGAAGAAGACAAGTTTTGCCATGGATCACCCACCTCATTCCCGGGACGCCATGTAGGAGGCGATATCGACCATCCTTTTCGCGTAGGCAAACTCGTTATCGTACCAGACCAGGATCTTGACCATCCGCCCGCCGACGACGCTCGTGGACCGCCCGTCGACAACCCCGGAGTGCGGGTCGCCGACGATATCGGCCGATACGAGCGGGTCCTCGGTGTACATAAGGAGCCCCTTCATCGGTCCCTCCGCCGCCTGCTTCATCGCGGCGTTCACCTCATCCGCCGTTGCGTCGCGCGAGAGGTCCGCGACGATATCGAGGACCGACCCGTCGGGGATGGGCGCCCGGACGGCTATCGCGTCCATCCTCCCGGTGAGTTCGGGGAGGACCCGCGTGGTGGCGACGGCGGCGCCGGTCGATGTCGGGATAAGCGAGACGGCCGCGGCACGTCCCCGTCGCGGTTTCTTTGCGGCCCGATCCACCAGTGCCTGGGTGGCGGTGTAGGCGTGGATCGCCGTCGCCATCAGGCGTTCGACGCCGAAGGTGTCGTTCAAGATCTTCGCCGCCGGAGCGAGCGCGTTGGTCGTGCAGGATGCATTCGAGATGACGGTGTGCTTTGCAGGGTCATAGGAGCCCTCGTTTACGCCGAGGACGACTGTATGGTCCGCATCGTCCGACGGCGCGCTGATGACGACCCGTGACGCCCCGGCATCCAGGTGCTTCGCGGAGGCCGCCCGCTCGGTGAACCGTCCGGTGCACTCGAGCACCATATCCACACCGAGGTCTTTCCATGGGAGCTGTGCCGGGTCCCTCTCGTGCAGCACCTGCACCTCCTTCGACCCAACCCGGAGGAGGTCCCCGCTGGCCTCGACCGGGAAAGGCGCCCGCCCGTGGACCGAGTCGTACTTCATCAGGTATGCGAGTTGATCCGTCGGGTTGGGGTCGTTCACCGCGACGATCTCGATATTCTCCGGTGGATTGAGCAGATAGTTGTGAAGGACCTTGCGCCCGATCCGTCCGAACCCGTTGATGGCAACCTTCTTCATCGAACTTCCCCCTCTCTCAGACAGGGGTGCCCCTCAGCAGCGTGGGTATATATGATCTTTTACTCCCGGCTCCAGAGACTCTCGGCATGCCGTAAGAGGATTGTATCTTCTTCCGACCTCGCATAGCCATCCGTCCGGGACAATTTCGTGCATCGACCGGGAACCGAGCCACGGGGAGACGGAGGTGTGCCGAAAACTCGGACGGGGCGCACGGAATCCCGGGCCGGAATTCCGGGTGGCTCGAACCGAAATTTTGCGTATAATCGTCAGATTGCCTAACGGCTGACGTATAGGTTCGATTTTTTTCGTAACTTACCATTCATTTATCTCCCATTCCCGCCCATATTCTGTTGTATGGCACCGAACAGAAGAAGGAACATAAACTACATTCTCGCGGTGGCGTCGCTGCTCATCATCGGCGTGGCGTCCATCATCACTGCAGGATGTATCTCAGGGACGTCGACCCCCGGTGCGGCTGTCGCGCTCCCAGGCACCTCCTGGTCGCTTGACTCCTACCTTGCCGAGAACGGCACACTCGTCCCGGTCCTGCCGGGAACGGAACTCACCGCACAGTTCGACAACGATGGTAAGGTCACCGGCTCTGCCGGGTGCAACGGCTACGGCGGTGATTACCTCCAGAACGGCACAACCCTCTCGGTCTCCTCGCTCGTCCAGACGCTGAAACTCTGCACGGAGCCTGAAGGCATCATGGAGCAGGAAGCACGGTTCATGGATCTCCTCGGCTCGGCGGCAGGCTGCCGGCTGGAGAACGACCGGCTCGTCATCACCGATGCAGAGGGCACCGACGTGCTCGTCTTCGTGAAAGGCTCGTCCACGCCTGCAGGGCTCTCCGGAACTTCCTGGACGCTCACGAGCCTCGCCGGGGAGAATGGCACCCTGATACCGATCCTTGACGGCACGACGGTCACAGCATCCTTCAGCGTTGACGGCAACGTCGGCGGATCGGCCGGGTGCAACTCCTACGGGGCCGGCTACACCGTGGACGGCGCAAACCTCACCATCGAGCCGGCCATACGGACCGAGATGTACTGCAACGAGCCGCCCGGCCTCATGGACCAGGAGGACCGCTACCTTGCGCTCCTCATGGACGTCGCCTCCTACCGGATGGAAGACGGCCGGCTGATCCTCACGGACAGTGAGGGCGCTGACCTCCTGGTCTTTGAGAAGGTCGTCCCGAAGCCCGATCTCCCGCTCACCGGGACGGACTGGGTGCTTGAGGCCTACAGCACCGACGAAGATGCGGTCTCCTCGGTGATCGTCGGCACGACCATCACCGCGAACTTCGCGGCCGACGGGAACGTCACCGGGAACGCCGGGTGCAATCACTACGGCGGCCAGTACAGCCTTGACGGCGCAAACCTCACGGTCTCCTCGCTTTACAGCACCCTGATGTATTGTGAGACGCCGGGGGTCATGGAGCAGGAAGGGATGTATATGGGCCTCCTCGGGAACGTCTCCTCCTACCGGGTCGAGGGCGACCGGCTGATCCTCACGGACGCAGAGGGCACCGATCTCCTCTTCTTCGTGCAGGCGCCGGAGGTGCCGGCGGCACCGCTCACCGGGACGGAGTGGACGCTTGAGTCCTACAGCCTTGGCAGTGAGACAGTCTCGTCGGTGATTGTCGGGACCACGATCACCGCGGTCTTCTCGCCTGACGGGAATGTCACCGGCAATGCCGGATGCAACTCCTACGGGGCCGGCTACCAGGTCGGCGGCGTGAACCTCACCATCGAGCCGCCGAGCAGCACGAAGATGTACTGCGGCGAGCCGGAAGGCATCATGGAGCAGGAGAGCAGATACCTCAACCTCCTCGCGGACGTCTCCTCCTACCGGGTGGAAGGCAACCGCCTGACCCTCACAGACGAGACGGATACCGTCCTGCTCGTCTTTGCGCAGGCTCCGCTTGATAGGGGCCGGTGGATGTTCCCGCCTGCCGACGGTCAGTACGACCTCCTCGATGAGGACGGAAACGTCGTGATCTCTTACTGAACGGAGGGCGCGGATCACTCCTGATCCACTCTTATCCTCCACGGCAGGGGTCGGTCTCCAGGGACCGATCCCTGCCCGACTTTTCCCGTTTCATCCCATTCGGTCATCCTTCTCTCCCGCCAGAGCATGCTCAGGGTGATATACCGGGATCGGGACGGATACAATCTCTCCGCAGAACGGAGAGGAATTGAGACAATCTCGATGAAAATGGGTTATTTTTTAATCCAGTATCCCTTACACCTATCCGTGGTAAGGATGGGCAGATACGGACACCATGCATTCGCCAAGACCGCACTCCTGATCATCGCGGCGACGTGCCTCGTCTCGGCCGGTTACTCCAGCACAACAGGCATGCCCCCTGACGAAGCCCGGATTGCCGAACCGCTCGAGGGGACGGCCTGGGAACTCACTCAATTTCGCGCGGATAACGGCTCGGTCATCGCACCCCTGCCCGGAACGGCGCCGCTTATCGCTTTCGGCGAGGACGGCACGCTCTCGGGTTCCGCCGGGTGGGATCTCTACTCCGCCTCCTACCGGATCAGTGGTTCAACCATCACTGTGGAATCAGGCGCCGTCACGCTGCCCCGCCCTGCAGTAACTCAGGACCTTGCCCGGCAGGAGAGCCGGTACCGGGAACTCCTCGTTGCGGCCGCCTCCTACCGCGTTGAAGACGATCGGCTGATCCTCTCTGGGCCGTCGGGCAGGGACCTGCTCACCTTCTCGCGGGCAGAGAGCCCGGAGACCGGACCACTGCTCTCGGCTGAATAATAACCCGGTCTCCGGGCTAAGACCGGAATGGCAACAGTATTGTCTCTTTTTTACCGTGCGGATAGCACGGCTTTGTATTGGTGAGGAGGCCGGGCAAGGGTGGAGTCGAGGGTGATCGCAAAGAGACGGTTCCAGTCAGCCAAAATGTTAGACCACCGGATACGACCGCCCTACTTCCTGTCCCTCTGCCGGGAGGGAGTAATGCATCTGGGCAAAGACCCACGCGTGGCCGGTCCCGCGGAGCACCGCCGTCATCCGCCCGGCTAACGTCTGCGGAGCGCCGTCTGCGACGAAGTGATAGGCCATATCGGCCATGACCCAGGCGACCGTCCCCTCTGCCCCGACATGGAGGTCGGCGAACTCAAGTGAGATCGTCTCCGCCTGCGCAAAGTCGCGCTCAAGGTGCCTGCGGTAAGCCTCCCTCCCGATCGCCTTCTCGTCCGCGCCGGTCCCGAAACCCCGGAAATCCGGATCGGTAAGCGCCATGATACTCTCGATGTCTTTTCTCCCGACAGCCTCCGCCATCCGCTGGAGCACCACCGTGATCTGGTTCCGTGTCTGTTCACTGACACGCATGAAGAGGGGTCCTGTCAAAAGAGAGATATTCGTTTCGAGCAGATGTGCTGTTTCAGGCCGGGAGCGCCTCGCCAGAGGCTCCGTCGGCAGGTGCTCTCCCTGCTGCATTGAGGAACGCGCGGAGTTCCGAAGACCGGGCAGCCCGTATGAGGGCGGCGACGCCCTTGTCTGCGGCAAGTTCCTTCCGGATCACGAGATCGTATGACTCGTAGCCGAGTGGGGTGAACCGGAGCCCCGCTTCCCTGGCCATATGCGCCGTACAGACGCCGGCATCTGCGTTTCCACTGCTGACAGCCGCAACCACCGCACCATGCGCCCGTATCTCGTGATTATACCCGGTGATCCCCCCGGCGTCGACACCCAGCCCGTCCAGCCATTCATCAAACAGTGCTCGTGCCGGCGTTCCCTTTGGACGGTTGACGAACCGTAATGATCCAGGATTGTCGAGGTCAAGATGCCCGGTCGAAGCGATCCCGAGTTCCGTCCGGGCTACCTGAACCCGCAGGAGGTCCACGCCCGGCAGGAGTTTGAGGACCTGGTCGTTCCAGGCCGATCTGGTCTCCGGAAGAGCAACCGTTGCCGCATGGCAGGTGTTCGCCCGGAGAGCCAGCACCGCTCCAATCGTTGAGGCGTTGCAGCAGTGGAGCAGGTAACCGGCATCCGAGAGGCAGTTTCCAAGTTCACCGAGAGCAGGATCGCGCTGACCGACACAGATGAGTGTCCGGGCGATCGTGGCCGGGGGAACAGTAAGCCGGACGCGCACATCCTCGCCCGCCTCAATTCCCTCGCGCTCGGCGGGGATGTGGAGGTAGCCGTTCGCCCGGACCACCGCCATCTGGATGCCGCCCCCGCGGGGATGCGGGGTCGCCCAGCAAGTGCCGGAGACTCTCCCGATCGAAACCGGAATAAACTCGTCGAATCCCAGATCGGATGCCAATCTCCGCGAGAGCCTGACATCCAGTTCCTCGTCCGGGGATGCTGAAAGCCCCCACCACGAAAGAAGGCTCCCGGCGACCTCGCGGAGAATCGTCTGCGCGGCGACGGGATACCCGGGCATACCAAGAACCGGTCTGCCGTCGATCTTCGCGAGCAGCACCGGTTTTCCCGGCCGGACCGCGATTCCGTGGAAGACGATCTCCCCGAGGGTCCCGACGACATCCCGGGAGAAGTCCCGGGTGCCGGCCGAGGAACCCGCCGAGAGGATGACAAGGTCGTTCTCGGCGACCGCCGTCCTGACCGCCTCCCTGATCCGGTCCGGGTCGTCGGGGACGATGGGGTAACGGCGGCAGGTCGCCCCCATCCCGGTGAGGTAGGCCTCCGCCATGAGGGTGTTCGTCTCGATCGTCTGGCCGGGTCCGGGCGCCACCCCGAGCGGCACGAGGTCGCTCCCGGTTGGAACGATCCCGACCCGGACCGACCGCACGGCGAGCCGGGTTATGCCGTAGGTCGCGAGCGCCCCGATATCGAAGGGTCTGACCCGATGGCCTTTCGGGAGGACAAGCTCCCCGGCCTGGATATCCTCGCCCGCGTGCCGGATGTGCTGCCCGGGCGCGGCGGATTTCCTGATCCAGGGCCTCCCGCCGTCGTCCCAGGTATCCTCGATCATGACGACGGCATCAAACGATGGCGGGAGCAGTTCGCCGGTGTTGATCCGGGCGCACGCTCCAAGGGGCAGCGGCTGCTGGTCCTTTGCTCCCAGGGTCTCCCTGCTCTTCACCGCGTAACCGTCAAACTTCGCGATATCAGTCCTGGGAACCGAATGCACTGCGTATACGGGCTCGGCCGTCACTCTGCCGACAGCCAGGGTGAGCGGCACGGTCTCGACGTGGTTTTGGGGTATAAACGCCTCCTGCATGACCGCGAGCGCTTCAGGAAGCGGGGTAAGATCCAGGTACCGGCGTGGCATACTCTTGACTCCTCATGGGGTGCCGGATGGGGGTTCTCCTGCCCCCATCCCTGCAGTTGACTGTTATTGGTTACTTTGATGCTGAAGGTAATTACCTGTCGATGCGGCGCTGAGCGGTCGTGCGCCTGAAGAGCGCCGTCTCGCTGCAGGCAAGGATCTGCCCGACATCTTCCGGCACGGTCCGGAGACGGAAGGTTACCTCCTCTTCAGGGCCGGCAACGACGTAGCGGTCTCCCCCCGAGCACCGCAGCCGGCGGTTTCCCGGGCTCGCACCGGTGATCCCGATGAGCGCATCGGCGATGCAGAGGTCGCCGCCGAGCGTGACCGAGACCTGCGATCCTCCAAGGTCGCGTTCGAGAAGACGGGTCGCCGCCTCCGCCATCCGCACCGCGACAGCCACGCCCGGACAGAACTCTCCGTGATAATTTACGGCCTCGCGGATGAGGCCTTCACGGTATTCGCCGGGGCTCATCTTCCGGATCTTCTCCGTCCTGTCATGGCCGACGGCCGAGAAGACGCAGTCCCATCCCGTCTGGTAGGGCTTGATGTCGATCACCGGCGTCCCGTCGATCAGGTCAACATTTTCGAGCGCGAGAAACCGCCCGTCCCGCACACCGCACAGCCGCACCACCGAGACGGAGAGAGGGTTCGGCCTCGCCGGCGAGCGGAGGGCAAAGACACCCTTCTCCGGGAGATCGCCCGAGACCTTCCGGGCCACCGCTCTCAGGACTCCCCGGTCCGCCTCGTGGAGCCAGCAGACCAGGATCAGGTGCGAGTTTTCCTCGATGCCGAGGAGCGCCCCGGCGTAGTCGAGAAAGACTTCGATCTCGGCGTCGACGCCCTGGACCGGCATATCACTGCGGGAGCGGACGCCTGAATGCACAAGTCCGATTGGGGAGAGTTCCATGCGGTGCATGCTGCAATGATGGGAGTTATGCCTCCCCTGGTGGGGGGAGGGTTTTTTCAGTACGCTACTTTCTCGTAGTACGATTGGGACCGGCAGTCGGCGCAGGCCCCATCGACGAGCAGGTTGTTGGGGACCATCTCGCCGCAGATGTTGCAGATCGCGGATCGCCAGGGCCACTTCTGGGGCACTTTCACCCGTACCTTCTCGCAGGAGAGGAGGTCACGTCCGGCATCGATGATCTCATCAATCAGTGCGATACCGCGGGTTCTCGGGTCGAAGAGGGGGTCTTTGGTATACCACAGGGCGAACGTCGGGTACTGTCCGATCTTCTCGCCGTCGACGAAGACCCGGATACCGTTCACGTACGGAGCCTCGGCGGGGCCGTTCACGGTGATGGCGAATTTTCCGATGGGGATGACCCGGAGGCGGTGGTTGCCGGTCGTGCAGTGGGCGATCACCTGCAGGGGATCGGGCAGGCACTTCATAGTCTCGCAGACGGCGTAAACCTTCTCGCCTTCGGGGGGGTTCAGGAGTTCCAGGGCATAATCCACCATATAGACCCCGACCAGGAGCCCGGGGGCCGCGAAGGTGTGAAAGTCGATACATCTCTGGAACTGGTCGATCAATTCCGGGGTGGAACCTTTCGACTCAAGCCTGGCCTTGATGTCCTCCCATGTATGGTTCAGTCTCGGTTGCATGGAAGAGTATTTGGTCATGGTTAGTTGTAAATATTTTGGCCAAGTAAATAAGATTTAATTTACATTTTCGGGTGAAGTACGGTGAATTGTCGATGCGACACCGTATTATCTCATAAAAGGATGTAACGTGGAGAAAACTCTGTATACAGAGATTATCGCTTGAGGCAGATCAATTATATGCGCTAATATAACTGCTTCTGTTAACCTAATAAGTTTAAATTTATATACTATCGAGTAGAGTAAACCTACTGTGAGCATGTCCGCCCATTCCCGGCATGCTTGGCAACCGACGTTGAATGCAATCATCGGGAGAATGTAAATGACAGAAACCAATGGAAAGTTACGCTACGTCCCCACGACCTGCCCGTACTGTGGTGTAGGGTGCGGGCTTAACCTCGTGGTTAACGACGGTAAACTTGTCGGGGTTGAACCAAACAAGAGGACCCCGATTAACGAAGGAAAACTCTGTCCCAAGGGTGCCACCTGCTGGGAGTTCGTGCAGAGCCCCGACCGGCTGACAACGCCCCTCATCAAGAAGAACGGCAAGTTCGAGGAGGCGACCTGGGACGAGGCTTACGACCTGATTGCCTCGAAGTTTAAGGATATCAGCGACAAATACGGTCCGAAGTCCCTCGGTTTCCAGGTCTCGTGCCGGACCCCGAACGAGGAGTGCTACATCATGCAGAAACTCGCGCGGGTGGCCTTCAAGACGAACAACATCGACAACTGCGCGCGTATCTGCCACGGACCGTCCGTCGCGGGTCTCTCGCTCTCGTTCGGCTCCGGTGCCGCGACGAACCCCTTCGAGGACGTCCTGAATTCCGACGTCATCTTCATGATCGGCGCGAACACGATTGAGGCGCACCCGCTTGCCGGCCGCAGGCTTGTCCAGGCTAAGAAGGCGGGCAAGAAGATCATCGTCTGCGACCCGCGCTACACCCCGACAGCGCGCCTTGCCGACGAGTGGGTCCGCTACAACCCCTCGACGAACATCGCTCTCATCAACTCGATCATGTACTGGATCATCCAGGAGAACCTCCATGACAAGGAGTTCATCGAGAAGCGGACGACTGGCTTTGAGGACCTGAAGAAGACCGTCGAGAAGTACGCGGAGGTCGAGTCGATCACCGGCGTTCCGACCGAGAGGGTCAAGGAGATCGCGCGACTGTACGCGACTGCCAAGAACGCGGTGATCATCTACTGTCTCGGTATCACGGAACTCTCCACCGGTACGGACAACGTCCGGTCGCTTGGAAACCTCGCGATGCTCACGGGCAACGTCGGCAGACCCGGTGTCGGTGTCAACCCGCTCCGTGGCCAGAACAACGTTCAGGGCGCCTGCGACATGGGTGCATACCCGAACGTCTTCTCCGGCTACCAGAAGTGTGAGGACGATGCCACCAGGAAGCGCATGGAGGAACTCTGGGGTGTCACCGGGCTTGCAAGCGAGTACGGTGTGACCCTGACCGAGCAGATCACCCAGTGCGGCGACCCGATCAAGGCGATGTACATCTTCGCGTTGAACCCGGTCGTTTCCTACCCCGACTCGAACCATGTGATGCGGTCGCTTCAGAAACTCGACTTCCTGGTCGTGCAGGATATCTTCATGACCGAGACGGCGCAGTTTGCCGACGTCATTCTCCCCGGAGCATCCTTCGCCGAGAAGGACGGGACGTTCACCAGCGGCGAGCGGCGTGTCAACCGTATCAGGAAGGCCGTGGATACCCCCGGCAACGCGAAGGAAGACTGGCAGATCTTCGTCGACCTCGCCCACAAGCTCGGTCTTCAGGGCTTTGACTTCAACTCGCCCGAGGACATCTGGGACGACATGCGCCGGGTCACCCCGTCGATGGCCGGCATCTCCTACGAGAGGATGGAGAAGCCCGAGTCCGTCCACTGGCCCTGCCCGACCCTGGAGCACCCGGGAACCCCGATCCTGCACCGCGAGAAGTTCTCGTCCGCCGACGGCCTCGGCCACTTCTTCGGCATCGAGCACCGGCCGCCCGCGGAGGTCGCCGACGCCGAGTATCCGTTCACCCTGATGACCGGACGTCTGCTCTTCCACTACCACACCCGGACCCAGACCGGCCGCGCAGCGCTCCTCCACCACGAGGTGCCCGCTGGCTTTGTCCAGATCAACAACGAGGATGCGGCACGGATGAAGATCCAGAACGGCGAGAAGATCAAGCTCAGCAGCAGGCGCGGCGAGGTCGAGACCACCGCGAAGGTGACCGACCAGGTAGCGCCCGGCGTACTGATGATGACGATGCACTTCGGGGATGCCGCGGCGAACATGCTGACGAACACCGCGCTCGACCCGCTCTCGAAGATGCCGGAGTTGAAGCACTGTGCTGTGAAGGTTGAGAAGATCGCGGGGGTGCAGTAAATGGCAGCAAAGGGAGATATGGTATACGCCTGGACGACGAGCCCCGATATAGCGAAAGTCGCGGAGTGCGGCGGCGCAGTGACCGGGCTTCTCAAGTATGCCCTCGAAACCAAGATGGTCGACGCAGTCCTCGCGGTCAAGAAGGGTGTGGACCTCTACGATGCGGTCCCCACGATCATCACCGACCCCGCCGAGATTGGTCAGACGGCAGGCTCGCTCCACTGCGGAACGCTCCTGCTCTCGAAGCTGGTCAAGAAGTACCTGGACGGCGCCGAGAACATGCGTCTTGGTGTGACGGTGAAGGGTTGCGACGCGATGGGTCTCTACGAGCTTGCGAAGCGCAACCAGGTCAACCTGGACAACCTTCTGTTGATCGGCGTCAACTGCGGCGGGTCCGTCAGCCCCGTGGCTGCCCGGAAGATGATCGCCCAGAAGTTCGGTGTTGACCCCAACGACGTCGTCAAGGAAGAGATCGACAAGGGCCAGTTCATCATCGTCACGAAGGATGGCCAGCACAAGGGCATCTCGATGGACGAACTCGAGGAGGAGGGCTTCGGCCGCCGCTCGAACTGCCGCCGCTGCAAGATGAAGATCCCGCGCCAGGCGGACCTCGCCTGCGGCAACTGGGGTGTTATTGGGGAAAAAGCCGGCAAGGCTACGTTCGTTGAGGTCTGCTCCGAGAAGGGTGCGAACCTCCTCGATGCTGCCGTGAAATCCGGAGCGATCGCCTCCGAGCCCGCGAACCCCAAGGGTATCGAGATCCGCGGCAAGGTCGAGAACGCGATGCTGAAGCTTGGCGACAAGTGGCGGGCACGCTACTTCGAGAGCCTCGGTGAGGGGAAGGAGCGCCTCCAGAAGATGATGGAGGACTCGAGCCGGTGTATCAAGTGCTACGCCTGTATCGAGAACTGCCCGATCTGCTACTGCAACGAGTGCAGCACGAAGAAGCCCTACCTGGTTCCGCCGGGCGAGCTCCCGCCGCCCTTCATGTTCCACCTGATCCGCTACGCTCACGTATCGGACTCCTGTGTCAACTGCGGCCAGTGCGAGGAGAACTGCCCGATGGAGATCGCGAACTCGCTCTACATGCACGCCCTGCAGACGGATATGGAGAAGATGTTCGGCCACGTTCCGGGCGTGGACATGGAGCTCCCGGTGCTCGCGCTCGTCGAGGAGAAGGCGGAACGCCAGCGGCTCTTTGAGACCGGCAGCGACCAGATCTTCGACGTGTTCAAATAACCGCGGAACATCGCTCAAACAAAGTATGCGCCCGGCCGGTTCCGGCCGGGCGTGTAATGCCCGCTAAACAACCTACTTGAGTTCCATAAAACCTCATTTGCGCCCGTGCCGGGGTGCAAAAGCTCCTGGCAACGCCCGGTGGTGCGGGGGGAGAGCGACGCTCTCTCCCGCTGCCGGACAGCCGCAAAAACCTCTTCTGTGCATTTACTGACATTTTTGTCTGGACATGGGAGAACCGGCGATCAAAAAACTGAACTATCACAACCCCCTACGAGATTATCAGGAACAGCCGGCGGCCCGGTGGGTTGTGCGACCGTCTGTCTCACAGGGGTTGCCGGCGAACGTCCGGGATACGGAGCAGAATACGCATGATGAAGTTTGTATGCCCGCTTATTGTTGTTCGTGACATAGAGGTCTCCAGAGCCTTCTACGAGGGAGTGCTCGGCCAGAAGGTCGGCTACGATCTCGGCGAGAACGTATCGTTCGAGGGCGGCTTTGCGATCCACCTCCGGTCGCATTTTGCGGATCTCATCGGCGTCGATGAGGACGATATCGTTCGGGGGTCGAAGAACGCCGAACTCTACTTCGAGGAGGATGACCTGGACGCTTTTCTTGAACGGCTCAAAGCGATGGACTCCGTGAAGTACGTCCACGGCGTGATCGAGCAGCCCTGGGGGCAGCGGGCCATCCGGCTCTACGACCCCGATAGGCACATCGTCGAGGTCGGGGAACCCATGGAGAGCGTGGTAAGAAGGTTCCTCGCGAGCGGGCTCTCGGTCGAAGAGGCCGCACGGCGCACATCGATGCCCGAGGAGTTCGTCCGGGGAGTGTGTTCAGGGGACCGGTAGAGTATAGTCCACCCCCCGCGGATCTCTTATAGCATGACCGGCCCCCACGAGGTGGCACCAGGTGTTGCCCGGGAGCGTGCAGCGGCGTGAAGTGAGGAACATGTTCAAGAGAATTTCCTGTACCCGTCTCGGCGGCGAAGAGATCGCCCTGGATGCCGCCGAGGAGGCGCCGGTGGCGGTCTTCGTCAACGGCCGCCACCTGACGACCGTTATCTTGAGCCCCGGCGGGCTTCGAGACTTCATCACCGGCTACCTCTACACCGAGGAGATCATCCGGAGCCCCGACGAGATTGAGTCGATCAGAACCGAGGCGAACCGGATCAGCGTCCTCACGAAGAATCCCTTCCGGAGGGGCACCGTAAAAAAGACGATCCTCTCGGGATGCGGGGGGGCCGTCTCCTATATCGACACGCAGAAACTGCCCGCGATCGACTCCGACCTTGTGGTCGCCGTCTCGGAGATCGAGGCTGCCGTCGCCGCTCTTCCCACGCCCGGTATGCTCGATGCGGTCGCGCTCGCCGCAGGCGGCCGGATCGTCGCCTGCGCGGAAGACCTCGACCGGCACAACGCCCTTGATAGGGTGATCGGCCGGGGGCTGCAGGACGAACTCGACTTCTCCCGGACAATCGCCGCCGGCACCGGAACGGTCACCTCTGAGATGGTCAGGAAGTGCCTGAGCGCCGGCATCCCGGTGCTGGTCTCCACCGGGCGCCCGACCGCGCTTGCCGTCGAGATCGCAGAGGAGACCGGCCTCTGTATCGTCGGTTCTGCCGGGACGCCGGAGATGGCGGTGTATACGCATCCGGGGAGGATTGCGGGGATAAAAAGGTAGGGATACTTACAAGGGGGAGACAAGGGAGGGGGCACGCCTCCCTCAAAGGCCTTCGGCCTTCTCGTGCTCCGTTCCCCCGGAACATCGCACCTCGCACCTAGCGGTGCTTAAGCTCGCTATTCTCGCACTTCCTGTCAACTACCCCACTACCCCTATGACGATATTCGACCGGGCGATGGGTCCGATGGGCCGAAGGGCTAGAGTTCGAGAAGACCATTGGTCTTCGAGTCCGGAGCACGAGCACCGAAGGTGCATGGCCTCCATAATTTGCTGCATGGGAAGATTTCTGGAAGAACCGTGCACGGCTTCCTCTCCGGTTATCGCCACGCACTGCCCGCCCCCCTTCGGGGGGCGGGAGGAGTGCGAAGCGCGGGTGGCGGGGGGTTACAGATATAGTCTTATGAGGGAGAGACAGGGGGGGGGGGGGGGGGGGG
>NZ_JAJGBK010000022.1 GCF_020696975.1 Methanoculleus sp.
TGGTCGAGGAGGGGAGGAGGGTGAAACGGGTGGCGAATCTGAATGAGGAGTTGTGGAAGATTTTGGGGTTGTTAGGGAAGGAATATGAAAAATACTATTTGTGATGGAAGACCTGCGGAATGTGGGTTATAACATCATCGAACCTAAAACAACGATTGCACTCGACTTTTTCGAGGGTCGCCAGAAATAGAACGGTGAACCCTTCCCTACTTTGTCCCACCTACCTCAAGGTAGCCTCATCCGTTTCGGGAAGGACTTACTCACTAGATGCATAGTGTGTATGCGAAGAAGATAAATATTGTGCTATAACCGCGCCGATAATCCAGTGCCTGTAACCTCGGTTGATCAGCAGGTGTAAATCCGCTTTGACCGCTGCAGAACACCTGTTTACATCATTCCCTGCAATCCCATCTCGACGAGCAGCATCGCCGACGCCGCCGAGAGCACGAAGATCGTCACCGCCCAGACTACCACGAACGCCACAATCGCGAGCGGACTCGTCTCCCGGTAGGGGACGAGCCCTTCGTTCATTCCTTTCGCCGTCCGGTAGGCATCGTAGACGCCCCAGACCCAGATCGCCACGCCCGGAACGATCATGAGAAAGAGACCAAAGAGGCTCCCGAGCAGCACCAGGACGCCTCTTACGAACTGCCCGTTGTAGGCCTGGCCGAGACCGTTGAAGAGGAGCGAAAGCCCTGCTGCAATCGCCGGGTTCTTCCTTCCCTCCCGGCGGGAGACCTCCGCCGCTGCCATAGCGTCCCCGAGAGAGACCGGTTCCGCCGCATCGCCGTGCATGATTCTCAGGTACGCCTGGCGGAAGCATCAGCCTTTCCCGGCGAACGCTACCGCTCAAACACCTTCTCGATCCGCACCCGCCGCCCGAGCACCGCCTCGTACCACTCCTGCTGCTTTAAGGCCTGCTTCATGCTCCTGATACGGTGCCGGACCCGCCGCCCCGTCGCCGTGTCGATCAGTACCAGCCTCGACATCCGAAGACCACCGTCGATGCATGGAGTTCGACCGCCGGGGTTACGAATCTTTCCGTTCGCGGCCGCCCTCTCCCGGCCCCGCCGCACGCAGCGGCCGGAAGAATGCCCGGATCTCCCGGGCCATCAGCTCCGGGACCTCCATCGGCGCAAAGTGGCCGCCGCGCTCGAGCACCGTCCACCGGCGGATATCTTTCAAGTTACGCTCCGCAAACTCCCGCGGGGGGATCGGGTCGATATCCTTCGGGGGGAGGGCGAGCCCCACCGGGACGTCGACCTTCTGGTCCGGCGCAAGCGAACCCGATACCCACTCCTCGCGGTAACTGATCGCCCTGACCGAAGGGCCGGCCGTCCAGTAGAGCATGACGTTGGTCAGCAATTCGTCCTTCGAGTAGACCGTCTCCAGGTCTCCGTCGCAGTCGCTCCATGTGCGGAACTTCTCGATGATCCATGCGGCGTAGCCGGCGGGAGAGTCGTTTAACCCGTAGGCGAGAGTCTGCGGCTTCGTGCCCTGGAGCACCGCATACGCACCCTCGGAAAAACCCCACGCCTGCGATCTCGTGAGGTACTCCCGCTCCGTATCGGAGAGGTCCGGAAAGTTCGCCGTCATGATAGGAAAGCCGATGTCGGTGAGGTGGAGACCGATGATCGACCCGGGGTGGCGGACGCCGAGGATCTGCGATATCGGGCTGCCGCCGTCCCCGCCGCCGGCGCCGAACCGCTCATACCCGAGCTCCTCGGTCATCAGCCGATACGATATCTCCGCCATCTTTGCGAGCGGCTGCCCTTTGTCCGATCGTGACATCCCTGGGTCGCCGATGAGCGAAGGGACGATGACGTCAAACGAGTCGGCGGGATCGCCGTCGTGCGATGCCGGATCGGTGAGCATCGGGATCAGTTTGAGGTACCTGCAGATCGAGTCCGGCCAGCCGTGAAAGAGGATGAGCGGCATCGGGTCCGGCCCCCTGCCCCGCTCGTGGATGAACCGGATCTCCATCCCGTCAATATCGGTGGTGTAGTGCCGGAATCGGTTCAACTTCGCTTCGCGAGCCCGCCAGTCGTAGGCGTGCAGCCAGTAGTCGGCGAGTTCCTTCATGTAACCGAGGTTCGTGCCGTAGTCCCAACCCGCACCCTCGACCTCGTCGGGGAAGCGGGTGCGGGCGAGCCGTTCCCGGAGGTCGTCGAGCGTCTCCTCCGGGACACTGATGGTGTGGGGCCGCACCGTCAAATCGACACCCCCAGAACCTCCCGGTACTCCGCCCGCAAGGGGCGGAAGAACCCCCGGATATCCCGAACGAAGAGGTCCGGTTCCTCCATCGCGGTGAAGTGGCCGCCCCGCGGCATCTCGGTCCACCGCTCGACGTTCAGCCTCCGCTCCACCCATTCGCGGGGAGGCGGGATGAAGTCCTTCGGGAAGACGGCCATCCCGACCGGAACCTCGATACGCTCTTTGAGGAAGTCCAGCGGCAGAGCATGCACGTTCTCGTAGTAGAGCCGGACCGACGACCCGATCGTCTCCGTCGTCCAGTAGATCATGATGTTCGTGAGGAGTTCGTCCTTGCTGAAACGCCGCTCGATATCGCCGCCGCAGTCGCTCCAGGAGCGGAACTTCTCGACGATCCAGGCGGCGAGACCGGCGGGCGAGTCGTTTAACCCGTAGGCGAGGGTCTGCGGTTTTGTCGACTGCATCATGTTGTAGCCGCCTTCCTGCGTCCACAACTGCTGGATCGCATCGAAATACCGCCTCTCGTTCTCCGAGAGGTCGGGGATATCGACGCCGAGAGGAATGAAGCCCATATCGGTGAGGTGGAGGCCGATGATCGATCCAGGATGCCCGAGCGCCAGGAACCGGGAGACCCCGCTCCCGATGTCCCCGCCGCCGGCGGCAAACCGCTTGTAGCCGAGGACGTCGGTCATCAGCCGCCCCCAGATCTCGGCAATCCGCGCCGACGTCATACCGCGCTCGTGCGGGCGGTCGGAGAAACCGTAGCCGGGCATCGAGGGGACGACGACGTCGAACGCGTCGGCAGGGTCACCGCCATGCGCCGCCGGGTCGGTGAGCATCGGGATGATCTTAGCGTAGCGATAGAAGGAGTCCGGCCAGCCGTGCGTGAGGATGATCGGGAGCGGGTCGGGGCCTTTGCCCCGCTCGTGGATGAAGTGGATGCCCATACCGTCGATATCGGCACGGTAATGGGCAAACCGGTTCAACTCCGCTTCGCGGGCCCGCCAGTCGAACCGGTTCAACCAGTAATCGACCAGTTCCATCATATAGTCCAGATTCGTCCCGGAGTCCCAGCCCGTGCCCTCGACCTCGTCGGGGAAGCGGGTATGGGAGAGCCGATCCCGGAGGTCGTCCAGGACCGGTTGGGAAGTCTCGACCCGGAACGGCTGCACTGACGTATCAACCACCATGCGGGGACTGCTGGAGAGAGATGAGATAATTCTTTCGCGCTGCCGGACCTGCCTCCCCGATCCTCAGCCGGCCCCGTGACCCGCTAATATATATGCAGCGACCCCCTCATCTCGCCCGGACCGTGGCTGAAGGTTGAAGAACCGGGACTGGATCGTATGCTGGAAAACCGGCCTTTAGGGGAGGAGAACCCCGCCGGAGAGAGCCGGCCGGGGCGGAAAGCGGCTCTGCGGGACCTCGTCTACCTCCTCCTCCCGGACGGCCTGATGATCTTCCTCGGTCTGATGATGGCGCCCATCGTCATCCTGCCCCTCCTCTTCCCATCCCTCCCCGAACCCCTCATCGAGTTCCTGAATACCGCCGACACCGTGATCATCGCCATATTCGTCCTCGAATACGTCCTCAAACTGGGGCTCGCCGAGGACCCGGTGAGCCACTTCCTGGACCGCTGGCACCTCCTCGACCTCGTCATCATCACGCTCCCAGTATTAGAGGTGGTGCCGGTCGCCGGTTCGACCCTTGCCCGGTCCTCACCGGCGCTCCGGCTCCTCCGGGTGGTCCGGGTGGCGGCGGCCGGCGGGCGGTCCGTGGAACGGCGGATCGAGCCGGAGGTCACCGTTGCCGGACCAGCACCGCCAGCGTTCTCGACGATGCGGATCCGGGGGGTGGTGGGAGAACCCGGGAGCGTGATCGATGGCCTCACTCCAGAGGAGGGAAAGCGGTATCTCCAGGACCCCTCGGTCGGGGCCTGGCTTGACATCTCCGGTGTATCCCGGCTGGACTTCCCGGTCCTCTCCGACCTCCTCGGGATCCCCGCCGTCTTCCTCGAGAGTAAACTCATGCGCCCCTCGCGCCCGGGAATAACGGTTGCCGGCACAACCCGGCTCATCTTCGTGCAGGAGCCAGAACGGACGGACCGGGTTCGTAAAGGGGCGCGGACCCAGGTCGTGACGACCACAGGGCTGATCATCCTGCACCGGGAGACGAAGATCGTCACCGTCTCAATGGCAGAAGACCACTTCTTCGAGCAGACCCGGGCGGGTCTCGACGAGAGCGCCCTCCCCGGGGTGCCCCTGGACGCCCGGGTCCTCTACGGATCTCTTGACCGTATCAACGAGAACTACGCGCGGATCCTCGCGGAGCTGGAGGCCGAACTGATGCGGCTTGAGGAGACGCCCAACAACGAGATGCCGAAGAACTTCCTCGATACCGTCTTCCAGTTCAAGCGGGTGAGCAGCGTTCTGGCCTCAAACCTCTTTCACGAGAGGGAGGTGACGACGATCCTCGCAAGAAGCATCTCGGCTACAGAATCGTGGACAGGGGAGAAGAGTATCTTCGATGCCCTCGCAAGCGAGACGGACTACCTGCACGAGACCGCCGGGAACATCCGCGAAGGGCTTCTCTCCCTGATCGACGTCCACATCAACACCGTCTCCTACGAGATGAACCGGGCGATGCGGGTGATCGCCGTCCTCTCGGCCCTCGTGCTGATCCCGACGCTTGTCGGGCAGATGCTCGGGATGAACACCCTCGACATCCCCTTCAGCCTCTACCTCTGGCAGGTGACCGTCTGGACCCTGATTGCGATGCTCGGGGTCGGCTGGGTCTTTTACAAGATCGGGTGGCTGAGATGAGGGGGGTCTTCAACCTCTTTGTAAAACAGGTATTTCCATGCACGGGGCCGGCCGCCGGACGCCTCTCCCGGGATCCGGGAGACGGTGGTCTTCCGGAGCAAAGAAAGGCTTATCCCCTGACAGGCCTCCTCCACCTTCGGTGAGTTCGATGCCCACATCAGTGTATTGCGGATACTGTGGTCGAGAGTTCTTGATGGAAGAGCAAGGTACAGGTGCACCCTTCTGCAGCCCTGAGTGCCTGACGGCGGCAACGAAGCAGGGTGCCGGCCAGGGAGAGCACCGGCCGGAGAGATTCCTGGTCTCGGGCCGATCCCCCTGGTGCCGGTAACCCGGCCGGACAGGCCCTGCCTCGCCGTGAGGTTGTGTGCGTAGCGGTGCAGAACAGCATTCTTGAAGAGCGGGAGCCGTAGCATGTTCTGACGGGCTGATATACCCACACTCTCTTCGTGAGAGGTGACGGGAGCTCAAGGAGCCACGGATATAACAAAGATCGGGGCAAAAGTGAAAACGCCGCCAACAGGACTCGAACCTGTGACATGCTGGTTAACAGCCAGCCACTCTACCAACTGAGTTATGGCGGCACCATAACAAGTGCTCTATAATGTCTTGTCTGAACCGTATTAAACATTACGGGAGTTCTCCCGCTTGATGGTCTCAAGGAGATCGATCAGGTCGTCGACCTCGCCCTCCAGACCGTCAAGGAGGTCGGCCGCGAGCGGTGTGGCCACTGCGCCGGCCGGCGAAGCGCGGATATACCCCTCCTGCTCGAGGATCCGCAGCGAGTAGCGGACCCGGTGGTAGGGGAGGTCCAGGACCTCGGAGAGCTTCATGATGCCGATGGGCTGGTGCTCCACGACCGCCCGGATCACCTCAAGGTGCCGTGAGGCGAGTTCGATCTCGGATTTGAGTTTTGTCAGCATATCCGCCATCTACTCCGGGTTCATGCGCGTTACGGCTGCTCGTGCAGCCAGGCCTTCGTCAGAGTATATCGCTTCCGGAACGAGACGGAGAAGACCACCCCGACAGCGAGGAGGAGGAGCCCGATAACAAGCCCGGGGGTTCCTTCTGGCGCGAACCGGAAGAGGACGAAGACAGCCATGGCAAAACTGAGGACTATGACGTTTAGCATGATCGCCAGCATGACGAACTTGGCTTTGAAGACCTGTTTGGTTGCCTCATCCATTATTCATACTTGAACGCGGGGGTAAAAGTACTTGTGGTTTCAACGGAAGAGGTGGTAGAATGAATGGACTGGATTTGGCTCTCCAGGAGGCAGGAGCAGCAGCATACGCGGCCTACGGCTCATCTCAAGACGCCAACGTGCGCTACCTGACCCGGTTCCGCACCACCGACCCCGTGGTCTATGTCCAGAAGTCCGGCGAGCGCGGTATGATCGTCGTCCCGCAGATGGAGCACGAGCGGGCGGTCCGGGAATCGACCGCAGCGGTCGTCACCCGGGCCGATGCCGGCTACCTCGAGTACATCAAGGCCGGGGAGCCGCGCTGGCGGGCGACCGCCCACATGATCGCGGACCTCGCCCGCGGCCCCATCCTTGTCCCCGCAACCTTCCCCCTCGCCCTCGCCCGGGAACTCGAGTCGTTCCACCCGGTCATCCTCGACACCCGGGGAGCCGTCGAAGGGATGCGGGCAGTCAAGACTCCCGAAGAGATTGAGCGGATCCGCTCGGTCCAGCGGGTCGCCGAGACGGCGATGGAGCGAGGGATCGCGCTCATCCGGAGCGCCGTCCCGAAAGATGGCGTCCTGTACCGGGACGGTCTGCCCCTCACCTCCGAAGCCGTCCGTGCCGGGATGCACGCCGTCCTCCTCGCCCACGGGTGCCGAGGGGTCGATACCATCGTCTCCTGCGGCCCCGACACCGCCCTCCCGCACAACGAAGGGTTCGGTCCGCTCCTTGAGAACGAGCCGATCGTCATCGACATCTTCCCGCAGGAAGAGCAGACCGGCTACCACGCCGACATGACCCGGACGGTCGTGAAGGGCGAACCGTCACCGGAGATCCGGGAGATGTTCGAGGCCGTCCGGGACGCAAAAGCCCTCTCCTCATCGATGGTCCGGGCCGGGGCCGTCGGCGCTGACCTTTATCGCGCGACGGTCGAGTTCTTCCGCGACCGCGGCTACGAGAGCGACACGCGTGGGTTCATCCACAGCCTCGGACACGGCGTCGGGCTCGAAGTGCACGAGGACCCGTCGCTCGGACCCCAGGGCGGAGCGCTCGTCGCCGGGAACGTCGTCACCATCGAGCCGGGGCTCTACTACCCCGGGACCGGGGGCGTCCGCCTGGAGGATATGGGCGCGGTGACAGAGACCGGGTTTGACCGGTTCACCCAATACGGAGAGGAGCTCACGTTATGATCATGGATGATGTTGTCTATGACGCCTACCGCGAAGCAGGGGCGCTGGCACAGAAGATACTCCACCGGGCCGCAGGGATGGTGAAGGAGGAGGCAAGCCTCCTTGAGATGGTTGAGGCGACGGAAGCGATGGTGACCGAGGAAGGGGCGTTCCTTGCCTTCCCCCTGAATGTCTCCTTCAACGAGGCCGCGGCCCACGACACCGCCATGCCCGGCGACGAGCGGATGTTCGCCCGGGGCGATCTGGTCAAGGTCGACCTCGGCGTGCATATCGACGGCTACATCGCCGATACCGCACTGACCGTCAACCTGGGCGACCACGGTCCGCTCGTTGAGGCGTCCCGGGCAGCCCTCGAGGCGGCGATCGCCGCCGTCCGACCGGGGGTCACCACCGGGGAACTCGGGACAGCCATCCAGGCAGCGATCGAGGAGCACGGCTACAGGCCGGTCGCAAACCTCACCGGGCACGGCCTCGACCGCTACGACCTCCACGGAAAGCCCACCATCCCGAACGTCGCGATGAGCGGGGGAGCCGTGCTTGAGGAGGGAATGGTCTTTGCAATCGAGCCCTTCGCCACCACGGGGTCGGGGAAGGTCGGCGAGGCGACGCGCGTGGAGATCTACAAGCAGATCGCCGCCCGACCCGCCCGCCTCCCGTCGGCAAAACGGGTCCTCGAGACCGCACGGCCGCGCCGGGGCCTCCCATTCTCCCGCCGCTGGGTCCCGGGCGACAAGGTCGAGATCGGCCTTGCCACCCTTGTGCGGACAGGGATCCTCCATCCCTTCCCGATGCTGCACGACGTGCCGGGGTCCTTCGTCTCCCAGGCGGAGCATACCCTGATCGTTACGGAGGACGGGTGCGAGGTCACCACCCGGTGAGTTACGCTTATTGATGTCGCACGCCAACATGTCAGCTCATAGATATGACCATTGAAACGGGTACGCGTGACGTCCTCGACATCATGGAGGTCCTGCTCACCGCGGAGATATTCAACCGGAACGAGGGCCTCGGCATCAACGACCTTCATCCGCGCTGCCGGGAGTTCTTTGGCGCCGGAAGCGGCGGCAGCACCGAAGTGAAGCGTCCTCTGATCGTGAGCGAGGGAGCGATCCGGAAGACCTTCGGCAGCCCGGATGCCGTCTGCCAGGCCGTCCGCAAAAACCCGTTCGTCGGCTACGACGAGTTCGGTCAGCGCCTGAGCCTGCCTTCGCTCGACGCAGCCGCAGGATGGTTCATCAAGAAGGGCGGAACGGAGAGAGTCGGGAGGAATCCCGTCCTTGCATACTTCCTCGAGGGAAAGGACGGCGTCGACGTCAACTACCAGAACGTCCTGGCAAAGAACCCCCGGTTCGAGGACACCAGAGAATACATGGAGGCGAAGATCTCCCGGCTCATCGGGGAGAGCGAGGAGATGCGGGAGGCCCGCGACCTCATCATCATCAGCGCGCCGGACGAGGTCGAGTTTACGCTCGATAAACTGGTCTGCACGCCACGCCAGGAGGAGATCATCCGTAAGATCGGCGTCGCCCTCGAGCACCGGGAGTTTTTGAAGGAGCACAGCATCTACGAGTTCGGCAGGCTCCTCTTCGTCGGCCCGCCCGGCACCGGGAAGACGTCGCTTGCACTCGCGATGTCGCGGACGCTCCACATGCCGGTCCTCGAGGTCCGTCTCGCGATGGTCACCTCCCAGTACCTGGGAGAGACCTCAAAGAACATCGACCGGATCTTTGACCTCGCAAAGAAACTCGCCCCCTGCATCCTCTTCATCGACGAGTTCGACTTCGTCGCGAAGACCCGGGTCAGCGACGACCACGGTGCGATGAAGCGTGCGGTGAACATGCTCTTAAAGAACATCGACCAGATCAGTTTCGTCAAGAACGGCGTCCTCCTCATCGGCGCGACGAACCACCCTCGGATCCTCGACGAGGCTGCCTGGCGCCGGTTCGACGAGGTCGTCGAGTTCCCGCTCCCCGACCAGGCGATGCGGCAGGCGATCCTCCAAAAGATCGCCGCCACGATCGAGTGCGACTGCGACTTCGCGGACCTCGCCGCCCGGACGGAGGGGTTCTCGGGCTCCGATCTCCGGATGATGATGAAGGAGGCGGTGATGTCGGCGCTGATGGAGGACCGGCGGCGCCTCGATGCGGTGGACATTGAGCAGGGTCTCCTCAGGGTCGAGGAGCGCAACGTCATCCGCGGCACCGGGTACTGAGCGCATGCAGATAACACTGCTCGGGACCGGTGACGCCATCGGGACACCAAAGATCGGGTGCGACTGCGAGAACTGCCGGGCGATGACGGCCGCGGGGCGATCAAGGCTCCGGACGTCCCTCCTCATCGAGACGGGGGGTAAGCACATCCTTATAGAGTCGTCGCCGGACCTCCGGCAGCAGCTCCTCCGGGCCTGCTCGCCGCACATCGACGCGGTCCTCTGGTCGCACGGCCACTACGACCACTTCATCGGGTTCGGAGAGTTCTACCGGGTGCAGAAGGTCCCCCCGGCCTACGCGGCGCCGCCGGTGATGGACTACTGCTCCGGCTACCTCCACTTCCTCCCGTTTGAGAAGCACCCGGTCCCCGTCTACGAGCCGTTCGACCTCTTCGGGATCACCTTCACGTTCTTTCCGGTGAACCACCCCCCGGTCTACACCTGCGGCCTCCTGATGGAATACGAGGATACCACGGTTGCCTACACCGCAGACACCCGGGAGGACATCCCGCAGAAGAGCCGGGACCTCCTCTCCGAGGCCGATATCGACCTCCTCTTTGTGGACGCCATCGCTCCCGAGGGCTACTCGATCACCAAGCACATGAACTACGCCGAAGCGGTCCGGTTCGCCCGCGATATCGGGGCGAGAGACTACCGGTGCGTCCACATGAGCCACATGGTCCCGCCGGATATGCCGCACGCCGGGTACGACATGGAGACGTTCTGCTGGGAGTGAACTACAACAATCTATATACTCCTCCCGGGACCAAACATAGGTGCGTATGGCCATGAAACTCAAACTTCTGGAGCTGACCGACGACAGTGCCCGGATCCTCTTTGAAGGCGAAGGCAACACTTACGTCGACGCGCTCGCCGCCGAACTCATCAACGATCCCCAGGTGGATGTGGCGCAGCGTAAGCAGGCATTCCGGTTCACCGACCCGGAACTGATCGTCACCACGACCGGCGGCCGGCCACCTCTTCTTGCAATCACGGACGCCGCAAAACGGCTCTCCGGCTACGCTGGCGAACTCCTCCAGCAGATGGAAAGCCTCGAGACCGCATAGACCGGCCATGAGAAAGAGTGCGGAAGGCTTCGCCCGGATTGCCCGGGAAGTCTTTGCCCCCATCTACCCCGTCATCGCCGAGCAGGCGCTCGCGTGGTCGGGGATACGGAACGGCTTCGCGCTCGATATCGGGAGCGGCCCCGGCCTCCTCTCACTCGCGCTGGCGGAAAAGAGCAATCTTACCGTCATCGCGCTCGACACCGACCCGGCGGCGGGCCAGATTGCGCGGGAGACCGCCGCAGGCTCGCCGGGCAAGGTGGTCCCGGTCACCGGCGACGTCCACGGTATGCCCATCCGGGACAACACCGTTGCGCTCGCCGTCAGCCGCGGCTCGATCTACTTCTGGCATGACCGGCCGCAGGCGTTCCGCGAGATCGAGCGGGTCCTCCGACCCGGCGGGTTCGCGTTCGTCGGCGGCAGTTTCGGGACTCCCGAGATCCGAAAAACCATTTTTGATGAGATGCGCCGGCGAAACCCCGACTGGGACCGGGATATAGCCCGGCGAAGCGGGCAGGCGACTCCAGAGACACTCCGCCGGGAGCTTGAGGAGAGCGGCGTCGCCCACTCTCGTATCCGTGAAGAAGAGGAGGGGATGTGGGTGGAGATCCGAAAAGATCCCTTTAATCCACACGCTCGGTGAAGATGATCGTCCCGGCGATCCGGGTGATCTTCACCTTCACCGTCTGGCCCGGTTTTGCGTTCGCGACATACATCGTGTAGCGGTCGATCTTCACGACACCGTCGCCGCGCTTCGAGAGGAACTGCGGGGTGACGTCCATGATGGCGCCCTCGGTCGGTTTCGAGGCTGCAGAGGGGTCTGCGGTTGCCTTCCGCTTCCGGACCGGCCGGTGACCGCCGCAGGCGTCGCACCGGAGCGTCAGGACCCGCTCGGTCTTAACGAGCCGGGTATCGGGCTTTCCGCACTCGGAACAGATGACGTAGTCGTCGATGTAGCCTTTGATGATCGTGTTGATCTGCTCCTGCTCGAACTTCCCGGAGAAGACGGCCCGCGTCCCCTCGATCTTGCCGGCGGTCCCGAGCTCACCAAGAAGGTGCTTCATCAGGTGGTCCGGGTCGCGCCGGAGGGTATCGGCGATCTCGGCGAAGTTCTCAAGGACCGTGGTCTTCCCCTCGATGAAGGCGCGGGCGACCGGAACCGTGAACCGGTCCTCGAACTCCGTCGGTTCCGTGATATTGGTATAAGCCTTCTTCAGAAGGTCTTCATATGACGGGCTCATACCCCAGTATTGGTTGCGCGACGTCAAAAAGTGAGTACCTCATCCCCGGGCCCGGGCATGCTTATGTAGGTGGGCAACCCACCAGCCTGACAGTATGCTGCCGGCACAGGACCTTGGATTGCTGCGAACAACCCTCGGGCGGGACCTAACCGACGTCGAGATCGCCTGCTTTGAAAACCTCTGGAGCGAACACTGCAGTTACCGGTCCACCAGACCGCTTCTCCGGACGCTGCCGACCGAGGGGAGCGAGGTGCTGCTCGGGCCGGGGGACGACGCTGCGATTGTCCGGTTCAGCGAGACCTGTGCCCTCGCCATCGGGATGGAGAGCCACAACCACCCGAGTTACGTGGACCCCTACGACGGCGCCGCCACCGGGGTCGGCGGGATCGTCCGCGACATCCTCTCGATGGGCGCCCGTCCTATCGCCCTGATGGACCCGCTCTACTTCGGGCCCCTCGATAGCGAGAAGAACCGTTACCTTCTCGAACACGTCGTCGCCGGGATCGGGGATTACGGCAACTGCATCGGGGTGCCGGTCGTCCGGGGCGAACTCGTCTTCGACCCCTCGTACTCAGGAAACCCGCTCGTGAACGTCGTCTGCGTCGGGGTCGTGGACTCCGACCGCTACATCACCGCCAGGGTCAAACGGCCGGGAAGCCATCTTGTCCTGGTCGGCTCCTCGACCGGCCGGGACGGGCTTGGCGGAGCATCGTTTGCATCCCGTGACCTCTCCGAGAACGCGGAGGCCGTCGACCGCCCGAGCGTCCAGGTCGGGGACCCCTACACGGAAAAACTCCTCATCGACGCCATCCTTGCTATGGCCGGGACCGGGAAGGTCCTCTCCTGCCGGGACCTCGGGGCGGCGGGTCTTGCCGGGGCGTCAAGCGAGATGGCGAGCACGTTCGGCGCCGTCATCCACGCCGATCGGGTCCACCTCCGGGAGACGGGGATGGTGCCGCGGGAGATCATGCTCGCCGAGTCCCAGGAGCGGATGCTCATCGAGGTGGCCCCCGAAGACGTCGCCCTGATGGGGGCGATCGCGGAGAAGTACGATCTTGCCTGGAGCGACATCGGCGAGGTGATCGAGGAGCCCCGCTACATCGTGAAGTTCCACGGCGAGACCGTCGCGGACCTCCCGATCTATCTCCTTGTCGGGGGGGCGCCGCTCTGCAGGTGGGAGACGAGACCGTATGCAGCCGAGAAATCGTTCGTCCGCCCGGCGACGCCGGTAAAGGACCTCGCGCTCGCGGTCCTCGCACACCCCGACGTGGCCCGCAAGGACTGGGTCTACGAGCAGTACGACAGGGATGTCCAGCTCCGGTCGGTCTCACTCCTTCATGACGCCGCCGTCCTCCGCCTGGAGGAGAAAGCGCTCGTCCTCTCCTGCGGGTGCAACCCCCGGCACATCTACCTAAAGCCCTTCGAGGGAGCGGCAAACGCCGTCATCGAGAACGCCAGCAATCTCGCCTGCCTCGGCGCCGACCCGCTCTGCATCGTCGACTGCCTGAACTTCGCGAGCCCCGAGCACCCGGAGACCTACTGGCAGATCGAGCAGGCCGTCCTCGGCCTCGGGGATGCGGCACGGAGGATGGGGGTCCCGATCGTCGGCGGCAACGTCTCGCTCTACAACGAGAGCGACGAGTTCGGGACAGAGATCAAGCCGACACCCTCGCTCGGGATGATCGGGCGAGGCGAGATCCGGAAATGGACGGCCCCTGCCGAAGGCGAAAAACTCGCCCTGATCGGGAGGACTGAGCCCGACTATGGAGGATCGGTCCTCGACGCGGTCACCGGATGCGGCGGATCCGCACCCGCAATGGCGGACCCGGCGGTCGTCGCCGTCGTCCGCGACCTTGTTCGGGAGGGACGGGTCACCACCGCGACCGACCTCTCCCGGGGCGGCCTCGTTGCCGCGCTGGCAAAGGTCGCCCCGCGTGCGGACGTCACCCTCGCCGGCGACCCCCTCGCGGAACTCTTCTCCGAGACCTGCGGCCGGTTCCTGGTCGCGGTTCCCGATGAGTCGGCCCTCGCCGGGGTGGAGCACCGACTCATCGGCACCGTCGGCGGCGACGCCCTCACCCTCCGGCTGAAGGAGGGGACGGTCGTCATCACGCCGGAGGAGATCGCGACGGCGCTTGGCACGACGAGCCGGACGATGCGTTACTGAACAACCAGTTCTTTCTCCGACCGGCGGACGAGATCCACCAGGCTCTCGATCCCCTCCCCCTTCTGGACGTCCCGCACCGTGAACGCGACCGCACCGCGGACGTCGGCGCCCCGGCCCGCAAGCATCGCCGTCATCGTCTCAAGCGTCTTCCCCGGCATCCCGCCCGATGTGCAGAAGACGACCGCGGCCTTCCCCTCGATGCCCGCGAGGGCGTTGATCACCGCGTTGACGGCCGGCGTCGGGCTCCGGGCCCATACGGGGGTTCCGACGACGACGGTCTCGTAGCCGGAGACGACGATGGTGGCAGGCTCGATTACAGCCGCTTCTCCACGCATGGCTCGCGGAGCCCCTTTAAGGTACATGCCCACCTTCGAGTAGCCCGCAAGGTCTCTTACCGCGAGGAGGTCGCCGCCGACCATGGCAGCGAGCCGTTCGGCCACGGCCCGGGTGTTGCCGGTCTCGGAGTGATAGATGATACAGACAGCCATACCGGAGGGTACGGCAGATTGATATAAACGGGTGTCGGGTGAAAAAAAGGAGTATTACTTCCTGAACTGCGGCATGAATCCGCGGATCTCTCTTCCTACCTGCTCGATCAGGTGCTCCTCGTCCGCTCTTGTCAGCGCGGTGAAGACCGGGCGGTTCACGGCGTTCTCAAGCATCCACTCCTTCGCGAACTCGCCGTTCTGGATCTCCTCAAGGACCTCCTGCATCGCAGCATACGTCTCCGGCCCGATGACGCGGGGACCGCGCGTCAGGTCGCCGTACTGGGCGGTGTTGCTGATCGAGTCACGCATCTTCGTAAACCCGCCTTCGTAGATCAGGTCGACGATGAGTTTCATCTCGTGCAGGACCTCAAGGTATGCCATCTCGGGCGCATACCCCGCATCCACCAGGGTCTCGAACCCCGCCTTGATGAGCGAGGTCACCCCGCCGCAGAGGACCGCCTGCTCACCAAAAAGGTCGGTCTCGGTCTCCTCGGCAAACGTCGTCTCAAGCACCACCGCGCGGGTCGCGCCGATTCCGCGGGCATAGGCGAGCGCGATGGCGCGTGCCTCCCCCGTGGCGTCCTGGTGGATGGCGATGAGGGCCGGCACTCCCTTCCCTTCCTCGTAGGTCCGCCGGACCATGTGCCCGGGACCCTTCGGGGCGACCATCACCACGTCGACGGTGGGCGGGGGGACGATCTGGCCGTAGTGGATGTTAAACCCGTGCGAGAACATCAGGCAGGCGTTCTCTTTGAGGTTGGGGCTGATCTCCGTGCGGTATATGGCCCCCTGGTTCTCGTCGGGGAGAAGGATCTGGATGAGATCGGCACGTTTGACGGCTTCCGCCACAGAGAAAACGTCAAAACCATCCTCGGATGCCTTCTGCCAGCTGCTGCCGGGCCGCAGGCCGATGACGACCTGGAACCCGGAATCACGCAGGTTCAGTGCCTGTCCGCGGCCCTGGGAACCATAGCCGATGACGGCGATGGTCTTACCCTCCAGGGTCCGGGGATCGGCGTCGGACTCGTAGTATTTCTGCACCATAGGTTCTCACACCCGATTGGTCAGCAGACCTGATAAATACTATATAATATAACTGCAGTTGCCGGGAGGGTCATTTTAAGGTTGATGAAGAGAAACCTTATTCTCTATACGCTATTGAGGATTTGTAATGGAACTGCCAGATGTCCAGTCCAGCCTGCCGGAGGTCCGTATCAACCTGACCAGGGTGGGTGTGAAAAACGTCCAAAAACTTGTTGAAGTCGCCCGACCCGGCAAGCGGCCGGTCATATTCATCTCCAACTTCGACGTCTTCGTCGACCTGCCGGGGAGCCTCAAAGGGGCAAACCTCTCCCGGAACTTCGAGGTGATCGATGATGTGCTGCAGCAGGCCATCGACGGGGACGTAAAGGAGATCGAGGAACTCTGCAGCGCGGTGGCGCGCAAACTCCTCGACCGGCACGAGTACGCGGAGCGGACCGAGGTTCGGATGCGGAGCCAGTTCATGGTCCGGCGGGAGACACCGGTCAGCGAGACGAGTTGCCATGAGGTCGTGAACGTCCACGCGAGCGCAGTCGCTCAGAGGAACGACGGCGACCCGATCATCCGAAAGAGCATCGGGGCCGAAGTGACCGGGATGACCGCCTGCCCCTGCGCCCAGAACATCATGAAGGACCATGCCCTGCATGTCCTCGAGAACCTCGGCGTGGAAGACGAGAAGATCGAGACGTTCTTCAAGGAGGTGCCGATGGCCACGCACAACCAGCGTGGACGGGGTTTCCTCTGCATCGAGATCGATGATGACCAGCATATCAGTCTTGAGAAGATCATCAAGATCTTGAAGGATTCCATGAGTGCGCGCATTTACGAACTTCTCAAGCGGGGTGACGAGAGTTACGTGGTGATGGAAGCCCACAAGAACCCCCGGTTCGTAGAAGACTGTGTTCGCGAGATGGCCCGCAAGGTGATCGCGCAGTTCCGGGATCTCCCCGGAGATACCGTAGTCACCATAAAGCAGACCAACGAAGAGAGCATCCACCAGCACAACGCCTATGCGGAACGGAAGGCGACAATAGCGGAACTCGTTGCGGAGATGGACGAGGGAGCGCTATAGACCCAATAATATTTTTAAATCCATTATAATCATTAGATGAATTTTAATAATAGCTATTACGTTAAGCAGTTGTCATGCAATTCAAGGACGTACTGAAACGAAAGTTATAAACTCTGTTTTCTTCATATTTCCTGTTGACGTACACGCGTACGTTTCCAGTACAAAATTGTGTGGTAACACCGGTATAGTGTTCTGAACACCAAAATATCGGAATGAGGCGATATATTTGTCGAAAGTTGTAGAGATTTCCCCAACAACGAGACATGAAGGCCACTCAAAGCTCGTTCTGAAGGTCAACGATGAAGGCATCGTCGAGCGTGGAGACTGGCTCAGCATCACCCCGGTGAGGGGTGTCGAGAAACTCGCCATCGGAAAGACGATGGAGCAGGTTCCAAAGATCGCATCGCGTGTCTGCGGTATCTGTCCCATCGCCCACACCCTGGCGGGTATCGAAGCGATGGAAGCATCCATCGGGTGCGAGATCCCCGAGGACGCGAAACTCCTGCGTTACATCCTGCAGTGTGCCAACAGGATGCACAGCCACGCGATCCACAACATCCTGTCCCTCCCGGACATGTACATCCCCGGAACCGACGTGAAGATCAACCCCTTCACCAAGGAAGAACCGGTCAGGAGTGTTGCACTCCGGATCCAGCGGATCCGTGAGATCGGCCAGACCATCGGCGAGATCGTCGGCGGAGAGGCAATCCACCCGAGCAACCCCCGCGTCGGCGGTATGTACAAGAACATCACCCCGCGTGCGAAGGCAAAGATCTATGACCTCGCAAAAGAGGCCCGGGTCCTCACTCATGAACAGATGGAGTTCATGATCGCGGTCTTCCGGAACTACCAGAACCGCGACTGGTCTGAAGTCGGCGGCGTCGAAGTCCCGATCCCGAAGGACCTCGGCTACCACAACCAGGGCTACATGGCCACCGCGCCGGTCTACGGCAGCTCCAGCCTCGACGAGACCCCGATGTGGTTCCCCGAGCGGTTCACCGAAGTCCGCCCCTGGGACTGGTACATGGGTGAGGTCGAGATCGATGAAGCCGACCCGAACTACCCGGTAGGCGGCACCACCCCCGTCGGGAACAAGGCATGGCCCCAGATGGAAGCCTGCACCGGCGTCCCGCTCTACGACGGCCAGCCTGTCGAGGTCGGACCGCGTGCACGCCAGGCCATCTTCAAGAACTACGACGAGAAGGGCACCATCGGCCTGCAGATCGCCCGCCAGATGGAGTTCCCCGAGACCGCCTACGGCATCATCGACGCCCTCGACGCGCTCGACACCTCCGGCTCGGTCCTCGCGGACGAGATCCCGCAGGGTGACGGCTCCCTTGGATGGGCCGCAAACGAAGCGCCCCGTGGAACCGACGTCCACCTTGCCAAGGTCAAAGACGGCCGCGTACAGTACTTCGGGATGCTCGTCCCGACCACCTGGAACTTCCCCACCTGCAGCCGTGCACTGACCGGTGCGCCCTGGAGGCTCGCGGAAGTCGTCATGCGTGGATACGACCCCTGCGTCTCCTGTGCGACGCACATGATTGTGATCGACGAAGACAAGAGACTGGTGGCCCAGAAACTCATTCAGTGAGCGTACACGCATGCTATTCCGTGAGATCGTGATCGCAGGATGCGGCAACCCCCTCTTCGGAGATGACGGGTTCGGCCCTGCAGTCGTCGAGGAACTCCAGAAACTACAACTGCCCGACAACGTCAAGGTGATCGACGCCGGCCTTGGCGCCCCTCACTTCCTCTTTACGCTGATGGAAGATGCAGAGGTGCCGGTGAGGAAACTGATCATCATCGATATCGCCGATTTCGGCGCCAACCCCGGTGATGTGACGAAACTCCGGCCCGAGGACCTGCCGCCGGGCTCCTACCGGGACGCCCATTCGTGGGATCTTTCCGAACCACTGCAGCGATTAAAAGACGTCATTGATATCACGATCATCGGGTGCCAGCCCAAGCGTGTCGCGAGCCATGAGTTTGAACTAGGGCTCACTGAGGAGGTTGAGGGTGCCATTCCCAAAACAGTACGTATCGTACTGGAGGAAATTGGGGTAGAATATGGGGCTGCTATCAACCATCAAGGAACGCATCTTTGGGCGTCGCCGGGAGAAACCACCGGAGGATCCGGAGGTAAAACCGGAGAGCAAACCTGAGGTGATACCAGCGGCGAGCCAGCCGCAGAATAAGCCGGAGGTGAAACCCGAGGCAAAGCCTGCTGCGACAGAGCCGCAGACGAAGCCCAAGGCAAAGCCCGAGGTAAAGACTGCGAGAAGTAAACCGCACAGAAGACCTGAGGGAAAGCCGGAGGTGAAACCGGAGGCAAAGCCTGCTGCAACGAAAGCGCAGGAGAAGCCCGCGGTGAAGCCCTCTGATGTGATTGTAAAAGAAAAGGTGGAAGTTGTACAAAAGGAGGAAAAGCCTGTGGCAGAAAAGATTTCGATAGGTGAATTACACCTGAGCGGATGTACGGGATGCCTCGTGACGATTGCAGATAACTACGAGGGTCTCTTCAAGCTGCTCGATGATTACGCCGACCTGGTCTATGCGCTGACCCTGGTCGACACCCGCCACGTCCCGGAGATGGACGTGTGCCTGGTCGAGGGTTCGTGCTGTCTGAACGACAAACTCTCGGTAGAGGAACTGAAAGAAGCAAGGGAGAAGTCGAAGGTGCTGGTCGCCTACGGCGCCTGCGCGGCCTACGGGAACATCACCCGGTTCTGCCGTGGCGGTCAGTGGAACCAGCCCGGCCACGAGGCATTCGTGCCGATCAGCGAGGTCGTCGACGTTGACCTCTACATCCCATCGTGTCCCCCGTGCCCCCAGGAAGTCAGGAACGTCGCCGTCATGGCCTACCTGCTGCTGAAGGGCAACGAGGAGCAGAAGGCCCTCGCGACCGCCTACCTGACGCCGCTGATGCAGCTGGCAAAGCGCGGCAACGAGGCCTGCGGCTGCGATCTGATGTATGATGTCATCAACCAGGGTCTCTGCATGGGATGCGGGACCTGTGCCGGCACCTGCCCGGTCCGTGCCATCACCATGGAGTACGGCAAGCCGAACGTCAACCGCGACCAGTGCATCAAGTGCGGCGCCTGCTACTCGCAGTGCCCCAGGAGCTGGTTCAACTTCGACGTCATGAACAACTACGAGGGCATCATGGATGCCATCAAGGGAGCCATGCAGTGAGGTGAGAAAGATGGACGTACTCGGTAACTACAAGTCCGTAATCTCGGCACGCTCGACCGACAAGGACATCACAAAGAAGTCCCAGGACGGCGGTATCATCACGACGCTCTTCGCGTACGCGCTTGAAGAGGGTATCATCGACGGTGCCATCGTCGCAGGCCCGAGCAACGAGCCCTGGAGACCGGAACCCATGGTCGCGACCACGAAGGCTGAACTTCTGGCCGCTGCCGGAACGCGCTACACCATCAGCCCGAACCTCTACCTGATCAAGGAAGCGACCCGCAGTTACGGTCTTGACCGCGTCGGTATCGTCGGTGTGCCCTGCCAGATCCAGGCTGTCCGCAAGGCCCAGCTCTACCCGATCGGCATGCGCGACGTCGATGACAAGATCGCTCTTGCGCTCGGCATCTACTGTATGGAGAACCTCTCCTACCAGGCACTCGAGGCGATCGTCGAGGATCACTGCAACCAGAAGATGGAGTCCGTCAAGAAGATGGACATCGGCAAGGGCAAGTTCACGGTCTACACCGAACGCGGTGCAGTCAGCCAGATGCCCCTGAAGCTGATCCACAAGTACGTGCAGCCCGGCTGCAACGTCTGTCTGGACTACGTCGCGAACCTCGCCGATATCTCGAGCGGTTCCGTAGGGAGCCCCGACGGCTGGAGCACGGTCTTTGTCCGGAGCATGAAGGGCAACGCCGTCTGGGACGGCGCCATGGCGGCCGGCCTCTTCGAGACGAAGCCGATTGACCAGGTCAAGCCCGGTCTCGACCTCGTCAAGAAGCTCGCCACCGAGAAGATCACGAAGAACCAGAAGACTGTGGATGCTCGTAAGACGATCGGTCTCAAGGCGGACGGAACCCCCAAGGGTCTCCGGAACCCCTACGAGTCCCCCTGAAACTCTCTTTTTTCGGTCGGGTCGGTCTCCCCTCAATCGAATATCTCCGTTGACTGAGTTTTACCGGGTTTACGTGAAATCAGTCGCCCAACCCCGGTCAAGCGGCCCGGGTCGTCGCTGATTAGAAGTGAAAAAGGGAAAGCGAGACACGGCTTTCCACCGGGTATCGCCATGATTGCCCCCGCCCCATGGTGTGGGGTGCGATGGGCCGCAGGGCCGGAGCATGAGCACCGCTAGGTGCAGAGGAGGAGGCCGGAGGCCGGGCGAGGTGGGGGTCACAGGTATAGCCTTCCGGGGTAGAGACAGGGGAGGGGGGATGCTCCCTCAAAGGCCTTCGGCCTTCTCGTGCTCCGCTCCTTCGGAGCATCGCACCTCGCACCTGTCGGTGCTCAAGCTCGTTACGCTCGCACTCCCCGTCAGCCCCTCCCCCAATGGCGATAGCCACCACGGTCCACCGCATGGTGATATGCCCGAGGAAAAAGGCAGGTCCCAGGGACAAAACGGACCCTCACGTAGAGGCAGGGTATACAGACCCGGACGTCCGGACCATTCTTCTCCAAGAAAAATCGAGGGTGGGGGCCGCCCCGCCGTAGTTTCCGGTTAGACCGGCGGGAGATGGCTGCGGCTCTTTGCCGTCATAGGGTATTGTTAAAGTGCTTGCCGGGTGCCTTGTTCGTATTCAGTCCCTGAACAGTACCTGGTAGGTTGCTGATTGTGCTCCAAAAAAGTCCTTGCAGAACTCGGCTGCCTTCGAAGGCTCGTATTCTTTGCAGCTGAAGATGTCAAGGTAAGCTGCGTTGGTCTCATTCGCGAAGTGGCCGGAGACCAGCGATGTCTCGATGAGCTGGGTCATGGAGAATCCTGCGACCCTCTCATTCGGGCCGAAGTGGATGATCTGTGGTTCACCGAATCTCTTCATGTCGATGAGGTTGCACAGTTCGATGACGAACTGGTGAATCTTCTCTGCGTCCCTGATCGATGCCGGGTCGCATCCCTTCAAATCCACGCTCGTGTACAGCCCCCAGCAGTCACGCTGCTTGAACTGTGCAACGATCTCTGCGTCGCTTACTGCCTCTGCCATAACGCCGCTTGCGGCAGCGTTGTTTGTCATAACTTTACTTGCCATGATCTCACCTTCGAGCGGATCTTCTGATCGATTGATCTCTGTAGTTATTGATAGTACAGATTTTAAACTTATCCATCATACTAATGGAAAATAGCCGTTATTTCCCCGTTACATCGGAGCAATCCCAGCGTATCTGAAATTCTACGCCGTATTTTTGACAGATTTTGAAATTGGTGACATTAATTGGTTTATTTGTGGTTTAGTGTGAAAAACCCAGACCATTAATAACACAAGATGTGATTCCACCCCCGCACCCAATTTTTCCCCGCAGGCCCTGTTCCGGGGGTTCGCGGAGAATTGGGGCCTCAGGAAATAGTTCTTTTTCCAGTAAGGTTCCCAGGCCACTTTTCCAGGGATAAAAACCATTAAACCAGAGTTTGAAAATTTTACTCCCCCACCGGCCAGAACGCCGACCGAAAGCCAATCGGGCGATGACTACGGGCCCCCCCTGCCGGGTCAAGAAACAGGGTATCTTTGCCGCTCCGCCGCGCACCCCGGGTTCCCCTCACGCACCCCGCCGGGGAGCTCCGGGCAGACCTGCGGCACGTCTCCAGTCCTCGCCGGACAGCAGGGGGGCGCTGGTGCGGGCGCCGGGCATGGACAGGGCTATCGCCGCCGGCCGTAATCGGGCAGACGAGCTCAACCGTCTCACCCACCACGCGCCTCCGCCGCAATCTCTTCAAGCGTCCGCCCGGATATAACCGACCGGGGCTCTGTCGCGACCGGGTCCCGGCCAGGCTCCGCCCCGGGATCGTCCTTCTTCACAAGCAGCCAGGCTTCGCCCTTCCCGGTCCGGAAACGGGTGAGGGCATACCCGCCCCGGACCCTCTCCCCCTCGAGCCAGACCGAGACGTGACCCTGCCGGAGGGCCTCGGCGACCCCGACCTCCCGCCCGCTCTTCTGCGTGAGGTTTTGGTAGGTTCCCCGGTCCCAGACGAGGACCGTCCCCGCCCCGTAGCTCCCCGCCGGGATGACGCCCTCAAACCCGGCGTAGCCAAGAGGATGGTCTTCGGTCGGGACGGCGAGGCGTTTCTCCTTCGGGCTGGTTGACGGCCCCTTCGGGACCGCCCAGGACTTCAGGACGCCGTCGACCTCCAGACGGAAGTCGTAGTGGAGCGTGGTCGCGTCATGCTTCTGGATGACGAAGATAGGGTCCGCAGCCGCCGCCTCGCGTCCTCCCGGCGGCTCCGGCGTCCGGGCAAAGTCCCTCTTTGCCCGGTACTCGTCGAGCGTATCCGATCCGGCCATACAAAGACACCCGCGCTGCCCCAGGATAAGGGTTTTCCGGCCTTAGGGGCTTCGTCCGGATGCGGGGACGATCCGGACGTTCATCTTCTCCGAGCCGATGATCAGGATCCCCTCCCCCGGCTGGAAGTTGAGGAGGTCTTTCTCGCTCACCTCGAAGAACTTGGCGTTCTCCTGGGCCTGCTTCTTGTTCTCGGCCCGCATGCAGAACTTCACCGCGATGTTTGCCAGGATCTCCTCGTTGAAGTGGGCGATGAGCTGGGACGCGAGGATGAGCGAGACACCGAACTTCCGCATCTCGGTCGCGTATTTGTTCAGCACCGCCTTGATTGAGGTCTTTGAGCCGCTCTTCTGGCTCACCAGGAGTTTCGCCTCGTCGACGATCACAAAGAGCCGGAACTTTGCCCGCTCGTCCGCCGTTCCACGCGGAATCTCGCCCATCGCCTGGAGGGTGTAGTAGATCCGCCGCAGAAACAGGTCCGCAAAGAGGTAGCGCAGGTTCTCCGGGAGGGCATTTAAGTTGATATGGGTGATCCCGCCGGCGAGGATCGTGGGGATTGAGATCTTCTCTTCGCCCGAGAAGAGTTTGTAGTCGAAGATGTCCTCAAGGTAGGCCGGGATCGCCTCGTCCTCGCAGTTCATGATCTCGCCTTCGATGTCGTCGAAGTCGAGCACCCGTTTCCAGGTCTCGGTGTTTCCCGTGATCCCGGACATCCGGTAGCAGTCCTTGATGATGTTCTTGATCTTTCGGCGCTGCTGGATCCCGAGCGTCGGGAAGTTGATCGATATGGCGTCGACGAAGTCCGAGGTCGCCCGGAGCGGGGTGATCTCGTCTATGGCAGGATCGAGTTCCAGCGGGTTGAAGTAATACTGCCCGCCCTCGCGGATCTTGTAGGTCCGGATATCCCCTGAGCTCGCGGCCATATCCCCGTGGAAGTCGATCAGGACGACCGGCATCGCCTGTGCCGCAAGATCCCCTGCGATGCACCGGATCGTCTCGGTCTTGCCGGCCCCCGAGCCGCCGAGGATGATCATGTGGCCGTTGTTGAGCCTTCCGGGCGACCAGTTGACCTGCCGCCCGTCCGGGGCATGGCCGAGGAAGATGTCAAACCCGTTCGGACGGGGAGGCTCCGGAGCAGGGGCGGGTGCCGCGGCCCGGCGGGGTGCGGGAGGCAGGACAGGGGGGAGCGGCTCAATCCTCTCCTCCTCTTCCTCCTCGTCGGCGAAGAATGCGCCGTCCCAAGCATCCTCTTCCTCCTCAGCCTCTTCCTCCTCGACCGGCGGCGCGGGGGGTGGGACGGGGGTCTCCCCGGGAACGGGGAGGATCTCCTCAGGAGCGGGGAAAACCTCTTCCTCATAGAAAAGAGGCTCCGCCGCCGGTTCCGGGGCAGGCCGGTCGACGACGATCTTCTCGGCAACCTCGGCCATCAGCGCCCGCCCGAGGTCGCGGAGGCGCGCATCGTAGAGGTCCCGGTCCTTGATGATGAACCGGGAGAGATCGACCCCGTCGTCCTGGGGCACCTGCTCAAGGATGTAGATCGCGTCGGTGAGTTCCGAGAGCACCCGTGAGAGTTCCCGGCGGTGGGCCGGCGATGCCCGGATACGGTCGGCGTCCTCGCCGCAGGCGAGGTAGCGCAGAACCGTGAACGTCGAGTAGAACGACTCAAGGAGCATATCGTAGTGTTCTCTCGCCCCGGGGTCGATCGCTTCAAGCATCCCCTTGAGGATGTACGCAAACTCCGGGGGGAAGGTATAGACGACGCCTTCGGACGAAAATCCGTCGAGGTCGTAGGCATAGGCGAGGACCGCGCACCCGGCGGCTTTGAGCCGGGCGGCAAACCTTTCGCACTCGAGAAAGAGGCCGGGGCTGTTGTTGAGGAGAAACCCGATGAACGTCTCCTCGGTGCGGGGGAGCGTGGACGGGAAGGTCTTGTTGACATACGAGCCCTTCACGGTCCCTGCAAGGAGGGCCGGGACGACCTCGTGGATCTCGCGGGCGAGGGCCTGGATATCCAGCGCCCGGATCCGGGCCTCCACGAGCGGGCGGGCAATCGCAGCTCCTGCGGCCGTCGTCCTGATCACCGTCGTGCCGTGCCAGGACGTGGACTCGATGAGGTCGACCTGCGCAAGGGCGAAGAGCGGGCCCGATGTATAGGCGTAACAACTCTGTTCGACCACGCCCTCCCCCTCTCCCCGGGACGACGAGCTGTTCAGGGCGATGTAGATGTAGAGGAGCGTCTCAACGATGTCGCGGACCTCATGTGACCGGAAGTCCCGCAGGTACTCGATGACAGCGGGAGGGAACGACTCCACCAGGGTCGGGATCTCGGCATCTCGATACCCCATCGCTTTGAGTGCTTCAGTAAGGTCTGTTGACACGGTTTCACCAGCGGATGCATTCTCGTGGTGCCGGGAGCTCCCGGGCAGGGGACGGCATGGTACCGCTTCAGTGAAGCGGGCGATAGGAATAGGTTTGCTCTACAAACTATTAAAAATAGGTTATTTGCAAAAATCGGCTGCATCCGGGAGAATTTTTTTCCGCACCAGGAGAGGCGGCACAGGGACTATTCTTCTATCCTGATACAAAAAGGCAACGGGATACCCTGCCCACCGGAGATCGGTTTTTCCGCGGGATGCCGCCGGGATAGTGCCCTGAATCTGCAAATATTGATCATGAGGACATTTTTATATAATGAATATTATATATATTATCACTCAAGGTGGGTCCCCGTGATAACCAGCACTGAAAAGCAGAGAGTGGCCATCCTTATAGTCCTCCTTGCCGTTTCGATCCTGCTGACCTGCTACTTCCATACCGTCCTGATGCTCGGGACCGTCTTTTCGCACTTCTTCTATATCCCGATCATCCTGGCCGCGCTCTGGTGGGAGAGGAAGGGGGTCCTGGTCGCCCTCTTCCTCGGCGGGATCGTCGTCGCGAGCAGCCTCCAGCACAGGCCGGATATCCTGACACTCAACGACTACGGACGCGCCCTGATGTTCGTCGTCATCGCCTTCGCCGTCGCCTCCCTCTCAAGGCGGCTCAGAGGACGGGAACAGGAGGTGGAGAAACAAAGAGACCTTGCGCAGCGCTATCTCGACGTAGCAGGCGTCCTCTTTGTCGTCATCAACGCCGACCATACCGTCCGGCTCATCAACCGCCACGGCTGCGAGTTGCTCGGCTACCGTGAGGAGGAACTGGTCGGGAGAGACTGGTTTGCAACCGTCGTCCCCGAAGCGTCCCGCGATGCACGACGACGGGAGTTCGACGTCGCGATCGCCAGCGCCGCCGCCTCCCCCAACCGGCGGGAGAACCCGGTCGTCACGCGGAGCGGAGAAGAGTTGATCCTCGCGTGGCAGGACACGGTCCTCGCCGGCGACGACGGTCGGCCGGCCTGGATCATCGGTTCGGGGACCGACATCACCGACAGGATCCGGGCGGAGAAGGAACTCCGGACAGCCCGGGACGAGGCGAACCTCTACCTGGATATCATGGCGCACGACATCAACAACGCAAACGCCATCGCTCTCGGCTACGCCGACCTCCTGGTCGAGGGACTGGAGGGGACGGAGCGGCAGATGGTCCAGAAACTCAGGAGCGGCATCAACCAGAGCATCGAGATCATCCAGAACGTCTCGACGATCCGGCAACTCCACTCCCACAAGACGGCAACACGACCCATCGACCTCGACGCCGTCATCAGGGCCGAGATCGCCCGCCATCCCGACGCCAGGATCATCTACCGGGAGAGACCGGTCTCGGTCATGGCCGACGACCTCCTCCCGGAGGTCTTTGCAAACCTTGTCGGCAACAGCATCAAGTTCGGGGAGCCCGGGGTCATGGTCACCATCCAGGTGGACAACGAGGAGGCGTTCGTCCGGGTCTCGGTCGAGGATACCGGACCCGGGGTGCCTGATGCGGTCAAACCCACCCTCTTCACCCGATTTGCGCGCGGGACGAACAGACGGAGCGGCAAAGGGCTCGGCCTCTACATCACGCGGATGCTTGTCGTGCGCTACGGCGGGAGCATCCGGGTGGAGGACCGGGTACCCGGAAGACCGGAGGAGGGCGCGGCGTTCCGGTTCACCCTGCCGGGGTGCGCCGCCCCGCCGCGGAGGCCGCCGGCACACCCCGCACCGGCGGCGCCCGACCGGATAGTCACCGCCAGACCCTGACCGGTCTGAGGGCGGCGTCGACGATCAGGTCGAAATCAAAGGCATCAAGCCATCCCCCTTTCTCAAACATCTGCATGAAACAGATCCCGACAATCTTCGCGTCGGGATGCGCATCGACGACCGCCTGCACCGCTTCTTTCGTGACCGGGACGCCCGGCATGGCAAGCCCGCCCATCAGGACAATCACCTTCGGGTCGACACTGACCGCGTCATCGGAGACCCGCATCCCGACGCCCTCGACCGGGCGGATTGCCTTTGCTCTCGCCTCATCCAGGAGAGGCACGTAGACCTGCGCGATGGGGAGTTCCCGGACGGCGAACCCCAGGAGTTCGATGAAGGGGGTGCAGGTGCCCGGGCAGCCGTAGTAGGCGACCTGGTCGCCCGCACCGAGTCCTGCCTCGCGGAGGTAAGCCTTGAACGGGCGGAGCATCCCGGGGACGCCGGAGAGTTCCTCAATGAGTTCCATGGGAATTCTGTTGTCCCCCCGGCATAAACCGTTTCCGAATGCGGCCAATCCCTACAGCATCCCGCACCCGGAGAGGTGGTAGAGCCTCTCGACCCGTTCCGCCGCCTGCTCCGAGACTGCCTCGCGGATGCGGGCGATGATCGTCTCGATATCCTCCTCGGGCATGCACCCGAGGTCTTCCCGGCCGGAGAGGATCTGGTCGGTGAGATACCCCCAGTCCTCGCCCGAGAGGCGGGCGACCCGTTCCGCAAAGTCTTCCTCGTCCGCGGCGATGTGGTTTGAGACCGGCGGGAGGATCGAGCGGAACTCGTGCCCGGACTCCGGGCAGAGGATTCCGCTGTATTCCGGCGCCAGTTTCCGCAGGATGGCAAAGTCTTTCTCGTCAAGTTCACGTGCCATACGTCTGTTCACTCCCGGGAGGGTGAGGGGTCCTCGGTCAAAAATGTCTCGATGGGTGGACTACGACTCCGAGACGAGGGTCCCTGCCCGTGCTATGTTCTCCGTATCGAGTTCTTCAAAGAAGAGGATGACCCGTTCCGGGTCGACGCCGAGCGTCCTCGTGATTGCGGCGGTGATCTCGGCGGCAAGTATCTGTTTCTGCTCAAGTGTCCGCCCGTTTGCCATGCGAATTGTTACAACCGGCATATATCTCAAAAGAGTGTGAGACGGGGCGGTATTTATCGTTGCGGGAGGGCTGCCCGGAGCGGGGCTCCCCCACCCGGCGCCTCCCCCGTGATCGTGAGCCCCACAATATCCCGGACCGCCTCTCCGAAGGCTTCCCGGGCCTCCGGCGGCACCCGCTCCCAGCCTTCGCTTGAGAGCCGGGCAGCCGCAGACCGGACCTCCCGCTCGAGCACCGACTCCAGCGCCTGCTGGGTGCCGTTGTTCCCCGGCCCGCCGGCGCGCTCCGCAACGCACCGGAGGAGGAGCGTCTCGGATCCCGGGCGGGAATCGCGGACTCCTTCTCCAAGCGCGCCCAGGTCCGTGATGTCGTCGGCGATCTGCATCGCCCTCCCGGCAGAGAGGCCGTAGTCCGCAAACGCCGAAACAACCATCTTCTCCGCTCCCGCCGCCATGGCGCCCCAGGCGGCCGCGAGCGAGAAGAGGCAGCCGGTCTTTCGGGTGATGACCGCGTCGTAGAGGTCCGCCGTCGGGAGGTCCGGCCTCCCGAGCATCTCCCAGGCCACCCCCCGGGCCATGGTCTGCTGGGCCGATGCGAGCATCGTCACGTACCCGGGACCGTAGGGGGCAGCAAGCGCGTAGGGGAGAGCAAGGATGCCGATGCTGTCGAGGACCGCCCGTCCCTCCCCCCGGGAGAGATGGAGGGAGGGGACGCCCCGCCGGACAGTATCGCCGTCCAGCATATCGTCGAGGATGAGGCTTGCGGCGTGGGCAAGTTCGACGGCACAGGCAAGGTCGAGCGCCTGGCGGATGGGCGCCGCCGCCCGGGTGAGGCCGGTGTAGATGTGGAGGAGGAGCCCGGCCCGCATCCGCTTTCCCCTGGCAAGGATCGGGAGGACAGCAGGATCGATATCACCCTCACCGCTCGCCACCTCTTCGATCCGCCGGTTGACGGCAGGTCTGATCGTCTCCAGGAACTCGCGAAACGGCATCATGGCTCATCACCCCAGAATGGCGTGCACCCGCTTAGACGCCCGGCCGGTAAAAAAGGTGTGGGTCGATCCTCTCCCGGGGTAGATTCATTGCCGTGCAGAACCCCCGGACCCTCCGGTGGTGGGACGGCGGTTGAGCGTTGAGAGGGAGATCGGGCATCTTGAGGCCGGCGACGCGTTCAGGGACTGGCTCACGGGCATCCTCGCCGACCGGCTGCCGGATGGTGGAGGCGACGTCCGGGTCTACCGGATAGAGCCTGCATCCCATCTCGTCTGCCGGTATGAGTTTGCCGGTACCGGAGTCAGCGTGATCGGAAAGTTCTTCGGCGCGCCGACGGGCGCAAAGACCCGTTATAACGCCGATGCGGCGATGGAGAACGAGTTCCGCCGGCTCCGGCGCGCAGCCGGCCTGGTCCGCGTCCCTCCGGCGATCGCGACGGGCAGCCGGTTCAACTCCGTCATCGTGACCGGATGCGTCCCCGGCACGACCGTGCGGGAACTCCTCGCGGCGGGGGCCTCCCTCTACGAACCCCTGACCGGCATCGCGCGCCTGCTCCGCCGGCTTCACGACGGCACCCGGACCCACGGCGACCGGGAGCGCGACTTCGCCTACTTCCACGCTCTCCTCGACCAGAACAACCTGCCGGCCCCCCTGAGGGAGCGGTTCAACCGCCTGCTCGGGGCGTGGTGGCATAGCCCGCGGATCGGCCCCGGCACCGGCTGCATGGTCCACGGCGACGCCACGCCCGGCAACTACCTCTTCGACGGGGGCGTCTGTGCGATCGACTTCGAGGGCTCCCGGGACCACGCCCACCCGGTCCGCGATCTCGGGATCCTCGCCGCGGAGATCAAGGCATCGCCCGGGTCCGCCCGGGCGGAGGACTACATCGGCCACCTCCTCTGGCAGTATAGCAGCGATGAAGAAGAGTTCCGGTATCATACCGCCGTCCTCCCCTTCTTCATGGCGCTCGGCCACCTCAGGATTGCCCGGCTGCCCTGGCGGGCGGCGGAACGCGACTGGCTTTTAGCGGAGGCAGAGGCGTGTCTCGCCGCGATCCAGGGGTAGCGGGGGTTCTCTTCGACTGCTACGGGACACTCGTCGACGTCCTGACTGATGAGCACGATATTGAGACCTACCGGCTCCTTTCCCGGTGGCTTCTCTACCAGGGCGTCCGGATTGCGCCCGAACGCCTGCGGGCAACCTACTCCGGCCGGGTCGCGGAGGCGGCCGGCCGGACCGGGGAGCGCTACCCGGAGGTGCGGGTCGAGGAGGTCTTTGCCGGGATCTGCGCTGAGCACGCAGTCTGGGAGGTCGATACGGATCGGCTCGGCGCCGAGACAGCCCGGGCATTCCGGGCCGCGTCGCTCCGGCGGCTCGGGGTCATCGAAGAAAGCCGGAGGCTGCTCGACCGATTCGGTACAGCGAGGACGGGGGTCGTCTCGAACGGGCAGCGGGTCTTCTCCGAGCAGGAGATGCGGGTGCTCGGGGTCTACGATCGGGTCGGCTTCGTCATCTTCTCTTCAGACCTCGGCTACCAGAAGCCGGACCCCCGGATCTACGCGGCGGCTCTCCGGCGGCTGGGGCTTTCGGCCCGGGATGTCCTCTTCATCGGGGACAACTACGAAAACGACGTCGATGCGCCCCGGAGACTCGGGATGCAGGGGCTGCATGTCGAGGAGGCGTGGCGGCGCTACGGGGTGTGAGGACGACGAGGCCACTCCGCCCGGGTGCGGGTTTCATGGGATCCGGACGCACTCAGACCCCACGATGAGCGACAGACGATGGCTGGTCACTTTCGGGACGGGGCTTATCATCCTCTCGGTCGTGCTCTACGTCCTGCACTTCCTGGCCTTCCACGACCTCTACTACATTACGAGCTACACGCTCGGCGACCTTGCATTCCTCCCGCTCGAGGTCCTCCTGGTGACGCTCGTCTTCCACCAGGTGCTCGCGTTCCGCGACCGGCGGCAGAGGAAGGAGAAACAGAACATGCTCATCGGGGTCTTCTTCTCGGCTCTCGGGACGCAGCTCCTCACCTACGTCTCCGATAACGATCCCGACCGGGACAGGATCCGGCCGCTGCTGATGGTCGCCGATACGTGGACCGCCAAGACGTTCCGAGAGGTGGCGGCGCGGTTGAAACGGCATCCCTCTCATGTCAGGATAGACTCGGTCGACCTCACCGCCGTCAAACGGTTCCTCGGATCCCGTGAGGACCTGCTCCTGCGGTTGCTGGAGAACCCCATGCTCCTTGAACACGAGACGTTTGCCGGGCTTCTCCGGGCGATATTCCACTTCGACGAAGAACTGCAGCGGCGACCCGACCTCTCCCGCCTGCCCGAAAGCGACATAACCCATCTTGGCGGAGACCTTGAGCGGATCTACGGCCTTCTCATACGGGAGTGGCTGGACTACATGCGCTACCTGCAGAAGAACTACCCCTACCTCTTCTCGCTTGCGATGCGGACAAACCCCTTCGACGAGACGGCATCGGCGATCGTGGCGTGAGAGACGGGGCCCCCCTGCGTTATGCCATCTGCGCCCGGATATGCCCCACCGTCTCCGGGTAGCGCTTCCCGAGCCGGCTCTCTTTGAGGTTCTCCTTCACGATCCACCGGATATCCCGATCGTCAAGGGTCGCAAGCTGCCGCAGGTACTCAAAACCGATCCCGGGGAGAGCGGCGATGACCAGGCTGAGCGTGTGCCCGAGCGCATTCTTGAGCGCGAGGAACGCATCCGACTCCCTCTCTTTCGCCATGTAGACGCGGATCAGCGTCTTCCGGTGGAGCCGGAGCGCCATCCGGGCGAGTTCCGGTTCAGCGAGCAGGTCCGGCTCGGCAACACCGGCAACCGCGGCCCGCATCGCGAGCCAGGAACCGCCCTCCACCCAGTCCTCAAGTTCCGGGACGGCCGTATCCGGCTGCCGGGAGAGGAGATCCTGGACCCCCATCGCCACCGCGTCCCTGACCCGCCACCGCGGATCGGCGGAGGCCTCCGCAAGGTGGGCGGCCGCCTCCTCCGCGCATGCCGGGGATACAGACCCGATCGCCCCGATGCCCCGGACACCGCAGAACGAGAGGAACTCGTGCGGGTCGCCCGTCGGTGCGTCCTCCGGGGCGACGCAGGCGAGCTCGACACAGAGCCGCCACAGGGCGTTCTGATCGTCCGGATCGGCGGCCGCGAACTCCCGCACGGTCTCGCTGAAGGCTCCGGCAAGTTCCAGGTTTGCCCGGGAGCCGGGCAGATGGCTTTCCGCGACCAGATAGGCGAGGAGATCCCCGGCGTTCCCGCTCGCGAGGAAGCCCGAGAGCAACCGGGCAACCTCCTTGATATAGGTCTCTTTGCGGGTCATCGTCTTAGAATCAACGACCCGCAGGGAGTAAAAGTGATCGCTACCGGGCATCCAGGGTTGCGACGAAGGCATCGAGTGCCGCGTGAACGTTCTCGCCGTTCCGGGCAGAGATGGGGTGCACCGTCTCCCCGGGGAGGTCGCGGCTGATGCTCTCGGGCGTTGCGCCCGGGCAGTCGCACTTGTTCGCCATAAGCGCGAGCGGCACCCCGAGGGCTTTCAACTGCAGATAGAGGTGCCACGTCATGGCGTCCACCCCCGTGGTGGCGTCCACGACGACGATCGCACCGTCCATCCCCCGCGAGAGGATCTGCCGGACGAACTCGAACCGTTCCTGGCCCGGCGCCCCGAAGAGGTAGACCGCCTGGCCTCTCACCTGCAGTCTGCCGAAATCGAAGGCGACGGTCGTGGGCCCCTCGCTCGAGGGCGCTTCGATATGGCGGCTCCGGGGATCGAGTGCCTGGATGAGACTGGACTTGCCTGCGTTGAATGAACCGAACACGACAATTTTGAGCCTGCCTTCTGCCATCAGCCTTCTATTACCTCTGAACTGTTTTAGGGTTTCGCTATGGCGGCGCCCTGAACGGGATAGAGGCGTATCCCGGCCTTCCGGGAACGGTTATTTCCCCAAAGCCCGCGGAGAGAGCGAGATCGTTTTCCGGGGGTGCAAGTGCCCGCCGGAGTCTTAAGAAAGATATACCGCCAGATCCAAGGTACCGGGTATGGGGATGGAGGAGATGGATACCGTCGCGCAGGAGATCATGGCAACCCTGGACAACATCTTCCTTGCGGAGAAGCGTGCAAGGCTCCAGGTATCCGCCCTTGAGGAGCGGCAGTACGCCCTGGCGGCGACGTTCGGGATGGTCCAGGAGATGGAGGTCGGTAACGCCATCGAGGAGGCTCTCACCGGATTCGGGTTCGATTACCATAGCGTCGACGACGATGCTGAACTCTGGATCTCGGATGAGCACGGGCTGATGGTCTTCCTCTCCTTCACCGCCGCAGAAGGGCGGTATTACAACTACAGGATCGTTGCGTTCGACGTCATCGGCGAGGACGAGGGCGTCTGAAGGGTTACAGGCGACGGAATACTCCTCACTTCCCGCGCGGTGGAGCGCCGTACCTGCTATATACCGTAAGCGAGATTAATCTGCAGTAGAATGCTGGTGACATGAGATGGAACGCTCAGTAAAACGGCTCATAGAAGATAAAGAGAAGCGGCGTGAAGAGTACATCGGCAAATACATCGAGCAGCTCTCTAACGAGAGCACCCCCTACCGGCTCCGGGCGGCCGAGGCTCTCGGGGGGTGCGCCGATCCCCGGGCCGTCGAGCCGCTGATCGCCGCCCTCAACGACCGGGAGAACGAGGTCCGCTGGGTCGCGGCGCAGGCGCTCGGGAAACTCCGCGACCCGCGGGCTGTCGAGCCGCTCCTCTCCCTCCTCGGCGACCCCGACCGGTGGGCGCGGCGCGGAGCCGCCTGGTCGCTCGGCGAACTCGGGGATACTCGCGCGGTCGAGCCGCTCCTTCCCCTTCTTGCGGATAAAAAGATGGACGTCCGGGTGGCTGCCGCCGATGCGCTCGGGAAACTCCACGACACGCGGGCCGTCCCGGCCCTCTCCGCCGCGCTTGAGGACGAGGAGGAGCCCGAGGTCAGGACGGCCATCCGCCGCGCGCTCCGGGAGATCACCGGCGAGGCGGGACTTTGACCGGGGAGCGCGAAGGGCGGGAGAGGCTCTTTCGCTACTATCCGGAGGACTTCGGGGCGCTCCCCGTCCGGGTCGCCCACATGGACCTCATGTTCGATGTCTACGACGGGCATACCCGGGTCGTCTCCGCCCTCACCGCAGAGACCCTTGAATCACCGCTTGCATCCCTCGCCCTGAACGCCCGGGACCTGGACATCCTCACCGTCGCCTGCACCGAATACGCCGTCGCCCACACCTACGACCGCAACGCCGCAATCCTCACCGTCACCTTCGATCCGCCCGTCCCGCCCCGGACCCGGTTCACCCTCGAGACCAGGACGATCTGCCGCCCGAGCAGCCACGTCCTTGAAGGGCTCTACTTCGACGGGTTCTGCCCCGGCGGGCCGCCCACCCAGATCACCCAGTGCCAGCAGTGGGGGTTCCAGCGGCTGGTCCCCTGCCTCGACGACATGACCGCAAAGTGCACCTACACGACGGCGATCGTCGCTGATACCGGGTATACGAATACCATATCAAACGGCGACCCGGCGGGACCGCGGCTTCCCTGCGCCCCCGGCCGCTCCATCCAGAGGTACGAGAACACCACGACCCCGATGGCCCCCTACCTCTTCTTCCTCGGGGTGGGGTGCTATGACACTTACCGGCGGGAGTTCGAGTACCCCGACGGCCGGACATTCGCGCTCGAACTCCTCGCAAAACCCGGCTCCGACCTGGAAGGTGCGGAGCGTGCGCTTGATATCCTCGCGGACGCGGTGATCTGGGTCCACCTCTTCACCGGCCCGGAGCAGTACCGCGACCGGGAGACCCGGGAGGAGATATGGCGTCTTACCCGGGTGCGGGACGAGGCAAAGCGTTCCGGTGACCACGAGGCGCTTGAAGCGTCCCGAAGAACGCTTGCCGGGCTGATTGCGACGATAACCCCGGGTTACGCTTACACGGGAGCGGTCTACCGGGAGATCGCCATGCAGAACTCCGATTTCGGCGGGATGGAGAACGTCGGGAACACGACGATTGCCGCAAACCGGCTCATGCCAGGGCCGGACACGACCGACCCGGCCTTCGAGTACATGATCCGGGTGAAGGTCCACGAGTACTACCACAACGAGAACGGCTCCGAGGTGACGGGATGGAGCCCGTTCGAGATCTGGCTGAACGAAGCCGTGACGGTCCACATCGAGAACCAGTACCACGCCTTCCTCTTCGGCGAGGCCTACTCCCGCCTCCAGACCGTGCTCGATCTCTTCGATCCCGCGGCCGGGACGCTCACGCTCGACCGTGGGGCAGGCTCGATGCCGATCGAACCGGACGGCTTCAACGACCCAAACGACCTCATCACCGGCGTCACCTACGTGAAGGCCCCCGAGTTCGTCAGGATGATCGAGACGCTGATGGGAAAGGAGGCGTTTGCCGAAGGGCTCGCCCGCTACCACGACCGGTTCCGGCACGCGAACGCCTCACGGAACGACTGGCTCCGTTGCATGGAGGAGGCCGCGGGCCAGGACTTCTCGGGGATGGCGGCGGTCTGGCTGAAGGAGAAGGAGTACCCGGTCCTCACCGTGAACCCAGCCTACGACCCGGAGATGCGGCGGTTCAGCCTCGCCTACCGCCAGAGCCGCTCGCCGGGCGGCCGGGTCCGGGAGTTTCCGTTCCGGTTCGCACTCGTGGATGAGAAAGGCCGGGATATCGCGGACCGGACCATCCGGATTGCGGACGAAGCAGGCGTGGTCACCCTCGACGACGTCGACCGTCCGGCGTTCCTCTCCCTCAACCGCGGCTACTCGTTCTACGGAAAGGTGACGTACCGGCCCCCGGAGGATGAACTTTACATCCAGGTAGAGAGGGACAGCGATATCGTCGGCCGGTTCACCGCATTCCTCGCGCTCGTCGACCGGGAGATGGTCCGGCTGCTCGAAAACCCGGATGCGGCGGTCTCAGAGCGGTTCGTCGACCTCTGCATCGGTCTCCTCGCCGACGACCGCCTCATGGAGGAGGCGGGCGGGCAGTTCCTGACCATATTCCCGTCAGTCGAGGACGAGCGGTTCGCTCATCATTACCGGGCGCTTCACGACGCCCGACAGAAGATCTACGCCGCCATCGCCGCACGGGACGAGGAGACCCTCCTCTCGCTCTACCGGCGGGCGGGAGCGCCCGCTCCCGGCGGGCCGGATGGCCTGGAGGCGGAGGCCGCGGCGATCCGGCGGCGGCAGAGAAAGAACACCGCACTCGCCATCCTCGCGACCCGCGACACGCCGAAGGTCCACGAACTGCTTCTCGGCCAGTTCCAGGAGGCGACGAACGCGACCGACCGCCTCACTGCGTTCCGGCTGATCCTTGAGAGCAGTGCTCCCGGACGGCTGGAGACCCTTGCGGCGTTCTCCGCCGAATCGGCGAAGCGCCCGGTTGCATGGGAGTCATTCCTCGCAACGATCGCCGGGAGCGACGCCGATGACCTTGTCCCCATCCTGCGGCGGATCGAATCCTCGCCTGCCTTCGCGATCGAGCAGGCCGACCAGCAGCGGGCCCTCTACGGGCGGTTCGCACTGAACAGGAAGCGGTCGCTTGAGACCGAAGAGGGACGGATATACCTCGCGGAGGTGCTCCGGCGGCTCGCCCCGGTCAACGAGTACAGCACCGTCCGGGTCCTCGATGCGTTCGCGTTCATCGACGGGATGGAGCCCCGCCATCGGGTGCCGGCCGTCGCGGTGCTCGCGGACCTCCTCGGCTCTATCGATGCGGGTGCGCACCCGGCCGTCTACAACAACGTTCGCCGCTTCCTCCTCGGCGCCCCGGAAGCCGTCCGCGCCTACGAGGCGGAGCACGGGGAGATCCCGGCGCTCCGGGGATTGAACGCCTGAGGCTCCGGGCTCACCCATACTCGAGGTGCAGCCCGACACCCGTCTCGCAGACGTTCGCAACCTTTGCAAGCGCAATCTTTGCCGCAAGGTCGGTGCAGTGGCAGGGGTGGAGGGCGGCCGGCTGCACCTCGGAGAAGTAGTCGAGGATCCCCTCAATCTGCTCGGCCGGGGCGTTGAGGAGGTGGAACCCGCCGATGACGTCGGCGACGCGGTCATCGCTGCAGACCTCCCGGGCCTGCTCGACGATTGAGCAGATGCCCGCGTGAGAGCACCCCGTTATGACGACGAGTCCCGCCGGCGTCCGGCAGGCGAGCGCGGTGTCGTCGGGGACGGTATCGTCCCGGATGCCGTCCGGGGTGTAGATGTAGCCCCTCGGCGGCGCCTGCTCGAACTCGAACCGCCGCTCGATCTCGCCGAGGAAGACCAGGTTCTCCGTCAGCCAGAGAGGGCCCGTCGTGAGGAGGACCTTCCCGTGCCGGAAGAGTTCCTCGACCGAGAGGTGGCACCCGATCTCCCCGACGCCCTCGCAGCTCCGGGTGAGGAACGCATCGGGGTGGGCAACGAACGTGGGCTCGATCCGGTCGCGGCCCTCGAGGATCGCCTCGGTATGGAGCCGGAGCAGGGCGTCAAGGCCCCAGGTGTGGTCAAGGTGGCCGTGGGAGAGGACGATCTCCTCGACGCGGAGGAGGTCGATCCCCATCTTTCGGGCGTTGGCGATGACGACGCCCGAGTAGCCGGTGTCAAAGAGGAGGCGCCTTGGCCCGTCCTCGACGTAGATCGAGAGCCCGGGTTCCGCGAGGAAGTAGCGGTCGGTGAGGGTGGCGTTATCCACGAGGACCGCAAGTTTCATGCACGGCACCCCCGGGAGGAGCGGTGGGCCCGGGAGACGGCCGGTATCCCCGCCGTGCAGGAAACGGCGGCAGAAGAAGGCCTCAAGAAGGGTGTCCGGGCCGTGGACGGATCCATGCAGATACTGGGAAGGTCGCGGTTAAGAAGGTTTCCCGGCGACGCTCTGTTCCGCCCGCTCCCTGAGCGCCTTGTTCATGAGCAGAAACCCGAGATGGGTCGCACGGAGGGTGCCGGTGAGGTCGACGACAGGCACCAGCAGCCCGGTGAAGACCTCGGCCTGGACGAACCGGGAGCCGTCGCCCTCAGGGACGATGGTGAACCGGTGTTCGCCGTCAAAGAGCCCCGCAATCAGGACCCGGCCGATCCACCGGAGTTCGCGGTCTTTTGCGACCCGCAGCACCATCGGGGAAAACCGCATGCTCCGCCGTCCCGGCGGCTGGATCTCGACCGAGAGGCGGGTCCCCACCCAGGGTTTCCCCTCGATCGACCGTATAAAAGGATTCCAATCGGGATAGGCCGCAAAGTCGGTCAGCACCTGCCAGACGACCGCGGGCGGGGCTGCGATGACGGTCTCGGCCCGGACTTCCCGGACCAGGGCCCTGGAGAGTGCCGGGAGAGAGGGATTCTGCGCTCCTGTCACGATGGCACCGGATGGGGCGGAAGAGGGAAAAGGCTTTCTTTGGGAGAGGAGGTATCCAGAGACCACCTTGCGGCGGAGAAATGAAGACGCCGGGCGCACAACACCTCAAGAGGAGAAATACCATGACGGAACCAGAATATGCACTCTTCTCTCCCGACAGACCGGAAACTCTCGAATCACTCGGCCTTGCGGCAGGCGTGCACCTCCCGCTCGGCCGCCTGAAGGACCTGCAGGAACGCCACGGATTTGAGGCCATCCTCTACTTCGACGAGAACCTCGCCCGGAACTCGACGCTCGATGCGGACCATATGGATTTCCGGATCGTCCCGGTGCAGGCCCGGCCGTTCATGCCGCTCCCGGTCTTTCTGCAGGTGATGGCAGAGCATGATCCGGAGTTTTCCGACCGGATGCAGCAGGAGCCCCCGGTTGTCGAGATCCTGGAGACCGGGACGATCAACCGCTACTCCGGGTGCGTCCAGTGCATAAGGCCGTACGTGAAGGGACTGCTACTGTAGCCTCCCGGCACGGCTCCCGGCCGTCCAGCTGCGGGGGACCGGCTCCCGGGTCCCGAGATCGAACCCGGCGAGGATCCGCCGGCAGGTGCAGTGGCTGCCCAGGTGGCATATCGCAGCCCTGGCTGCCTCGAACCGGATCGGAAAGTCTATCCCGGGGATGAGTTCCGGCAGATCGCCGAACCCGAGCGTGATATGCGGCGAGTAGCGTTCATACGCAGAAGTCTTTGGAAACCGGGAGAGGCAATCGAGAGACGACGCCGGAGCCTCGTCCACGAAGATCCCGGGTCCGGCCTGCGGTACCGGAAACGGCTTTATGGCGTTCATCACGCTCTTATGAAAGAGCTGGATGATCTCTGACCGGAGGATGTGAAAGACCGAGACGGTCTCTCCCGTGCTCGTCCGGTGTTTTGCGACAGCATCGATCGTCAGGGTCATGGGGGAGCACTGCCGGGAGATCCGGTCCACCCTCCTGATGATCTCCCCGAGGTTCTCCCGCCGTGCCGGGAGCATTGCGACCGAGATGTGCGGGAGGCAGTCCTCCCTGTCAAGACGTATCCCTCCATCCGGGTTGCCGGCAAGCAGGGTCCGGTTCGCGCTGATCGCCGTATCCATGACCGGTCCGGGCGGCAGAAGGACGATATCGATGGCAACCGTATCGGGAAGTTCGTGCATGGGGGCCGGTCAGGCAACAGGGATAGAAAAGGGTTTCCTCCGGGACCGGCAGCCCCGCCGTAATGCTCCAGGTCTGCATCAGGCCGCGCTCACCACTTCACCCCGAAGATCGGCTCCTCCTCGACGATGTTTGTTATCCTCCGGACACTCGCCTCCATCGGGATATCCTCTCCGCGGCAGAGGCCCTGCTTGAGTTGCTCAAGGCCCGCAGCCACCGAGTCGTCCCTCGACCGCACGCCGCTTACCGTCACCCTGAACGTCAGCGTCACCAGCCACTGGGTCGTTTCCATCTCTTCCCCCTCGTAGCGTGGGCGGGGGTATACCGCCCGGGGGAGATAAAGGCAGCTCACCATCGGGAGGCATCTTCCCCGGTCAGGGTATCACCTCCCGTGGACGGCGGCCGGTCATGAGGCGTCTGCAGAGGCAAAAAAACAGGATTGATGCATGAGACCGGAGAGCCAGCACGACGCCGGGGGTATGCCCGGTTTATTGACGTAGAGAGGTATAGAGCGTTGCAGTCTTAATGGAGGTATTACGATCACTCATCCGGTTGATCAGCCCGGCACTGACCCTTCCGTATCCCAGACACATTATAATTCGTAGTTCATAAAAATAGTTTCGACGGTCCCGGCGAGATCGTGCTACCCGGACCCGGCAGGATGCGTCAGGCACAACGAATATATACAAACATCAGGGATTCTGGGGCTCCGGAGAACCATATCAAGGAGAGAAGAGAGATGTTCCCAGACTCCGAGGCTGGCTCCCGGGGAGGCACGGGGAGACGAGCGGCCGGTTGTATCGCGAGCGCGCTCATCGTAATTCTGGTGCTCATCCCGGCAGTAGCGACGGCACAGGCCCCGACAGTGATCGTCTCCAACTACACCGTCACCCCGGCCGTCCTGATGCCCGGGGATGAGGGGACGATCACGGTGGTGCTCTCAAGCACCGCTCCCGTAGCCCAGGGAGCACCGTTCGAGATCCGGGTGGACAGCGGCACCGGAGGGATGAATACCTCGACAGGGACGCAGGAGAACGCCTACATCGAGAACGTGCTCGTAAACGGCGAAGGGGTCGAGGTTCTGACCGGGAGTTTCCAGGATATCGGCGAGATCGGTCCCGGCCAGTCCTTCCCGCTCACCTTCCAGATACGCGCCCCCGGCAAGGAAGGCGTCTACTTCCCGGAGGTCTGGGTCCGGGTGCGGGACGCGGCCGGTGTGCGCTATCCCATACCGGTGAACGTCAACTCGGCCTACGCCCTCGCTAAAAAACCCGCGCTCCGGGTGGAGAGGACCGTCCCGGCATCCGTCGACCCGGGCACCCCCTTCAACGTCACGCTCACGCTCATTAACGACGGCCAGGCGAGTGCAAGCGACATCTCCGTCGACATCAACACAACCTCGAACGCGATCACCCCGAAGACCTCGGAGAACTACTACATCCCCGAACTGGGAGCCGGGGAGGAGTCGGTCCTCGACCTGACGTTTGAGACCGATACCGGCGCACCCCTCGGACTGACACCGGTCCTCGTCACCATCGACTACCGGGGCGCCGATCTTGCAGCGTTCCGGCAGGCGGCGACGATCGGTGTGCCCATCGTCGGCCGCGCCGAGATGGGGGTCGCCTCCATCAGGACCGAACCGTCCCGGGTGACCGCCGGAAACCCCGTAGACCTGACGATCCGGATAGAGAATACCGGGACGGCGGACGCGAAATCGGTCCGGGCAACCGTCAACGGCCTGCCCCTCCCGGGGACAAAAGAAGCCTTCCTCGGGACGATAGAGCCGGGAAACGACGGGCCCGCGGTCTTCTCCCTGCAGGCCGACCGTGAGGGTGAGTTCCCCTATACCCTCACCGTCCAGTACACCGATGACTACGGGCCACATACGACCCGGCAGGATCTGAACCTGACCGTCGGAGAGTCGAATACGGTCCCCACCATCGCCATCGCGGCGGTCGTCCTCATCATCGCCGCCGTGGCCGCGGTCTTCTGGTACCGGAGACGGAAGGAGGGCTGACCCCCGTGCTTGAAGGTCTCAGGGTCTCTGCGTTCCTGGCGTGGAAGGCCATCCAGCGTGGGAGCAAAGGGACGCTCGCCCTCACGATCATGATCATCGCCCTCATCTTCGTGAACCTGGTCTTCCTCCCCTCCATCATATCGGGCGTCGTCGAGACCTTCAACACCCAGTCGATCGACTTCGACTTCGGGAACCTGGTCGTCGAACCCCGGGAGGGCAGCCAGTACATCAGCGGTGCGGCCGGTCTCCAGAAGAAGATCGAGCGGGTCCCGGGGGTCACCGGGACATCGCCCCGGATAACCGCCGGGGTGACCTACTTTTACCGGGGCCGGAACACCGCAAGCACCCTCTACGGCATAACCCCGGAGGACGAACGGTCGGTGACCAGGATCGCCGACTACATGACCGAAGGGGAGTTCCTCTCGAACGGGGATACCGACGCAATCGTCATGGGCGCGACCCTCGCGGGGAGAGAGGGAGAGGAAGGCGGCGGTCTCCCCACCCTCGAGGGGGTCACGGTCGGCGACTCGGTGGAGGTGGGCTACCCGAACGGCGAGACACGGACCTACCGGGTGAAGGGGATCTTCGAGACCCAGTCGTTCGGCGTCGATACGGCAGCCTTCGTCACGGGCCAGGAGATGAGCGATGTGCTCGGGCTTCGTGACCAGGCGTCCATGGTCCTGGTGAAGACCGAGGTGAACGGCAGGGAGGAGGAGTACAAGACGGAACTCCTCTCCTACGGCATCCAGGAGAACGTCTGGACATTCCGGGAGAAGGCCGGGGGGTTCGTCGACCAGGCGATCCAGAGTTTCAACATCATCAACACCATCTCAACGCTCGTCAGCCTGATCATCGCCGTCGTGGTGGTCTTCATCGTGATCTTCATCAACACCGTGAACCGGCGGCGGCAGATCGGGATCTTAAAAGCGATCGGGATCGACCAGCAGATCATCATCAACTCCTACGTTCTCCAGGTGCTCTTCATCACCGCCGTCGGGGCACTCGTCGGGATAGCGCTGAACGCCGGCGTGACGACCTACCTGACCGCCTACCCGCTCGTCTTCCCCGGCGGCCCGGTCTACCCGGCGGTGGAGGCGTCGGCAATCCTCCGGAGCATCGCAAGCCTCTTTGCGGTCTCGGTGGTGGCGGGCTACATCCCCGCCTGGCAGATCGTCCGCGAGGAGATCCTCTCCGCAATCCGGGGGTGAAAGGATGATCGTCGCAGAAGATCTCACGAAGGTCTATACCATGGGGAGGGTGGAGGTCCGTGCCCTCGGGGGGGTCTCGCTCTCCGTAGCAAAGGGCGAGTTCGTCGGGATCATGGGGGCGAGCGGGAGCGGCAAATCGACGCTCCTCCACATCCTCGGGCTCCTCGACCGGCCCACCTCCGGCACGGTCGCGATCGACGGGACCAATGTCCTCGCCCTCTCCGACCGCCGGCGGACCCTGTTCCGGCTGAACCGGCTCGGCTACGTCTTCCAGGACTACGCCCTCATCGGGGAACTCACGGCGCTCGAGAACGTCTACCTGACATCGCTCGTCCGGGGGGACCCAAAGGAGGAGTACCTCAAGAAGAGCGTCGAGATCCTGGAACGGGTCGGGCTCGGCGACAGGATAGATCACCGGCAGAGCGAACTCTCGGGCGGGGAGCAGCAGCGGGTGGCGATCGCCCGGGCGCTCGTGAACAGCCCGAGCATCCTGCTCGCCGACGAACCCTGCGCGAACCTGGACAGCCAGACCTCAAAGAGCATCCTCGACCTCTTTGCCCGCTTAAACGAGGAACTGGACCAGACGATCGTGATGGTCTCGCACGAGGACTGGCACAAGGAGTACTTCTGCCGGATCGTCACCCTCCGAGACGGGCTGATCGAGGAGATGACGGAGTGCAGGAGGGCCTGATACTTGACGGCGGCGCGCCGTGGGCGTAAACCGGGTCAATCGGTGGGGGACGGCTGCGGTCCTTCCCGGGCAGCCGGGTGCGGCCGGACCGCCTGAGCCCTGCCGCTCAGGCCGGGCCGGAAACAACGGCGATATAATTTTATATACAACCCGGCATACAACCCGGGCCGGTGAGAGGCATGCAGGAACAGAAGACGTTCAGGTGCAGGGATCTCGGCCTTGCGTGCGAGTTCGAGGAGAAGGCGGAGAACGAGAACGAGTTGATGAAACGTATCGAGGGGCACGTCCAGACCGCTCACCAGATGAACCCGGAGCAGCCTGAAGTGCAGGAGAAACTCAAAAAAGCGGTGAAGTGAGGGCGGCAGGGCCCCGACAACTTCTTTTTGAAGACCATCACCCCGGAGCCTGCGGGAAGGGGGAGAACAGCAGGTTATTTGAGGATGCAGACCACCGGACCGGTATGGCACACCATATGGGTTCCTGGAGACACACGCCCGAAGACGAGGCGGCCCGCAGGCGCTGGCAGCATCCCGAGTCCGTCCTTGAGGGGATCGGGCTTGCCGATGGCGATACGTTCATCGACGTCGGGTGCGGTGACGGGTTCTTCGCGCTCCCGGCGGCGCGGATGGTCGGGCCGCACGGCCGGGTCTGCGGGATCGATATCGACGCCGAGGCTCTCGACCTCCTGCAGGATAAGGCGTTTGGCGAGGGGCTTGACAACGTCATCCTTCATCCGGGGATGGCCGAGGAGGTCATTCTCTGCGACGGCTGCGCAGATATCGTCTTCTTCGGGATCGCGCTTCACGACTTCGCCGACCCGGTCCGGGTGCTCCGGAACGCAAAGCGGATGGCGGCCCCGGAAGGCAGGATCGTCGACGTAGACTGGAAGAAGGAGCCCCTCCCTCTCGGCCCACCGGCCGCAAAGAAGTTCAGCACGGAGCATGCGGCATCGCTGATGGCAGAGGCCGGGCTCCGGGTTACGGGGATTGTAGAATCCGGGCCGTACCACTACATCGTCACGGCCGTGCCGGAGTGAGGGAAAAGAAGGGATGGGGGTCGTGAAGAGCGGCCCTGGACCGTCCTCGACCCGCCCACGCCGGTTCGCCGGCAGCAGGTGTCGCAGACAGACCCCTTTGGGCGGGGCCGTATCTGATGGCATTCACCGATACCGGGGATAGAGACCGGCCTAAACGCGCTCTGGACTGCTCAGGCACATCCTCCGGGACGGCGGGACCGAAATCAGGCCCGAATGCACCGGGCACGGCGATCATCTCCCTGAAAGTTTAAGAAAGGTATTTAACAATTCTAAGCTACCTTAACGCATGGTTCAGAGAAAGAGTCTCTATACCGTCCTGGTTGCAGGGCTCCTCGCCCTGTGCATGCTTGGTGCCGGCTGCACGACACAGCCGACGGAACAGGAAAACGTGACCGCAACCCCCACCCCGGAGGCGACCACCGCCGTTCCGACGGCAAACGAGACGGCAACCCCCACCCCGGCCACCGGGGCATACGCCTTCAACGAGACGGACGACAACACGACCGTCACCCTCCCGGTCGGGAGCAATATCACCATCAGCCTCGAAGAGAACCCGACGACCGGGTACGAGTGGAACGTCACCTCCTCGACCGGGCTCCAGCTCGTGAATGAGACGCACGACGCACAAGAGACCGAACTCGTGGGCGCTCCCGGAGTCCACATCTGGGAGTACATCGCTGCCGATGAGGGCGACGCCGAGTTCTCTGCAGTCTACATGCGGTCCTGGGAGAACATGACCGGGAACGAGACCACGTTCTCGATGGCCTTCGTTATCGAGTAACCCTTCACCCACTTTTTCGCGGAGTTATTACCGGACCAGCCTTCCGGTATAAACAACGGGCATGACCGGAGAACCAGTTCCGTACCGCCTCCATCCGGGACACCTCATCATCACCAGCCGGCCCCAAACCTCCTTGATACCTCCTCGCCCGACCACGGCCCGCCGTGCGCCGCATAGATCCGTTCCACCCCCAGGGCAAGGAGTCCCCGGATGCTTCTCCTCGCCGTGGGAGGGTCGTCCGTCCCGAGGGGCAGCCGGGGCCTTCCGCCCGGGAGCAGGGCGGAGAGAAGGTCACCGACGATGGCGGTCCCGCCGGCGACAAGGACCGAGACCGAGCCCGGGGTATGCCCCGGTGTGGGGATGGCCATCCCGCGGACCCCGAAGGCTGCAAGGTCCCTGGCGCCCTCGATGATGATATCGGGCTCAACGCCGCAGGAATCGAATACGCCCGTTCTGCCGCCCGCAATCCCGAGGAGGCGGAGGATGGTGCCGGCCGGGAAACGCAGACCGTTAAAGCCAAGATGCATGAGACCGGCGTCGGCCGCATGAACGGCGACCGGGACACCGGTCCGGGCCCGGAGTGCGTCGGCGCTCCCGCAGTGATCCGGATGGCCGTGAGTGACGAGGATCAGGGTGACCTCGTCGGGCCTGATGCCGGCCCTCTCCATCGCGGCCAGGATGGCCGTCTCGTCCCCGGCATTGCCGGTATCAACCAGGAGCGCACCCCGATGATCCCTGACGATGAACGCAGTCGTCAGGCTGAGCGGCACAGGGATGACCTCCGGCAAAGAGCGATCGCCGGTCTTCATGGGAGTACCGGTGTGAGATACCCTCACCCCACATCAACGATCCGGTCAGGGTTCGCCGCACCCCCGGTAGCGTTTCAACACGCATATATATCGTGAAAACGAGGTTGCACGTATGACCTACGAGAGAATGGCATCTCCATACACTTTCGTTTTCCTGGCGGTCCTTGTTCTGGCCCTCGTCGTCCCGGCAGCCGCACAGGGGACCGCGCCACGGGCGGTACAACCCGGCGAGACGATCGCGGTGGGGAGCGAACCGCTCGTCCTCGACCTCGTCAACCTCCGGAGCGCAGATACCCTCAACCCGATCACAGAACTCCGGCACTACCGGGACGATAACCCCACAAAACAGATCGTCCGTGTCATCGGGGTGCCAAACGACGGATACTTCAAGATCAACGCTCACACACTCGGCGGAAAATACGGACGCTACTTCGCGTTCAGCAAAGAAGGCGGTCTGATCCGGCAGAGCAGCATCACGTTCACCCCCGCTCCGACGGCCACCCCCACAGAGCCGACCGTGACCATCACCGCGACCACAGAGACTCCAACCGGGACCGAGACGCCGCTCCCGGCCACAGCCACAACCACAACAATGCCAACGCAGGCACCGCTCCCGGGACTGATTGCCGTGATCGCGATCGCGGGGCTGCTCGTGGCGGTCACACGACGGTAGAAGGTCGCCGGCTCCCTGCCGGCAGGGCGGTCCCACACCCTTCTTCTGCAGCCTGAAAGAACCATCCCGAGGATCCTTCCGGCTGTGGGTTGGTATTATATATGGCCACGCGCACTCCCCGCCCGGGGAAGGAATACCCGTGCGTTCAGCGGTTGCCGCAGTTCAATCCGGGCGTCTCCTTCTACTATAAGGGATTCCCCGGCCGTCTTCCCTCCGGGATGCCTTCCCGGGAATCCTCCGGAGGTCAAACGATGAGTGAACGTAATCTCTCTTTACCTGCACTGGCGCTGATAGCCCTTGCGCTTCTCACCGGTGCCGCAACGGCCGCCGAGCACCAGGTCACGAACGCCTCGGTGGACCAGGTCTATGCATCGGTCCTCGACGACCGGATCCTCTGGTCCGATAACCGGACGGGTGACTACGACGTCTACCTCTACAACCTGACGGGGGAGAGCGAACGCCCACTCACCCCGCCGGAGAGCGATCAGTTCGCGACGGCACTCCCTGCAGGCATGATGATGAGCGGCGAGCGGGTCGTCTGGGAGGACAACCGGAGCGGGAACCGGGACATCTACCTCTATGATCTCGCCACAGGCGAGGAGACCCGGATCACGAACGGGACCGGCCACGAGACCAGCCCCGCCGTCGCCGAGGACTGGATCGTCTGGCAGGATGCCCGGAACGGCAACTGGGATATCTACCTCTACGACATCGCCACGGGAGAAGAGACCCGGATCACCACAAACGAGAGCGCGCAGATGACGCCTGCCGTCACCGGGAGTATGGTCGTCTGGAACGACTACCGGAACGGCAACTGGGACATCTACGCCTGGACCCCCGACGAAGGAGCGCCATCCACACCGTCTGCGCCTTCTGCGCCGGGACCGGCCGGTCCCTCTGCTCCGGGTGCACCCCCCGCGCCGCCCGCGCCGCCAGTGACTTCAGTGCCGGAGACATCGCCCCCGACGAACGCAACGACGACCTTGCCACCGGGAGAGAGACCGACAGTCACCCCGGCACCGGGAGGGGATACACCCACGCCCGGATCAGATGACGGGACACCAACAAGTGGTGGATTGACCCGGGTCACACCGACACCCACACCAACGAGCGGTGGATTGACACGGGTCACACCGACAATCCCGGTGGTCTCCAGACCCGGTGATATCAGCGCTCCGCCGGTCTTCATCACCCCAACGCCCACCATAGAAGAGCTCAACTGAACGCGGCCCGAACCGAGGTAAAACCCCGGATACCCCCGGCGGAACGTCGCCCCTGCCGTTCCACCGGGTGCACCCATCGGTGGGCCATATGAAGGCCCGGGTGCCGGAGATCAGCCCGATTGGGGAGGTGGGCAGAGCGCACAGCATCCGCTCGCCGGAACGAAAAACAAAAAGGGAGGGTATCGGGGGTGATTACGCCAGGTAGTCTTCCGGCCGGGGGATCTGTTCCTTCAGACCCTTGCGCCGGCGGATACCCTTGACCACTTCGTCGACGAGGCCTGAGGGGACGAGTTCGAACCCGGCGAACTCGGTGCTCCACATCGCGCGGCCTTCAGTGGCCGACCGGACGTCCCCGGCAAAACCGAAGAGCTCCGCGACCGGTGCCTTGCCGACGATCGTCATCGTGTCGCCGTCGCTCTGCATATCAAAGACCTGGCCGCGCCGGCCCTGGACCTGCGAGGTTGCCGCGCCCATCTGCTCGCTCGGGACCGTGATCTGGATCTTCTGGGTCGGTTCGAGGAGCGAGTCGCCGGCCATCAGTATGCCTGCCTTGACGGCGCTCCTGACCGCCGGGATGACCTGGGCGGGACCGCGGTGGATAGCGTCCTCGTGGAGTTTCACGTCCACCAGCCGGATCTTCAGGTTCTGGACCTGTTCGTCGGCGAGCGGGCCGCCGTGAAGCGCCTCGCGCCAGCCCTCGAGGACCAGTTCCATCGTCTCGTTCAGGTACTGGATACCCTTCGTCATGTCGATGAACATGTTGGTGCCCTCGATCGCCTTGACGTTCTTGGCCTCATCCTTGTCCATGCCGGCTGCCACCAGGGCGTCACGCCGCTCGACCGCCTGCTGGTTCATCGAGACCTCGCCGTCCTGGATCAGCTTCACGATCGCGGGGTCCATCGGCTCGAGTTCGATGTAGAACCGGTTGTGGCGGTTCGGCGATTTTCCTTCGACCGGGCCGGCACTGCCCGTGACCGTCTCGCGGTAGACGACGATCGGCGGGGAGGTGATGATATCGACGCCCTTGTCGCGCCTGATACGGCCGGTGATGATCTCGAGGTGGAGCTCGCCCATGCCGCTGATCAGGTGCTCGCCGGTCTCCTCGTTGATCGAGACCTGGACCGTCGGGTCTTCCTTTGCGACCTGGCGGAGAACCTCGACGAGTTTCGGGAGGTCCTTCATGCTCTTCGCTTCGACAGCGACGGTCATGACCGGCTCCGAGTAGTGCTTCAGCGACTCGAACGGAGTCATCTCAAGGAGCGTCGTGACGGTCGAACCGACGATGGCGTCCTTTAAGCCCGTCACGGCAGCGATGTTGCCGGCCGGGAGCGCGTCGACCTCGATCCGCTCGGCACCCATGAAGATACCGACCTGAGCGAGACGGTTCGCGCGCTTTGCCGCGCCCACGATGTAGCACTCGGTACCCCGGCGGAGCGTCCCCGAGAAGAGACGGCCGGTGGCGACCTCGCCCGCGTGCGGGTCGAAGGATATGTCGGTGACCATCATACAGACAGGCCCGTTCGGGTCACAGTTGACCATGGCCTTCCCCTCGGGGGTATTGTAGTCGCCGTGCCAGATGATGTGGATACGCCGGTCCTGGGCCTGGAGGGGGTTTGGCAGGTGCTTGACCACCATGTCGAGCAGGACTGCGTGGAGCGGGCTGTTCTTTGCCAGCCACTTCATGTCGCCGGCGTTGCACTTCTCAAAGACGTCCTTGAACGAGACATTGCTCTTCTTCATGAAGGGAACGGAGACGGCCCAGTTATATAGCGCGGAGCCGAAGGCGACGGTGCCCAGTGCGGCATCGAGCTTCCAGCCCTCGTTGTACATCTTCTCGTTCATGCCTCTGATCAGCTTGTTGACCTTGTCGATCACCTTCGCGAGGCGGATCTGCATCTCCTGCTCGTCCACCTTCAACTCGTTGACCAGCCGGTCGACCTTGTTGATGAAGAGAACCGGGCGGACACCCTCTTTGAGGGCCTGCCGGAGCACCGTCTCCGTCTGGGGCATGGTGCCTTCGACGGCGTCCACCACGACGACGGCGCCGTCGACCGCACGCATGGCACGGGTCACGTCACCGCCGAAGTCCACGTGGCCGGGGGTATCGATCATGTTGATCAGATACTCATCGCCGCCATACTCGTGGACCATCGAGACGTTGCTCGCATCGATGGTGATACCGCGTGCCTGTTCCTCCTCGTCGGAGTCCATGAAGAGCTGCCTGCCGGCGAGTTCCTCGCTGATCATGCCTGCGCCTGCAAGCAGGTTGTCCGAGAGGGTTGTCTTTCCGTGATCGATGTGGGCAACGATGCCGATGTTCCGGATCCGCTCCGGCTTGTCCATCAGCTCCGTCACCCGCTCTACCATCTTCTTTCGTCGGGTCATAGTTCACCAAAAAATAATGGGGTAGTGGGGTTTAACGGGCAGCCTTTGCAATACGTTCTCTCTCTTCTTTCTTCGAGACGGCGTAGGAGCGTGTATCACCGTTCGCGGCCGCGATCAGTTCCTCGGCAAGCGCCTCGCTCACACTCTTCTTCTTCTTGTGGCTCGCCTGCAGGACGCCGTCGGTGATGAACCGGAGAGCGGTATCGACACGGCGCTGGGGAGCGGTGTCGACCGACTTCGGGACGTTGATACCACCGTACTTCAGACGAACGGTCTCCTCGCGGGGCCCGGTGTTCGCGACTGCGTCCACCAGCACCTGGACCGGGTTCTTCTTCGTCTTCTTGTTGACGATCTCGAAGGCATCCCGGACGATGCGGATGGCAAGTTCCTTCTTGCCGGTGTTGTTCTCAGTCTGCATCAGTTTGTTGATCAGACGCTCGACGATCAGCATGTTGCTCTTGTTGAACTGCTGGCCGGCAAGCTTGCCGCAGGAGTGCGGCACGATCATCGTGTGCAGGTTCACGTAACGGGCAAGGCTCGGATCCTGGATCTCCACCTCGCTCATGTCCCAGCGGTTAAAAAGGAGCTGCGCCTGGGTTGCTGCCTCTGCTGCTTCTACCATTGCTTACTTACCTCCGCGGCTTCTCCTTGCGCCCGATGACCATTTCACTCAGGCTGACGTTATTGACCTTGGTCACGACAAACCGGACACCGGGGATATCACCCATTGACCGGCCCAGTCTGCCGCCGATGCCCTCGATCTCGACCTCGTCGTGTTCGTCGATGAAGTTGATGGCACCGTCGCCGACGGCGAATGCGGTCACCTGACGGCCGTTCTTGATCAGCTGCACGCGGACGCACTTCCTGATCGCAGAGTTCGGCTGCTTTGCCTCGACACCCACCTTCTCAAGAACGATCCCGCGGCCCTGCGGTGCTCCCTCAAGGGGGTCGGATTTCACATCGAGCCCGAGCTGACGCCGCGCGTAGACCGTGTCGTGCCACCGGTTGTCCTTTGCGTCGCGCTTCAGTTTTCGGGCTGCAAATTTACCATTTCCCATCGAATACCCTCGTATCGGTTGAATTTGTGGATAGGAGTAACTCCTGGTGTGCTATAAAGCAACGCGCGTTGCGGATTTATATATTGTGGAACCCGCCCGCGCGCCGATCTTTCGCCCTAGTTATTTGATCGTGAGCTGATATAATATTATATCCTGGCGGGCAACCTTCATTGATGATAACCCGGATATACAAGGAGGTTTTTTTCGAGGCGACCCATCGCCTGATCCACTATCAGGGGAAGTGTTTCCGATTGCACGGCCACCAGTGGCGGGTAGAGGTCTGGATCGAGGGGACGGCGGATGAGCGCACCGGGATCGTCCTTGACTACAACAGCATCAAAGAGGTCGTCGGGCGGTTCGATCACCAGGTGATCTTAAACGAAGACGACCCGATGGCGGCATGCATCGAGGAGTTCCACCCGGTCGTCACCACATCAGGAGACCCGACGAGCGAACTTCTTGCCGGCCTCATCGCAGATATGATCGATGCCGAGGCCGCACGGCAGGGACACGACGCCCGCGTCGCAAAGATCCGGGTCTGGGAGTCGACGTCCTGTTACGCAGAGCGTACCTATGTTCGTCAGTGAGATCTTCCGGAGCCTCCAGGGGGAGGGGAAGAACCAGGGCCGGCCCTGCACGTTCATCCGGCTTGCCGGGTGCAACCTCCGGTGCGCCTGGTGCGACACCTCGTATGCCTGGGAAGGCGGACGGGAGATGAGCGTCACCGAGGTCCTTGACCGGGTCTGGCTGCAGAACGGGAAACAGATCTGCATAACCGGCGGGGAACCGCTCCTGCAGTCCGCGGAGGTCCTCGAACTCCTCAAGAAGTTCAGCCTTCATGGCTATTCCGTCGAGATCGAGACGAACGGCACCCGCGACTTCCGCGATATGCAGCCGTATGCCTCCATCTGCATGGACGTGAAATGCCCCTCATCGGGTGAACGCAGCGACCTATCACTCCTCTCCCGCATCAGCCCACGCGACTGCGTCAAGTTCGTGGTGGCGGACGAGGACGACCTCCTCTACGCCCGGGCGGTGATGAGCCAGTGCGAGATCCGGGGCGAGGTCTTCATCTCGCCGGTGGAAGGGTCCGATTACCGCGCCATCGCGGACCACATCGTGAAAGAGAACCTCCCGGTGAGGTTTCAGGTGCAGCTCCACAAGATCCTGGGGGTGAAATGATGAGAGCGGTCTGCCTCCTCTCGGGCGGCATGGACTCCACCACGCTCGCCTACGTCGCAAAGGATATGGGCTACGATATCATCGCGCTCCACTTCACCTACGGCCAGCGCACAGAGGCAAAAGAGCGCGAGTGCGCCCGGACCATCGCCCGGATGCTTGACGCGGCGGAGTTCGTCGAGATCAGCCTTGAGCACTTCAAGAAGATCGGGGCGTCGAGCCTGACGGATACCTCGATCCCGGTCGAGGAGTACGGCGGCGAGGAGGAGGGGATGCCGAGCACCTACGTCCCGTTCCGCAACGCGAACCTCCTCGCCATCGCGACCAGCCTCGCGGAGGCCCGGCGGGCGGAGGCGATCTTCATAGGCGTCCAGACCGGAGACTACCCGGGGTATCCCGACTGCCGGCCGGAGTTCATCGAGGCGTTCCAGCGGGTGGTCGACATCGGCACGGCAGGAGACCCCCGGATCACCCTGATGACACCCTTCGTCCGGATGTCGAAGGTGGATATCATCAGAAAGGGCCTCGAACTCGGCGTCCCCTACGAGCATACCTGGTCCTGCTACCAGAATAACGACTTAGCGTGCGGAATCTGCTCCTCCTGCCACTACAGGAGGGAGGCATTTCGGGAACTCGGGCTCGAGGACCCGATCGCCTACGAGGAATAAACCCATGGAGATCTACAGAGGCAAACGGCTCACCGTCGAGAAGAGGGAGGTCACCCTCCCGGACGGAGAAAAGAAGGAGCGGGTGATCATCCATCCCGGCGGGGCGGTCGCAATCCTCCCGATCGAGGGGGATGACTGCTACCTCATCCGGCAGTACCGGTTCGCGATCGACGACTACATCTTCGAGGCTCCCGCGGGCACCATCGACGAGGGCGAGGAGCCGGACGAGACGGCGTATCGGGAACTGATCGAGGAGACCGGCATGAAGGCGGAGAGGTTCGTCCCGAAAGGCTGGATCTACCCCTCGCCCGGCTACACCGACGAGCGGATCTGGCTCTACCTCGCAGAGGGGCTCTCCCCCTGCTCCGACTACGGGATGGATGATGACGAGGTGATCGAGGTCGTCCGTACCCCGGTCGCGGACCTTGCAGCAATGATCGCGGACGGCAGGATCGTCGATGCAAAAACGATCTGCCTCATCTGCCGGTGCCTGCAGTGACGGGGCCATGCAGAGCGCGCGCGGGGAGAGCGCCGAATGTGCGCATATTTATGCTTTCCCCGGAGAAACACATAGTAGCTTCGACCAATGAACATTACTCAGATAGCTTGGTGAACTCCAATGGAAGAGACGCAAGAGATGGATACCGCGCGAAAGCGCTACGAATTTAAAAAGATGCTTGAGAGGCTTGCGGAGAAGGAGGGGAGCGGCACCGAGCTTATCACACTGTATATACCACCAGATAAGCAGATATACGACGTGACCGCCCAGCTCCGCGACGAGTTCGGGCAGTGCTCAAACATCAAGAGCAAACAGACCCGGACAAACGTCCAGAGTGCCATATCCTCCATCCTCTCCCGCCTCAAATACTATAAGCGCCCGCCGGAGCACGGCATAGCCGTCTTCTGCGGCACGATCAACGTCGGAGGCGACCGCACCGATCTCGATTGCGAGATCATCGAGCCGCCCGAGCCGCTCAACACCTACATGTACCGGTGCAGCTCCTCGTTCGAACTCGAACCGCTGCAGCAGATGCTCGGGGAGAAGGAGGTCTACGGCCTGATCGTCCTCGACCGGCGAGAGGCCTACGTCGGCTTTCTCCGGGGAAACCGGATCGAGCCGGTCCGCGGCGTCACCTCGACGGTCCCCGGCAAGCAGCGGAAAGGTGGACAGTCGAGCGTCCGTTTCCAGCGATTGCGGCTGATCGCCATCAACGAGTTCTACAAGAAGATCGGGGATCTCGCAAGCGAGGTCTTCCTCGCCGAGAAGGACTTCTTTGAGCGGTTCAAGGGCGTGCTGATCGGCGGCCCGACCCCCACGAAGGAGGAGTTCGAGGCGGGCGGCTACCTCCACCACGAACTCCAGAAGAGGATCATCGGGCTCTTCGATGTCTCCTACACGAACGAGTCCGGGCTTGCCGAACTCGTTGAGAACGCGTCGGATGCTCTAAAAGGCCTCGATATCATCAAGGAGAAGAACGTCATGAACCGGTTCCTCCAGGAACTGGTCAAAGACGAGAGTGCCGCCGCCTACGGTGAGGAGAGCGTCAGGAAGAACCTGGAACTCGGCGCCGTCGACACCCTCCTCCTCTCTGAGCGGCTCCGGAGAGCACGGGTGAAACTTGCCTGTCCGGGCAGCGACTACACGGAGGAGCGGACGATCAACATCGAGCCGGGCAAGCACATCAAGGACATCGACTTCGGCACCTGCCCAAACGACGGGGCCGCGCTCTACGTTACAGAAGAGTCCGATATCATAGACGAACTGACCGCGCTCGCGGACCAGAGCAGCACGACGGTCAAGATCATATCAGACGATTTCGAAGAAGGTTCAATGCTTTACAATGCGTTCGGCGGGATCGCAGCGATCCTGCGTTACAGGACCGGATACTGATGTTTCAGGAGAAGTACCACCAGATTGAGCGCATGCTCCGCGCATGCACCGGTGAAGAGGATGTCCTCCTCACAACAGGCGGTGATCACGCCGATATCGCCTCCACGATAGCGTTTAAACTTGCGAAGGTTGAGAAGCGGGCCCCCCAGAAGATCGCCGCCGATATCGCCGCGAACCTCCTGGCGAACCCCGATCTTGGCGATATCCGGGTCGAGGCCGCCGGCCCCTACATCAACTTCCGGTTCGGGCCGTCACTTCTCTCGGAAGCGGTCAGGGAGGCACTCGAGCCCGGCTACGGGAGCCTGCAGCGCCGGTCCGGGCGGGTCGTCCTCGAGCACACGAGCGCGAACCCGAACGGCCCTCTCCATGTCGGGCATATCCGGAACACCATCATCGGCGACACCCTTGCCCGGGCGTTCCGCAAGGCCGGAGACCCGCTTGAGGTGCAGTATTACTTAAACGACATGGGCCGCCAGATCGCCATCGTCTCGTGGGGATTCGATCACCTCGGCCTCGCCCGCGAGGAGGGTGAGAAGGAGGACCATTACGTCGCCCGGGTCTACATCGCGGCGAACCGGGAGATCGAGAAGAACCCCGCGATCACCGAAGAGATCAATCACCTCATGCAGAAGGTGGAGCGCGGGGATGCAGAGACCGTCGCAAAATTCCGCAGAGCCGTCTCCCTCTGTGCGGAAGGGATCAAGGCGACCCTGGCCGCCTTAAACGCCCACCACGACCGGTTCGTCTGGGAGAGCGATTTTGTCCGGATCGGCGACGTGGACCGGATATTCGAGCGGGTCCGGCGCCTGCCGCAGGTCCACGAGGACGAGACTCTCTGGGTCGACCTCTCGGAATGCGGCTTTGAGAAGAAGTACATTCTCCGGAGAAGCGACGGCACGTCGGTCTACAGCACCCGCGACCTCGCCTACCACACCTGGAAGGCGCGCAACTACGACCGGATGATCGACGTCCTCGGGGCGGACCACAAACTGATCGGGGCCCAGCTCCGCGCCACCCTCGAACTCCTCGGCGAGAAGCCGCCCGAGATCGTCTTCTTCGAGTTCGTCTCCCTCCCCGAGGGCTCCATGAGCACCCGGGCAGGCAAGTTCGTCTCGGCGGACGAACTGATCGAGGAGGTTGCCGCGAAGGCGTTCGAGGAGGTGACCGTCCGCCGTCCGGAACTCCCCGAGGAGGAGCGGTGCTCGATCGCAAAGTCGGTCGCCATCGCCGCCATCCGCTACGATATCGTGAAGGTCTCCCCCGAGAAGAGCACAGTCTTTAACTGGAAGGAGGCTCTCGACTTCGAGCGGCAGAGCGGGCCCTACATCCAGTACGCCCACGCCCGCGCCTGCAGCATCCTTGAGAAGGCAGGAGAGTTCGAGCGGGCCTACACGCTTGAGACCGAGCACGAGGTCGCGCTCGCCCGGCACCTTGCCCGGTTCCCGGTCGTCATCGAGCAGACCGTGCAGGAACTCCGCCCGCACCTCCTCGCCACCTATGCCCGCGAACTCGCGGACCTCTTCAACGCCTTCTACCACTACGACCCGGTCTTGAAGAGCGAGGGTGAGACCCGCAGCAGCCGGCTTACGCTCGTAGACGCGGTCAGGAACACCCTGAAGGAGTCTTTAGAGACGCTTGGTATCGATGCGCTCAGAAGCATGTAAGGCCTTAAAGAGGCAGGGCTACCAGTTCGTCAGCCCGGCCTCCTCTGCGGCCGTCAAACCCTGCATGTGGAACAAGCGGGCGCTCAGGGGCGGGGAGATGTGCTACAAGGCGCAGTTCTACGGCATCGAGAGCCACCGCTGCGTCCAGATGACCCCGACACTCAAGTGCAACCAGCACTGCCTCTTCTGCTGGCGGTCCTTCGAGCACGAGGTCGTGGAGGAGGAGGAGTGCCCGCCGGAGACGATCATCGCAAACCTCCGCCGCCTCCAGAAGAGAGCGCTCTCCGGCTACAAGGTCTCGCCCTACGTCGCGCCGGAGCGGTTCGCCGAGGCCCTCGCCCCCACGATGGTCGCGATATCCCTCTCGGGAGAGCCGACCTGCTACTCGCGCCTTGCGGAGTTCATCGACGGCCTCAACGCCGAGGGCTACACGACGTTCCTCGTCTCGAACGGGACCCGGCCGGACGTCCTCGACCGGTGCCGGCCTTACCAGGTCTACGTCTCGCTGGACGCCCCCGACCGTGAGACCTACCTCTCCCTCTGCCGGCCAAAGGAAGACTACTGGGAGCGGATCCAGGAGAGCCTCGCCGGGCTTGCCGGTCGGCGGTCGGCCATCCGGACCACCGTGGTCCGCGGTTACAACGACTTCTCCCCCGAGCGCTACGCGGCGATCTACCAGGACTCCGGGGCCCGGTTCGTGGAAGTAAAGGGTTATATGCATCTGGGGTACAGTAGGAATCGACTGCAGAGGGACCAGATGCCCGAACACAACGAGGTTCGGACGTTTGCCAGGGAAATAACTGAGCACTGCGACTATTTCATCAGGGATGAGAGCCCGGCAAGCCGGGTCGTCTGTCTGGAGCGAGACGTATGAGATTTGATGTGGAAGAGTTCAAAAAGAGAGCGAGAGAGGACTTCGAGCACGCCTGGCACGAAGGGCCGTCGGTCCTGACCCCGGCCGGGGTTGAGGAGCGATACCCCCGGCTGAAGTACACCCGGGCTACGGCGCACCCGATCTTCGAGATCACGCAGCGGCTCCGCGAGACCTACCTCTCGATGGGGTTCGACGAGGCGATGAACCCCGTCATCGTCGAGGAATCGGACATCTACCGGCAGTTCGGGCCTGAGGCAATGGCCGTCCTCGACCGGGTCTTCTACCTCGGCGGCCTGCCCCGCCCGAACGTCGGGATCGCACGAAAGCAGGTCGAGGAGATCGAGGCGATCCTCGGGCGGGCGGTCCCGGACGCGATCGAGGTGAAACTCCGCGAGACCCTCCACGGCTACAAGAAAGGGACGATCGACGGCGACGAACTGACGCACGAACTCGCCGCCGTCCTTGAGGCCGACGACGCGACCGTGGTGCATATCCTTGACGCGGTCTTCCCCGAATTCCGGGCGCTCGCACCCGAGTCGTCGCGAAACACCCTCCGCAGCCACATGACGAGCGGCTGGTTCCTGACGCTCTCCGCCCTCTGGGAGAAGCGCCACCTTCCGATAAGGCTCTTCTCGGTGGACCGGTGTTTCCGGCGGGAGCAGGAGGAAGGCCCCACCCGCCTGATGGCCTACCACTCGGCCTCCTGCGTCGTCGCGGGCGAGGACGTCACCCTCGAGGAAGGAAAAGCCGTCAGCGAGGCCCTCCTCTCGGCCTTCGGGTTTACGGAGTTCCGGTTCCAGCCCGACGAGAAGCGGTCGAAGTACTACATGCCCGAGACCCAGACGGAGGTCTACGCCCGCCACCCGGTCCTCGGCTGGGTCGAGGTCGCCACCTTCGGCATCTACTCGCCCTCGGCGCTCGCGGAGTACGGGATCGGCGTCCCGGTGATGAACCTCGGCCTCGGCGTGGAGCGGCTCGCGATGATCGCCTACCAGTCAAACGACATCCGCCAGCTCACCTACCCGCAGTTCCACCCGCGTGAGATATCCGACCGCGAGATCGCCGGCGCCGTCCACCTCCGCGAGGAGCCGAGAACCGCTGCCGGGAAGCGGATGGCGGAGGCGATCCGGGCTACGGCCGCCGAGCACGCTACGGCCCCGGGACCGTGCGCTTTTGCCGCGTGGAAGGGTGAGATCGCAGGCAGAGAGGTGGAGGTGATCGTCGAGGAGCCCGAGTCCAACACGAAACTCTGCGGCCCGGCCTGCTTTAACGAGGTCTATGTCCACAACGGCTCGGTCCTCGGGGTGCCCGACATCGAGAAGTGGGCGGCCGTCCGGAAGGATGGTTCCCCCACCGGCATCACCTACCTCGACGCGGTAGCAAGCCTCGCCGCCGCCCGGATCGAGGAGGCGGCCCGGTGCGGGGAGGAAGCCCATGTCCAGGTGAAGATGTCGAAACTCCCCTCCGACGTCAACCTCCGGATCGAGGAGTACGCGATGCGGTATGTCACCGACCACAACAAAAAGGTGGACCTCCGGGGACCGGTCTTCCTGACGGTCAGGTCCGTCGTCACCCCGGAGCCACCGACTCAATAAGCCTCTTCTCACGTCCGGGCTTTCCTTTTTTTTCGCTCGCACCGCCCTTTTCACCCCCGATACACCTTCGGAGCAGGGGCAGTACATCCCGCTGGGAGACCAGGTTGAAGCGGGCCCGGCTCGGGGCGAGGCCGACCTTGATCGAGTAGGCGTCCGGCGGCATCGCCTCGAAGAGGTCTTCGTCGGTCCGGTCGTCACCGATCGCAAGGACAAAGTCCCAGGCCTGACCTGTGATCCAGTTCAGTGCCGCCCTCCCTTTGTTGACGACGTTGTTCTTGATCTCGATCACCTTGTTCCCCTCCATGACGCCGACGTTGAGGTTGGAGGTCAGGTGCAGGAGGTCGTCTTTGAGGTCTTTTGCCCGCTGTGCGCCGAGCAGCGGCTCGGTCCTCCGGTAGTGCCAGACGAGGGAGTAGTCCTTCTCCTCGATGAAGGCTCCGGGTGTGCGGTCCGTGTAGAGTTCAAGGAGCGGGTAGATCTCTCCTTTCCAGTCATCCGAGAGCGCTTCAGGCATCCGCCACTCCCCAGAACGCTCCTTCACCCAGACGCCGTGCTCGGCGATGAGCCCGATATCCATAGCCCCGAACCAGGCGTCCAGCGTGTACCGGTCCCTGCCGCTGATCACCACCACCTCGTTCTCCGGTCTTTTGGAGAGGGAATCGAGCACCTCCCGGGTGGCGTCGCCGGGGACGGCTTTCTGCGGTTTTGCAGCAAAGGGGACCAGGGTACCGTCATAATCAAGGAGGAGGAGCCGGTTCTTGCCGGCAGCGTAGTCCGCAACCAGCTCATCCCGGATGCCGGGGGTGATGACCTGCTCGGAGCGCTCGACCTGGACCGCCCGGGCATCCCCTAAACGGGTGAGGAAGTCCCCGACCCAGTGCTCGATGTCGTAACGCATCAGCCGCTTCTGCATCGCCCGGTTCCGCTCGATCTGCTCCTTCTCCGGCATGGCAAGCGCCGCCTCGATCGCCTCGATCACCGCGTCCTGGTCGTTTGGGTTGACGATGATCGCTTCACCGAGTTCTTCCGCCGCTCCCGCCATCTCCGAGAGGATGAGCACCCCGGTCCCGTCGGTCCTTGTGGCGAGATACTCTTTCGCCATCAGGTTCATGCCGTCCCGGAGCGGCGTCACCAGGGCGACGTCGGCGGCGCTGTAGAACGCCACCAGCGTCTCGAACGGGAGGAAGTTGTAGAAGTAACTGACCGGGGTCCAGTCGGTCGTCCCGTACTTCCCGTTGATCCGGCCGACGAGTTCGTCGATCCGCTTCTTTAACGCCCGGTAACTGTTGACGCTCGTCCGGGACGGGACCGCGACGACGACAAGGGAGACCTTCCCGCGGTACTCCGGCTTCTTGTCGAGGAGCGCATCGAAGGCCTCGAGCCGGAGCGGGATTCCCTTCGTGTAGTCCAGGCGGTCGAACGAGAGGATAATCTTTCGTTTCCCGTACTTATGCCTGATCTGGGCGATCTCCTTCTGGACAGGGGTGCTGCCCGCCGAGTCGGCGAACCGATGGTAATCGATCCCCATGGGGAAGAGGTCGGTCCGCACCATCCGGGTGCCGGTCCGGACCTCCCCGAAGGAATGCTCGTGCCCGAGAAGCCTCCGGACGCTGGAGAGGAAGTGACGGACGTATCCGTAGGTGTGAAACCCGATGAGGTCCGCCCCAAGAAGGCCGGAGAGGATCTCTTTCCTCCAGGGCAGATGCCGGAAGACCTCAAATGACGGGAAGGGGATGTGATGAAAGTAGCCGATCTCCGCATCGGGCAGGCGTTCCCGGAGCATCTGCGGCAGGAGCATCAGGTGGTAGTCGTGCACCCAGATGACGTCGTCGGGCCGGGCCACCTCCATGACGGCGTCGCAGAACTTCTCGTTCACCCGCTGGTAGACCTGCCAGGTCTTGGGGTTGTAGTCGGCAAAGAGGTTGAAGTAGTGGAGAAGCGGCCAGAGGGTGTTGTTGCAGAACCCGTCGTAGTAGTGCTTGATGTCGTACGGGGAGAGAAAGACCGGGTGGCACTGCTCCTGCCGGAGCAGATCGACGATCCTGTCCCTCTCTTCTTCCTGCTTCTTCTGGACGTTCATACCAGGCCAGCCGACCCAGAGGCTCTCGTAAGACTTGTAAAAGGAGCCGACTCCGGTCGCAAGACCGCCAGCGCTCCGTTGCAGGTGGAGGTCGCCGTTCTTGCGGGAGATGCTGATCGGAAGCCTGTTTGAGACTATCAATAACCGGTTCATAGTTTGACCCTGTTCATATCGGAGGGAATGATCAGCACCCAAAGATTCTCAACCAAAATTAAGGTTTTGGCCAAATCTCAAAAAATTGCAGATATCAGGCTCCAGGCGAACAGCACCTCTCCCCGGCGTGCCCGGCGCCGGCAGACTCTTCAGACTCCGCGCATGGACGGATGGGCGGGTTCTGTCGGGGCATTTGAGGTAACGGTTGGCGGAAGGAAGGTGGATATTCCGTCCATCGCAGTTCGAAGAGTTCGGTCTTCTCATGCGAGGTGCAGAGGAGGAGGCCGGAGGCCGGGCGGGGTGGGGGAGACACCCTCAAAGATCTTCCGTCTTTTCATGCTCACTACGTTCACACCTTCCCATTGTTCCGATAGTTATGCTGCTCCCTCATCCCCCGCCCAGCACCTTCACAATCACCGCCACCACCCCGCCCACGACCCCGCCGGCCCCGGCGCTCCGCGCCTCCTCCCGCCCCCTCGGGGGGCGGGCAGTGCAGGGCGATACGCCCGCCGGAGGGATAGACGAGTATCCATCCGGCCTGTTTACATGGTGTTCCGGCCTCCGCCGTTGAAGTGCAACGAGAGAACAGATTCCTGTGGGACCGTGGGTAGCCGGGGTATCCACGGCAAGAAGGCCACACCTGCACCCAGTTACCTGAAAGACTCCATAGGTGGATTCTTCCAGGGATTACGTGCATAATCCGAAACAGTTAAGCAAACAAATCATTAAGTCACTCCTTATCACCGCAAGGCTGCCCCACCGGGGCTCGCCGGCCCTGCGGGGTGCAGAGGAGGAATTGCGCATGAAGAACTCGTTCGTCCTGATCGGTTCCCTCGTTCTCGTATGCTGTCTACCCCTGGGGGCGTACCTCTCCGGGGACCCGGGATGCTGGGAGCCGGCGAACCCTGCGGAAGAACTCAAACTCCTTCAGCCGATATACACGAAGCAATGGCCCTACCTCCTCAAGGCAGGCCTGAACAAGAGGGAGCCCGTCATCTTCACCCTCGGAGGGCTTCCTTCCTCAAAAGGCGGGAAAAGTGCATCGTATTCAGACCTGGAGAACGTCACCGAAGCCACATGGGGCATGCTGCGGGAGCGCCACCTCTATCCCACGGGAAACGTCATCGGTTTCGGCTACGGCGTCGAAGGCTACCTTGAAGTCACCCTCTGGAACGGTCCTCCTCGCCCGGAGACAACCTATTCGGTCGAAGCACTGCACGTGATGGTCGATGAGCAGGCGAGGGCCGTGGGAATCGAGGATGTCCCGGTCAGGTTCACGGTGCGGACCTCCCCGCCGATAGTGATCCTCGATTGAACGATAAATTCCTGGCACACATGGGCATCATCTCCCCCGAGCACGGCCGCCTGCTACCGACAAAGTTATATTTTTCTAACACAATGTTAGAATTACATAACAGGAACAGACATGAAGACACGATACATGGTCCAGATTGCGGCGGGGACGGCAGTCGGGGCGGCTGGCCTCATTCTCCCGTTCTTCACGGACGGGATGGGGGCGCTCTCATCAGTCCTGGTGACGATCGGTCTTGTGATCCTCGCGGTGGCCGCCGTCCGGCACTGGAAGTTCCGGGATGAACTGGAGAAGGACGAACGGACGCAGAAGATCGGGGCATACGGCATCTCCTGCTCGTGGCTCCTCACCCTCATCTTCCTCGCACTCCTCTTCTGGGTGGACTACCTCGGGGTGCTCGCCCTCACGGTCGAGAGCGTGCTGCTCTCCACCATCCTGCTGATGGGGCTCTCGGCCCGCATCTTCCAGTGGTACCTCTTCCGGCAGGGAGATGTGGCGTGAGACGGATGAGCGCGGCGGGACAGCGCCTGCTCCGGAAGGGGGACGTCGGGTGAAGACCCGGATCCGGGAACTCCGGGCGAAGACGGGGCTTACGCAGGAGGAGCTGGCGCAGCAGGTCGGGGTCCGGCGGGAGACGATCGTCTTCCTCGAGAAGGGGAAGTACAACCCCTCCTTAAAACTCGCCTATAAGGTGGCCAGGGCGCTCGGCGCCACCATCGAAGAGGTCTTCACCTTCGATGACGAAGACCTGGCATGATCGGGGGTACATGGTCAGGGTGGTCGCCCCGGTGGACCACAAGCCGGCACCTTCAGGGGAACCGGCAGGTGGCCGGGAACAGGAGGTACGACAGAACAACGCGTTGCAAAAAGATATTGGGGGCACATCTAAGGTTAGAATTAAAGTTTAAAAGTATTTTGATTTGATATTCGCAGAATACCTTGCGCTATCAGCGTTTTAAACCCAAATTATAGATATTTTGGAGAAATTCGGTTTTATCCAAACTTAAATATATTTCAAAGAGATGCTTGAAACATTCACAATGAGCGCGGCGCATCGGAACGATCCTTCGATATTTCAGGGAATAGTAGAGGTCATTTCCACCCCGCCCCCCACTCCGGGCGAGCGCCGTCACGGTTCGACCGGGCCGCCCCCACGACCCGGCACCCGGCCGCCGCAGGTCTCCCCGGAAAAGACCTGCAAACGGCAGGCTGTGCAGAATGCCGGCCCTTTCCGGTCGGTATCGGCGATGGTGTTTGAGAAGCACATGACGCACCGGGGATTTTTACAATGAGCGAGCCCGAAGGTGTGCCCCAGTTCATGTACCGCTTCCACGACAGCCCGCCACAGGAAGAGATCTGCGTCCTCGGGGAGATTATAGAACGGCTGTCTGAGACGATGGAAGGAGATTATTGCGCATCTTTTGCCCGCAATCCCGAAGACAAAACTCATCCCGGGGAGATAGAGATCGACGTTCGTGACCCCCAGCGCCCGGTCGTAGCCGGCAGCCTCCACGGAGAGCGAGAAGAACTCGAGCATCATCTCCGCATCATACTGGCCGCGGGCGGCGTTCCACGCCACCGGGGGGAGCGGAATCTTTCTCCCGATCAGAACGTCCCGGGAGAACACCGTCTTCAGGCTTCCCTGAAGCACCTCCATCTCGGTCGGATCGACCTTCCCGATAGGAACCAGGGCAATACTCATGGCGGTATACCGGTGCCGGATATCGATCGGCGAGGATTTGAGGGTATCGGTCAGGGGTCCGGGGGACAGGCATCAACGGAGAGCGTCGGGGATAGTCCCGCCGTTGCCATCCCCGCGGAGGAGCGCAAAGAGCCGGGCAAGCGAGATGAGGTCCTGGCGGTTATGCTCCACCACCGGGACGAGCGGGCCGGGATTCCCGGTCCGCCGGTAGATATCGTAGAACTCCGGCACCATCGAGCCCGGGAGATCGTTCTCCCGGGCAAGGCCGAGGACCGCCGTCTCGAGCGCCCCGAGCCGGCAGGTGGCGAGCGAGTCGCCCCAGCGGCGGCGTGCGAAGTGGAGGACGTCAACATGAGGCATATCGAGGCCGGCCGGGATGCCGTGGCGGCCAAGCCGCTCCCGGATGTAGGGGAGGTCGAACGCCCGGCCGTTGAAGGTGACGAGCACCGCACCCTCCGCTTCCAGCGTGGGGAGGACAGCGGTGAGCGCCGCTGCCTCCTCAACAACCGACCGGAGCAGGTACTGGCGGGTGGTGATTGACCCACCCTCGACCCGGGCGAGGCCGATGAGGATGATCGGCCGCGAAAAGAGCCCCAGCGTCTCGATGTCGAGGAAGACAAAGTCCCCGGGAGCATGAAACCGGCTGGCCTCAAGGAGGAGCGGGTCGCTTCGGTGATGCCGCCGCCCGATCAGGTCTGATATATCGCGAACATTCCCCTCCGTCACCGAATCCAGGAGCCGTGCAGCCTCGTCGTGGTAGCGGGGGTGCCGGACGAGATCGGCGACCGTCCGGTAGCCCCGGCCTTTCAGCCTCCGTTCGGTCACCCTGCCGATGCCGTGGACCAGCGTGAGGTCGCTGAGGATAGCCGCCGCCGCCCGGCCGGGGTCGCGGCCGTCAAGGTCCATGGCCTCCCGGGATTCGAGGACCCAGCATCCCCCGGCGGAACAGATAACCTCCCGGCCGCAGAAGACGTCCTCGAACGCCCGCCCCCGGTACCCGGCAACGAGGTCGTCGCAGAGCCGCCGGATCCTGGCGTATTCGGAGCGGGGGCCGGGGACGAACCGGGTGTTCTCGCCGGCGTCCTCATACTCCCCGGCCTGCCGGAGCCTCGCTGCCTGAACGAAAGGGTGAGCCATTCTCCCGGCAGAGGGTTGGATCCTGCCGGCATTCAAGATACCCGCCGCGGGGTGAAAGTGAACGGATTTTCAGGATCCGCGATATCTCCCTCTCCCGGCCGGAACCGGAACCCCCGGGATGCCGGCCGGCATGAAGGCCCTTCCAATCTCGACGGAACTTAAGACGGGCCGCCATGCTCCCGGGTATGATATAAATACCCATTCGGACAACAGAAGGAGCGATATGACGATCGGTGCAGTCCTGATCGACATCGACGGCGTCCTCTACGTCGGCGATCGGCCGGTCGCCGGGGCGGACCGGGCGCTTTCGGAACTTGACCGGCGAGGGATACCCTACCGGTTCGTCTCCAACACCACCCGCCGTTCCCGTCGCTCGGTCGCCCGCCGGCTGCAGGAACTCGGTTACACCATCCCGGATACCGCGATCATCACCGCCCCGGTCGCCGCCGCCGCACACCTCAAAGAGGGAGGACGGACCCGGTGCTTCCTCCTCACCACCCCCGATGCCCGGAGAGACTTCGAGGAGGCCGGGATTGTGGCCGTAGAGGAGGATGCAGACGCGGTCGTGGTCGCCGATGCGGCCGACGGCCTCACCTACGCCTCGATGAACCGGGCGTTCCGTCTCCTGATGGACGGCGCAGACCTCGTCGCGCTCGAGAAAGACCGCTACTGGATGGGGCCGGACGGGCTTATGCTCTCGGCGGGGCCCTTCGTCGCCGCACTCGAGTATGCCGCCGGAAAGGAGGCGGAGGTGATCGGGAAACCCTCCCCGGCGTTCTTCATCCGGGCGCTCCGGGAGATCGGTGCGGGGCCGGATGAGGCCGCGATGGTCGGCGACGACATCGTCACCGATATCGGCGGCGCCCGGGCCTGCGGGATGAAGGGCATCCTGGTCCGGACCGGAAAGTACCGAAGAGAAGCGGTCCGCCAATCAGGCATCACGCCCGACCTCGTCATCGAATCGCTGGCAGACCTCCCCGATCACATCTGATACCATGTGGAGCCGAACCCTCATCGCAATCGTCCTCATCGCCGCGACCCTCGGGGCCGGCTGCCTGGGCGGCTTCCTGCACCCCCCGGTCATCCCGCCGGCGATCGTGCCGGTCGAAGGGGCGTCCCTCGACCGGACGCCGGTCTACACCTTCCCCTTCGAGGACGGGGAGGAGACGATCCGGGTCGAGCCCGACCCGGCGGTCTACGCCGGTGCAAAGGAGGCGGATCGGCAACTCTACCTCTCAGAGGAGCTCGCGGAAGAGGAGTGGATCCCCATCTACTACCGGGCATTCATCAACGACTCCTGCCAGGAACCCTTCTATGCAGACCTGCTCGCGGCTCTCCACCATATCCGGGACCGGGAAGGGCTCGACGACGACCGGTATCTCGAACTGATCACCGCGTTCGTGCAGTCCATCCCCTACAGGACCGATACATCGATCGTGGAACCGAAGTTCCCGATCGAGACCTACGTGGACGGGGAGGGGGACTGCGACGACAAAGCCCTCCTCCTTGCCGGGCTCCTGGTCCGGGAGGGATACGGTGTCGCGCTCCTCTACTTCGGGGACGAGAGGCATATGGCCGTCGGGGTGAAGAGCGACGGGTGCCTCTATCGCGACACCCCTTTCGCCTACATCGAGACCACGAACACAAGTTACGTCGGCATCCCGCCGGCAGTCCTCTCGGACGGGACGACGCTCTCGACCGATCCCCTGGTCATCCCTATCGGAGACGGGGGCGGGGCCTATACGGCGTGCGGCGATGTCGGGACGATCGAACAGGCTATCACCACCTCGCGTGATCGGGCCGAGGAGATCGCGCCGGAACTCGCGGGGTGTATGCATGACCTTGAGGTGCAGCGAGAGGCACTCGAATCCCTCAACGAACAGCTGGCGGATCTCGCCGAAGACGGGGAGTTTGCGGAGTATAACCGCCTCGTCCCGGGGTACAACCAGAAGGCCCGGGAGTATAACGACGCGGTAGAGGCCTATAACGCCCTGATCGAGGAGTCAGAGGCTGCCGTTGACCTCCACAACTATATCGTCACCCATGCCTACGACCGGCCCGGGTCATACCTCCGCGCCCGGGCATACCTCGCGGAGTGACCGGAGGAGGGGGGGTCCGGACCGGCGCTGCTTTGCCCGCGGAGTGGGTCAATCCCAGACGATGCAGCGGACGGGTGCGTCTTTCTCTCCCCGGAACCGGGTCATGGCGGTCCTGCAGTACTCCGGGGAGATATCGATACCGATGAAGCGCCGGGCAAGCCTGCGGGCAATGAACGTCGTCGTTCCCGCACCGTTGAAGGGGTCGAGCACCAGGTCCCCCTGGTAGGAGAAGAGTTTGATCACCCGCCGCGGGAGTTCCTCGGGGAACATCGCCGGGTGCCGGTAGTCCCGCATCCGGACCTCCGCCGGGAAGGTCCACCGGGCAAAGACCCACTCCTTGAACTCGTCGCCGGTGATATCGATCTTCTCCTTCTGTCCGGCCTTCTTATGCGTCTCTTTAGCAAAGATCTCGATAAACTCCCATGTATACTTCAGGTACGGCATCGACGGCGACTTCCAGCTCCCCCAGGCGGTGTACCGGGCGTTGTAGTTGTTCTTCTCCCAGAGGATCTCCGCCTTCCAGAGAAACCCAAGACCAAGGAGTTGAGAGGAGATGATATGGTGCGTGGGGATGTAGTCGGAGAAGAGCGGCTGGATGTTGACCGCGATCCGCCCGCCGGGTTTGAGGAGACGGTAGCACTCGCGCCAGATCGCTCCGAGTTCACGGAAGTAGTCGTTCCACTCGCGGGTGTCGTTCATGCAGTCGTTTGCGTAGTGGTGCCCGAAGTTGTAGGGCGGGGACGTGACGATGAGGTCGATGCTCCGGTCCGGGATCTTCGGGAGCACCGCCATCGCGTCGCCGCAGATGATGCTGTCCACGAACCGCCGGACGGCAGGAGGTTCAGGAGCCCGGACAGCGTGCTTGATGCCGCCCGTGCCCTTCCGGATCTTCCCCTTCTCGCTCCGGTTCGGTATGCCCTTCCGCCGCATCCCGGCCTGATCCCCCGGGGGGCCAATACTCCCGGGAGATGTTAAGTGTAGCCACTCACCTCATGATGGGATGGGTGCACCGGCAGGGTGGTCGCGGCGAGATACACCGCCTTACGCATCTGGCTTCGCCGGGTGATGGTCGGATACCGGGCAGCCCGCTCGGCGATGCAGGCGAACGTGGTGAATGCAGATCGCTCCATACATGAAACGGGGTGAGACCGTTATTTAACCGTAGGCCGTGTGCGGTGTGAAAGTGAAGATGCGCGGCTTCGCCCGGGCTGTCCACCGCACCGGGGCCAGAATTACCGGGATCCCGGCCCGTTCCGCAGAGATTCCCACGATGCGGGGGAGATCGTTCTCCGCAGGTGCGAGGACGCGAAGGCGGAATGGGTGACCACCTTCCCCGCCGGATACGGCAGTCACCGGGTCCCTCGAACGACCTGGTATCTCACGGACAGGAGCCGGTCGAAGGCATCAACGCCCTGCCAGACGTAAAAACGGGTGTTACGGTGCAAGTGTTAATGTACCCCCAGAAATATACATGAAACGGAGTGGCGTATGCTGGATATCAGTGATTTACACGTGAGCGTGGATAGCACCGAGGTGCTCCACGACATCAACCTCCATATCGGGCAGGGGGAGACTCATGTCCTGATGGGGCCGAACGGCTCGGGAAAGAGCACACTGCTCAAAGCCATCATGGGATTCGGCGGCTATACGATCACGGCGGGGTCGATTGTCTTTAAAGGGAAGGATATCACCAGGATGCCGATCCACGAACGGGCCCATCTCGGCATAGGCATGATGTTCCAGCACCCGCCTGCAATATCCGGACTGAAACTCGGGAAACTGCTCTCCGCCACATCCCCCATGGGGGAGGGTGCAATCGAGGCGCTCGCGCAGTCGGTCAACATGGAGCACTTCCTCACCCGGGACATCAACGTCGGGTTCTCCGGCGGCGAGATAAAGAGGAGCGAGGTCCTGCAACTGAAAGTCCAGCAGCCCGATTTCATCATGCTGGACGAGCCGGAGAGTGGCGTCGACCTCGAGAACATGAACCTGATGGGAAAAGAGATCGCAAGCCTGCTCGAAAAAGACATCCATATCGTGAACCGGCGCCGGAGCGGCCTCATCATCACCCATACCGGCTATATCCTCGATTACCTCGAGGCCGACCAGGGCCACGTCCTGATCGACGGCCAGATCCGGTGTCACGGGAATCCCCGCGAGATTCTGCGCGTTGTCAAAGAGAAAGGATACGGAGAGTGTCTGCGTTGCAAACAGATATAACCGATATGGAGCACCTCTCGGAGGAGGACAAAAAACGCCTGGCCCTGACCGGTCTTGAGGTCGGGATGCAGAACCGGTGCGGGAGTTTCTTCCAGATCGACCAGAAGGTGATCCAGACCACCTGCGGGGCCGAGGGGATCGAGATGCTCCCCATCAAGACTGCCCTTGAGAAGTACGACTGGGTGAAGGACTACTACTGGAACGCCGTCCAGAAGGACAAGGACAAGTATACCCAGTACGTGGCGAAGCAGGAGAACCCGCAGGGCCTCGTCGTCATCGCCCATGAGGGCGCAAAGGTCGAGATGCCCCTCCAGGCCTGCCTCTTCCTGCGCGAGGAGCCGGTCCAGCACGTGCATAACATCTTCATCGCGCGGGAGGGCTCAGAGATCCACATCATCTCCGGCTGCGCGAGTTCCTGGCAGAAGGAGCACGGCTCACACATCGGGGTCACCGAGATCTACGTCGGCAAAGGCGCCAAAGTCACGTCCACGATGATCCACAACTGGAACCCGGGGATCAGTGTCTTCCCGCGGAGCGCCACCGTCGTCGAGGAGGACGGCACGTTCCTCTCGAACTACATCTGCATGCAGCCGGTCAACCAGGTCAATATGTACCCGACGGCGCGCCTTGTCGGGAAGAACGCCGTGGCCCGGTTCTCGAGCATCGTCGTCGCGACGCCCGGCTCAGTCCTTGACCTCGGCTCCCGGACCATCCTCGCCGCCGAGCATACAAGCACCGAACTCATCACCCGCGCCATCACCACCGGCGGCAAGGTCATCTCCCGCGGCCACATCCTCGGCGAGAAGGACAACACCCGCGGTCACATCGAGTGCAAGGGCCTGATCTTAAAAGACGGGATCATCCATGCCATCCCCGAGATTGAAGGGACCCTCACCGGCACGGAACTCTCCCACGAAGCCGCGGTCGGCAAGATCGCCCGCCACGAGATCGAGTACCTCATGGCCCGTGGGCTCTCCGAGGAGGAGGCCACCGCAACCATTATACGCGGGTTCCTGGATGTTAAGATCAGCGGCCTGCCTGCAGTCCTGCAGGCCCAGATCGATGCCGCGATAGATAAAGCAGAATCAGGCTTCTGATTCGGGAGGAGGTATGGTGGAGACCGACCCTTACTCGCGTGAGCGCGAGGAGATGGTGGAATTCCAGGTCCGGGCCCGGGGGGTCAGGGATCCACGGGTGCTTGCCGCGATGGAGAAGATCCCGCGCCATTTTTTCGTGCCGAAAGGCTTTGAGCGTTCCGCCTACGAGGACCGGCCGCTTCCCATCGGGGAGGGGCAGACCATCTCCCAGCCCTACATCGTCGCCCTCATGACCGAACAACTCGAACTGGCACCGCAGGACCGGGTCCTCGAGATCGGGACGGGCAGCGGCTACCAGGCCGCACTCCTCGCCGAACTCGCCGGGCGTGTCATCTCCATCGAGCGCCTCTCAGACCTCGCCGACAAGGCGCGGGAGAACCTCGCCCGGGCCGGGGTCACCGGCGTCACCGTGGTCGTCGGCGACGGCACACAGGGTTACCCCCCGGAGGCGCCGTACGACGCCATCATCATCACGGCGGCATCCCCTTCCATCCCACAGCCCCTGATCGACCAGCTCGCCGAGGGCGGGCGCCTGATCGCTCCCGTCGGCCCGCGGGACTGCCAGGACCTCATCAAACTCGTCAAGCGCGAGGGCAGGGTGGAGGAGATCCCTCTCGGCGGCGTCTGTTTCGTGCCGCTGATCGGGCAGTTCGGGTGGAGGGGAGAAGGGTCCCTGTGACGATCTACGATATCACCCGGGATCTCTCCGGGGAGACCGTCATCTACCCCGGGGATATCCGGCCCCGGTTTCGCGAGATCGAGAACGGGCAGTACCGCGTGACCGAGATGGTCCTCGGGAGCCATTCAGGGACGCATATCGACGCTCCCTCCCACTACCTGGAAGGGGGGATGACGGTTGATGAGATCCCGCCCCGGATGCTCATGGGGCCGGCACGGGTGCTCGACTGTAGCGACGCGGGAGCGGTCATCGGCCCGGCGAGCCTCACCGGCCGCCTCGCCGGCGCCTCAAGACTCCTTCTCCGGACCACCTTCTCCGGGAGGCGGGAGTTCGATCCCGGATACCCGGCGCTCTCCCCTGAGGCGGCGGGCCTCGTCGTCGAGGCCGGAATCACCTGTCTCGGTATCGATACCCCGTCGATCGAGGCGTATGACGGCGACGGCTCGGTCCACCGCCGTCTGCTCGGGAACGGGACGGTCATCCTGGAACTCCTCGACCTCTCGGCCGTCCCGGAGGGAGACTACTTCATGGTGGCGCTCCCCATACGGCTCAAAGGTGCGGACGGGTCGCCCGTGCGGGTGATCCTGTGGGATACGGAGGAGCAGATATGAGTTTCTGGCACGATGCAATCAAAAGACTTGAGAATGTCCTCGCGGACAGCGGGTGTGAGGACGGTGTCGTCAAACTCGACGTGAACTACGACGCGGATGTCTGCCAGTACCCGAAAGGGGTCCCCATGGAGGGCTACTTCGGCGGACAGAGCGGACAGTTCATCACGAGCGAACCAATCCGGGCCAACACCCGGATCTCCTTTATGTTCGGCGCGCCGCTTGCAAACCAGAAGCAGCGGGCGGCGGCAGGTGTGATCACGAACACCGTCTCGGCGTTCCTCAGTCTGGCACGGAGACTCCATCCCTGCACCCCCGACCGCTACGCCCCCTGCCTTGCGGAACTCTCCCGTGAGGTCGCCGGAAAGAAGGTCTACCTCGTCGGCCCGATGCCGGTGCTCGAGAGGGCCCTTAAAGACCAGGTGGTCGACTCGCCGGAGGCCGCCGATCTCCTCCTGGTCGCCGGGGACGGGATGACGGCGGATGCGGGGGTTGCCTGCATCGACGAGTACCGCGGGAAGAAACGGATGATCTTTCTCGGGCCATCGACCGCCGGGGTCAGCGGCCTTTTAGATCTCGAGCACTGGTGTCCCTACGGACGATGAATACCTTTTTTTAGGAAAGAAAGGACTATACAGAGTATGCTTTTCGGCTCTTCCGGAATCCGGCGGGAGTTTGGACCTGCTCTCGTCAATCTGGCGCTCCAGGTAGGAGCAGCCATCACAGACGGCGCATCAACCGTCGTCGTGGGCAGGGATACCCGCACGACCAGCGAACTGCTGGAACACGCCGTCGCCGCCGGGATACTCTCGGCCGGTGCAATCGTTTATTCCTGCGGCATCGCACCCACCCCGACGGTCGCGCATGCAACGGGATGCGCAGACGCAGGATGCATGATCACCGCCTCGCACAACCCCGAATCCTACAACGGGATGAAACTGCTCAACCCCGACGGATCGTCGTTCACCCTCCGGCAGCAGGCGGCAATCGAGGACGCACTCGAAGGGTCCCACCGGGCGAACTGGGATGAGCAGGGGCACGCCTCCCCTCTCGATGCTGTGGAGGCACACCGGGAGGCAATCCTTGAGAGGGTCAGCCTCTCCCACCCCATCACGGCCGTGCTCGACTGCGGCAACGGTGCGGGAAGCGTCATCACCCCCGACCTCCTTGCCGCGATGGGGACAACCGTCACCGGTTTAAACTGCAACGTCGCAGGCCGGTTCGCCCGTCCCTCCGAACCGCTCGCGGCAAACCTCCCTTACATACCGGAGATCGTCCGGAGACGGGAGGCCGCGTGTGCGGTGATCCACGACGGCGACGCCGACCGGATGATGGCGTTCGATGAGAAGGGCCGCTATATCGAGGGAGATCAGCTCCTCATGCTCTTTGCAAAATACCTCGACCGGAAGCGGGTCGTCACCACCGTCGACGCCTCGATGGCGATCGAGGAGGTTGCGGAGGTCCGCCGCACACCGGTCGGCGACAGTTTCGTCTCGGAAGAACTCCTCACGTGGGGGGATTTCGGCGGTGAAGCCTCGGGAAGCTGGATCTTCCCCGAGCACTCCTACTGCCCGGACGGGGTCTACGCCGCGGCCCTGCTCTGCGAGATAGCGTCGGAGTGGTCGATCGCCGAAGAACTGGACCGAATGCCCCGGTATACCCTCCTCCGGGAGTCCTACCGCATCGATGCTCCGGGGGGGATCATGGCGGCGCTCGGGGCCGACGAACCGACCCACGGGGTCCGGTTCGAGGACGAGGAGGGGTGGTACCTGATCCGTGCGAGCGGCACCGAGCCGAAGGTCCGGATCACCGCCGAGGGGAAGACGGCCGCAAAAGCAAAGGAGATGCTTGATATGGGGCATGCCGCCCTTGAACGGGCAAAACGCAGTCAGGAGTGAGTGTATGCAGTGTGTCGTATTAGCAGCAGGAGAAGGGAAACGAATGCGTCCCCTGACCGGCCGGCGCCCGAAGGTGATGCTGCCTATCGCCAACCGCCCGATGATGGAACATCTGGTCCTTGCGGCCCGGGACGCCGGGATCACCGACTTCATCTTCGTCGTCGGGTACTTCGAGCGTGAGATCCGGAACCACTTCGGGGACGGGAGTGCTCTCGGGGTGAAGATCACCTACGTCACCCAGCGTCACCAGCTCGGGACCGCAGACGCTCTCCGGGCTACTGCAGGACTGGTCAACGGCCGGTTCCTTCTCTTAAACGGTGATATGGTCCTCAAAAGAGACGATATACGTGAACTCTGCCAAAAGAGCGCCCCGTGCGTCGGGATCCACCAGACGGACCACCCGCAGGACTACGGCGTGGTGACCGTGGAGGAGGACCGCATCACCGGTCTTGAGGAGAAGTCCGAGAACCCGAAGAGCAACCTGATCAACGCGGGCGCCTATCTCTTCGACCTCGATATATTCGATCTCCTCTCGGGGATCACGGTATCGGGCCGCGGCGAGTTTGAGCTGACCGATGCCCTCGAGGTGTATATCCGGGACGGGACGCTGACCGCTCACCCGCTGGACTACTGGCTCGATGTCGGGCAGCCGTGGGATCTCCTTGATGCAAACGAGGCGCTCATTGCTGCGATGCACCACGAACAGCACGGCACCATCGAGGACGGGTGCACCGTCCCCGAGACGGTCAGCATCGGGAGAGGGACCGTCATCCGGGCCGGGACCTACATCGAGGCCTCCTGCGTCATCGGCGAGAACTGCGTCATCGGCCCGCACGCCTACATCCGGGGCTCGACCGCCATCGGCGACGACTGCCACATCGGGCACGCGACCGAGATCAAGAACTCCATCATCATGCCCGGGACGAAGATCCCCCACTTCAACTACATCGGCGACAGCGTCATCGGGAGCAACTGCAACTTCGGGGCCGGCACCAAAGTCGCAAACCTCCGCCACGACAACGGGGCGGTGAAGGTCTGCGGGAAGACGACCGGCAGGAGAAAGTTCGGCGCCATCATCGGCGACGGCGTCCTCTTCGGGATCAACTGCTCGGTCAACGTCGGGAGCCTCGTCGGCAGCAACGCGAAGATCGCCCCCCACTCCCTCGTGGAGGGGTGTATCGAGGACGGTTCGGTCATCAGGTGATCCGATGCAGGCAGTCATTTTAGCAGCGGGAGAAGGGAGCCGGTTGCGGCCGCTCACCCGGAGCAAACCCAAAGCCATGCTCCCGGTCGCAAACCGGCCGATCATCGAGTATGTCATCGATGCCCTCCTTGAGAACGGGATCCGCGACATCATCGTGGTGGTCGGCTACCGTAAAGAGGACGTCATCCGGCACTTAAACAGGCTCGACGCACCGGTCCAGGTCGTCGTGCAGGAACGCCAGCTCGGGACCGCCGACGCCCTCCGGGCGGCCGAGTCCGAGATCACGGGCGATTTCCTTCTTCTTCCGGGCGACAACTACATCAACGCCGAGTCGATCGCCCGGATAAAGCAGGAGCGAAACGCCATGCTTGTTGCCGAGCACCCGAACCCCTCGAACTTCGGGGTCGTGGTGATCCGAAACGGCCTCGTCCGCGAGATCATCGAGAAACCCGAGGACGCCCCGACATTCACCGTCTCGACCGGGGTCTACTCATTCACACCCGACGTCTTCTCCTACCTTGAGACGAACGAGATCCCCGACGCACTCACCGCCATGATCGAGTCCGGCCGGCGGATACGGGCGATCCCGGCGGACGACTGGCAGGACGCCGTCTATTCCTGGGACCTCCTGAAACTGAACAGCCGGATGCTCAAAGGGATCACGCCCGAGATCGGCGGGACGGTCGATGCGTCCGTCGTCCGCCGGGGCGTGGTGCATATCGGGACCGGGACGACGATCGGTCCGAACACCGTGATCTACGGCCCCGTCACCATCGGGAGCAACTGCAACATCGGGCCGAACTGCGTCATCATGCCCGATGTAAGCATCGGGGACCGGGTGGTGCTTGAACCGTTCACCTACGTCGCCGACTCGCTCGTCATGAACGATACCACGGTCGGGTCCCATTCGAGGATCGTCTCGGCGGTCTTCGGGCAGGGGTGCATCCTCGCCGACCATACCACCACCTACCCGTCCGCGAGTTTCATCGAGGTCGGAGACCGGGTCCTGAAAGAGGAGTTCGGCGCAGTCCTCGGTGACGGGGTCTGCGCGGCACCCTTCACAACATTTAAAAACTGTATAGCAGGTAACTGTGTCACCATTGAGGAGGGGAAGACAGTGGTCGGTCTCATCGAGGATGGCACCAGGGTGATGTGATGTGCGGGATTGTCGGCTACATCGGCAGACGGGACGCAACGCCGGTCCTGATCCAGGGCTTGAAGCGGCTTGAGTACCGGGGCTACGACTCGTTCGGGATCGCGACGGTCGGGAGCGCGATCGAGGTCTACAAGAGGACCGGCCGGATATCGGACGGTGAGGCCGGGGCGGCCAGCCTCCACGGGTGCATCGGGATCGGGCATACCCGGTGGGCCACGCACGGCGAACCGAGCGACAGCAACGCCCACCCGCACACGGACTGCAGCGAGAAGATCGCCGTGGTGCATAACGGGGTCATCGAGAACTACAGCGAACTGAAACGGCAACTCGCAGGACGCGGCCATACCTTCCGGTCGGAGACCGACACCGAGGTGATCGCCCACCTCATCGAGGAGCACTACGACGGGGATCTCCTCGCGGCGGTCAACGCGACCCTTCCCCTGCTCAAGGGCTCATACGCCATCCTCGCGATCGCGGAGGATACCCGGAGGATCGTCGCCGCCCGCGACGCGAGCCCGCTCGTCCTCGGCGTCGGGGATGCCGAGGTCTTTGCCGCCTCCGACATGACGCCGCTCCTCGAGTACACCGAGCGCGTGATCTACCTGGAGGACGGCGACGTCGCCGATATCACGCCTGAAGACTACACCATCTACCACGCCGGCCAGAGGGTAGAGCGTCCGGTCGAACTGATCAGCTGGTGCGTCGAGGATACCCGGAAGGGCGGGTTCGCCCACTACATGTTAAAGGAGATCTACGAACAGCCCCAGTCATTCTACGAGACCATCAGGGCGGGGATCGACGACCGCGTCCGTCAGATGGTCAGGGAGGCCGACGAGATCACCCTGGTCGCCTGCGGGACATCCTACCACACCGCCCTGATCTTCAAGTACCTGGCCGAGTCGCTCTGTAACATACCGGTACGGGTCGAGATGGGGTCGGAGTTCAAGTATTTCATACCGCCCCTTCACGGCCTCGTGATCGCGGTCTCGCAGTCGGGGGAGACCGCGGACACGATCGCCGCGTTAAAGATGGCGAAATCCCGCAACTGCCCCACGCTCGCCATCACCAACATGCAGGGAAGCACCGTCACCCGGGTTGCCGACCAGACCCTCCTGATGCGGGCCGGCCCTGAGATCGGCGTCGCCGCGACCAAGTCCTACACGGCGCAACTTGCGGCGCTGATGCAGATCGTCAACGCGCGGTGCGAGGAGGCGTTTGACGGTGTCCTCTCGCATGCCCACCTGGCCATCGAGGACGTCCTCCTCCAGGAGGTCAGGGAGGCGGTCAGTCTCTGTGCGAAGGCCGAGCATGTCTTCTTCGTCGGCAGAGGACCGTTTTACCCGGTCTCGATGGAGGGCGCCTTAAAGATGAAGGAGATCAGTTATGTCCACGCCGAGGGGTATGCAGCGGGAGAACTCAAACACGGGCCGTTTGCCCTGCTCACGCCGGAGACGCCGGTGGTCGCCATCTGCACCCCCGGCCCGACGTACGGGGTGATGGCCTCGAACATCAAGGAGATGAAGGCGAGGAAAGCCCCGGTCATCGCCCTCGGCGTTGCCGGGGATACGGAACTTGCCGAGATCGTGGATATCTTCATCCCGATCCCAAATACGCACCTCCTGGTGCAGGTGCTGACCGCCTCGGTCGCCCTCCAGCTGCTCGCCTACCATACGGCCTGCGCCCTGCAGCGGGACGTCGACAAACCGCGGAACCTGGCAAAGAGCGTGACGGTTGAATGATTGAGTACGGACGTAATGCCCTCGGCGAAGGGGCGATGATATTCGATCCAGTGACCATCGGGTTTCCCTCCCGGGACCGGATGGGAGTGAAGGATTACCCGGGCGCCACGATCGGGAGAGACGCAGTCCTCCGGTCGGGCACCATCATCTACTGCGACGTGACGATCGGTGACAACTTCCAGTCGGGCCACAACGTGCTGATCCGCGAGAAGACGACCATCGGCGATCGGGTGGCGATCGGCACGGCCGCGGTGATCGAGGGCGACTGCACGATCGGCGACGACGTCCGGCTCCAGAGCCTGGTCTACGTCCCCACCGGTGCCCGGATCGGGGACCGGGTCTTTGTAGGCCCGAACGCCGTGCTGACGAACGACCGCTACCCGCCCGGACCCCACGAGTCCCTCCGGGGCCCGGTGATCGGGGACGACGCCGTCATCGGTGCGAACGCAACGGTCCTCCCCGGGGTCGTCGTCGGCAGGGGAGCGTTCGTCGCCGCGGGCGCGGTGGTGACGAAGGACGTCCCGCCGGAGACGCTCGCTGTGGGCACGCCGGCACGATTCCGGCCGCTCCCGCCTGACGCGAGGCGGTGCCGATGAAGATCCCCGTTGCCCGGCCGCTCGTCGGGGATGAGGAGGTCGAGGCCGTCGCCGACGTGTTGCGGTCGGGGATGATCGCTCAGGGGTCGGTCGTCACCGAGTTCGAGTCCCGGTTCGCCGATTACTGCGGGGTCTCCCACGCAGTCGGCGTCAACTCGGGGACCGCGGCGCTCCATGCGGCCCTGCTGACTGCGGGCGTCGGGCCGGGCGACTCGGTGGTCGTCCCGGCGTTCACGTTCTTTGCGACGGCGTCAAGCGTCTCGATGTGCGGGGCGACCCCGCTCTTCGCGGACGTCGACCCACAGACGTTCAACATCGACCCGGACTCGGTCGAGAGGCTTATCCGGCCCGATACCCGGGCGGTCATCGCCGTCGACCTCTTCGGGCAGCCCTTCGACGCCGATGCCCTCCGTGCGCTCTCCGACGACCACGACCTCATTCTCATCGAGGACGCGGCCCAGGCGCACGGTGCGGAGTATCACGGGAAACGGGCCGGGAGCCTTGCCGACATCGGCTGCTTCTCGTTCTACCCCACGAAGAACATGACCACCGGCGAGGGGGGCATGGTCACGACCGACGATGATGCCCTTGCGGAACGCGTCCGGCTCCTCATCAACCACGGCCAGAGCCAGAAGTACCTCCACTCAGCCGTCGGCTACAACTACCGGATGACGAACATCGCCGCTGCCATCGGCCTCGTGCAACTCGGGCGGGTCGAGGGGTTCAACGAACGCCGGATCAAGAACGCCCGGTACCTCGACCGCCACCTTGCGGGGACGGGGCTTGCGACACCCTACACGGCACCGGGCGTCCGGCACGTCTACCACCAGTACGTCGTGAAGGTCCCCGCCGACTATCCGCTCGGTAGAGACGGGTTCATGAACGCTCTTGCCGATGCAGGGGTCGGGACCGCCGTCCACTACCCCATCCCCATCAACCGGCAACCGGTCTACGAGAACGAAGGCGCGACGGCTACCTGCCCGGTATCCGACGACCTTGCGGCATCGGTTTTGAGCCTGCCCGTCCACCCGGCGGTGACCGATGAAGACCTCGCGTATATCTGCGAGGCGGTCCGGGGACTGGAGTAACACCGAAACCACCCAGATACTTTTTCCGGCACAGGAGTCGAACGGGGCTTATCATACCGGGAAACGGGAAATCGGCGGATGATTCGCCGGCATCCCCAAACGATAAATACCAACCCCATAGATTAAATTCATGCTTCTCTGGATAGGCCTGGGGCTTATTGCGGCTGCGATCGTACCCTATGTCATCTTCTTTGCCGGGATCCACATAGGAAAGAAACCAGACGAGCCGCCGGCACTCACGGAGTATCCCCCGATAAGTATTGTCATATCGGCCTACAACGAAGAGGCCGTGATCCAGGAGCGGGTCAAGAACATCCTTGCATCCTCGTACCCGCGGGACCGATACGAGATCGTCTTTGTAGACGACTGTTCATCCGACAACACGAAGGCGCTTGCCGAGGAGGCCTTCGAGAAGGCCGGGATCACCCACCGGATCCTTGCGAATACGGAACGCCTGGGCACGAACCGGTCCTATAACAGAGCAATCGAGGCGGCAGAGTCTCCGATCGTCGTCACCACGGACGCGGACGTCTTCTTTGAGCGTGACGCGCTCGAGCGCCTCATCGCCCGGCTCCAGAGCGATGAGCGTATCGCTGCGGTCTGCGGGGACCTCTACCCCCTTCCGGATGAAGGGTCCCACCCGGCGCAGATGGAGGACGCCTACCGGAACTACTACGGGCGGATGTGCAGCTGGGAGAGTGCCGTCGACTCCACCTACGCCTTCAACGGTGCACTCGTCGCGTTCAAGCGCGATCTCGTGACCCGGATCGACGACAAGCGCGGGGCGGACGACGCGAACACGGCATTCGAGGCAATCCGGCGCGGGTTCCGGGCGGTATACGAACCCCGTGCTCTGGTGTACGAGGACGTCCCCCGGGACTTTCAGAGGCAGTACCGGCAGAAGATCCGGCGGGCGACGCAGCTGATCGAGGCGACGATTGCAAACTTAGACCTCCTGCGGTTCCCCCGCCCGTTCTCGCGGTTCTTCTATCCTCTGCGGATCTACATGTACCTCGTAACACCGGCTCTCTTCCTTGCCGGCAGCATCCTCTTCGTCGCAGGACTCGCTCTGGCATCCCCCCTCCTCGCTCTCGGGATGGTTGGTCTCGCCGCCCTTATCGGCTACCTCTGGAGCAGCAACACCATCGTCTCCTTTGCCACGAACCAGATCTACCTCGCGAGGGGGCTGCTCAACCTCGGGAAAGATGTGCGGGTCTGGGAGAGTACATCAAACAAGATACGGAAAGTGTAGTCAACCCAAAAAAGATGCAGAAGGCAATCGGGACGGTCTTCCTGCCCCGGCGGGAAACCGCAGATAAACGTTCTTTTTTCAGGCCCGCAGGATACGCCAAGATTATTAATGGTTCGAAGGGAAACAGGTTTGTAACAAGGAGGGTCCGATGGCTCACGTGGATCTCGATAAGTACCGACCATACATCATCATTGGTTTCATCGTCCTGTTTGCCCTGCTCACGCTCTGGACGCGGGGTATCCCTTCAGAAGGTCTGGTGACCGCTGAAGGCGTCAATCTCCTGGGTAACGACCCCTGGTTCAGTCTCCGCCAGGTTGAGCAGACAATCGCGAACTTCCCCGGCTACGCCTGGTTCGATCACATGACGCTCTACCCGAACGGCGATGCCATCCACTGGGGACCGCTCTTTGCCGAGATCATAGCAGCGCTCTGCATCATCACCGGAGCAACGACGCGCCCCGAGATCATGGTGGTGGCCTCCTGGGTCCCGCCGCTGATGGCCGTGGCGATGGTGCCCGTCACCTACCTGCTCGCAAAAAAGATAGCCGACTGGAAGACCGGCCTCATTGCGGCGGGCCTGATTGCAGTCATCGGCGGGAACTACGCATACCGCTCCCTCTTCGGGTTTGTCGACCACCATATCGCAGAGACGCTCTTTGGCGTGCTCTTCGCCCTCGCCTACATCACCGCGCTGATTACCACCCGCGACCGGTCGCTCTCTCCCAGGAACTTCGAGACTTTGAAGGTCCCGGTGGCGGCATCTGCGCTCGCCGGCATCGCCTACCTCCTCGGGTTCTACAACATGCCGACGATGGTCCTCTTCGCGCTCGTCGTGGCCGCGTTTACCCTGGTCCAGTTCATCCTGGACTTCTTCCAGGACCGGTCGAGCGAGTACCTCGTCCTCGTGAACGCCGTCACCTTCGCTGTGGCGATCATCGGGGTAGCAGCCTCCGGCTTCCCGCACCCCGGTTTCAGCCTCATCTTCTACACCGTCGGGCACGTCATCGTGTATGCCGCCCTCATGGCAGGGACGCTCGCGCTGTATGGCCTCTCGGTCTATCTCCAGGGGCGCCCGAAGTATTACTACCCGGGCGCGCTCCTGGTCGTGTCGGCCGCCGCCATTGCGGTGCTCTATGTCGCCCTGCCGGAGATCTACAACCTCCTGATATCAAACCTCATCATGTTCTTCGGCGAGAGTGCCACGACCACGACCGTTCAGGAGGCCCGGCCCTGGTCGTTTGACGCGGCCTGGATGACGTTCCACTGGGGCTTCGTCCTCGCGGCCGGCGGGGCCGCCACCCTGCTCTGGTGGAGCCGCGAGAAGGTGAACCCGGCCCACATCTTTGTCCTGATCTGGTCGGGGATCATCCTTGCTTCGACCGCGGCACACGTCCGCTACGAGTACTACCTCGCTGCAAACATCGCCCTGCTCGCGGCAGTCTTTGCGGGCGCCGTCCTGAATATGGGATGGAAGGACGTCACCCGCCTCCTGAAGTCAGACAGTGCCTCTGCCGCACCAAAGACCGCCGAGAAGCAGGAGGAACCGGCGCGAAAGGGGAAGAAGGGTGGAAAAGCCGCGGAGCCCCGGAAAGCGAAGACCGCTTCCAAGGACCAGCCGGATTACTTCAAGGTAGGAGCCTTCGCCCTGGTCGCCGTCGTCACGCTCTTCTTTGCAGGGGCATCCCTCCAGGGGAACATCGATCTCGCCACCAGCGCGAAGTACGGCGGCATGAACTCGCAGTGGATGGAAGCCCTCGAGTGGATGGGCGCAAACACTCCCGACCCCGGTGTCGACTACTATGCCATCGCGGATCCGAATACCTTCACCTACCCCGAGGACGCCTACGGCGTCATGTCCTGGTGGGACTACGGCCACTGGATCACCTTCATCTCAAAGAGGATCCCGAACAACAACCCCTTCCAGCACGGGGTCTCCGGGCCGAACGGCTCGGCAACCTACCTGGTCTCGACCTCTGAAGAGGCCGCAAACCAGATCCTCGACAACATCGGCACCCGCTACGTCATCACCAATATCGACATCACTACCGGGAAGTTCCACGCCCCGGCGACCTGGGCCGACCCCGATGTGGGGGAAAAGCGCTTCCAGCCCTACTACCTCCTCCCGGTGAGCGCAGGCTCGACGAATTACCAGGCGGTGCCGTTCAACAACCAGGACTACTACCTGACGATGGCCGCCCGGCTCCATAACTTCGACGGGTCCATGACCGACCCGGGATCGCAGGTGATCTATGCCGAGTACCGCGACGCGGAAACGGCAAACACCTCGCTCCCCGTCATCACCCGCACCGAGCAGATGAACGCAACCGCCGGTGCAGCCGCGGTGGAGGAGTACAACAAGAACGCACCGGCGGGCTCCCATGCCACGCTGCTGAACATGTACTACCAGTACCGGGGCGACTCGATCATCCAGCCGCTCGAACGGGTGCCGGCGCTCCAGCACTACCGGCTCATCCACGAGAGCCCCCAGAACGTCTTCGGCAACGTCGGGGAGGACGGGCCCGATCTTAAGGCGGTCAAGATCTTCGAGTATGTCCCCGGAGCCACGATCAAGGGCGAAGGGATCATTGAGGTGCCGGTCGTCACCAACACCGGCCGGGAGTTCACCTACCGCCAGGAGAGCGTGAACGGCACGTTCGTCGTTCCGTACGCGACGTCCGGGTGGTCGGGCGACGTGAAGACGACCGGGCCGTACCGGCTCACGGGCACCGGCCAGACATTCGACGTCACCGAAGAGGCTATCCAGCAGGGACGCACCATCAACTAACGAGGATGCGTTCTTCAGTCATCTACGGCGACATATTTACCCGGCACGATATGGAGGCCCACCCGGAATCGGGCTCCCGGTTACGGGCGGCCCTCTCCGGGGTCCCCGAGAACGTCCGGTGGCGCCCCCCGGTCCGGGCCACCGAGGAAGACCTGGAACGAGTCCACCACCCACAGTACGTCCGATGGGTGCGTGAGATCGCCCGGGGATCCTGTTTTTTAGACCCAAACACCTACGTCACCTGCCATTCATTCGAAGCGGCGGCGTATGCTGCCGGCTCGACGTTTGCAGCGGTGGAGCGAGCGCTCGACGGCGAGCACCTCTTTGCCCTGGTCCGCCCGCCGGGGCACCACGCCGAACCAGATCGTGCAATGGGGTTCTGTATATTCAATAACGCCGCGGTCGCGGCGGCGAAAGCGCTCCTCTCGGTTGACCGGGTGGCAATCCTCGACTGGGACCTGCACCACGGCAACGGCACCCAGACGGCTTTTTACGGGAGCGACCGGGTGCTCTACTGCTCGGTGCACGAGGAGAACAGTTTCCCGAGGACCGGGTGGGTGGACGAGATCGGGACCGGGGCAGGCCGGGGCTACACCCTCAACGCCCCGCTTGCGCCGGGGTCCACCATCGCCGATTACCGGCACGTCTTTGATGAGGTCTTCATCCCGGCGATCGCCCGGTTCCGGCCCGACGTCCTGATCGTCTCGGCCGGGCAGGACGGCCTCGCCGACGACGAGCACGGCCGGATGAACCTCGTGCCCGAAGACTACGGCGTGCTTGCCGGGATGCTGATCGACGGCACGGACCTCCCCCTCGCGCTGACCCTCGAGGGGGGATATGGCCCGTCGCTCGGCAAGGCGATCGGCACGATATTCCATGCCCTGCGGGGGGAGCGGTTCACCCCGGCCGAGAGCGCCCTGCACCGGCATACGGGGAGGGTTGTGGAGATCTTAAAGAAGGTCTGGTTCCGCTGAGTAGACCGGCAGTGTGAGAGCGGGAAATGAGGGTGGCCGGGTTCATGCGAAGAGCCCGGACGTCCGGGCCGTATTACCCCTGCGTCGAACGTTTCCGGTCCGGGTCCATGTACGAGACCTCAAACCCGGGAAGGACGACCCGCACCACCGGCACCGGTGTCCGTGAGAGGTCGCAGACGCAGACCCGGTCCGTATGGGGCTCGACCTCTTTGAGCACTTTTTGGATATCAAGGTCGAACCGCTCGGTGCTTGCGTCGGGGACGTCACCGATATCGACGGCCCCGGCGTCGGCAAACCACATCCGGTTGATCCGCTTCAACCGCTCATACCCCGCCTTCCTGATGACCATCTCCCGCTGGGGGTCGTTCCGGCCGCCCTGCAGGTAACTCCCCCGGCTCTGGGCGACCTCGGTCAGGGCCCGGAGCGCCGCGATCTCCGGCGAGAGGTGTGTCCCCGACCCGATGACGATCATCGCCGGGTCTTTCGTGACGGTGTCGTCGGCGGCGGCAGCGACCGTGGGGATCCCGGTCTTTCCCTTGAGCAGCCAGAGGTGGATATCGATCCCGTTCTCCTCGAACCGGTCGAGGACCTCACGGGCGGCGCAGTCGTTCTCGATGATGAGGCGGCGGCCGAGATCGTGGTTCTGATCGGCGATGCTGAGCGCGTCCCGCTCGATCACCTCAAAGAGGGCGTGCAGGATCGCCTCTTCCATGACGTTGCCGGATGCAAGCCCGTTTGAGTCGCTCCGAAAGAGGGGCATCGCCATGCCGAGCGAGTCGTAGGGATGGAAGACGGCATTGCTCGGGAGATAGACCTCCTCATCGTTCAGGATATCCCACGCCGGCGTCCAGTGGATCTTCTCCCCCTGCTCAAGCCTCCGCGGGATGAGGAGGTCTTCGGGGTGCACCGCCCGTCCCGGGCCGATCTCCTCGTAGGTCGCATACTCCATCCGGTCGCCCCGGTACTCGGCGCAGTAGCGCTCGACCGCCTCCATCATCGCCGAGACCCGGGCATGGATTGGATCCTTCCCCTTTCCAGCGTGGACGCGAACCCCTCCCCGGGCCGCTCCCGGCCGGACCGCCGCAAAGACCGGGATCCCGAGACGGTCAAGAGGGGTGAGATCGGTGATCTCGACGACACCGATCCCGGCCATCAACGGCTCAACGACGGCACGGGTCTCTTCGGGAGACCGCGAACGGTGCGTTCCATCAAAGTACAGTTTCTCTACCGGATGAATCGTGATTGCCATTAAAGATACCTTGGAGGTGATACCTTAATAGTATGACAGATGTACCTACCCGTGTATGAGCACGGATGACGTAGCAGTGGGCGCAGTCGTCCGGTACCCCCGCACCGGCACGACCGGGAAGGTTCTGCGGGTCGAGGAGATCGGCGGCTCGAAGTACGCCGAGATCGACAGCACCGGGCTCTTTTACCGGGTGGACGAACTCATCAGCGCCGACCGGACGGTCGGGAACGTAGAGAGGAAGGAGCGCTCCCTTGAGGAATACCTCAAAGAGCATGAGGACCTCCAGAAGCAACTCGAAGATGTCTGGGAGAAAGGGACCGACCAGAGCTGTGAAGGCGGCGGCTAACCCTCGATCGGTATGGTGGTGAGTTTCACCGCCTCGACCCCTTTCTGTGCCATCAGCCGCTCGGTAATGTCTTTGAGCAGAGCGCCGTCCCCCCGGATCAGGATGACCTCGAGGCACTTGTTCTGGGTCACGTGCGAGTGGAGGGATGCCTGAATGATATTGGCGTACTGGTGCTGAATCTCGGTGAGCGTCTGGAGCAGACCACGCTGGTCGTGATCATACACCATGGTGATGACGCCCTGACGCTCTCCCTTTACGTCGGAGATCCACTGGTAGTGCGTGATGTAACTTCGTATTGAATCCCGTATCCCCTCTGAGCGGGAGGAGTACCCCCGGAGACTCAGGATCTCGTCGAATTTGTCAAGAAGGTTCTTGGGTAGAGAGATCCCGATACGTGAAAGTTCGGTATCACCTGACATACAATAATCAGTTCCATATATCGGTTGATGAGGTATAAATTTTCGCTAACATCAGGGGTCATTCTTCATACTTCGTATGCCACATAGAGGAGAGCAAACAGGAGAGCATCCGGGTGCCCTGGAGAGATCCGGCCGGGAGCGGAAGTGAAATCCCTACCGATTATGTATAAGTAGTGTCACTATATATTGGATAAGGAGGTTCGAAAACTTTTGCGAGATGCATTCATTCCCGGTGTCAATATTGGGCTCGTAGGTCATGTCGATCACGGCAAGACCACCCTGGTCAGCGCGCTGACCGGTACCTGGACGGACAGGCACAGCGAGGAGATCAAACGCGGCATCTCCATCCGGCTCGGCTACGCGGATACGACATTTTACAAGTGCGAGGAGTGTGAGGGAGCGGAGGCCTACACTGCTCAACCAGAATGTCCGAGCTGCGGAAAGAAAGCGGTCCCATACCGGACGGTCTCGTTCGTCGATGCTCCCGGCCACGAGACACTGATGGCAACGATGCTCTCCGGTTCCGCACTGATGGACGGCGCGATGCTCGTTATTGCCGCAAACGAGGTCTGCCCGCAGCCCCAGACCAAGGAACACCTGATGGCGCTCGAGCTGATCGGCATCAAGAAGATCGTCATCGTCCAGAACAAGATCGATGTGGTCTCCCAGACCGAGGCGCTTGAGCACTATAAGCAGATAAAACGGTTCATCAAGGGCACCATCGCCGAGAATGCGCCCATCATCCCGGTCTCCGCACAGAAGGGCATCAACATAGGCGCCCTGATCCAGACGCTCGACACCGTCATCCCGGAACCCGAGCGCAACCCGGAGATCGATCCACTGCTGCTCGTTGCACGGTCGTTTGATATCAACAAACCCGGCTGCAGCTGGCGGGACGTGAAGGGCGGGGTCATCGGGGGCTCGCTCATCCGGGGAGTCCTGCATGAAGGCGACGATATCGAGATCCGGCCCGGCCGACAGGTCCAGGTGGAGAACCGGACAAAATGGGAGCCGATCGAGACGAAGATCACCTCCATCAACGCCGGCAAGACCAGGGTGACCGAGGCGGCGCCCGGGGGCCTCCTCGGTGTCGCGACGAAACTCGACCCGGCACTGACGAAGAGTGATGCTCTCGCGGGGCAGGTGGCCGGGCTCGTCGGGAAACTGCCGCCGGTCTGGGATCGGCTGAAGTTCGACGTCACGCTCATGGACCGGGTGGTCGGTGCGGACAGCGAGCAGATCATCGAGCCATTGAAGCATAAAGAGCCGCTGATGCTCTCGGTCGGCACCGCCGTCACCGTCGGCGTGATCACGAACACGAGAAAGAACCAGGTCGAGGTCCTGCTGAAGCGGGCGGTCTGCGCGGAGGTCGGCGCACGGATTGCTATCAGCAGGCAGGTCGGCGGACGATGGCGGCTGATCGGCATGGGCGTTCTGGTCGAGTGAGGGTGCTCCTCGACACGAATGCCCTCCTGATGCCGGCCCAGTTCGGGATTGACCTGTATGACGAACTTCTGGCCCTCTTTGGAGACTTCGAGCCGGTCACCCTCGAAGAGGTGGTCGGCGAACTCTCGGGGCTCGCCCGGGGTCACGGCCGCGATGCGGCGGCGGCCCGCGTGGGCCTCGCAATGGCCCGGCGCTCGACGGTCGTGCCGAGCGGGAGCACCGCAGAGCGTGTGGACGACCGGGTGATCGAGTATGCCCGCCGGGAGGGGTGCGTCGTGGTGACGAACGACCGGGAACTCCGGAACGCTCTCCTTGCCGAGGGGATTGATGTTGTCGTGATGCGGAGACAGAGAACGTTGGAACTGATCAGGGGATAGGTGAACTACCATGTATTATAAGATGACACTGGAGGATAAGGTGCGGGTTCCGCCCCACCGGCTTGGAGAAGACCTGGAGAAGGTCATCCTCAATGTACTGCAGGAGCAGCTGGAAGGCAGCATCGCAAAGGAGATCGGGATCTTTATTGCGGTCACGAAGATCCTCGATGTCGGCGAGGGGGAGCTGATCCCCGGTGACGGCGCCGTCTACTACGATGTCCGGTTTGAGGCGGCGGTCCTCCGTCTCGCGCTCCAGGAAGTGATCGAGGGTGAGGTGGTGGAGACGACGAGTTTCGGCGCGTTCGTCAGTCTCGGGCCCATCGATGCCATGCTTCACGTGAGCCAGATATCGGATGAATATATCAACTATGACGAGAAGAACGGCAGGCTGATCTGCCAGGACTCGAAGCGGTATATCGCCGTCGGCGACGGTGTCCGGGCACGAATCGTTGCACTCTCGCTGAACGAGCGTGAGCCCCGGGAGAGCAAGATCGGTCTCACGATGCGGCAGTCGGGGCTCGGGACCACGGTCTGGCTGGAAGAGGAACTCGAACAGGAGAAAGGGAAGGGAGCGGCATAATGGTCGCGCGGAGTAAGAAGGTAGTCAAGGTCTGCCGCGAGTGCCACCGGGTCGTCGAAGGCGAGGCCTGCGTCATCTGCAGCACAGCCAACCTGAGTGAGGACTGGGCGGGCTACGTCGTGATCATCGATCCCGAGCACTCGGAGATCGCAAAGAAGATGAACATCACCATGGCCGGCCGGTACGCACTGAAGGTCCGCTGATGCTCCGGCTCCCCGAAACACACCGGGACCTCTTCAAAAGACCGTTCGGCACCCTTTACCGGAAGATCGGGGATCTCCTCCCCCGGCTCGAAGGCCGGGCGGTCTACGCCGTCGGCGATGTGGTGACCCACAACCTCCTCGGTGCGGGGATCGTCCCGGATATCGCCATCATCGACGGCTACACGATGCGCTCGCCCTGTACCCGTTCACCCCTGCTCCAGACGAGAAGGCTGACGGCGAAGAACCCCGCCGGCACGATCGCCGACGAACTTGTCGAGGTGATTGACAAAGCGGTCCGGGACCCGCCGGTGGTGATCTTCGTCGACGGCGAGGAGGATCTTGCGGTCATCCCGCTCGTCCTCGCCGCGCCGGCCGGGGCCGCCATCCTCTACGGGCAGCCGGGTGAGGGGGTCGTCCTCCGGCTTGTTGATGATGCGGCGAAGCGGGAAGCCGCCTCGATGCTCGAAGTTTTTGTGCGCGAGTGAGGCCGGGGTTCTATCCTTTCTTCAGTAGTTACCTCATGCAACGACCGGCCGGAAGGCTCTCTCGCGGCTCCACGAACCTTCGCGTGAAGCATGGGCGCAGAGACAGCACTCTGGCCTCGCGCAAGGTCCCGCTTTGCGTTGGAATGCAACGGATCCCGGAACCTTTACCGGGCACCTGAGAGACCCGGCACCCACCTTCCAACCCAGAGTTTAAATAAATCCGCTAACAACATTTTAGGGATATCGATGGATTTCGAAATTACCCGTGACGTGAGGAACGAGGTGTTGAACCGGAGGGAACTCGCGTTTACTCTTACGTTTGACGGCCCGACACCCTCGCGGAAGAGCATTCAGGAGAAGCTCGCCGCGATGCTGAATAAGAATGAGAACCTCGTCGTACTGGATCTTGAGCGGACCCGATTCGGGAAGATGGAACTTCTCGGCCGTGCCCGGATCTACGACGATGAAGAGAGCAAGACGTCGACCGAGCGGGAGTACCTGCTCAAGCGCGACCAGCCGAAGGCAGAGAGCGAGGAGTAAACCATGGCAGCCAAGAAACAGGAATCGGTCAAGGTCAAGAGACACGAGTGCTACGACGTCAAGGGTGACAAGGTAGTCCTGCAGAAGCGGCACTGCCCCCGGTGCGGCCCCGGGTTCCTGATGGCCGAGCACAAGGACCGGGTGGCCTGCGGTAAGTGCGGCTACACCGAGTTCCGGAAGTAGGTCCTCACCCCCCTGATACTCAAATATGGTCACGGCCGCAGTAACCGGCCGCGGCCGATCTTTTCATGATGGAGCGATACCTGTTTTATGCCGAATATGAAGTCTCATGACGGGCTGGTGCTGGGGCTTGAGGGGACGGCGTGGAACCTCAGTGCCGCCCTCTTCGGCGAAGGGCTCGTCGCCCTCCATTCTTCGCCCTACGTCCCGCCGAAAGGAGGGATCCACCCAAGGGAGGCCGCGCAGCATCACGCGTCAATGATGAAGGAGGTCGTCGGCCGGGTGCTCACGGAGCCGGAGCGAATCCGGGCGGTCGCCTTCTCCCAGGGGCCCGGCCTCGGTCCCTCCCTCCGGACGGTGGCGACCGCGGCACGGGCTCTCTCGATAGCCCTCGACGTGCCGCTCGTCGGCGTCAACCACTGTGTGGCGCATGTCGAGATCGGGCGGTGGGCGACCGGATTTTCCGACCCCATCGTATTGTATGCAAGCGGCGCGAACACGCAGGTGCTCGGCTACTTAAATGGCCGCTACCGTATATTCGGGGAGACGCTGGATATCGGCCTTGGGAACGCGCTCGACAAGTTCGCCCGGAGCCACGACCTCCCGCACCCGGGCGGGCCGATCATCGAGAATCTTGCCCGCGAGGGAGACTACATCGAGCTCCCCTACACGGTGAAAGGGATGGACCTTGCCTTCTCCGGGCTCGTCAGCGCCGCCCAGGAGAGCACGGCACCACTCGAGGACGTCTGCGCCGGCCTGCAGGAGACGGCGTTTGCGATGTGCGTCGAGGTGACCGAGCGGGCGCTCGCGCATGCGGGGAAGGACGAGGTCCTGCTCGTCGGCGGTGTCGGGGCAAACAGGCGGCTGCAGGAGATGCTGCAGGTGATGTGCGAGGACCGGGGCGCGGCGTTCGCCGTCCCTGAGCGAACGTTCCTTGGCGACAACGGCGCGATGATCGCCTACACGGGCAAGGTCATGCTGGAGCACGGGGTGACGCTCCCCCTCGATGAGTCGCAGATCCGGCCGGGCTACCGGGCGGACGAGGTCAGGGTCACCTGGCGCGAGGATGAGCCCGGCAGGGTCTTCGCCGCCGGACCGCATGAGGGCGGCGTCGCTCACGGCGCGGAGGCGGTCGTGGAGATCCGCGAGGAGGATGTGGTCAAACGCCGCACGGGCAAGCGCTACCGGAACCCCGGTCTCGATCGGCGCCTGATCACCGAACGGACCCGGGCCGAGGCCCGGCTGATTGCAACGGCCCGGCGGGCCGGGGTCCCCACCCCGGTGATCCGGGACGTCACCGCCGACACCATCGTCATGGAACGGGTCGAAGGCGAGGTGCTGAAGTACGTCACGACGCCGGAGACGATCCGGCTCGCGGGGGAGGCCGTCGGGAGGCTCCACGGGGCGGGGATCGTGCACGGCGATCTCACGACGAGCAACATGATCGTCCGCGGCGACCAGTGCGTCCTGATCGACTTCGGGCTTGCGTCCACATCCCCGGAGGTCGAGGCACGGGGTGTCGACCTCCACGTCTTCTTCCAGACGCTCGAGAGCACCACGGAGGAGTTCGAGGAGTTGAAACAGGCCTTCGTCGAGGGGTACGCGGGCGCGTTCCCGGAGGCGGAGGAGGTCCTCGCGCGCGAGCACGAGGTGGAACTCCGGGGGCGGTACCTGTGAGACTCGCGGTGGTGACGAGCAACGCGAACAAGGCGCGGGAGGTGGCCGCCTACTTCACCGGGGTGCTCACGGTCGAGCACGTCCCCCTGGAGGTGCCGGAGTTCCGCCACGCCGACGTCGGGGAGATCGCGCGCGGGAAGGCGGAATACGCCTACCGGGCGCTCTCCCGCCCGCTGATCGTCGACGACACCGGGCTCTTCATCGATGCCCTCGGAGGGTTCCCGGGCCCGTGCGCCGCCTACGTCCAGGACACCATCGGCAACGACGGGATCCTGAAACTGATGGAGGGCATCACGGACCGGAGCGCCCACTTCGAGACGGCGATCGCGTTCGCCCGGGAAGACGGCATCCGGGTCTTCCGGGGAGTCCTCCCCGGGACGATCGTCGCCCCCCGGGGGGAGGGGGGGTTCGGCTACGACCCGATCTTTGCCTGCGCGGATCGGACGCTCGCAGAACTGCCGCTCGCCGAGAAGAGCAAGATCTCGCACCGGGCACGGGCGCTCGAGGCGTTCCGCGCCTGGATCATGCAAGAGCGCGCACCCTGACAGAACTGTTAATAGGACCAAGAACGAATAGTACCCATCTGACAAGTGGTGTTTTCAACATGGCAAGATTTCCCGAAGCTGAAGCACGTCTCCTCAACGTAAAGGTCTGTATGAAATGCAACGCCCGGAACGCAATCCGTGCGACCCGGTGCCGCAAGTGCGGCTCGGAAGAACTCCGGCCCAAGTCCAAGGAACGGAAGGCGTAACGTCAAGGTAACTGCGGACTCCGGGTCGCGGCGGGGCCGGAGGTCCGGCATACTCTTTTTGTCGAGAATTACGGGGTGCGGGGACAGTCTGCCGCCCTTCAAGCACTGTAGTAGGTGACCTTCCTGCCCTCTTCGCTGTACTCGCCCCGATACGTCTCGATGTTACGCTTGTAGCCGATCCGGTCTACAAACCCGAGGTCGCGGAGCCGCTCGCGGACCCGCATCACATCGGCCTCGTCCGCCCAGTCCCGGGTGTAGACGTAGATGACCGACCGCTCGTCGCGCGAGTCGGGGTTGGGTTTGGCGGTGCTGACCTTTGCCGATATCCCGAGTCTTCCCCGTATTGTCCCGTCCCGGACCTTCCTCCACGCCTCGTCCACCTCGTCCGCGGGGACGAAGATGAGCCACTTCCCCACCTGCTCGTCGTCGAGGCCCCGCTCAAGAGGCTCCGGGGCGTCCTGGACGATCCAGTACATCCGGGTTGTCTTTGAGGGGAGAACCCCTTCCCCCGCACTGAGCGGCGCGTAGACGGCATCGATCCCGCCGAACCGGGAGAGAAGCGCCCCGGCAAGTTCCGGGTAATCCTCACCGAACCGCCCGAAGATGTCCCGGACGTCGGCTTCAAAATCGACCCCTTGCTCGACGAGCTCGAACAGGTACGGGCCCCGGGCGTGGAGCTCGCGGTTGAGGTAGACCTCAAAGATCCCATACGCGACATCGGCCAGAGACCCCGGATCGATCTCTTCCATACCTATTGGTAACCGCCGGAACGGTGAAAAGAGTTTTGAAGTGCTGTCGGCCTGCGGCCCGGGCTTCCCGGGAGGGCGGTGGAAGATTGGCTCCATCCGGCGCTCCGCGGCAACGACTTCCGGGGCGATCGCGGCAGCAATGGGGCCGGGGAGGCCTCCTCTCCAGGATTGAGGTGCTACGGACCGCCCGCAGGGAACGCTTGCTCGTTTGCCCATTCCTGCCTCTCGTATGAAGGCTGCAGGCAGGGACCACGGCGAAGGGCGGCGAAACGTGGAGAGAAGGGGCAAGAACCCGGTTCAGACGTGAGCGCCCGGAAAAAACCCGGCGCATACCTTAAGACATCTCCGGTCTAATAGATCACTGTCATGAAGTGGACGCGCGACTTCGGTCTCACGATGAGGATGTTCCTTACGTCGTTTCTGCTCCTCATAGTCTACCTGATCTTTCTGGGCGTCCTTTCCGCCCTTGGATTCTCGTTCGGGTTCCTGCTGCTCGCGGCCGCCGTGATGGCATTCGCCCAGTTCTTCTTCTCCGATAAACTGGTGCTCTGGAGCACCAACACCCGGATCATCGAAGAAGACGAGTACCCGGAACTGCACCGGATGATCGAGCGCCTTGCGGCCAAAGCCGATCTCCCGAAGCCGAAAATCGGTATCATGGCCTCGCCGGTGCCGAACGCGTTTGCAACCGGGCGAAGTCCGAAGAACGCCGTCGTGGCGGTCACCGACTCGATCATGCGGGCGCTCAACCCTGAAGAGCTGGAGGCGGTGCTCGCCCACGAGATGTCGCACGTGAAGAACCGGGATATGCTGACGCTGACGATGGCGAGTTTCATATCGATGCTCGCCTTCCTGATCATGCGCAACTGGATCTTCATCGGGCTCTTCAACAACCGCGACAACAACATGGGCGCGCTGATCCTGGTCTACATCGTCTCGATCGTCGTCTGGATCGTGAGCACGCTCCTCACCCGTGCGCTCTCCCGCTACCGGGAGTTTGCCGCGGACCGGGGCAGCGCCGCGCTGACGGAGAACCCCCGAGCGCTGATATCGGCGCTTCAAAAGATCAGCGGGCGGATGGACTACGTCCCCGCCGAGAAGAAGCAGGAAGTGGAGGGCGCAAACGCCTTTTTCATCATCCCGGCCCTCTCAGGCAACACCCTGATGGAGCTCTTCTCGACGCACCCCTCGCTTGAGAAGCGGGTGGCCGCCCTCGAGGAGCTGCAGGCACAGCAGCGGGGGTATTGAACCCACCCGGGTTCTCCCACCCAATATTTAATATTCAGTACGGTCAATCTATGTAGGCATATCGTGCATTGCATCGATGGTCTAGTGGTATGACTTTGGCCTTCCAAGCCAATAGCCCGGGTTCAATTCCCGGTCGATGCATGGGGCTCGTGGTCTAGCTGGTTATGACGTCGCCTTCACACGGCGGAGGTCTCGAGTTCGAATCTCGACGAGCCCATTTTACTTCGTTCTTTTCGGAAATTAAGACCAATTTTTGGTGCGTTACCTTTCGAAGTTCGAATACCGCTTTATCGAGTAAGCGGGACGCATTAACGCCGATTTTCTTCAAATACTCGTAGTTCTCAGGATCTATTGTGAGATTCAACGGTTTTCTAACTCGCCGCACATCGCTTATTTTATGTTTTTCTCCTTTATTCATGCTCTTTTTCTCCTGTGCGCACATATACACGGATATGCGCACACATTCAGGGATCCTAACTCTCTTCGTAGTGGGTCTTAAAGGGGTGGCAACCAAAAACGGGGGCGTTTGAGAGGGGCGCCGCGAAGTTTCGGACGGCCAAAAGTGTGCGGACACTTTCACATCCCCCGCTCAACAGTTAATACCTTTTGAAGCACATTGATTCAAATCGATAATTATTTGAAGCGCATACGAAACAAATGATGATAAATACCATTATGTGAGAGGTTGCACCGTTTGAACTTCGGCGCAGAATTGGTAAGGGTGCTATATGGACAAAATTGCGAAAGATATCAATGTCTACATCAAGTCCCTTGACAAAGCACACCCAAAAATCTCTGTTAATATTCTTGTAAGCAATATCCAAGCAATTCAGAACTTGATGTATCTTATCGGGGATTATCTTGAAGGACATAAGGCCCGGAATGCAGGAGATTACCCAAAATCTGTGAAAGATAACTGTGAACTGGTTATTACAGGAGTGAAGCAAGGAAGTTTAGAAATTCAGATGAGGCCGTCTCAGACTCAGCAAGCTCTTCCTATACCAGACCTCGAAGGCACATATGGAGAGCGGGCAATTAAGATGGCCAATTGTGCTCTAGGCATAGCATCTAGTGAACATCTCGTATATCCTAGAGTGCTTGACCTATTTGGAGGAGATGAGCATCGGGCATATCGCTCGCTCCAAGAACTAGAAAGCATTTGGCCAGACGAAGATTCACCGTATCAGATTGAAGTTGGTTTCGGAGAAAAAGAACGTGTTGAACTAAAACCCGAAAGAAAACCGATAATTAGAGACGCCTTAGTGAAACCACCAGAACCTTCGGCAAAAACTGTATCCGGTAGACTAGTAGAAATTAGCGTGGAGAGAAAACGCCAATTTGCTGTAGATACACCAGATGGCCGGTATATCTGCAAATACCCCCGTGAACTTGAAGAATATGTTATAAAAAGAATCAAGAATCTTGTTAGTGTAAGTGGAGTTCTTGAAGGGAGGAGAAAGGTAATCAATATTGAGAGTGAGATGGCCTTTAAACCCTTAAAGTATCTCCAATTCTCCCAGGTAAAATTCGACAAAAAGACTGTCAAAGAATTAGCGAAGCCGATAAATCTTGAAGTCGATTTTGACGATGAGGAATATATCCTTTATAATAACGATTTTAACTTGTTGGTTACAAGTAAGAATTTAAAAGAAGGCATGGATGAGATTAACAGAGAGTTTGTGTTATTATGGTCTGATTACGTCGAAGAAGACATTAACAACCTATCCGAAGGGGGGATCCAGTTCCGGGAAAAGTTACTGTCACTGTTTAATGGGGCGATTTAATTGGCAACGCGAAACAATAAGAAAGTTCTCAAGGCCCTGACTAAAAAGGGGTTCGAATTGCACAATTCAGACCATATAAAATTAACACTTTATCATAACGGAAAAAAGACCGGGCTAACCACTTGGGTTAGCCATGGAAAGCAGGATCTTGGCGACAGAATGATAGGCATTATGGCAGATCAGTTACGGTTAGAACGAAGAGAGTTTCAAGACCTGGTTGACTGCCATATATCCGCAAGTGGTTTAATACAATTATATCACGAAAAGGGAGTCGTTATCTAAATATTTCCGATCCCTGATACCACCTATTTTCCCTTACTTCTCTTCACGGAAAACCCGGGAGAAGCTCGCAGTCCGCCACCCCTGCGGCCACTACCTCTTCCACACACTCCTTTATCTCGAATGTTGTGTAGCGCAGAGTCACTTCCGCGACCTGAGATACGGCACCCCACGCCGGAGCATCCCGGCAACAGTGCGCTTTTATGTCGTAGACGAACTGCCCGTCCGAGTGGATACCAGTGACGTCCGCATATTTGAGGGGGTAGGTCGAGAGTTCCTCCGTAGAATCAGCGCATGTCTTCATGACGCGCAATCTGGAGGAGCATTCTCCCTTTTTCTCTGGAGAAGAGAACTGAATTCTTCTCTTTTTCTCTTTGTGCTATGGAGAATTCTCCATAGTTCTCCTGGAGAAGAGAGTTCTCGTCTCCTATTTCTCCCAGGAGAAGCGGACATATAATCTCTTTTTCGCCGTTTTTCCTCCGGAAAAACCGATGGAGAAAACCTGGAGAAAAACAGGAGAAGACTGGAGAGAATGCAGGAGACATAGGAGAATCACCGTCAGACTAGCGTGGACTGAGTCCCTCTTCTCCCCGTCTTCTCCTTCTTCTCAGAGTGGATACGCTCAAGCAGGACCGATGCCGGCTCATACTCGCGCCCCTCCCGCCGGGCGAGTCCCGCCTCGGTGGGGACCAGCCGGCCGGAGAATGCCTGGGCGAGGATGGATTGCCGCATCGTCTCGGTCTTTGCGCGTGCCGCGGCGACTTCGGCCTCGATCCGGTCGGTGAGGGCGAGGAGGGCCTCGACACGGCGGACGATCTCGTTCTGTTCGGGGAGGGGAGGGAGAGATAACTGCATCTCACTGATTATTTTCTTATTTAAAGCGGGTTGCTCCCCACCTCTACCTGCCTTACGATGGTCTTCGTATTTTGATAACGACCAGTACCAAAGAAAATCGGAAGTAATCTTCTGGATATCTGGAACTATTCCAGCAACATTTTGATTTGTACATGCCTCGATTTCGAGATAAGCAGACTGCCCTCGCGTTTTTCCCTCTCCAATCATGGCGATGAGAATAGTGCCCTTTGGGTATATTTTGGCGTTTGAATTTTCTAAACCCAGTTCAGTAATATGTTCTCTTGTGGAGTGTATGTGGTTATTCGCAACCTCCCCCGATGAAACCCACGGTATTGTACCATTCCAAAACTGAGGCTTCTTCCTTGAAGGGGTACCGCCAACTTTGACTTGAGCAATATCAACTACCTTACACTCCAACCAATCTTGTGGACTCCCTGCCCGCCAATCCTCCGTCAGCCGCCCATCACACGCGGCGGCGAGCACCGCCTGCCGGAACTGCTTGAGGATGCCCGGCACGCGCTCAAGTCGGGCGTTCGCGGCGTCCAGCCGTGCAAACAGCGCCTCGATGGCGGCGACGATGCGGTGCTGTTCGGCGAGAGGGGGGAGGAGCAACTCAATACTCTCCAAATGACCTTTGTTTATTGCTGTAAAGGTTGAGCCCGTCCCCCACAACGCTATTTCCGGTTCCTTATACCTCAGGTTATATAGAATGTAGTTTGTGGGTACCCCCGCCAAAGGGGTAAGTCCTGCCAAACCCCTCCCTATCGTGCAGACCCGATCGGCCACATTTGTTGGTCCAACTGGGGCACGGACGGAAATTAGAATAGCACCTGGTTTCACGATCTTTTTGGGCTCGGTACAGTATACTCGTATAGTTGGATGATAGTCTGTAAAGTCAGCCTTCCCTTGAAAAAAAGGAAGACCTATTCCCTCCTCATTGTAAGAACTACCAGGCGGAGATTGCCCCATGCAAATATCAGCAACTTGGGGTAAAGTCACCCATTCCCACCCCTCCGGCACCTCACTCCTCTCTGGCATATCCGTTCCCCATCATCTCAAGGATCGCATTCAGCTCCTCCACCGCGGCCTCAAGTTCGTTGATGGCTTCGGCGGCCAGTTCCTCCGGGGCGGGCAGATCGTCGCCGTCCGAGAGCGACTCGTCCCGCAGCCACTTCAGCGAGTCGATCTTGTAGTCCTGCTCCTTGAGTTCGGTGATGTGGAACGATCGCCAGCGGTCTTCCGCCGAGTCCTCGGGGCGGCGCGGGGACCTCCCGTTCGGATCCTCGCCGTAGCAGCGCTCGAACTCCGCAAAGTGCTCCTTCGTGAGGGGGCGGTCCTTCTTCGTGATCCCCGGCACGTTCGTCCGTCCGTCGTAGACCCAGGTGTGATCGGTCGGAATGCCCTTCGTGAAGAAGATCACGTTCGTCTTCGTCCCCGGCGAGTAGGGGGTGAACGTCCCGTCCGGCAACCGGAGGACCGTATGGAGGTCGCAGTCCTCGCAGAGCACCTTGAAGATCTCTCCGGCCTGGTCCGCGAAGAGGACGTTGTCCGGCACCACGACCGCCGCACGGCCGCCGGGCTTTAAGATCGTCATCACATGCTGGATGAAGTTGAGCTGCTTGTTGCTCGTCTCGATCACGAAGTCTTCCCGGTGCGGGGACTGATTCGCGCCTTTGGTGCCGAAAGGAGGATTGGTGAGCACCACATCGAACCGCCGGAAGTCGGGCACCTCGTAGATCGAGTCGCCCAGCCGGATCTCCGGCTCGATACCGTGCAGGTAGAGGTTCATCAGCGCCAGCCGCCGCGGGCGCTCAACCAGTTCCTGCCCGAAGTAGGTGCCTTTCCTGATGCGCCGCGCAAGGTCACGGTCAAGCGCCCCGCCGCCGGTCTGGACTTTCAGCCACTCATAGGCGCAGACCAGGAACCCACCTGTCCCACACGCGGGATCGGTGATGGTGAACTCGCGAGCCCTGCGGGGATCGGGCTTCATGCACCGCACGATCGTCTGGATGAGGATACGCGGGGTGAAGTACTGCCCGGCACCCTTCTTCCCCTCGCTCGCGGCCTTCTCGAGCAGCCCTTCAAACGCGGCAGCCTTCACGTCGACATCGAGCCCGGTCCACTCGGTCTCGTCGATCACGCCGATCAGTTTCTTGAGGTTCACCGGGTTGTGGAAACGCGAGAGCGCACCGGCGAAGATGTCGCCGAGCAGCCCATCGGCCTTGCCGAGGGTGCGGAGGAGATCGGCATAGTGCTCGGTGAGGTCGGTCCCGGACTGCTCTTTCAGTGAGGTCCAATCACAGCCCTCCGGGAGGTCGACGCCGCGCTCGTCGGCCATCTTGAGAAAGAGCAGATAGGTGATCTGTTCGATGTAGTCACCATAGTCGATCCCTTCGTGCCTCAGCGTATGGCAGAATCCCCAGAGTTTTTGTACGACGTCACTCATGCCGCAATTGCCTCATTCAATTCCTGAAGTAGTCTTGAGAGCCGGTTTCCAAAAACGCGGTTTGCCCGTCCCCAGCCGCCATGATCAGCAAAGACGGGGATGATCTCAAAATCTTCCTCATTTATTGAGAGGTTCTGGATTAAATGGGCACGGATGCGATCCAGCCACGCGGTCTGCTCTGCGGTGAAGGTTTTTCCGTCCAGTATCGTTGCAAACGCCCGATCAATCCGCTCTTCCGCGGTGAGCAGTTCCTCGTCCTCGCGGGCGGCGTGCTTCACCATCGAGATGATGTCAACGAGCGCCTTCTGGTAATGCACCTGGTGCGCCCGCTGCAGGTTCTCGACGGTGAACCGCTGCGGTGTCGCCGTGAGTTTCTGCTTCAGTTCGGCAAGCGCATCTGTACTCCACTCCTGCGGGCGGTCGAGGAGGATCTGGATGGCCTCGATCTTATCGGGGTTCTCCTGGACGAACCGGGCAAAGAGGGTGAGATAGTCTGCCGGTTTGTACTCGTGCCCGGCCGAATCGCGCACCACCCAGGTCGATGTCACCTCGTCCTGCGTGTGGTAGTCGATGAGGAACGTCCGGGGAGGCCGGGGATAGTTCACCAGGAGGTTCTGGAAGTCGGGGTCCCGGAGGATCTCCATCGTCCCGGTGAAATCCTCTTCCAGCCGCCGTTGCAGGGAGACGGCAAACTGCTTGAGATCCCCTCTATCGACGAACTTCCGGAAGAGGTCACGCGCCTCCCCCGACATCTCTTTGTCAATCCGGTTCAGGTGCTTGACGAGCACGCGGATGTTGTAGGCGCGATCCCGGTTGTTCCAGATATCATCGATGATCTTCGCGATCGGCTTTGCCTCACGTTGCGGTGGTTCGGCCGTGATGCCGGTTGCCTGCCGGAAGTACTCGATCAGCGTCCCGCCGAAGCAGTCAAAGACAGTAAAGTGCGATTTGTCCGGGTAGTGCTCCCCTTTGCGCGTGCCTCTTCCCATCATCTGCTCAAAGAGGATACGGGACTTCACCGGCCGGAGAAAGACGATGTATTCGAGGTCGGGGATATCCACTCCGGTCGAGAGGAGATCGACGCTAACGACGACCCCCGGCAGTTTCCGGTTCCGGAACTCCCGGATTCTCTGCAGGGGGCGATCGACCTTGCCGGTGATCTTCTGGACGAACGCATCTCCCCGCCCGAAGACCTCGCGGGCGGCATCGACGAGTTGATCTGCATGGGAGATGTGCGGGATGTCCTGGACGGCGAAGATCAGGGTCTTCGGGAAGCGGCCATACTGCCGCTCGTGCTCGTCGGCATAGCGCTTGATCTCTTCAAGGATCTTATGGTTGGAGTCAATGGACGTGATACTCCGCTCGATCTGCTCTGAAGAGTACTCACGCTCGTCTTCGAGGATATCAAGCGTCTTCTCTCCGGTTTCCGGGTCGACAACATCGACGGCCTCCCCCTCTTTCAGGAAGATCCCCTGCATCCAGACACCTGACTCGATAGTGACGAGATCGTAATCGACCAGATAGCCTTCCCGGACAGCCCGCTCGTAGGGATACTCGTACACCTTGTGCCTGAAGTAGGCCATCGTATGCGCGGCAGGCGTCGCGGTGAGCCCGATCTTTATCGCATCGAAGTGATCGAGCGTGTTGCGCCAGATCGACATCTCCTGCGCGGTATACCCGCGGTGGCACTCGTCGGCGATAATGAGGTCGAAGGCGTGGATCGGGATATCCATCTTCTCGGCGTCTTCCTCCACTTCCTCCGTGCAGGGGAAGGCGGCAGCCTTGCCGAAGAGGTTGATGGTCATCCGCTGGATGGTTGAGACGTACACGAAGGCGTGGCCGGGCCGGGGGTCGGTGAGGTAGGTGTTCGGCAGCACCGTGACATCAAAGGGGTCATCGTCGTCGAGGTCTCCACGCTGGAACTGCTGGCTGTAGACCTCGTAGGTCTTATCGAACTTCAATCCCTGCTCGGTGTCAAACGAAGCGAATGCGCGCACCGCCTGCGCCGCGAGAGCCCGCCGGTCGACGAGGAAGAGGACGCGCTTTGCCGCACCGGCTTTCATCAGGCGGTAGATGAGGTTGACCATCGTGAATGTCTTCCCCGTCCCGGTCGCCATCGCAACCAGCATCTCCCGCTGCCGTTGTGCGATCGCATTTCCGATAGCGTTGCAGGCTTCGCGCTGATAGGGACGCATCCGGGGATTATCGGGGACCGTGAAGAACTGCGAGCATTCCCGATCGAGATCGGCCTGCAAGCGGTCCAGCAGGGCATCCGGTGAATGGAAGGCGGCGATCTCCCGCGAACGGTTCAGGGGATGCCGTGCATCGTGATACCAGATCACCTCACCGTTGGTTGCGTAGAGGAACGGGACACGGATGCCATCGAAGTTGAACGGAGTATCGGTGATCCCGCGGGCATACCGCTCGGCCTGCACAAGAACACTCTGCGGCCCCAGCGAGACTTTTTTCGCCTCGATGATGCCGAGGATTGCTCCGTTGACATAGAGGGCGTAATCGGCAGGGCCGTTCTCGGTCGGATACTCCTCGATGGAACACCGATCGTATGCACTGAGCGAGCGTCCTTCTCTGTAGGGAACGACATCCCAGCCGGCCGCCCGTAATTTAGGATCGATCCTCGATTTACGGGTCAGATATTCGTTTTCACTCATCGATGAGGCACGCAGAGGGTGGTAATCCAATAAAATGCTAATCCGTTTTATCTTGCAGTCTTATTTATCGATAGATTAACTTTTTGATATCTATTTCTAATATGCACGACTAAAATCAACCCATATCCAAGTTTAAAAGAGACGATTGCTTCAGATTGCTCACCTGCAGTTCTGCAATGCCTAACAACAAGATCAAATACCAAATTTCGACTGAAGTAAACCAGGCAATCATCGTTGCTAACTTCTAATATTTACTGCATATCCACGCTAAAAACAGGATTAGTTGTTAAAATACTTTCAAATTGACTTAAAAGGTATTGAGATATATTCCAATCAATACAGTGGGGACAGCAAGTCACGATGAATTGGCTAGAACGAGTGCTACACCCGATGGAGGTCTGACAAAATTTTACATCTAGTTTTTTAAAGCAGTTCCCAAAGATTAAATGAGGCCATTTGGATAACAGATTAGGATTATAATTAATAAGAGAGAGTGCCATCACCCGTAATTTGAAGTTTTCAGGATCATATTTGAATCTGAATTGCATCCGATCTACCTCATAGACCTCTGGATCATACCAAGAAAACCTATTTAAGATCAGGTCTGGCTCCAAGATATTAACTGAAAAAGCCTTTTTTGAATTTATCAATAGTTTATCCTCTTTGATATCAAATTCCCCTGGGTAAATGGATGGGATAGCAGATTGGACATCGTGTATTATATCAGATTCCACGGATTTTATGTCATATATCTTATATGGGTGCTCTCCATCGATTGGCTCCATCCTACTATGATAAACACAAAATAACCGTTTATGCTCTTCCCGATAATCTTCCGAACTGGTTACCAACTTTAGAGAGTTGAATTGAATTAAAGGAAAATTCTCAACTAATTTATTCAATCCATCTTGTTTCGCCAAGTATGCGTAAACTTTAGAAATCTTTATTTCAGGCCGGAATTCATTGAGGGTAGAGAGAGTAATATCTACTTCCTTACCCTCACCTATCGCATCAGTAACTAAGACATTCTCTTTCTCGGGATCATTTTCAGAGTAACAATTAATACGGATAGTTTTAGAATTATAGAGCAGTTTAATTGAATTTAAACCACTCACGTTTCTTGAGGGGTCAAAATATGGGCGAAACAAATTAAAGCCTTTTCTTTCTAAGACGTACACATTTGGATGTTGCGGTGTAATTTCCGCGAGAACAAATTCTTCCAACTGATTTTCGATACGATGAGCAATATCAACAGGATGTGCATCGAGGGATTTTAAAAACTCTGATTCGATATTGATCGCCGGAAGATCAGACATTCTAGAATTACCCCAAGAATTATCGCAGAAGTATCAATTCGACAACATTTAAACCTCTTGATTCTATATAATATGTCAACTTTAGGACACAATACCCAAAAGATAAATATGATACAAATAAACTGATATAGACTCCCAAAAAATGAGAGTTATGATCAAACAAAAAGAATTATATAAATCTACGTCGAAGTCAGCATATCTGAAGCCTGGAGGAGGACGTTATGGGTGCAGAGGTAAAAGGTTCGGAGGTAAAAAGTCCTCTATCAAGTGAGTTCAAAGTGGCAACGGAGATCTATCATTGCCAGAACAACAACGAAGTTATATGGTACGGAAAATTAGTTGATAGACTAGCCGGACAAGTCAGTAAGAACACGATATCAAATGCTATAGATACCCTATTTGACTGGGGCATTATAAAAGCAGAATACGGAGAGACAGAAAATGGCAGAGCAGGCAGACTCTTAATGATAAGCAACGAGGCAAAACCCTTAGTTAAAGAATTATACGAGAAATATTGGAAACCGATAAACTACCCCTAACACGGCGATTCAGACCAATATGTTTCCCTATGATCCAATATATACTGGGATCTCAGATATCCAATCCGATTCGCTCAAGATGGTCGCGATATATGCAGAACAATTTTTAAGATTTATGCCACGAAACATCCAAAATTTTCCATCACACGGGTTGGATCACTCAATAAACATCATTAAACTGATAAACGAATTTACGGGAAATTGGAACCTCTCAGTAACAGAAGACGAGAAATATATACTATATTTATCTGCATGGCTCCACGATATTGGGTGTATTTGCGATAGAGAACATCATAACGAAGTATCGTATCAAATATTGCTTCAAGATGAGAGTACATGTAATATAATCAATAACGTTAGTGCTAACGCACTATACAATCTAAAATTTACCATCAACTCTCATTCTTCATCCTACGATATTGAAGAAGTCCCTAAAAATTTAAATGGTGTCCGTCTGCAGTTGATTTGTGCAATTTTTAGAATACTTGATGCTTGTGAGATTAGTTGCACCAAATGTCCGAAAGCAGTGTTTGACTTAATTGGCCCCACATTAAAAGAGGATCCAACAGCTTACTCATTTTGGGATGGGCATATGAAAATACAGTTAGTAACATATAAAGAACCGGATATTATAATACTAACAAGAGGATCTAATGAGAATACTGAAAAGATCATAAATAGGCTAAAAAAAGAAATTGATTCGGTAAAATCAATATTTCAAGAAAATGGAGTGTGTATCCCACAGATAAGTGTAATAGATCACTCGCTCCATCAATAGTTTCTAGAATATGCTGATATCGCTGGATATTAGGTCGATCATAATACTCTCAGCTCGTTGCTCCATACCTCGACCATCAAAATTTTGGCAATGCTGTTCTCTGCATCTTTACAAAGTTACGATTAATAGCTGAGATGTAATCCTTTATTAGTAGGTTATAGAGCAATCCACATTTGGAGCAGCGAATCAACTGATATTAAAACCAATCCCTATGTGACCTATAGAACCCAATAAAGGCGGGGTATCACCATAACTTGTTAACCTATTCTCACTCTCCCGCAAGGTTCTTGAAAAATCATCGGAGCGCGTTTGGGGGCCGAAACCGGAAACGGGCCGCGTCATGACGTCGCCTTCACACGGCGGAGGTCTCGAGTTCGAATCTCGACGAGCCCATGATTCTCCCTTTTTCTGCAAAATTAAGCCCGGACGGCCTGGCGGCATAGACCGAAGGGAAGAGTAACCCTTTTTATACAATAGGCGGGTTTCGCCTCCCGATGAGACTCCGGGCCCGGAGTAACAGCACCTCAAAAAGGTCGCCGTTCCTCTTCTTCATACTGGTCTACACTCTATCCATTCCGCTCTGGGCGCTCAACGCCATCTACCCGATAAAACTTCCCGTGGATAACCTTCCCGTGACGGACATTGCGGCCACGTTCACCCCATTGATAGCGGCATCCATCCTTGTCTACCGGGAAGGAGGGCTTTTCGGGGTAAAGAGTCTCCTGAAGAGAGCCTTTGATTATAAGAGGATCACGAAGAAAGTCTGGTATCTTCCCATCATCGTCCTGATGCCGTTCATCTACGTGCTGACCTACGGGATAATGCGTCTCCTCGGGCTGCCGGTCCCGACTGTCTGGAACCCGCCCCTTGCTACACCGCTCCTCTTTATCGCGCTCTTCTTTGCCGCTGCAGGTGAAGAACTCGGCTATACAGGATACGTCACCGATCCAATGCAGGCCCGGTACACCGCACTGACGGCCAGCCTCATCATCGGGTTTATCCATGCAGTATGGCATGTCCCGTCGGCGTTCTCAATCGGCTACACCCTGGGATTGTATATCTGGGGAGTGATAGTACTCGGCGTTACGTTCCGGGTTCTGACGGTCTGGATCTATAACAACACCGGAAAAAGCGTTTTTGCAGCCATACTCTTTCATGCCGTGACCAATACCGGAAGGAGCATATTCCCCGGTAGCCGTTCAACGTTCGAACTCTACGACGGGGCTCTCGGCTACGGGCTCATCGCTATCGCGACTGTGATCGTGGTGTACTTATGGGGATCTAAGACATTGGCGCGATTCAGGTATGCCCGGAGAGCGGATTAGGCAGGGAATATTGGCTTATCTTCACCTTCACTCTCAGATAAAACCACCGTTTGTCTCTCATGCGGAAACGAATGGGCGGTGAAAACGGCTGGAATCGGAAAGAAGCGTAAATGCCTGCTGTGCGGAAAATACAAAATCGAGATAAGAAACGAATTGAAAAAAGAAGAAAATCGCTGGCGGCTACTCAGCTAGCCGATTCTCCGGCAGAAATATGAGGGGAACGGAGGAGGACCAGAGAAGAAAAGCAGAGGTGGGCCTAGAGAAGAGGAGGAGAACACCGGAGAATAAGAGGAGAAGAGCGGCGGATTCCCCTGTTTGGGTTCCTTCTCCTAGCTGCGCTAGGGACTCGTGGTTTCTCTATGGCGGATTTCGGAGTAGAAGGGCTAAAAGCGAGTACTCTGAGAGTTATTAAGGGGCAAATCCTGGGATTTAGTTACCGGATGGGATGAATGTGCCCAGGAAGAATAACCGATATGATCATTTTGTGGCGGCGGATTTCCTGGCGACTGGGATATGCGCCACATTCTCACGGTATGATGGTTTCAATTTGATCACTGGAGTCATGAAATCAAGGCGACAATCTGATTACCAATTCGCGTGAGTGCTGCGTTCTCCGTATTTATTGTACTAGTTATCTGGTTCAGTTCACCCGCTAAGGAAGAGACACGTATGGCTTGTGCCGCCATCTGGGACTGGTATGATTGTGACGCTACTGAGACTGGCTGTCCTGCATAGTAGGTGTTCCAATAATTGACCATATCACTATAATACGCAGATTCACGGTTGTACTCAGCCGCTTTACCGTCATATTGGTCATATAAGGAATTGCAGTATGAGATCTTATTGTTATAATCGCGGATTAGGTTCAGGTACTCCTTGAAATCCCTTGGGGTGTCAAAGCAAACTGCCCTGTAGTAGTTACTATTCTCATCACCGTAGACGAGGTAACCACCTGTGGTTTCTAATGCCACCCACTGGTTGGGGTCAACTTCAGCCAGCACCCATGCATGGTTCCAATCGGACCACTTCGAATCGGCATGCTCAATATTCCCAACAGCAATTTTAGCGTTTATCCCCGCTGTCTCCACTATGTTCCAAACATCTATTGTCATATCTGCGCAAACAAAGAGATTAACCATACTGTAGGTATGCGTATCATGGTAGTTTTCAACGATTTGTTCAAGCCGCTTCACTTTACTGCCACTTGCGTATGCTCCTGCCCTCACTGTGTCGGCCGCACTAGTAGGGACATCGGATACAGTGTTCTTGGATAAATCCGCAGAAACGATTACCGATTCTCCAGATTTAACCGTTACCTCGTCTTTCCACACGAGGTGTTCAGGATGTCTTAACTCGATTGAGTGGGTGCCCGCGGGGACACTACTGATGCAACAGGGTGTTGAACCACGATATTCGGAATTAAAGTAGACTTCTGCGCCACTCGGTTCGGATGAGACTGTGATCTGCGAAAAGCTAAGGTTGGTACATCCACAAGAGGCAACACAGACTAGCAGAACCACTACGCAGACTATAGATCTCACATTTTAACAGATTGGAGTTTTAATACATTACCCTTTGGAATTTGATTCACTTGTAAGCATTTTATACACGTTAAAGCCGCATAGAATAGCAGTTAGCGAGAGTATGGGACATAACAGCGGGGCCATCTTGATACACTGTTGATCACGATACAATATGATTGCTGGAAGTCTGCTTCCTTTTTATGCAAGGAAGAATCCCTTCCCTCACTGCCTTCAGGCTGTGGACTCGATAAACTTATACAGGAGATACGCACCGACGATGATCAGTCCCAATGTCACTAATGTTTCAAACGTGACATCCTTTGCTCCCGGCTGCTCCGCTACAACATATCGTCTTAATTCACTCTGCTCCATCGCAGTCAGCGAGGTGTGCTGAGACTTGCCCAGCAGGTATTCCATCCGTTCTAGTTGCGCAGGCGATAGTGGCATTACTCATCCCCCCCTCGTTTTTGGTAAGTATCTTCCGATCCGCGGAGACCGACTTTTCTCAACAGATCAGAAGTAGTTTGTAGCACTAATATATCTTTCTTTAACAAGGAGAGCTCATCGTGAAGTCTTCTTTCCATCTGATCCGTCCTAGTCCAGATATCTTTGTTGGCCTGCTCCTGCTTGCCTTCAAATGATTCCAATCGAGCGTAGATGTTATCTATCCTGATGCTACAATTCTCATTCTTTATATTCCAGTTTTCTATGGACTTGACGATGTTCTCTGATTTTGTATCCAAATGATTCCGAACCTCTTCCTTATGTTGATAAAACGCTCGATATGACATGATTGCTTGTGCTAACACTGCAAGGAGGAGCCCAATAAGGAGCGTAACTATCAACTGGTCTGGAATTTCCATGATGAGAAACTCGATGCTTGAAAATATATGAGTATCCAATCCTGCCTACGCCTAGACCGCAGTGACTACCACCTCTTCCACAACTCCCACCGGACACTTTCGAGCGAGGGGGCCTCCTAAACAGCCGACTTATGCGGAACGCCATCCCTGAGCATGGCGAAACTGGTGTGTCTGACTTTATACCTGCTCGCCCTCATAGACGTCGGGGGCGTGTGCGCATTTGAAGGTCTTCTCCAAGAGACCTTCGGCCGAAATGGTGATGGTATGCTTCTTCTAGCGGAGGGATACATCAACCCACACGGCATTCAACAGAATCGATCGCCCTCTTAGCAGGAAATGCAAGGGTTCCCAGTGCCCGACCAAAGCCACCACCCCACCCTCCCCGAACCCCACACACCCAATTGACACCCACGGCAAACCAAGAACATCCCATAAACATTTCAAAACCCCTTTCACGCTGCACGTGCGAACTTTGTACCACGACCATGAACGATAGAACAGCGCCCTATTCGGACCGGGAGAACATTGACAGGTGGGCAATCGCAGAGATCGGTCCCGCCATCTCCCGCATCCTCTCCGATAAAGGATTGATGCGCCCGGATGCCGCAAGATGCATCGGCTTCTTCTACGTCGACCACGAGGAGGGGATCACCTTTCGCATCCACTCCCTCTGCCGGACTGAGGCCGGAAGGCCGCCGGAGATCGTCGTGGAATTCGAGAACCACGGCGAGGGGCTCATACTCCCCTCCGACGAGGTGGAGGCGTATACGCTCCTCTCAAACGACGAAGCGAACAGCCTCTCGCTGCTCGAAGAACAGCGATGGCGCATCTACTATGAGCCGGAACCGCTCCGGGCAGTAAGAAAGAGGACCGACCTCGACAGGTTCAGGGCTCCGGGGTATTTCGACGACGTATCGGTGATCCTCTACTCGAAGGACCGGGAAATAATCCCCGAAGGAGTCTGGGTCCGCCTGGAAGAGCAGTCGGCTGACGGAGCGTCATTTCAGGGAACGCTCCTGAACGAGCCCTACTCGAACTTCGGCGTGCACGAGGGGGAGATGGTCACGGTGTGCTTTGCCGAGGATGAGGAAGGGCGGTTCCTGGTCGCAGAGACTGGGTAGGAATCCGGCCGGCCGGGCATCCTCCCACAACCGCCCCTACAATTCCGCTGAATGCAAGTATGGTAGTCCCACCGGAACCCATGATGCCCATGAGTGAGGCGATGTCGAAGAGTGCTCCTATGAGTGTAAAGGTTATCCGCCCCGGCTTCGGTAAGAATGCCTTGCGCTCAAGAGCAGAAAAAACGATCGGAACGATGAGGAAGGCGGCCGGGCACTTAATGGCGTGTGAAGCGCTACTTCCTCAATCTTAAGCGATACTGCTTTCGCGAAGCGATATCATCAAGAACCCGATGAAGGGCCTTCGACCTTGCCCGGACGTCAAGCCCCCCGGACTCCTGCCTCGCCCGGGAGAGCGCTTCCTCAAGTTCTTCGGGTTCCAGAACCGTTGCAGCGATACAGTAGTAACTCTTCGAACGGCCTTCGTTGAAATCTCTCAGCATCTCCCGGAGCAAAAGCGCCCGCTCTTCCTGTATCCTCTGGAACTCACATATCCCATGCTGACGTACAAGCGAGATATCCTTCTCAAGCGTCTGGTAGCACTTGAAAGAGTCGCGTTCCTTACCGGCTTTTCTGTGCTTCTTCCACTTCTCGCACGTATCGCTCTCCTCGCACTCCCAGCAGAACTCGACCCCCTTTCTCTTCACGGCGCATGTGATAAACGGGCAGCCGACAGCCATTCGGGTTGCGCTCTTGCACCCCGAGCATCTGCTCTCTGCGTCGGTGTTGTACATGGGGCAGAGCCGACAGGAGAGTCCGCAGATGCCGATGTCAGGATATGCGATATGCATGATCGTTCTTATCTGCAATACCTCGCCGGATATCCTTTACGATAGTGCCCCGAAAGGGCTGTAGGCTCCAATCGGGTTCGCCTCCAGCCTGAACGGCTGGAGCCCCTCCGTGCATCCCCGGACCCTTCACAGCGCTTCGAGCACGTTTTCGACCACGGACTCGAGATCCTCGCCCGAGCACGCGACGGTGATATCGGCATACCGCTCATACAGCGGGACGCGCTCGTCGTACATCCCGCGGAGGCTCTGGCCCGGGAGGAGGAGTATCCCCCGGGTCGTTATGTTCTTGAGCCTCTTTTCCATCTCGTCATACGCGATCGCGAGGTACACAACCACCCCCGCCGACTTCAGGTGCGCCATCGCATCGGGGCTGAGCACCACGCTCCCGCCGGTCGCAATCACCGCACGGCGGGGGTGAAGAGAGAGGATCGCCTCCTCCTCGATCCGCTTGAACGCGCCCGGCCCATCCGCATCAAGGATCTCCTGGAGCATCCTCCCGGTCCGCTCCTGGATCAGGATATCCGTATCGATGAACTGCATGCCAAGCGTCTTTGCAAGAATGACGCCCACGGTGCTCTTCCCCGCACCGGGCATGCCGATGAGGACGATGTTTCTGTGCTGGTGCATAATGCTTCACGGGACCTGATGGACAGAGGGGCCCTTTGTTGATACTAGATGCGATTTCGGGGGAGATGAAGGTTGTTTTGATGGGAACAAAGCAGCCCGGAACGGGTATCGGGCGGCATCATGACCCTGCGAAGGAGAGGTTATGTTACCTGATATCAATGAGCAGCACTCGATCACATATGAGGGGAAGACAGATAGTTGGAGCAATTCTCGGCGTTTTTGTAACCTCCCTCGGCCTGCTATGGCTTCTGCAGGGCACGGGGGTTCTCCGGATACGCCCGATCCTCTGCATCGCAAACTGCGAGGAGGTCGTCGGCCCATCCCCGTTCTGGGCGGCGGCGGGAGCGGTTGTGCTCATCATCGGGGTCATTGTTGCCATCGTCAGCGTGAAGCGCGGCGGAGGACGCTGAAGCGCAATCGGATCATGGTTCTGGCCGGCTCAAGGTATCTCGTCCGGATCTCGAATAAAGATCACCGGGGCAAAACCCCTGTCTCCTCTCCGTGGCAAGTCATCCTCACCTGACCCCCCGCCACCTCAAGCGCGTAGCCGGCCGCCCAGCGAAGAGTTCGGTGAATTGACTCCCGCGAATCACGCTCGCCAGACGTCCTCCGGATAGGCCTCTTCAAAGAGCAAAAGCACCCGCTCAGCGCAGTCCGCGGGCCAGGGCGCCATCGGCTCCCGATAATAGATATAGAACTCCCTCATCGAAAACCAGGTTCGGGGGCGGTAAAGGGTGCGGAATAAACGCGTCGTACCCATCCTGGCGGACGAAGACCCCCGCTCTATTATCGGGATATCTCTCCATGCAGTACACTTCGATCCAGGACAGTATAAATTGCCTTACAAGTCAACACAAGTTGACATAGACACGGTTAAGAGATCTAAGTCAACCAGACGGAACTTACAACCCGCACGGGTGCATATGTCAACCCGGGTTGACATAGGATCAACGCACCCCGTCTAAGACAACTTACGTTGACGTAGACCGATGCTCTCGTTTGCGGCCGGTGTGCCAAATACGGTCCGGGAAGAACTCCACCGAAACGTATATCGACTCCTGCTATTTTCAGGCTTATAGAGCTGGCCTCAGAGCCGTACAGACCGGGTCTTCCGGGGTTGAAACCGCACCTCGGCACGAGAGCCAGGGGAGGCTGGAAGGCTCAAATGGAAGATGTTACCGTAAGAGGGTATGCCAAACCAGAATTTGAGGGGGTCCGGGAGGCGTTCATCGAGAACTTCCGGCGCCGCAGGGAACTTGGAGCGGCCTGCTGCATCTACTACCGCGGGGAGAAGGTCGTCGACCTCTGGGGCGGGGTCCGGAACAGGGCGACGGGGGAGCCGTGGGAAGAGGATACAATGGCCCTGGTCTTCTCCTCGACAAAGGGCATGGCCGGCCTCGCGATGGCGCTCGCCCACTCGAGGGGCCTCTATGAGTACGACGAGCGGGTGAGCACCTACTGGCCGGAGTTCGCCCGAGCGGGCAAGGATAGGATCACGGTCCGGCAGCTCCTTTCGCACCAGGCCGGGCTGTTCGCTCTCGATGAGCGGCCGGACAGGAGCCTCGTCGCGAACCTCGACCGGCTGGCCGTCGTCCTCGCCCGGCAGAGACCGGCCTGGGAGCCGGGAACCCGCCAGGCCTACCACGGCATCACCCTCGGCTTCTACGAGAGCGAGCTGCTCCGCCGGGTTGATCCCGGACATCGGAGCCTGGGACGGTTCTTCCAGGAGGAGATCGCCGATACGCTCGGACTCGACTTCTACATCCGGCTGCCCGAGGAGATCCCGAACTCCCGGCTGGCGCCGCTTGAACGGCCGCGCAATATGGCGGCGATGCTCTTCACGATGCCTCTCCCGCTCGTGCTCTCGGCGATCAACCCGCGATCACGCTTCCGCAGGTGCCTGGAGGGGTCGGAGCTGCCGGAAGGAGACAGAGAGCGCATCTACGCCCGGAACCTGGAGGTGCCTGCGGGGGGAGGTGTCGGGACGGCCCGGGCCATGGCCCGGGCCTACAGCGTCTTTGCGACCAATGGAAGGGAACTCGGACTCCGCGAGGAGACGCTCCGGCGCCTGATGGCGCCTGCAGTCCCGCCGGCCCACGGGTTCCGCGACGAGTGCATGAAGGTGGAGGTCCGGTTCTCGCTCGGATTCATGAAGCCGGACCATGAGAATCCCTTTGCCCACCCGACATCCTTTGGAGCGCCCGGAACCGGGGGTTCCTTCGGCTTTGCCGACCCGCATGCCGGGATAGGGTATGCGTACATCCCGAACCAGATGGGGATTCACCTGGAGGATCCAAGGGAAGCCGCACTGCGCAGGGCAATGTACCGCTCCATCGGGGAGCCGGATCCGTACCATGCATGAGGGAGGGCGCAGGCAGAGCAGACGTGAGGCCCCCGGATCGCCAATCATCATACCGTCCGGGGGGTGAGAGATCGACGGCGGATTTATGGTATCCCAACCGGTAGAGGGCATTCCGTGCCTGCTGAGATGCCCGGCCGGCACACCAAAAAGAAAAATTATTTTCCGAATCGCTCCGGGAACTGCTGCACAATCCCATCTGATAGCGTATCCGACAGGACGAGAATTTGATCATAGATCTCATCGTAGGCTTCGATATCAGCGGTGTAGTTTCCATTTACGCGTGCAACGACTTCATCGTTCGTCATCGCCAGGTGCTGATATAACGCTTCGCGTATGGCCGATTCTTCGAAGTATGGGTTCTTATCCGCAAGGAATGCAGCGATGTCATCTGCATTCTGGTTCCACCGCGCTGAATCGGTTTGCACCTGTGATGTATTCTCCGCCTTCACAGCCTCAATGATATCAACCGCAATCAGAATATGCTCCTTTAGCAATGCGGTCAGGTTATCCCCGGCCTCTTCTCCGTAAAAGGGTTTGATGGCATTGCCAATGTCTTCCTGATTCGAGAGAAGTCGTGCTGCGGTGGCATTGGTATCTGGAGCGTTCTCAAGCGATGATACGATGTACATGCGTGTCCAGACAACGTGTTCAGTCCATAACGAGTCCATGGTCGTCCTGAGTTCGAACTCTTCCTGGGAGTAGACCAACGGGGTGGTAGTATTATTTATTACAGAGGATTGTGTGTCATTTGTTACGGAAGATTGTGTGTGCTGCGCCGCCACACCGGATGTAACCAGCAGGGTAAGACAGACGCATACAATTCCTATCAAAAGAATTCGTTTCCTCATAGCGTGACCCCCCCTGAGAGGGCGTGCCCACATAACACGCCGGATACTTATGCTTATCTGAAGCGGTGCCGTGTTGCATAAATCCGGTCCTTCGGCCCGGACAGAGAAGATGCCGGAGATGTTTCTTCAGGCACGCTTTGGAGCCGGGTATCGCCCTCTGCTCGACAGGGTGGCGCCTGGAACGTTCGGACAGGCGGTTGTCGATCCCGGGACCTCGTTCGAGCTGGAGGTGCCGGCACTGCTGGAATGGAGGTCTGGTGAGGCTGAGGCAGGGCGGGCGGGGTCCCGCGGATCAGGCCTACTGGCCGGGAATGGCTGGATCGATAAAGGGGCGGCGAGGGATGCCCCGCGTACCCCGGCCATCGTGAATACGCCTGTCCTGACCCAGGTCCGGCACGCCTCGATGGCGTCTCGCGGCCGGTCGTCCCCGGGATAGGCCCTCCTCGAAGAGCAAGATGACCCGCTCGGCACAGTCCGCAGCCCGGGCCGCCATCACCGTCTGGTCCTGCTTGCTGTATTTTTTCATGGATAGAGCACCCGCTACCATACGTCCGGAATCAGGCTGCATTTCGTGGATCCCGGAAAAGCCGCACTGTACGCAGCCTGACGCCCCATCGGAAAGTATATCCGTACCCTGGACGAGTCGGGACTATGAGATCTGCGCCCAGGCTGCAGAATGAGGGTGAATCATGAACCGGATAGTGCATTTCGAGATCCATGCCGGCAACCCGGAGCGGGCGGTGAAGTTCTACCGGGACGTCTTCGGCTGGGAGATAGAGGAGTGGCGCCAGCCCGGCGTCGAGATGAGAGACGAAGATCGCTACTGGATGGTGATGACCGGACCTGAGACCGAGCCCGGCATCAACGGCGGCCTCGTATTCCGCCAGGGCCCGGCACCCACTGAAGGACAGCCCGTGAACGCATACGTCTGCACGATCGGCGTCAGCAACCTGGACGAATCTCTCGATGCGGTCCTCAAAGCCGGTGGGAGCATCGCCCTCCCGAAGATGGGGGTGCCGCGGGTCGGGTGGCTCGCGTACTGCAAGGACACCGAGGGGAACACATTCGGCGTGATCCAGCCGGACGAGAAGGCAGAGTAGCTGCCTCCGGCAAGACCGGTATGATCGAGCAGACCCGGGTGCGCTTCGATTCGGGCGGCACCGCGTGCGTCGGCTACCTCTACCGCTCCGCCGGGGCCGGTACCCTCCGGCCCTGCGTGGTGCTCGCGGCCGGGTTTGCCGGCACCCAGGATACGCCATCGATCCAGGCAACCGCACGTGCGTTCGCCGCAGCCGATCTGGCCGCACTGACCTTCGATTACCGGAACTTCGGGGAGAGCGAGGGCATCCCGCGCCAGGTGATCGAGATCAAGAGGCAGCACGACGATATCCGCGCCGCGGTCCGGTTTGCCCGCGGCCTGGCCGGGATCGACCCGGAACGGGTTGCCCTGTGGGGGACGTCTCTTGGAGGCGGCCACGTCATCGCGGTTGCCGCAGACGACCCGCGTATCGCGGCCGTCGTCGCGCAGGTCCCATTCAACGGCTTCCCGGCAAAGGTGGAAGGCAGGTCGGCGGCCGCGACGGGGAGGCTCCTTCTCGTGGCACTCGAAGACGCCCTCCGGGGCTGGCTGGGCCGCCCGCCCCGCTACATCCCTGCCGTCGGCGCGACCGGCGAGACCGCCGTCATGGCCACGCGAGAGGCGCGCCAGGCCATCGAGGGGATGCAGAGCAGCCACTGGAGAAACGAGGTCGCACCGCGAGCGCTCCTTGAGATGATGCGCTACAAGCCTGGCGAGAAGGCGCGCCGGGTCGCGATACCGGTGCTGGTCTGTATCGCCGAAAACGACCGCGAAACACCGCCGGAACTGGCCCGCGAGATAGCGGACGCCGCTCCACGCGGCGAGTTCAAGAGTTATCCCGTCGCTCACTTCGACTTTTACCGCCCGGAGGTGCGGAAAATGGCGATCGCCGACCAGATCGCCTTCCTGCGGAGGCACCTGAGGCTCGATGTGCGAACAACCGGTGAGGAGGGGAGGGTATCGACCGGCCCTCCGGGCACCCATGAGAGGAGTTAAAGATGGCACCCGAAAGTTTTACCCGGCATCGCCGGAGTTATCCCTTGGGGTAAGGAGACATCTATGGATACAGTCAGGTCGAACGATGGAACGCTCATCGCCTACGAGCGAAGCGGGACCGGGCCGGCTCTGGTCCTGGTGCATGGCACAACCGCGGACCACACGCGCTGGGGGCGTATCCTCCCGATGCTCGAGCGGACATTCACCGTGTATGCCGTCGACCGGCGTGGACGCGGTCGGAGCGGCGATTCGGCAGCCTACGCTATCGAGCGCGAATACGAGGATATCGCCGCTGTGGTGAACTCTATCTCCGGACCGGTGAACCTTCTCGGCCACTCGTACGGCGCGTTGATCTCCCTTGAGGCAGCACTCCGCGTCACGAACCTCAACAGGCTCGTTCTGTACGAACCCGCGTTACCGGTCGGACTGCCTATGTATCCACCCGGTGCACGGGCGAAGATCCAGGCGCTCCTTGATGCGGGGGACCGGGAGGGGGTTCTGCTCGCATTCTATCGTGATGTTGTCGAGGTGCCGGAGGATCAACTCGCCGTTCTCCGAAAGGACCCGTCCTGGGCAGCCCGGCTGGAAGCGGCGCACACCATCCCGCGAGAATTCGCGGATGAGGATTATATCTTCGAGCCCTCCCGCTTTAAGGACCTGGACGTTCCCACGCTGCTCCTGCAGGGTGAGGAGAGTCCCCGCTATCTCAAGGCAGCTACAGAGGCGGTGCATGCGGCGCTACCGGCGAGCAGGATCGTTGTCATGCCCGGAGAGCAGCATATCGCAATGAGCACGGCGCCGGAACTCTTCGTCCGGCTGATCACCGAGTTCCTGCTCGGTCCGGCTGAACCGGTGCGGGTGGAGATGACTGGCGGACGGAAAGAGTAGCGCCAGCAGGTGCCAGGGGCGGGACGGGACTTATATTCAGGGACAGGAGCACTCAGAACGCTCTCCCCGGTTGACGGAGGGGTCCCGAACGGCGAATGAACCCGCCGCTCTCTCCCGGAGAAGGACCCCCATCTCACTCCCGATTGTTTGAATCGGGTTAATGCCTGGGGAGAGCCAATACCATAACAGGACAGAAGAAGCATGAGCAAGACAATCATTACCGTCGTCGGGAAGGATGCCGTCGGCATCATCGCGAAGGTCTGCACCTACCTTGCCGATAACCAGGTCAATGTCGAGGACATCTCGCAGACGATCGTCCAGGGCTACTTCAACATGATGATGATCGTCGATACCAGCAGGTCGTCAAAGCCGTACGCCGAGATGGTGACCGAACTCGACGACCTCGGCGATGCGATCGGCGTCCGGATCCGGTGCCAGCGGGAAGATATCTTCACAAAGATGCACCGTATCTGAGGGGTCCTATGATCAATATCCTTGAGGTGAACGAGACCAACAAGATGATCGAGCAGGAGAGGCTCGATGTCCGGACGATCACGCTCGGCATCAGCCTTCTCGACTGCTGCGACGCCGATCTCGACGCCTTAAACCGGAATATATACGAAAAAATCACCCGGCTGGCGAGAGACCTCGTCTCGACCGGGAGGGAGATCGAGATCGAGTACGGGATCCCGATCGTGAACAAGAGAATATCCGTAACCCCCATCGCACTCGTCGGCGGGCGGGCCTGCAGATCCCCCGAAGACTTCGTAGAGGTCGCAAAGACGCTTGATCGGGCCGCACGGGACACGGGGGTCAACTTCCTCGGGGGCTACTCGGCGATCGTCTCGAAGGGGATGACCCCGACCGAGGAAGCCCTCATCCGCTCGATCCCGGCGGCCCTCGCCTCGACCGAGAGGGTCTGCAGTTCGGTGAACATCGGCTCGACAAAGACCGGGATCAACATGGACGCCGTGAAACTGATGGGGGAGATCGTGCGGGAGACGGCCGAGGCGACGAAGGAGCATAACTCTATCGGCTGCACGAAACTGGTCGTCCTCTGCAACGCCCCCGACGACAACCCGTTCATGGCCGGGGCGTTCCACGGCGTCTCGGAGGCCGACGCGGTCATTAACGTCGGCGTGAGCGGGCCGGGGGTCATCAAGCACGCGCTCGAGGGCGCCCGGGGCGAGAACTTCGAGGTCCTCTGCGAGACGGTCAAGAAGACGGCCTTCAAGGTCACCCGGGCCGGGCAACTCGTCGCCCAGGAGGCCTCGGAGCGGCTCGGGATCCCGTTCGGGATCGTCGACCTCTCCCTTGCCCCCACGCCCTCCGTCGGGGACAGCGTCGCGGGGATCCTCGAGGAGATGGGGCTTGAGTCGGCCGGTGCACCGGGGACGACGGCCGCCCTTGCCCTCCTGACCGACCAGGTGAAGAAGGGCGGGATCATGGCGAGTTCGTTTGTCGGCGGGCTCTCGGGCGCGTTCATCCCGGTCAGCGAGGACCAGGGGATGATCGATGCGGTGAACCGCGGCGCCCTCACGATCGAGAAACTCGAGGCGATGACCTGCGTCTGCTCGGTTGGCCTGGATATGATCGCGATCCCGGGCAACACACCGGCCTCGACGATATCGGGCATCATCGCCGACGAGGCCGCGATCGGGATGATTAACCAGAAGACCACCGCCGTCCGGCTGATCCCGGTGATCGGGAAGGATGTCGGCGAGACCGTCGAGTTCGGCGGGCTGCTGGGGCACGCGCCGATCCAGCAGATCAACAGGTTCGGCTGCGCCGACTTCATCAACCGCGGCGGACGGATCCCCGCACCGATTCACAGTTTCAAGAATTGAGGGACGGGGAGGTTCGGCTGCGGGGATGGATGTAAGGAGGAAAAAACCCTTTTGCGCTGCCCCCGTTCCCCATGCCCGGCGCCCGTTTCCGCTGCCTCAGGCCCATCCCATCAGGTGCAATGCCGAGAACGCAAGAAACCCGATCGACGCGCTGAGCGGTATCGTGAGGAGCCACGCCGCGACGATCCGGCGCGCAACACCCCATTTCACGAACCTCGCCCCTTTGGTGACCCCGACGCCCATGATGGAGGAAGATATGATATGCGTCGTGCTCACCGGGATCCCCGCAAGGGAAGCCCCGATGATCGTCGCGGCACCGGCGGTCTCCGCCGAAAATCCATGGACCGGGCGGAGCCTGGTGATCCCGTAGCCCATCGTCTTCACGATCCGCCATCCCCCGAAGAATGTGCCGAGCGCGATCGCCGCGTGCGCGGCGACGATCACCCAGAGGGGAACCGGCAGGTTGTTCGGATCGACGCCCGCTCCGAAGTAGCCGATAGAGAAGAGGAGCGGGGTGATGATCCCCATTGTCTTCTGCGCATCGTTGGTCCCGTGGCTGAAACTGTACGCGGCCGCCGAGAAGAGCTGGAGGCGCCTGAAGTCCCGTTCAGCCGCCGCTCGCGAGGTACCCCCGGAGAGCCGTATTACTCCTGTCATAAACAGTAGGCCCATAAGGAGCCCGATGATAGGCGAGAGGAACATGAAGAGAACGATTGTCCCGATGGTCGAGAGTTGAATCGCCGCAATGCCGGCCGCCGCGAGGCCACCGCCCATCAGGCCCCCGATGAGCGCGTGCGACGAGGATGTCGGGAGGCCCGAGTACCAGGTTATGATGTTCCAGACGATCGCCCCGACGAGGCCGGAGAGCACGATGAAAGGGATGACAGGGGCCGCGACATGATCGAGGTTGATGATCTTGCTGATGGTGCTCGCGACAGCGACACCGAACCCGAAGGCCGCGATGAAGTTGAAGAACGCAGCGAATGCCACGGCGTTTCTTGGGGAGAGGACTTTTGTCGAGACGACGGTCGAGATGGAGTTGGCCGAGTCGTGAAAACCGTTTGTGAAATCGAAGATGAGTGCGAGGATGATGATGCCGACGATGAGAAGCAGGGTGGGATCGAGCATGATATCGGATGGTTATTGGTAGCCCTGCGCAGGATATAGCAATTCTCGACGGAGAATATAGAAGAATATAGAGACTCTATATCCACCGACCGGTTCAGGCGCCCGGAATGGAACCGGCTCCAGAGATCCTTCGTCCTCGCTGCATCAAGTGCCATCAGACTCCGGTATTGCTGTAAGACATCCCTGCAAAGAGGTATAACGAAGACGGTGCCAGACGCACACCCGGCAACGGGCGATCCGGACAGGCGATCGGTCCGGCCTTCGCCGGGAAGAGGTGATGAATGAATGCCTGATTATACGATCCTTGAAGCGCCGTCGAACCTGGGGTTACGGCCGGGCGGTGTCGAACGGCTGCCTGACGCCCTCCGGGCCGCGGGCCTGTCCGCCATGCTCGGTGCCGACAGCGCCGGACGGGTGGACCCGCCGCCCTACGATGGCAGGCGCGACCCGAAGACGCATCTCTTGAACGGCGACGCCATCCGTGCCTACTCGGTCTCGCTGGCCGACGCCGTGGCGCCCCTCATTGAGCGGGGGCGCTTTCCCGTCGTGCTGGGCGGCGATTGCAGCATCCTCCTCGGTCCCGCACTCGCCCTGCGCCGGATGGGGCGCTACGGGCTCTTCTTCATCGATGGACACACCGACTTCTACCAGCCTGAGGCCGAGCCGCGCGGGGAGGTGGCGTCGATGGAACTCGCGCTTGTATCCGGCCGCGGCCCCGCAGTCCTGGCCGATATCGACGGCTTCGGCCCTCTCGTCCAGGACGAGGATATCGTTGCCTTCGGGTTCCGCGACGAAGAGCAGGCAGCGCGGGAGGGGAGCCGGGATATACGGGATACACCCATCCGGGCCTGCAGCCTGGAGGAGGTGCGCTCGCGGGGTGTCGCACGGACGGTGTCGCACGCGCTCACCCGGCTGGTCCGGGACGACCTCGCCGGTTTCTGGATCCACCTCGACGCGGACGTCCTGGACGATGCCGTGATGCCTGCGGTGGACTACCGGATGCCCGGGGGGCTGAGCCTCTCCGAACTCTCTGAGACGCTCGACGCGGCTGTCGGGTCGGGGCGGGCCGTGGGCCTGACGGTCACCATCTTCAACCCGGACCTTGATCCGGACAGCAGGATTGCCCGCGGGTTTGCCCGCAGCCTCGCGGCCGGGCTGGCCGGAACGGTCCTGCCGGAGAGCACCGGGAGGTGAGGCGATCCGCTCAAGACTGCCGCCCGCCGTCCACCCTCCGCTCAAGAACGATATGCCGTGGAAAGAACCCGAACCGCCGGTAAAATGCTATCACTCCCTCGTTCCCGACCCCTACGGAGAGCGATATCGGGTCCGCCCGGTGCTCCTCCAGCCACCTGAGCGCATGCTCCATGAGAGCCATCCCGACGCCCTCTCCACGGTGCGCCTCATCCACGTAGATCATATCGATCTCGCCGGCCTTCGCCTCCGAGATCGTGCTGACGCAGCAGCCTATATCCCCGCCGTCCGCCTGCGCAATCTCAAGCCACAGGAGGCCGCCCGCCGCTTTCCTCAGAAGGAGATCGCTTCGCTCCTCAAACGTCATCCGACCAAGGCGGTCTCTTAAGTCCGGCAGACAGGCGGCATGAAACGCCCGTAATTTCTCCCACAACGGCCTGATCCGTTCAATCTCCCGGGAATCGGTGGTGTGGTAGCGTATCGTGACCATCGGTGCGGATCCGGCTGTCGGGGTGATATAATTTCACCGCGTTACTCCACGGGTCCGCTCAGGCATAGCGGTAGCGGGCCAGGGTCCCGGGTCCCCACAGGAAGACCACAACCGCGGCCATGACGGCCAGGATGGGGCCGACCAGGACAGGGTCGTACCGGAAACCGTAGTCAGGGACCGATCCCATGTTGATCATGGCATGCAACAGGATCATGCCGAATACGCTCCCTCCGGTGTTGTTATAGAGCCAGACCATAAGGATGCGTGCCGCCACCGTTGCGACGCACTGGCCCGCCACCCAGAGCGGTGGGTTTGCGAGGGAGTAGGGGACAAGGTGCCACAGGGCCCAGACCACCCCCAGGATGATGCCCGCGGGGAGAGCCCCCCAGCGGTCCTGAAGCGGATCGAGGGCGTATCCCGACCAGCCCACCTCCTCGCCGATCGCGAGGACGAAGAAGACCACGAAGTAGACGGGCATCGCGAGGAGCGGAAACTGGAGGCGAGGGATGGATACCTCCCCCATCAGCCTCATCAACCCGTACTGCAGGATTGTCGCGGCCGGTATCAGGAGAAGGAGGGGGATATACCAGACCTTTCGCCGGATCCGTTTGTAATCAAAGGATCTCTCCCACAGACATCGCACGCCGTCCCATCCTGCCTCCCGGCAGGTGAGGAGCGAGGCCGCGATGAAGGGGTTAGCGACCATGAGTAGGCTGTATGGGGGAATGAGACGGAGCAGGTATACGGGGAGGGAGAGTAGATAGACTAGCAGGAAGAAGAGCCCCACAGACCTCGTTCTTCTGGTAGTCTTCATCGGCATCACCCACTGGCACCGTCCAGGGATGGTGGTGCAAATAAGGCTACTCCCACCGGCGGATCGTCCGGCATGAGCCCGGTAATATCTGATACGGGCCGACGTCTCAGAGCACCATGGTCCCGGAGAGCCCCGCCGCAAGGTCCCGGCCGCACCGGTACGCCTGCTCAAGCACCCCCTCCTTCTTCCCGACGACCCCCGGCTCAAAGCAGTTTAAGACCGGGAGTTCGGCAACCACCTCATACCCAAGCGGCCGGAGCGGCAAGGAGAGTGCTTCGAGTGCAACGCCGAGATCGGCAGGATCCGCCTGCTCACCCACCGCAAAGACCACAGCCTTGCGCGGCCTGTCCGCAAGACGGCTGGAGTAGCCCCGCGGACGATCATCGGTGAAATCGTAGAAGGCGTAGAGCCGATCGATGAAGGCCTTCATAAGGCTTGTGACGTTGTAGTGGTAGACCGGCGAGCCGAGGACGAGGGCATCCGCCTCCACGATGCGGGGGTAGAGCAGCGTCATGCCGTCGTTACGGCGGGTGCAGGTCAGGTCGCGCCTGCACCGTTCGCAGCCGACGCAGCCTTCGATGGTATACTCGGAGAGATTGACCGCGCTCACCTCGGCGCCCGCATCAGAGACCCCATGCAGGATCTCGGCAAGGAGGCGGCCGGTGTTCCCCCGCGCCCTCGGGCTCCCATTGATGCCAAGTACCTTCATGATCGGATCTCCTCTGGATGTCGAATAAGGGTTCCGGGAGGGCAGCAAGGAACCGATCATGAGTGTTTATGCCGTTCCGGGAAGAGGAACATCCATGCACAAGATCATCGACTGGAACGAACTCTGGAAAGTGATATACATGAGTTCGCCCGAACGCGTCGAGAAAGGCCGTGATCCCGCCGCCCACTGGGACAGACGCGCCGCCGCCTACCAACGGGTCACCCGCGACGAGCGAGCGGCAACCGAGCAGGAACTCGGGATCCTGGACATCCGGCCGGAGGAGACCGTGCTCGATATGGGCGCAGGGACGGGGAGGCTTGCCGTGCCGATCGCCCGGACCGCCGCCCATGTCACGGCCCTCGACCCCTCGGAGGGGATGCTCGCCGTCCTCCGGGAGCGGATGGCCTCCGCGGGGAGGACCAACTACTCCACCGTCACGATGCGCTGGGAGGACGCCGTGATCGGGAGGGATGTCGAACCGCACGACGTCGTCATTGCGGCGTTCTCCATCGGGTTCTACGACCTCGCCGCCGCCCTCGAGAAACTCGACGCCGCGGCCCGCCGGGCGGTCTACCTCTTCTGGCATGCGGGCGAGTGGCGGGGCCCCGGGGAGATGGCGCTCTACCGGGCGGTCTTTGGTGAGGAGGCGGCTGCCGGGAAGGGTTACCCGGACTACATCTACCCTGTCAACATCCTCCACGACGCCGGGATCTACCCGAACGTCCGTATCTATCACGCCGCCTGGGACGCGGTCTACGACTCCCCCAAAGAGGCCGCCCGGGCCTGGGCGGCGATGCACAACCCGGAGATGGAGGACCTCTCGGTGGTCAGGGACCACTTCGCCCGGGTGCTCCGCGAAGACGAGGCCGGGAAGTTCGTCGAGAGGACCATCCGGCCGACGGCCGCGGTCTGGTGGGAGAAGGAGGGCAGGTGACCGGGCGCGACTCACCTGCTATATATGCCCGCAGAGAGATCTTCACTGGATGCAGAACCAGCCCCCCGTCAACCTCAAGGGCATCGCGTGGTCGGCGATGCAGCAGTACGGCTTCGTCCCGGCGTTCCCGCCGCCCGTCCTCCGTGAGGTCGGTGCTCTTGCGGCAGGCGCCTTCCCGGAGACCCCCGGCGACCCTCTCGACCTCCGGGCGCTCCTCTGGTCCTCGATCGACAACCACGATTCTCTGGATCTCGACCAGATAGAGGTCTGCGAGGAGGGGCCAGGGGGGGAGATCCGTGTCAGGGTCGCGATTGCGGACGTCGACTCCCGCGTCCCGAAAGACTCGGCGACCGACCGGTACGCCGCCCGGAACGGGACATCGGTCTACACCGGCGTCACGACGTTTCCCATGCTCCCCGACCGGCTCTCGGCGGACCTCACCTCGCTCCTGCCCGGCCGGGACCGGATGGCGATCGTCATCGAGTACACCGTCCTTCCCGACGGGAGGACGAGACCCAGCGATATCTACCGGGCGATTGTCGCGAACCACGCAAAACTCGTCTACGAGGAGGTCGGCGCCTGGCTTGAGGGGAGCGGTCCCGTCCCCCGGACGGTCGCGGAGATACCGGGGCTTGCCGGGCAGGTCCTCCTCCAGCACGAGGCCGCGATGCGGATGAAGAAGCGCCGGACGGAGCAGGGAGCCCTCGCCCTCGAGACGATCGAGGCCGAGCCGGTCGTGGCAGGCGGCCGGGTCCTGGGGCTCGCCGTCCAGGAGCAGAACCTCGCCCGGTGCCTCATCGAGGAGTTCATGGTCGCGGCGAACGGCAGCATAACCGCATTCTTGAACGGTGCCGGTCTTCCCATGATCCACCGGATCGTCCGCACGCCGAAGAACTGGGCCGGCATCGTCCGGGAGGCCGCGGACCGCGGCGAGATTCTGCCCGACAGACCGGACGCTGAGGCCCTCACCCGGTTCCTCATCCGGCAGAAGGCGGCCGACCCCGACCGCTTCCCCGACCTCTCGCTCACGGTGGTGAAACTGATGGGGGCGGGGGAGTACGTGGCGTTCCGGCCGGGCGACGAGCCGATCGGCCACTTCGCCCTCGCCGTCACCGACTACACCCACGGCACCGCCCCGAACCGGCGCTACGTCGACATCATCATCCAGCGGCTGATAAAATCGGTCATCGACGGGGATGAATGCCCGTATACCTGCGAAGAACTCGACGACCTCGCGGCCCGGCTGACCGACCGGGAGAAGGCGTCCCAGAAGGTCGAGCGCTTCGTCCGGAAGGCGGCGGCCGCGGTCCTCCTCCGGGAACAGATCGGCGAGACGTTTGCGGCGTTCGTCACCGGCGCATCGGAGAAGGGGACGTATGTCCGGCTGATCGACCCGCCGGCCGAAGGAAAAGTGGTCATCGGCGAGCAGGGGCTCCGGGTCGGCCAGAGGGTCCGCGTCCGCCTGCTCGCGACCGATCCTTACAACGGCTTCATCGACTTCGCACGCACCGGGTGAGAGGGAGGAGGTCTCCTCCCCGTTCAGTAACCGAGCGGCTGGCGGATCAGGACGAGCGTGACCCTTCCGTCAACCTCCTCGCGGTCGAGGATGACGTGTTTGCCGATATAACTCCCGACACCGTAGGCATGCTGCGCACGCTGGTTCTCAAGGGGCAGGCAGTACTCCCGGCACCGCCGGAGGGCGTCGTCAAGGGTCGGCACGATCTTGTTCACCCCCGAGACGAGGATGAGGTGTGCCGCCGCGTGAGGCCATGCCCCCGTCCGGCTCCCGGTCTTGTCGCACGCCACGAGTTCTCCCGACCCGGCGATCGCCTGGACCCCGGAGAGGAAGTACTCGGCAGCCACGCTCTTTCGGCGCAGCGCGTGCCGCTTCTCGGTGTCGTTCTCGGCCGTGATGGTCGCGTGGTAGTCCCGCCACCCCTTCCGATTCTCCTCGAGCGCCCGGTCGTACCCCATCTCGACCAGGGTCGTCGAGTAGCCGTTCATGACCTCGGCCCCTTCGGGGATCAGGTCGACGACGGCGCTGAGCGCCTTCTGCGCCGTATCCGTGAGGATCACCCGTATGTTCCGGGCCTCGATCGCCTCAACCGTCTTTCTGATCGTCGCCTCGTCCGGGATACGGTTCCACCGCTCCGTGTCCACCCCGGCGTCCTTCAACAGGTTGACTGCACTGTACTCCGTGGGTTTTGCCATCTGCTGGCCGGTCGCATCTGCCATCCTATCGTCACCGCGGGGTCGGGGGACGTCATACCACATATACCTCTCGATGGCCCGGGTAGCCTCGTGATATATACGGTCGCGTCAATACCACACCTTCTCCATCAGCACCTGGCCGTCCTCACGGAACCTGATCCCTTCCATCTCAAGCAGTCGTCGTTTCATGCCGAGGCCCGCCTGGAACCCGCCCAGACGCCCGTCCGATCGCAGGGCGCGGTGGCAGGGGATGACGAGGGGAAACGGGTTTCTTGCGAGTGCGCTCCCGACCGCACGCGCCGCGCCGGGGTTCCCGATATGCCGGGCGATCCGCCCGTAGGTGCTGACGTACCCCCGGGGGATGCCGTACTCCGCGAGGAGCACCCGTCGCTGGAAGGGCGGGCACCGGTCCAGGTCGATGAGCCCGATATCGAACCGCACGTCGTGCCCCCGGAGGAACGACTGGAGCCCGGCAATCAGCGTCCGGATGCTGTCATCCCGGGGTTCCGGAATGGAGGCCATCCCGCCGACCATCACCGCACCGGCTCGAGGGTCGCCGGGGAGGATGATCTCCCGGACCTTCGGGCCGGTATCAGGCCGAACCCAGATGAGACGAACCGGCCCGAACGCCGTCATGACCTCCGTGACAGCCGGGATTGCACCGTGATCGCCCGGGGATTGATGCATGATCTAACCTGGACCGCGATCGCCATCTATATTGCGGGGCGGCCAGAACACAGGGGCTCCAAAAAGACCGGCTCTCAGTATCCATCCGGCGTTTCCGGGCCGCTTCGATAGGAATTGGGTTTCTCGGCATAGCAATAATGAGGTCTTAATGCACACGGTGGTTGAATGTTTGAACAGGTGTGGTCCATCATCGATCTCATCCTGCACTTCGATGACTTTCTGCCGCTCATTATAGAGGAGTACGGGGTATTCGTGTACTTCTTCCTCTTCCTCATCATCTTCCTCGAGACAGGGGTCGTCGTCACCCCCTACCTCCCGGGAGACTCACTCCTCTTCCTCGTAGGCGCAATCGCCGCGCAGGGAGACCTCAACATCCTCACCGCCCTCGCCCTCCTGATGGTCGCGGCGGTTGCGGGAGACACCGTGAACTACTGGATAGGAAGGTCGTTTGGCTCACGGTTCCTCTCACGAGGGATCCCGTTCATCAAAGAGCACCATATCCGAAAGACGGAGGGATACTTCGAGCGATATGGTGCAAAGACCATCGTCATAGCCCGGTTCGCTCCCTTCGTCCGAACCCTGGCACCGTTCCTCGCGGGTACGGGAAAGATGGACTACTCCAGGTTCATCCAGTTCAATGCCGCGGGAGGGGTGCTGTGGGTTGCGAGTTTCGTCTTCGCCGGGTATCTCTTCGGGAACATTCCGATCATCTCTGAGAACTTCAATATCGTTATATTCGCGATCATCGCGGTCTCGATGGTCGGGGTGGCATCCATGCTCCTCGATGCCAGACGGCTCTGACCCACGCCAGGGCGTTGCCGGAGATATCGGCCCGGGCCGATCTCAAAAAAGGTCAGGGGGCCGGTGCGGCCTCCATGGCTTCCTCTTCCTCCATGGCCTCGCTGTCCCAGACTGTGGGGCTCTTCATCTCGGTCATGATCACCCGTGAACCGGGAGGGACCCGGATTGCGTCGCCGATATCCTCCGGGGCCCCCGCCCAGACGATCTGGTGCTTGACCTCCCCGCCGGGCAGCAGCACAACAACGCTGTAGGTGTTCATACCCTCCTCGGGAGTACCCTCCCCCTCGCCCGGCATCACCTGGTAGCAGTTAAACGTGACCGGTCCCGGTTCTCCCGACATAGCCTCTCCTGTTTCGCCTCTCATGACATGTCTCCTTCACCCGGAATGCGGCAGGTTCCGCGGTCCTGCGTGATCGGGGTCCCTTGCCCCACCCCGGAGAGCCACCTCCTCTGGAGCCACTTCTAATAATAACTTACCCCTCCCGCACACCCGGGAGAGGAGCACACCATACACCGGCGGCGATAGGCCTATCCCGGCGCCGGGTTTTGAAGGGGCAGCCAGAGCCGGCTGGCAAAAAAGTCTTCGGCCGTGGGGGAGGGGGAGACCTGTCCTCACGCCACGTGGATATACTGCTCGACCAGTTCCCGGATGGCTTCGTTGTTGCCGTAGAGCCTCTCGCTCAGCCCACGGTCGTTGAAGGATTTCAGGGTGGAGATCCTGCTCTCGATCATCCCGGCAGGGAAGATCCCGTTCTCCTCGAATATCGCGCGCTTCGCCTCGAGCGCCTCGGCCGACTCGACACAGGAGGCGGGGAGCTGCCGGAACTCCGCAAGACGCTCCTTAAACTCGGGCCGGAAGATGTTCCCGCTGACGTAGAGCCGCTCGGCCGCCTCGAGCGCATCGGGCATCTCGATCCCGCGGAGCGCCGCCACGACGAGGCCCGCGACGGTCAGGTAGGGATCGGCCGAACCGTCGGCGACCCGGTACTCGAACGTCTGCTTCGACGGCCGTTCCGCCCGGGCCTCCACCTCGCAGGGGTTGGCGTCCCGGGTCATGTCGTCCGCACCGACCCAGCCGAGGGGGACGCGGACCACGACCGAGCGGTTGCGGTCGCCCCAGCAGATCGTCGTCGGCGCCTCCTGGTGGGGGACGAGACGGAGATAGGAGGTCGGGATGGTGTTCCCGAAGGCCGTCAGGGCGTCGGAGGCGTCGAGGATGCCGGCGATCATCTTCCGGGCCATCGGGCTCAACCTGCCGCCCTCGACCATCAGGTTTCTGCCGTCCTTCTCGACGAGCATGTGGAAGTGCATCCCGCTCCCGGCCTTGCCGACGGTGATCTTCGGGGCGAAACTGATCTCGACGCCGTACTGGTTGCCAAGCATCCGCAGAACCCATTTGGCGATGATCAGCTGCTCGACCGCCTGCTCCACCGGCATCGGCAGGAACTCGATCTCGTGCTGCTCGTAGTAGAGGTCGTCGGCAAAGAAGCACCCGACCTCAGAGTGGCCGTACTTGATCCTGCCGCCGGCGCGGGCGATGAGGCGCATCGCCTCATCCCGCAGATCCGAAAACTTGACGAACGGTTCGGCCGAGTGGTAGCCCTTCTGGTCGCGGCCGGGGTAGAGGTCATCCCGGGGGCTGATGACGTAGTACTCGAGTTCGCCGAGGGTCTTGAAGGTGCACCCGGTCCGGCGGGTGAACTCCTCATCGGCCTTGCGGAGCACGTACTCCGGCGAGCTCTCCAGCGGCTTTCCGTCGCTGTCGTAGAACGAGCAGAGGAGCTCGAGCGTCGGGACCTCGGCAAAGGGGTTCACAAAAGCCGTTCGGTAGCGGGGGATCACGTAGAGGTCGCTGCTTCCTGCCTCTATGAACGAGAAGAGGTTGCTGCCGTCGACACGTTCGCCGTCCGAGAGGATGATATCGAGGTGCTCTTTTGAGGAGATGACGAAGTTGAGGGTCTTGAGCTTGCCGTCCTCGGCAGCGTAGCGGAAGTTGACCATCTCAATCCCGGTCTCCTGGCAGAACCGGATGATATCCTCCTTGGTAAACTCCACAGGATCCTTCTTGAGAAAACGGACCAGATCACTGGGATTCATCAGGATCTCAGAATCTCTCATATTTTTCTAACGTTGGTCTCGACCGTATAAAAGCGTGTTCTCCTCATCGCATCCGGTGTGGTGCTGGTACCGGAGATCGGGCTCCAGAGAGTGGCTTCATGCTCACAAAGAGCATCCACAGGCCCAAATTGCCCCCGAGGAGGAGAGGCGGACTGCAGGATGATAGCCGTCTTCCCCTGCGCGATGGATAGCGGCACCGTTTCGCGGCATGACCGGGATCGCCGGGTTGTCAGCCCACCCCTCCGGCCAGGGGACGGCACCGCTCTCGCCCGTCGCGACCGGTGCGATACCCTCCATCCCTGCGACCTTCGCGAGCACCGAGAGGCCGAGCCGGGCGTTCTTCCCGGCGAACTCAAACGACGCCCGGTCAACGGTATCGTCCGGGGTGTGGGCGGGCCATTGCGGAAGGGCGTGCGCCATCATCGCCGGGTGGCCCCGGGCCCAGAACGATATGTGGTCGGACATGAACGGGGCCGCATTCCGGGTCAGGGTGAAGTTGGTCCCGTAGAGGGTGTTGTGGTGGACCATGAGCTCCGCAGCCTCCCGGGCTCCCCGGTTGTAGAGAAGGTTGAGACGCGGGCGGTCCCCCTCCCCGAGGCAGGTTGAGTCGTAGTTGAGGTAGAGCGCGACCGGGGCCGAGATGTTTGCGACGTACCGGCGGCTGCCGTGTCTGCCGTTCTCCTCCGCGTTCCAGAACGCAAACTCGACTGTCCGGTCAAACGAGTGCCGGCTCATCACCCGGGCGAGTTCCAGGACGACCGCGACACCGCACCCGTTATCGGTGATCCCGGGTGCACGGGCGGGGTCAAACGACCGACTGTCGTAGTGTGCTCCCACGACGACGATCTCGGTGGAGGTGTTGGCGCTCCCGGGGAGTCTTGCGATGACGTTTCGCACCTCCCCTGCCTGGAACTCCACATCGAGCCCGGGGATATCGGCAAGCCGCCGGTAGATGTAGTCGCCCGCCTCCCGGTTCCCGCCGGACCCGAACGCCCGGGTCGGGATCTCCTGCAGGTCAGACGCCGTCTTTCGGAGTTCGGATTCGTTGATCTCAGCAAGCAATGCAGCGACTCCGGGGTCGTATGCCGACCCGCTCGATAGGTCAGCCGCAGCCGCGGCCGGCACGAGAGAGACGGCAACCGCGAGGAGGACGAACCGCAGGCAGGCCAGGGACGGCACGGACGATCACCCGGCAGGCGGGGCCTTTGGGACGGCGGGGTCAACCGCGTCGTCACGGAGCCCGGCCACCTTCGCGAGCACCGAGAGGCCGAGCCCGGCGTTTCTCTTCGCATATCCAAACGATGCGTGGTCGACGGTGTCGTCCGGGGTATGGGCGGGGCCGTGCCCGTCGCTGTGGGTCGTCACCGCCGGAAAGCCCCGGGCCTGGAAGGGCACATGGTCCGAGGCGCAGGAATGGTAGTTGTTCACGGTCAGGCTGAAGTTGGTCCCGTAGAGGATGTTATGGCCGGCCAGGAGCGCCGCAGCCTCCCGGGAACGCTCGTCATAGACGATGTCGAGGACGGACCGGTTTGCAGGATCGTAGCAGCCCGAGTCGTAGTTGAAGTAGAGCGCGACCGGGCTCGATACGTTCGCGACGTACCCGGCGCTGCCGTACCGCCCGTCCTCCTCCGCGTTCCAGAACCCGAAGACCACCGTCCGGTCGAACGAGTGCCGGCTCATCACCCGGGCGAGTTCCAGGACGATCGCGACACCGCACCCGTTATCGGTGACCCCGGGTGCGCGGGCGGGGTCGGATGACCTGCTGTCGTAGTGTGCTCCCACGATGACGACCTCATCAGAGGTGTTGTCGCGTCCGGGGAGCATGGCGACGACGTTGTTGAGTTCGCCGCCCTGGAACTCCACATCGAGCCCGGGCATATCGGCAAGCCTCCGGTGGATGTAGTCGCCCGCCTCCCGGTTCCCGTCGGACCCGAACGCCCGGGTCGGGATCTCCTGCAGGTCGGATGCCGTCTTCTGGAGTTCGGATTCGTTGATCTCTGCAAGCATCGAGGCGACGGCAGGATCGTACTCCATCCCGGGCGTGCCGGCGGCGCCCGCCGGGGCGGCTGCGAGGAGAACCGCCGCGCCGGCAAGCAGGAGGAGAGAGAAGTGCATCCTCCAGAATCGGCGGCCATGCCTCGTGCGGGCTGAATCTCGTCCGAATGATCGCATAGAGAGCCTCGGATAGGAAAGAGAGGTAGATATACTTTCCCCCCGGAGAAGAGGGGTCCGTGATCCGCATAGGGGCATATTCTGCCCTGAATTCGGAAACATCCCCCGGGACCCCGCCGCTTCATACCGGCCCGTCCGGGGCCAGGTATATATCGGATGCCAGAGACTGAATTCTATCCGAGACGGATCACGACCGGAGAACCATGCCTAACCGACCATCAGCAAGCGACGAGTCGACCCTTTTAAAGTGGATGCGGCTTGAGATCGGCAGGATCAATGACGGCGTCGTTGCAGAGCGAAAACGCCTCTCCCGGCTTCTTCGGGAGGAGGACCCATCGTCCGTCACAAAGGGCGGCGAACGGTACGACTTCGACCGGGACGTCCTTCAGCGGCTGGCCGAAGGGCTTCCGGGCGACCTGCAGCGCCGGCTCAGGCTCCCGATCCTCTTCTACTTCGACTCCACGGTCCCGGACAGTTTCTTCCTCGCGGACGAGGCTGCGGTGCAGGCTCTCCAGATCCTGCAGGAGATAAGCCCCCTTCGGAGGATGCAGGGCGGGAGGCTCTGGATAGCAAAACCCCTTGTCTACGCCATCGTGAACCGCTACCCGACGGCCATCCAGATCATGATGGGTTAGAAAAAGAGAGGGTGTTCCCGGCACCGGCCCGGACGCTCATCACCGGGAGATCCGGCCGGTTGCCGATGATGGAGTATGCGGCCGGCGAGGCGCTCTCGGGCCGGTCAAAGACGTTCCGGGTGTCACCGTCCGGCGAACCAATGGAAGACGGCCGATCCTGTGTTCCAACGACGATACAGACTATCAACCCGCCAATGACCAGGGCCTGGATGGCGACGGTCAATACAGTGGCCGTTTTCTGCTGATGGATGCAATCACCTCGGATGCCGGTAGCGGGGATCGCATATAAATTTTGTTATCTTTATAATAATCTGTATTATACATTGCTACCTGCCCGACACGGGCGTAACGCATGGCCGGTTCTCCCGGGAGAGCCGGCCCCGTCACCCGGAACGGCGGGTTGACGGCCCGGGTTCACCTCTCGTCCCGAGGGTCCGCCGGACCCGTTCGAATACCGGGCGGGAGACCTCGTCCATCTGTCGGTCGAAGTAATCCACCCATTCCGCCACGAGCACGAGCTCCTCCTGCTGCTCATCCAGCCGTTTCTGCAGCCCGGAGGCCTCCTCCCGCCTCTCTTTCCGTTCCCGTTCGAGTTCAGCCACGAGGCGGGTGATCTGCCGTTCCTGCCGGGCGAGCGTCTCCTGCATCACCCCGAGATCAAGCACCACCTCCGGGGGAAGCGGAGGAGCAATCCGGCCGACTTCCTCTGCCGGCTCTTCGGGTGCCGCGGGTCTCCCGCCGGTCCGGATTTCTTCGGTGACCTCTTCCGGTGTGAGACCGTTCTTTGAGAGTTCTACGAGTTCGGTGACGATCCGGACAGCCTTCTCCGGGAAGAGTTTGACCCGGCCGACGGTCCGGTAGGTAAAGAGGCTGTCGTAGGTCCGGACGAGTCTGCGGACGTCCTGCTCGGATATCCCGGTGAGGCGTGCGATATCCCCGATCTTGAGTTCTTTATCCCTCATCATACCACCCTCCGCACCCGCCCGAATGCCGGAGCGGGAGCCCTACCGTACTTCTTTGCTGCCATCGGGTATAGGTGCGTGCCGGATCACGCAGTTTTTCTCACCGCCGTCCCAGTACTGATGTATGGATCGGGGAGAGAAGGAGAGAGGCGCTGCCGGGATGACGATCGTCCGGAAAGCAGTCCGCTCTGCCCGGCTCCAGGTGCGGCCGGACGGGAGCCTGCGGGTGGTCGCCCCCCCGTCGTTCGACGTCGAGGGGTTCGTGCAGCGCAACGCGGCCTGGATCGAGGAGCGGCGCAGGGACCTGGACCGCCTTGCCGCCGAGGGGCGCGGGAGGGAGGGGATGCTCCTCCTCTCCGGGCGGTTCTACCACCTGGTTCCCGGCGCCCGGTTCGCGGTCGACGACGCGCGCGGGACCGTCGCCTCCCCGTCCGTCCCCGCTCTCCAGAGAAACCTCTCGCGGATGCTGAAGGAGGAGGTCTCGGGCCGCCTGGAGGCCTGCCCGGACCTTGCCGGCAGATGGTCGGGGCGGATCGCGGTGAAGGTGCAGAGGACCCGGTGGGGGAGTTGCTCGACGCTCGGCAACCTGAACTTCAACCTGCGCGTCATAGCCCTTCCCGAACCCCTGCGGGAGTACGTCGTCGTCCACGAGGCCGCCCACCTCCGGGAACTGAACCACTCGGAGCGGTTCTGGCGTCTCGTCGGCGAACACTACCCCGATCACCGGGCGGCGGAGGCCGAACTGCGGCGCTACTGGGTCATCATCGAACGGAACCGGGTCTGGAGCGAGTTTTGAGAACGCTGGCCGAACTTCGCCGGTATCAGGAGTATCTCCGCCAGAACATGGAGAGTTTCCTCGACTCCGCCCACCGCTCGTCGAGCTGATCGATGATCGCGTTGATCCGCTGCACCTGCTGCCGGATCTTCTCCCGCGCCTCGGCATCGTCGATCAGTTCGGCGCGCCCCACGATCGCCTGGAGGGGGTTACGGATATGGTCGGCGAGCAGGGCGAACTGCTCCATGTTCCGCTCGATCTGGCCGTATGCCTTGGACTTGAGATCCTCAACCTCTTTCTGGGCGGTGACGTCCCTCGTGACGGTGATGACCCTTGCGACCTCGCCCTGCTCGAAGATCGGGATCCGCATCTCGCGGAGCACCACAATCCGGTCGCCGAACCTGAAGGACCGATCCGATGTCAGCGGCCGCCCGGTCCGTATGACCCGCTCGTACTGCTGCCTCGCGGAGGGCGGAAGGAACGGCAGGACGTCAAAGAGGTCCCTCCCGACGACGTCTGTCGCAAGGCCGAGTTCCTCGCACCAGGCGATGAAGGCGTCGTTCGCAAGGAGGAGCGTGAGCCCGGTATCGACGACGGTGACGGTGTCGGTGATGGCGTCAAGGACGATCTGGTAGAGGCCTTCCGACTCGCGGAAGGTGTACTCGGACTGCTTCCGGTTGAGCGCGTTCGCGATGATATGGACGGCGGAAGAGAGGAGCATCACGTCCCCGTCCGTGAACCGGGCGCCTTCGGTCTTCCGGTCAAACCCGACAAACCCGACGACCTCCCCTCTCAGCCGGAGGGGGACCATCAGCACCGCGGTAATCCCGTCGCGTCTCAGGAACTCGCGCTCCTCCCTGCCCGGCCGCCCCTCCCCGGATGCCCTGTCCAGGCGGACGGTCTCGCCCTCCAGGAGCCGCGCGAGCCACCAGGGGAGATCCTTTGGGAACTTCTGAAACTCCCCGCGCCGGGGTTTCTGCTCCGGTGCGCACCACTCGTGGGTCGTGCCAAGCAGCGTCCGGGAATCGTTCAGGAGGGAAAGGTAGGCCCTGCACGCCCCGCACGCACGGCCGAGGTCCTCAAGTGAGGTGTCGATGGCCGGATCCATCTCCGCGAGATCCATAAAGCGTGCAGGCATTGCCATGACGGCCTGTTCAAGGCGGTGGTGAGGGGAGTCCGCGCTTCCCCACTGCGCGGGGAGAGGCGTGCAGGAGATGAGGAGACAGGGGTCGGCAGCCCCGGGGTCGCTGATGGTATCGATTGAGATCCGGACGTCAAAGAGGCTTGAGTCTCTCTTCCGGGCGGCAACCCTCCCGCTCCACCGTCCGGCGGAGAGAGCATGGGCGATGCAGTCCGGTCCCTCGTCCCGGGAAGACCAGAGGAGGTCAACAGGCTGTCCGACCGTCTCCTGCAGGTCATACCCCCACATGGCAAGCAGCGAAGCGTTGGCAAAGAGGATGCGCCCTTTCCTATCGGCGATGCAGATCCCGGAGGGCGAGCGCTCGACCACCTGCCGGAGCATCGCAGCAGTAACACCCGGGATGGCGGACACGGTCACGCCGGCGGGAGCGTCCTCGTCTCTTCGGCAGCCCTGACAGGCGCCGCCGTGCCGTTCTACGGGCAGGTTGGCCGGTGAACCGTTCACGGTGTGCAGATCCATATTCTGACCATCCCGGGCAGCAGAACAGAGTCGTCCTTAACTCTTTCGGACGGCCTGCATCCTGTTGCTCTCCGGATCCTGGTCCGGGCTCTCCCGGACCGGGTAGGATGATCAATCCCCCGGGTCTGATATTATTGTTTCCATTTGAGTCGCGGCACCGTCGGACCGTGAGAAGACATCTGCCCCGTTCCGTCGCCGAATACGGTATCACGGGGCTCAGACGTTTGCTTTCCCTCTCTGCATGTAACTTCGGTACATCGCAAGGAGCATGGCGCCGACCACGAGGAAGACGGTGAGCGAGATCCAGAGTCCGGCCTCCTCCGGGATGAGGGTTGTGACGTAGTCGATGCCGAGGGCGATGGAGAAACTGCCGATGATGCCGCCGATGGTGATGCAGGAGAGGACCTCGGTCTTCGTCATCCCGAGCATCCTTCCGACGACAGAACCGACGATGCTCCCCGAACCGTCAAAGGGGAGGCTCACGAAGGCGACAAGACCGACGAAGTAGAGCCGTTCAAGCCATGGCCGCCGGTCCAGGAACGTCCGTCCCGCTTCCATGAACCGCTGGACCCAGGGGCCGACCCGGGGTATGCGCAGGACCAGCGGAAAGTTCCAGGCCATAAAGAGCGCGCCAGCGAAGTCAAGGAACGCCAGGGTGAACGCAGCCAGCCACCAGGGGATCCCGAGAAGGATGCAGGCAGGGATGATCGTCTCGCGGCCGAGCGGCGGGACGATGTAGGCGACCATCGCCCCGAAGAGGAGGAGCCACTGTTCCGGCGGGAGGAGGAACCATACGACGGCGAGAAAGAGCCCGCAGAGCAGGAGGGGGACCGAGACCTTCAGCCAGTTGGTCGCGTCGTCGGCCCCGTCACCCTCCCATCGATCAGTCTGCCGCATGAATCGCCGTCACCTGCGGGTGAGTGCCCGCGTGTCGGCCCGGGCTCACTCCCCCTCACCGGCGGGACGGTGAGGGCCCCGGGTCGTCAGGATATGCTCTACAATCTTTGACGAACTGGCGAGCGGGCCGGGATACCCGGGGATCCGGACGACGTCGGCGTCGAGTCCGCGGTCCCGGAGCCTCTGCCGGAGGTTCTCCTCGTTGAAATGCTGGTTAAATCCGAGCGTGATGATATCGGGCCGGATTTCCTCGATCGGCCTGAACATATCATGGAGGTCGCCGAGGAGCGCGTGGTCGACGGGCCGCAGCGCCCGGACCATCCGGAGCCTCTGGTCCTCCGGGAGGATGGGGCTTGGCTTATGTTTGACGTTCGCGTCCCGTGCCACGATCACAATGAGTTCGTCGCCGAGCCTCCGGGACTCCTCGAGGTAGTAGAGGTGCCCGGGATGAAGGATATCAAACGTCCCCGTTGCGATCACGCGGGTCATTCGACCACCTCCAGGGACGTGGGGCTGCCGTCCGCCCGGTAACACCGCCAGTCCCGCTCGCCGTAGGGATACCCGACGATGATGTGGTAGCGGCCCACGCCGGGGAAGAACCGCAGATCCGCTGAAGACGGCGAGAGGACGCCGTTCGGGTGGCTATGGGCGCTGCCGGCCTGGTGGATATCCAGCGGGAGCATATCGACAAAGAACGAGGCGCTCTCTTCCCCGACGATGGTGCCGGGCACCAGGTCGAGGTCCCGGATGATGCCGCCCTCCTCCCGCAGCACGGCAACGAACTCGTTCGGGTGATGTTCTCTCCCGAGTTCAAAGAGCATCCGAAGTAGATCCCTGCTGATCCCGCGTATGGCCATTCTCCTGAATAGTAGGGGAGGAGGGGACATAAGCCCTCGCGTCCGGCATGCAGCCCCGGCCGCATACACCGACTCGTCCGGGAGAAAGAGGTAGGGGTTAGGGGATGATCCGTTCTTCCGTCAGAGCCTCCACGGTTACATTCTCATCCACGGTGACGTTCTCGTCGGTGGTGGCGTTCCCATCGGCGGTGACATTCACCATCGCAAACACGAGCGGGATGAGCGGCGTGTGGTCGTTATTGACCAGCTGGACCGAGAGGTTGTGCTCGCCCGCCGTCACGTTCTCCCAGGTGTGGGAGAGGTTCGTGGAGACGACGTAGCCGCCGGTTGGCGGGATAGCGGGTTCGCTCTCATTCATCGGGACCGGGGCGTCGAGGTAGTAGTGCAGGTGGCCCTCGCCGGGAGCGTTCGGCTGCCCGGTCGGCTCCACCAGCGTGAGGTTCATCACGTCGACGCTCACCGTGACGTTCCCGGCAGGGATACTGGCGCCCTCCATGGGCTCAATGACGGTGACGTTCGCCTGAGCGGGCGGAGTCGCGTTATCCGGCAGGATGAGACCCGGGGGCACAAGAACCCTGTCGATGACATGGATGATCCCGTTATCGGCCGGGATATCGATTGCGAGGATGCTGGCATTCTCTACGATGAGGCCGCCGTCAACCGCAGCGATGGTCAGGTTGTCCCCGGAGAGCGTCTCAAGAACCGTCTCGTTCCCGGTGGCGTTCACCTCCGCGATCAGGTCTTGCACGGTGTAGTTCCCCCGCACCACGTGATGCATCAGGAGAGCATCCAGCATCTCCGTGTCGTTTGAGACTCCGGCAAGGGTCTCGTTGCCGAGAGCCTCAAAGGAGGCATCGTTCGGAACAAAGACCGTATACGGCCCGCCGGAGGCAAGGACGGTCTGGGTAAGCGCAGCCCTGCTGACAAGATCCGCAAACCGGGTCAGGAACTCATCCCCCGCGATAACGTCGGCGAGCGTCATGTTCAGCCCATCCGCCGTTGTGTTCTCGTCCGGTTCGACCATCATCCCCTCCGGGACGACGATGACGACACCCTGCATGGGCGTCCGCTGGGTTGAGGCGTTGATCGTGCATCCGTACGGGTAGGTCCCCGTGTCGGTGAAGGTGTAGTTGAACACCTCGTTCTGCTCGATCGGCCCGGAGTCAAAGAGCCCGTCCGTGCTGGTGACGGAATGGCTCACCGGATCGTAATTCGTCCAGGTTACCGTTGTGTTGCTCTCGACCGTAAGCGTGGCGGGGAGGTACGCCCCACCGCTTATCGTAACATCGGCAGCCGCCGCGAGGACCGGCAGGGCAATAAGTCCGATGGCCAGGGCCACTACGAGCCCGGTTATGGTTGGCATTTTTCTCATACAGTCTCACCACGTTTATCGACCCTGGCAGAGAGTGACGGGCATCCAGGATCCGGACCCTGAAGGGGGATTAACCTTCAGTGGTCGATGATGCCCGGGAGACCGGACTGAAGCGTCCGGCACCACTCACTGCTGCCACGGGAGGGGAATATGCATGAGAATATATAAATATTATTATAATTATCGGAGTTGGAACTCCGGGTGGGGGCCGTCTCCCCCCGAGGATGGAGATCCACGAGAACGGGCCTCTCAGAACGGCCCGTCCTGTTCGAAACTCCTCTTCTGCCGGATGGCGAGTTCCGCCTTGAAGAGTTCTTTTCCGAGGTAAGCGGCATGGTCAAGCCGCGAGAACCTCCCCTCCCGGAGGAGCGTGTAAAAGACGTCTTCCCAGCACCGGCCCCGCACGGCGTATCCCCGGTGGACCGCGACGATCCACTCCCCCTCGATCCCGATACGGATGCACCCGAGAGGGTCGTAGACGATCTCGTCCGGCGCGGGGCCCGCATCCACGACACTCTCATACGCGAGCGGGGGTTCCCGCCGCCGCCGCTTCTCTTTCAGGATCAAAAGGTCGAGCCCCAGGTCTTTGGGGTAGGGGCGATCGGTCATGAGGGCCATCATATCGGTTGCCCGCCGCATCTCCGCCACCGATCCGCGGGTCTTGTCGCTGTGTTCGCTCGTGAAGACGACGGCAGCCCCGACCTCGCGGGCCATCCCCGCGAGCAGGGCGTTCGCCCCGGGAGAATCGGCGTCCAGCAGTTCGACGACGTTTCCCGCCCCGAAGAAGAGCGGGCGCTCCGCCGCCCCGAATCCGGCAAGCGAATCGACGAGCCCGGACCCCACCGGCTGGAGGAGGGGATCGGCGATCAGGCGGGAGATCCCGGCCTCCTGTGCGGCGGCGAGGTTCTCTTCAAGCGTCCGTTCGCGCGGGACGACGACCGCGGCCGCTCCGGCATCCGCGACCGCCTCCCCGACGAGGGGGATGTTTCCCTCGTGCAGGGAGAGCACCAGGTCGGCACGAACGAGTGCCGCCGCGATGAGACGGGGGTCCTGCGTATCGACCGCGAGAGGCCCTTCGACCCCCGCAAGGCCCGAAAAACACCGCACAACGTCGTCAGGGGTCGCGTCGAACCCGAACCCCAGGTCCACGATATCCGCCCCGTCGGCAAAGAACCGCCGGACATCCGCGAGGAGGTCATCGCGCTTATGCGCGTCCATGATCTCCGCAAGCACCTTCATCCTCGAGTTCCCGCCGATTTTCACACCCCGGATGATGAAGTCAGGTTCCGCCTCCGCTTCCCGGAGGGCCACCTGCCGGCAGGCCTCCTCACGCCGCGTCTCTGCAAGGAACTCATCCGCAGGAACCGTGGGTGAGAGCCGGACACGATCGAGCACCGCAAGGACCAGCGGGAGGTCCGCGGCGTGCCGCGGGCCCCGGTAGACCGGGATGCCGGTCTCGCGCTCGACGCCGGCAAACGACGCGGTGCACATCCCGGAGACGATCGCCATGTCGTAGTTGCCGCCCGAAAGCAGCCCGGTAAGGTCGCCGGGGGCAAGGAAGGATGCGATCTCGCCGGTAACCACCACATCAATCGCATAGCGGTCGCGGAACCGCTCAGCCGCCGCCTTCACGATTGCGACCGTTGCCGATCCGGTCGGGAGAAGAATGCGCATACACTTCACTTATTAGTCAGAGGAGGACAAATAATCTGATCTCATGCTGCGGTGCGATCTGCACGTCCATACAAGGTTCTCCAAAGACGGAGAGAGTAGCGTGGAGGAGATCCTCCGGCGGGCGGAGGCGGTCGGCCTCGACGCCGTCGCGATCACCGACCACGATACGGTCGAGGGTGCCCGCTACGCCCTGGAGTGCGAGACTGCGGTGACCGTCATCCCGGGCACCGAGATCTCGACAAAACAGGGTCACCTGCTCGCTCTCGGTGTCACCGAGCCGTTGCCGGCAGGACGCGACTTCTTTGAGACCGTCGCCCTGGCCCGGGACCGGGGCGCTCTCCTCATCCTGCCGCACCCCTACCACCGCTGGCGTCACGGCGTCGGGAGGAGGCTTGCGGCGGGTATCGAAGCGGTGGATGCGGTGGAGGTCTTCAACAGCCGCTACATCACCGGGTCGGCGAACCGGAAGGCTGCAGTCATTGCACGGCGATTCGGGAAACCCGGTGTTGCCGGGAGCGACGCCCACAACGCACGCTACGTCGGGTTCGGGATCACCTACGTCACGGCCGAGCCGGATGTGGCGTCTATCCTCTCCGCGATCCGGGAAGGGCGGACGATGGCAGGAGGGAGGATGACCCCGCTGCACACCTACACCCGCCAGTCCATCAAGGGCGCTCTCCGCAGGATTCGGCGAACGGTCTACCAGTCAACCAGCCCGCCGGGACGGGGTCTCTAACCATATGCATCTGGCGTTCCGTTTCTCGTACTTCGGTGACCGTTTCTTCGGATCGCAGATGCAACCGGGCCTCCGCACCGTGGAGGGCGAGTTCATCGAGGCCTGCAGGCGTCTCCGGGTCTTCGATGACTGGCGGGAGGCAGGTTTTGCCACCGCCGGCCGCACCGACCGCGGGGTGCATGCCCGAAACCAGGTCTGCTCGTTTGAGACCGGGATGCCGGACCGGGCAGTCTCCGCACTGAACCAGGTACTCCCGGCCGACATCTGGTGTACGGGGTGGGCCAGGGCGCCGGAGGGGTTCCATCCCCGGTACAGCGCTGTATCAAGGACCTATCGCTACTACTTCTTCGCCCCGGATACTCCCGCCATGCACGAAGCCGCTCAGGAGTTCGTGGGGCGACACGACTTCTCCTCGTTTGCCCGCGTCGGCGACCGGAACCCGGAACGGGGGATCCTCGCCGCACGGGTCTTCGATGACGGGCCGTTTACCGTCTTTGAGGTGACGGGGGAGAGTTTCCTCTGGAATATGGTCCGGTGCATGGCGACAGCCCTCGAACAGGTGGGAAGGGGCGAGGCGGGACCCGGGGAGATCGCCCGGCTCCTTGCGGAACCGGCCGGGGAGAGGCTCCCTGCGGCTCCCCCCGAGGGCCTTGTCCTCTGGGATGTCGGGTATGGCATCACGTTTACACCGCTTCAGATCGACGAGAAGAGCCGCCGGCACCTTGCTGACCGCCGTCGCTATCACACCCTCATGGCAGAGGTATCCGCATGCCTTGCACCCGGAGAGGGACCGTTTTCGTAAGTGATCCCTGCCGACCCTGGAAAGCCGGGGGGTGGACGCACCCGGAATATAAGGTTTACGGGGGTGGCAGTGTGGTGAAGCGATCGTCGGAAGAACGGGTTCTTCATATTCCCGTTGTTTTAAAAGGATCTGACCATAGGCAATAGATCTCCGAAAGCCGGTGCGGCAAGGAAAATCGAGCATGCGGCTGATCGTCCAGAAGCACCGTATTTAATCGTTTCGGATACCCATACCCGGTATAGACCGAACCGGGCAAGAATAACAGCGCTCAGAGATCCCGGTCGCCTATTCAAGAGTAGATAAGCCTCTCGCCTCCGGGCCGGAACACTTAATTAGACTGGTAGAGTTTTAAGGTCACCCCCACCAAGTTAACTTCATTGATTTTAGTAATATGTTAATTATATACATTTAATAATAACCTATTAATATATGCCAGCACAGTCCCGTTTCAGTACGTCAAGAGGGGAAAGTGGATGTACAACAAGGATCCAGTTCGGGCGAGTCCACCCGCTCCCTTAGAGGGGTGGTTCCCCGAAGAGGCAACTGTGCCATTGCCACAGTACATAGATACAGAGAGAGGCAGATGGATAAAACAACATACCCCCCGGAGTATCGGGCAGGAGAGCCCGATAGATGTCCCGGCCCTCCACTGTGAGGTCCAGGAGCAGATTAGCCCATTACGAACGCCGGCAGCCCCGGGACACCGGCAGATCGTGAGCGAGACCGCGGATGCCGCGCTTGTCCCGTCCCGACGGTCGGGCAAGATGAAGACACTTGCAGCTATCCCCTGTTTCAACGAGGAGATTGCCATCGGTTCGGTCGTCCTGACGGCCCGGCCGTACACTGACGAGGTCCTTGTGATCGATGACGGGTGCACGGACGGGACCGTAAAGGTTGCCCGGGATGCCGGAGCGACCGTCATCTCGCACGACGCCCGGATGGGGAAAGGACGGGGGATCAAGAGCGCTCTTCAGTATGCAGTCGATCACAACTACGACTGCCTGGTCTTCATGGACGGAGACGGCCAGCATGACCCAAGAGAGATACCCCTTCTAACCGAGCCGATCCTCACCGATACCGCCGATCTCGTCATCGGGTTTCGGACCTTCGATCAGATGCCCCTGTACCGGAGGTTCGGCCGGGCGGTGCTCGATCTCGCCTCCAGCAACGGCAGCGGGATCACGGACTCACAGTGCGGCTTTCGGGCGCTGAACCGAAAGAGCATGGAGTCGATGCTTGGCACGTTGCGGAAGAATGATTTTTCAACCGAGTCGGAGATGCTCCGGATTGCGCAGGAGAAGCATCTGCGCATCGGAGAGACGCCGATCTATTGTAAGTATGGAGAACAATACACATCCACCAAAAACCCCATATCTCACGGAATAGAGGTGCTTGGATCGCTCTTCTGGATCACGGTGGAGAGAAAACCTCTCCTGCATATCGGTCTCCCGGGGCTTGCCGCGATGCTTGCCGGCATCTTTCTCCTGCTCCAGTTTCTCCAGGGATTCGCGGAGACCGGCATCGTCCTGATCGAGCAGGGCATGCTCGCATCGCTCTTCCTGATCCCGGGAACGATCGCACTCATACTGGGCTTGATGCTCGCCCTTATCGCACGGCTGCAGGAGTGAGCAGGGATGAGAGGCAGAACAGAGAGAAGGAGCATAGAATGATCGGAGTGCTACTTGGCACGCGGCCGGAGATCATCAAGATGTCTCCCGTCATCCGGGAGTGCGAGCGCAGGGGTCTTGACTACTTCATCATTCACACCGGACAGCACTACTCCTACGAGATGGACCGGCTCTTCTTTGAGGAACTCGACCTGCCGGACCCGGACTACAGCCTCGATGTGGGTTCAGGGACCCATGCCGCCCAGACGGCCGGGATCATGACCGGCGTCGAGGATGTCCTGACGAAGGAGTCTCCCGAGATCGTCCTCGTGCAGGGGGATACCAACACCGTCATGGCCGGGGCCCTCGCGGCATCGAAACTCCATGTGCGGGTGGGCCACATCGAGGCAGGGCTCCGGAGCTTCAACCGCTGGATGCCGGAGGAGATCAACCGGGTGGTCACCGACCATATCTCGGATTATCTCTTTGCTCCAACCGAGAACGCCCGAGAGAACCTTCTCAACGAGGGTATCTCGGACCGGAAGATCTGCGTGACCGGCAACACCATCGTCGATGCTGTGTACCAGAACCTCGAGATAGCAAAGAGAAAGGTCAGCGTCTTAAAAGACCTCGACCTCGAGCCCCGGGAGTACTTCCTTGTCACCGCTCACCGGCAGGAGAACGTGGACAACCGGGCCCGGCTCAAGGAGATCCTCAAAGGCCTTGAAGGTGTGCAGAAGGAGTTCTCCATGCCGGTCGTCTTCCCGGTCCACCCGAGGACCGAAAAAAGGATTAAGGAACTGGGCATCGGGGTTGACGGGCTGAACCTGACCAAACCCTTCGGGTTCTTAGAGTTCCTGCAGCTCGAGTCCCAGGCGAGACTCGTGCTGACCGACTCCGGCGGCGTTCAGGAGGAGACCTGCGTTCTCGGCGTTCCATGCGCTACGATGCGGTATGACACCGAGCGGCCCGAGACGCTGGATGTTGGATCAAACATCCTGGTCGGTGCCGATTCGGGGAAGATCCTCGCCGGGGTTCGTTCTATAGCGACCTGGAAGTCCGACTGGAAGAACCCTTACGGCGATGGGATCGCCGGAAAAATGATCGTGATGGTCTGTGCCGCCGCACGATCCCGATAATCCTACAAGGAGAATACGCATGAAGATCTGTGTACTGGGCTTGGGATACATAGGGTTGCCGACCGCGCTGCTGTTTGCTGCCAATGGAGCGGATGTTGTCGGCGTCGACGTGAAACAGGACGTAGTAGATTGTCTGAACCATGGAAACCTCCCGTTCAAGGAGCCGGGGCTCGAGGACCTGTACCGGGATGCTAAGCACCAGTTCATCGCAAGGACCGAACCGGAGGCCGCGGACGCATTCCTGATTGCCGTCCCGACACCCCTGGATCCGGCAACAAAGGTCTCCAACCTCTCGTATGTCAAAGCGGCAGCCGACGCGATCGCTCCCCACCTCCGCAAAGGGGATCTCGTCATCCTCGAATCGACCGTCCCGCCCGGGACAAGCGAACGGGTCATCATCCCCAGGCTCGAGAAGAGCGGTGTTACTGTCGGGGAATTTTTATACGCCCATTGCCCAGAACGGGCAATTCCCGGGCGGACACTGCATGAGATGGCGGGCAACTGCCGCATCATCGGCGGGTACGACCGGGACTCGACCGATAAGGCGACATCGATCTACCAGACGTTTGTCAGCGGGCAGATCTACCAGACCGACACGCGGACGGCGGAGTTCGTCAAGTTGATGGAGAACACCTGCCGCGACGTCAACATCGCGCTCGCGAACGAGTTCGCCCAGCTTGCCGAGGAGTGCGGGATCAACGTCTGGGAGGCTATCACCCTCGCCAACAAGCATCCGCGGGTCACGGTCCTCAACCCCGGTCCGGGGGTGGGCGGACACTGCATCGCCGTCGATCCCTGGTTCCTGACCGAGAACTCGACACGGTGCAGGATGGTCTCCACGGCACGGGAGGTCAACGACTCCATGCCGAACTACGTGCTGCACGTCGTTCGCAGCCTGCTTGCCGGTATCAGGGACCCGACGATCAGCATCTTCGGCGTCGCCTACAAGGGTGACGTCGGTGATACCCGCGAGAGCCCGGCGTTCAAGTTCATCCAGCTGGCCGAGAACGAGGGGTATGCCATCAGGTGCCACGACCCGTACGCGAGCGAGTTCCCGCACCCTCTCATGGACGCAGCGGATGCGGCCTCCGGGAGCGACTGCATTGTTGTCCTGACCGATCACGACTGTTTCCGGGCGATCGAGCCTGCAGGGCTCCGGATGCGAACGAAGTTCGTCATCGATGCCAGGAACGTCCTCGACCACGAGAAGTGGACCGGCCAGGGTTTTGCCGTCCGGGTGCTGGGCGACGGTTCATCGGTGCAGCCGGTGCCGGCAGACGAGCTCGCCCCCTCAGCAAGCATATACCCTGCAGACGCAGCACGCTCGATCGCATCCCCATCAGCGCCGTCAGTCTCCCTGCTCACTCAGAACGGGCGGGACGGGCTTCTCTAGCCCCGCACGCGGCATACCAGGGATGATCGTCAGGCTCCACCGGCAGGCATTCAAATAAGACGAGGAATTGCATGAAACGGATATGTATCGTATCACAGCATTATCCACCGGAAAAATCAGGGAATGCGTCACGCATCTATGACACCGCCGTGCATCTTGCGAGACTGGGCCTCGACGTGACCGTGCTTGCGCCTCACCCCACATTCCCCACAGGATCGTTTCCCCGTGTCTGGAAGCGGTCGGATGTGCAGGAGGTCGATGGGGTCCGGGTTGTGCGGCTCTGGACCTGGCAGCCGGTCTCCGGGGATCCGGGGTTTGCAAGCAGGATGGCCTACTACCTCCTCTTCCCGCTCCACGCCGCACTCTGGCTCTTTCTCGCCCGGAACCGGTTCGATGCGGTCGTCACGTCCGCACCGCCCCTCTTCACCGGGATCCCGGGCTACGTCCTGAAACGGACAACCCGGGTGACGTGGATCCTTGATATCCGTGACCTCTGGATCGACGCGTCGATAAGCCTCGGGTTCCTCCGGGAGGGGAGCATTTACGAGAGGATGAGCCGGCAGTTCGAGCAGGCCTGCCTCGCCCGGGCCGATCTCGTCGGGGTCACGACCGAGGAGCTCGGCCGGCGGATATCGTCGCGGTACCGGGTCACGGCGCCGATGGAGTTGATGCCGAACGGCGTCAACACCGACTTCTTCCGCCCGGCCAACAACGAAAAGAAGAAGCAGATCATCTATGCCGGCAACGTCGGGCATGCCCAGGACCTTGATAAGGTGGCCCTCGCCGTCAAGTCGATGAACGGCACATACAACCTGAAACTCCTCATCGTCGGTGACGGTGACACACGAGAATACCTCAAGCAGCTGGCGAAGTCCGAGAATATAACCGACTCGGTCATCTTTACGGGCATCCTCCCGCGTGAGGAGATCCCCCTGCTGCTCTCCGAGTCCCTGATCGGGGTTGCGCCCCTAAAGAGGCTCGATAACCTCGAGTATGCCGCCCCCACCAAGGCCTACGAGTACATGGCATGCGGTATCCCCTTCGTCGGTTGCGGAAGCGGCGAGATCGCCCGGCTCGCAGAGAAGTCGGGTGCCGGGGTCATTGCTGAGAATACGCCGGAGGCCATCGCCGCCACACTCTCCTCGCTCCTCGACGACCCGGAGAGGATGGAGGAGATGGGCCGCCGGGGACGGGCGTATGTCGCAGAACACTACGACCGGCGGTCGATCGCCCTGAAACTGAAGCAGCATATCGAGAGGATGACATGGACGGGGCCCTGAGACCGCTTCTCGCCCGGGTTACCGGAGCGGTCCGCGAGCTTGCGGTCGTCGAGGGTGAGACCGCGTACATCCGCGATCCGGTCTTCCCGGTCATCCGCAACCGTGTCCACGCCGAGGTCGCGAAGGCGATGCTTCGCCAGGGCGGCGATCCGCTCCTCGCTCCCATCCTGAACTACGTCGCGGCATGCCAGAACCCGGACGGGTCCTACAACGAGATCCATCTCAACTACAACGAGCCCTCGGCCCTGATCACGGCGTTTATCGGCGACGCGCTGCTTGAGGCGGCCGACCGGCATCCGCACGAAGAGGCTCTCCACAAGGCCCGGGACTTCGTCCTCGCGGCCGAACGGCGGCCGGGCTACTTCCTGAAGTCGTCAGGCTACACCGCCGACCACCTGAACGTCGACGCCTCCTGCGGGGCGTTTCTTGCCCGGTATGCTGAGCGCTACAGCGATGAGTTGGCCCATGCCGCCGCCCGGCGGGCGGCGGAGAACGTCGTCCGCCATCAGCGCCGCGACGGCGTCTATCCCTACGCCGTCGATAAAGGGACCTACCCATTTGTCTTCAGCCTTCCCTGCATCCACTACCAGGGGGTGACGATCTACTACCTTGCAAAGGCAAACGAGGTGCTCTGCGACGACCGCATCGACGAGAGCATCAGGGAGGGGGCACGGTGGCTCGCCGCGGCCCAGCGCCCCGGCGGGCGGTTTGACTGGTCGAAGAGCGGGCTCTCATTCGCATACTGCCTCTCAGGAGCGTACGCGTTCGCTCATGCCTCCTTCGTCTACGCGTCCCGGATGGACGACCGCTACCGGGAGAACGCCGGCCTCTGCCTCGATTGGCTCGATGCGAACGTGCAGGGGCTCGCACCCCGGTGGGAGCCGGGCTCCTGGAGCGATCTCGTCCCGTCCGTCGCGGCGGCGGCAAAGACGGCATCCCTCGGGAGTTATCCCACGCGGCATCGGGCGTTCCGGTTCGGCTACGGCGTCTACCGGCAGATTGCCAGGAGACGCTACAGCGAGACCGCGGAGACGCGGTCGTTTGAGGTCATCTCCCGGCTGCTCGGGATCCGGTCGTCGACCGTGGAGCCGTCGAAGAACTTTCCCGATCTCTTCATGACGTCGGAGATGCTCGATTGCCTCAGCCAATCAGGGATCTGGGGGAACCACACATGAAACAGGTATTGCTCGACCTGCAGTCAGGGTCTATCCAGGTGGAGAACGTTCCCGTTCCCGCCGTAACACGGGGGGTGGTCGTCGAGAACGCCTACTCCCTCATCAGCGCCGGCACGGAGTCGTCGCTGATCAACCTCGCACAGCAGTCGCTCGTCGGGAAGGCGAAGGCACGCCCCGACGACGTGAAGAAAGTCCTCCAGAAGGTCGGGACGGACGGTCCCTTCTCGGCCTACCAGCAGGCGATGAGCCGCCTTGCAAAGCCGGAACCGCTCGGCTACAGTTGTGCCGGGACGGTGGTCCGGACCGGGTCCGACGACTTTGAGGTCGGTGACCGCGTCGCCTGCGGCGGGGCCGGGTATGCGGTCCACGCCGAGTATGTCGCGGTCCCGCGAAACCTCTGTGTCAGGGTCCCGGACGGCGTCAGCCTCAGGGAAGCGGCGTTCACGACCGTCGGGTCGATCGCGATGCACGGTGTCCGGAACGCACAGGTCACGGTGGGGGAGAGCGTCGCGGTGATCGGGCTCGGGCTGATCGGGCTCCTCTCGGTGCAGGTCCTCAAGGCCGCGGGGTGCCGGGTGATCGGGATCGATATCGATCCCGAGAAACTCGCACTTGCCGCGGAACTCGGGGCAGACGTCGTCTCGAACTACGACGGCCTTGAGGAGAGGATGAAGGCATTCTCGCCGTTCGGGGCGGACGCGGTCATCATCACCGCGGCCACACGGTCGAGCGCCCCCATCGAGGCCGCCGGCCGCCTGGTCAGGGAGCAGGGCAGGGTCGTGGTCGTCGGGAACGTGGGGATGAACGTGCCCCGCGACACCTTCTATGCGAAAGAGGCGGAGGTCGTCGTCTCCCGGTCCTACGGTCCCGGCCGCTACGACCGGAACTACGAGGAGAAAGGGGTCGATTACCCGATTTACGTCCGGTGGACGGAGCGCAGAAACATGGAGGCGTTCTTAGACCTGGTGCGGCAGAAGAGGATCGATCTTGACCCCCTGATCACCCACACCTTCCCGCTTGACGAGGCGCCCGAGGCTTACAGCCTCATCAACACGGGAAGAGAGCGGTTCATCGGGGTCCTCCTCCAGTACAGCCCAAACGGTGCAGGCGCCGCCGGGACAATCGTCCGCCTCCCGGAACCGGCGGCCCGGCCGCGGAAGGTCCCCGCCGGCGCCCGGACGCTCGGGTGCATCGGCGCCGGGGTCCACGCCCTCTCCGCCCTCTACCCGAACCTTCCGGCGCTCCCGGTGAGCCTCGCGGGAGTCGCGACCGCGACGGGGCTCTCGGCGCACTCGGTGGGGAAGAAGTACGGGTTCGCCTACTGCACCACCGACCATCATAAGATCCTCGACGACCCCGGGATCGACGCGGTGCTGATCGCGACCCGAAACGACCTGCACGCATCCATGGCCGTCGAGGCACTCCGTGCCGGAAAAGACGTCTTCGTCGAGAAACCGCTCGCGACGGATATCGACGGCCTCAAGGAGATCGTTGATGCCTGGAACGAATCCGGGCAGCGGCTGATGGTCGGGTTCAACCGGCGCTACTCACCGCTTGCGCGGAGGATGAAGGAGTTCTTCGGGAACCGGACGACACCTGCGGTCCTGCACTACCGCGTCAACGCCGGGCAGATCCCGCCCGGGCACTGGGTGCACGACGACGAACAGGGCGGCGGGATGCTGATCTCGGAGTGCTGCCACTTCATCGACTTCATGCAGTATATCACCGATGCACGGCCGGTCCAGGTCTATGCCCGGGCGATCGAACCGACCGGGACCCTCCAGAAGTATGACAACTTCCAGGCGACCCTGGCGTTCGACGACGGGTCGCTCGGGACCGTCACCTACACGACGCTCGGAGACCGCTCCTACCCAAAAGAGACCGTCGAGGTCTTTTGCGGCAACGCTGTCGGGCGGATCACCGACTTTCGCGACCTCGAACTCCGGCGAGACGGGAAGGCATCGAAGGAGAGGCGGTGGCTCACCCAGGAGAAGGGGTTCGCCGAGGAGCTCCAGGCGTTCGTCAAGGGCGAGGAGCCGGATTTCGCAGGGAGCGTCGCGACGACGCTTGCAACGTTTGCGGCGTGGGAGTCGATCGATACCGGAGAGCCCCGGACGATCGATCTCGGGCGGGTCGGGTTGTGATGCGGTAGGACCGTCTTCACCACTCTTTTTAACCTTGAGGAGCCTGTCCACGACCGGGACCGCGGGGACTGCGAGAGGGGGTCCCCTTATCCGTTCTGACGAATCCGACGTAAACGCGATCCGCCCCTGGAGGACCGGCTCTCCCGGGAATCCACAATAGAGGTATAGTCCGGGGCGGACGGGCCGCCCCTATCCGGCCGGGGACTTACAGGGACGAGAGCCGTGCCTGCCGGACGAACGCCAGCTGCTCACGGATCCTCTCCGGGATCGTGAGGGGGGTTTTCGCCGTAACGGCCTCTTTCCATCCCCCGTCACGGCACGAGCAGTCCAGCCCCTCGAACTCTGCCGTATCGAAACGGCAGTTGTAGCGCTCGATCGCAGCCGTGATCTCGGCATCGCACACCCCGCAGTTCCGGGCCCCGTCGAGGGACTCGACCGAGTAGGTCCAGGGGCTGACATAGACGTGGGCATGATCCCCGAACTGCGCCCGGCATCGCTGGAGGATATCGACGAGGCTCCAGAGCCACGGCGGGCGGTAGAGGTCATTCTTCCAGAGTTCGTGGACGACGGTGTTCTTCTCGACCGTCGTGACCTCAAGATCCACGTAATCGATCCCCCGGGATACACAGTAAGACACAGTCGCGAGGATATCGCGGATCGACTCCGCCTCGGTGAGGAACGGGGGTTTTACAAGCAGAAGCGGTTTCGTCAGCACGCCCATGCTCCGCATCCTCGAATGGAAGACGTCGAAGTTATTTGCCGAGAACCCCTTGTTGATGCAGAGGTTCATCACCAGAGGGTTCGCGGACTCAAACCCGAACGCCACCTCGAGTTGCCGCCCGTTTAAGGCCTTCTTCATCCTCTGAACATGCCCGTCCGGTGTGTAGTCAATCCTGGATTCAACGACCACCTTCCTGATGCTCTGATACCCGTCGATGTACGAGCAGATCTTCTCAATAGCATCAACCGGCATCTCACGCTCGTTAAAGATGTTCCCGTCGTTGTATATCGATATGATCGGGTAATCCCCGAGGTCGATGGCGTCCATCACGTACTCGAACTGCGCGACATACTCCCCGGCCGAGACCTCCCTGCCCCGGGAAGTCGCGCAGTAAAACCCGCACATGGTGCACCCCCCGGTCTTCTCGACCCACTCGCAACCGGTGGAACGCAGGAAGACGATCAGCCGCCGGACGGGCTGGCCGTCAAGGTAGCCTACCCGCTCCTCCCATCCGATGGGAACGGTGAAATCAAGATCTTCAGGAACGGTTCTGTTCTCTCTGCGCAGCCCGCCGGCCAGTGCCCGTATCTCGTCCAGAAGATCCGTATCAGTCGGAAAACCCGTGAAGACATCCGCGTTGCTACTGGTGTCAGGTATAGCCTTCTCTAGAATAATTACCCCCCCATCCCGGGCATGTACGACCGTGTCGGAGACACAAACCCGGCAATCGTCGCCTTATCTTACCAAGACATACCCCTGATAGGTCTGTGCATATTTATACTTTATCCAGATGCTCCCGCCATTGGGTTGGGTTTGCCGATCGGTATTCGGTTACCGGGGATACAGGGGAACAGACCGCTCGCCAAAAGAAGCCGGATCCGGACTTCACTCTAACACCTCACACGCGCCATCCCTGCACCCACAGGACCCTGATCTCGAAGGAAGCAGGTGCTGACATGCCAATTTATTTATACATCGTTCGGGCGTATACCATCCCAATGCACACCAGGTGGACGTCCGGACCGGCCGAACGGAACGCATTCCCCCGGAAAAGAGGTTCCGGGAGATCACCGCGGTGCGCTGCCGGACAGGAGAGAACAGGGACCTCGTCCGGTGCGCATGGCAGACAAGCACACAAAACCAGGGAGGGACAGGCATGGCGAACCCTGAAGAGAAGGCCTGCAAGCGTGATTCGTTTACGGTAAGAGCACTCGGCATTCTCCCTTCTTACAATACCTACAGGACGACGTATGCTCTTCTCCGGCAATCCCGGCGGTGGAGCCGGGAAGAACTCGCGGCCTACCAGGCGCAGGCACTCTCCAGCCTGCTTGAGCATGCCTACGAACACGTCCCCTATTACCGCCGGGTCTTTCGCGAACGAGGGCTTGTTCCCGCCGATATCGCGACCCCGGCAGACCTGGCCCTCCTTCCGTTCCTGACCCGGGAGGACCTGCAGAACAACCTTCCCGACCTGAAGGCCAGGAACTACCCG
>NZ_JAJGBK010000025.1 GCF_020696975.1 Methanoculleus sp.
GATCTTCTTGATGCAGTCGACGCTGCCGGCGGGCTCAAGGAGGACGGTGACGCCGGGGTGGTCGGCCTCGAACGCAGCCTTCACCTTCTCAAACGGTCCGGTCAGGCTCCCGGCGTGAAAGACCTTCACCTGAACGTCTTCGGCAGGGGCTGCCGTCGGTGTGGGGGTCGGGGTCTGGTTCTGTGCACCGGGCACCGGATCGGTCTCAGTCGTTCCCATGCAACCGCAAAACAGGACCGCGATAGCGACGATGAGACAGACAAATGTGCTCATATGGGTCAATTTCATAAAATAACGTTTTGGGATGGCCCAATGTTAAAAGTATTCATCCCGGCAGATGTTAAACAGAATTGGTTTACCTGGCGCTCCTGAATCGAGTAGACGCCCGATAAGAGGGCTCTGATTGGATTCAGGACCCTTTACGCGGGATAAGGTGGACCGCCTTCGCCTGGAGGGAGACCCAGACCTCCATGCCGATATCGAGGCCGAGGGTCTCCGCTCTCCTTGCGGTCACGAGCGCAGAGAGATCGCACCCACAGTGGACCATCACGCTCACGAACGGCGCTGTGGGCTCGATGCCGGTAACCGTGGCGGGGAAGAGGTTCTCCGCCTCCTCGTAGCCGGGTTTCCTCCGGTGCAGGGAGATGTCTTCCCCGCGGATGACCATCTCCACTTCGCTCGCGGGCGGCGGGGTCGCCGAGAGGATCTCCTTTCCCTGCGCCTCCACGACGGTGAGATCGCCGCGCCGGGAGACGACCCGACCGGGAAGGATGTTCTGGACACCCACGAACCGGGCGATCCGTCGGTTCTTCGGTTCACGGAATATCTCGCGGGAAGGCCCCGTCTGGGCGATCGTGCCGTCGATCATCACGGCGACCCGGTGGGCGAGACGCTGCCCTTGCAGAAGGTCGTGCGTGCTCATGAGAACGGTCATCCCGGTCTCACGGTTCAGTTCTGCCACGATCGCCTCGATGGTGGCGGTCGAGCCCGGGTCCAGGTTCGCCGTAGGCTCGTCCAGGAAGAGGATCGCAGGATCGGTCACGAGCACCCTCGATAGCGCCACCCGTTGCTGCTCGCCGCCGGAGAGATCGGTCGCACGGCTCTGTATGTAGCGAGAAAGCCCGACGGCCTCGAGAGCATCCTTCACCTTTCGGTCGACCTTGTCGTTGGGGGCACGCCGGTACCGGAGCCCCATCGCGACATTGTCGTAGACGGAGGCGTTGAAGACTACCGGTCTCTGAAAGAGCATTCCCATCCGGCGGCGGAGATCGAGCCAGCGGCCACGCTCGCTGACCACATCGATACCGAAGATCGAGAGTTCTCCTCCGTTCGCGGGCTCGATCAGGTCGAGGATCCGGAGAAGCGTGCTCTTCCCGGAGCCGCTCGGACCGATCAGCCCGATGATCTCCCCTTCCTGGACCGAGATGTTGACATCGTGCAGAACCTCAAGACCGCCGTAGAGCTTCGTGATGTTGCGCGCTTCAATGATTGTCATCGTATCACCGCCGTTGTACGAGAGAGAGTGTGATATTCACCCCGAGCGCCACCGCGAGGAGGATGATCCCGAGCGCAATCGAGAGGGAGTAGTTTGCCATCGATGTGTTGAGCGCGATCGCCGTGGTGAGGACGCGGGTGGCGCCCCGGATGTTGCCGCCGACGATCATCACCGTCCCCACCTCGGCGATCGCCCGCCCGAAGCCGAGGAGGACGCCGGCCATGACCGCGAACCGTGCCTCCGCGATGATCGTCATGACCGTCTGGAGCCTGCTCGCGCCGAGGGCGGTGATCGTGTAGCGCTTGTCCCGGTCGATCCCCGAGAGCGCCGAGACCGTCAGCCCCATGAGAAGCGGTATGATGAGGACGGTCTGGGTGACGATCATGCCGCCGGGGGTGTAGAGGAGGCGAAGGAACCCGAAGGGGCCGATGTTGGAGAGCATCAGGAACATGAGCAGGCCCACGATGACCGTAGGGAGTGCGTACAGCGTCTGGAGCGTGGAGACGACCGCGTGCTTGCCCCGGAACTCGTAGAAGTAGATGAGCGCGCCGAGCGGCAGGGCAATCAGCGCCGCAAGGGCGGTGGCGGTGAGGGAGACGTAGAGCGAGCGGATGGTGATCTCAACCACCTGCGGGTCGAGGGTGACGATGAGCTCGATGGCCTCGATGAACCCCTCGATGATCGGGTTCCCGTTCACCATGCGGACTCACTCTCCGTCACCCTGCCAATCACCTCGTTCACATCTCCCCTATCGTTCCTGGTTTACGTGGGTGTCGGCACCGGCTCCGCACAGGTGCAGTTGAACGGCGGCTCCGTGCACTCGGGAGCGTAGAGCGGCGTAAAGAGCGGCTTGCCGAACTCTGCAGCACCGAACTCACCGATCATCTGCTTCGTCTCGTTCGTGGTGAGCCAGTTGATGAAGTTCGCGGCACCCTGTGCGTTCACGCCCGGATGCTCTGCGGGGTTGACGGCGATTGCGCTGTAGCGGTTCAGGAGTTCGGCTCCCTCGGCGATGACCGGGACCAGGGTGAGCCTGTCCGCGAACGAAAGGTAGGTCCCCTCATCGGAGAGCGTGTATCCCTGCTGCTCGTTCGCAAGGATCAGGGTATCGCCCATGCCCCTGCCGGCCTCGACATACCAGGCCCCGGAGTCAACGATCTCGGTCTCGTAATTGTAGCCCGCCTGCTCCCAGAGGACCTTCTCCTGGTTGTGGGTCCCTGAGTTGTCGCCGCGGGAGACAAACATGACACCGGGGGTGTTGTTCGTGCCGGCGGCATAGATCGTCCGGAACGCCTCCACCGGGGTCATGTTCGCGATCCCTGCCGGGTCGGACTCCGGCCCGACGATGATGAAGTAGTTGTAGGCGATGCACCGCGGGTTGATGCCGAAGCCGTCGTCGATGAACTGCTGCTCAAGGTCCGGGGCGTGGACGAGGACGAGATCGACGTCGCCGCGCCTGCCGGAGTCGATCGACTGCCCGGTGCCCTGAGCGATGAACTGGAGATCCATACCGGTCTCGCCCTCGTAGACTCGTTCGAGTTCTGCGAGCAGCCCGGTGTTCTCAAGGCTCGTCGTGGTGGCTATCCGCAGGAGGCCACCCCCGCCGGCGGGAGCGGTCGTCGCCGTGCCGGCCGGTGTCTCGTTTCCGCCAGGCGCCGGGGCGGTGCATCCCGCAACGAGAGCGAGGATGAACAGGATCGCAATGATACCTGCCGCCAGAAGAGTCGTATTCGTTTTCATAGCAGCGCGTTCAGACGCGCTCTGGAAATATATACTTATCCTGACTACAGAGTTAATTAAACTGGGTTGATTTGGTAAGGATCGCCGGTTGATGATGGGGTCGAAACCTTAACGCTCCCGCCCGCCGACCCTGTTCCTCATGTGGCAGGCGCTGGATATCGAGACCTGGATTGCCGGACGGCGGTCGGACATCGACCGGGTGAAGGGTCCGGTCTCGGAGATCATTGCCCGGGTGCGGGCGGAGGGCGATCTGGCCCTCATCGACCTGACAAAGAGGTTTGATGGGATCGATCTCGCGGAGATCGCCGTCTCCGATGAGGAGCGGGAGGCGGCCTACGATCAGGTGGACGCACGCCTGGTCGAGAGCCTTGTGGAGGCGGAGGCGCGGATCAGCCAGTTCCACGAACTGCAGCGCGGACGCGACCTCTGGCTGCAGGAGATGGAGCCCGGGATCACCCTCGGGGTCAAGACGACCCCCCTCTCCCGGGTGGGGGCCTATGTTCCCGGCGGGCGGGCGGCATACCCCTCGACGGCGCTGATGTGCACGATCCCGGCAAAGGTCGCGGGGGTCCGGGAGATCTGCTGCTGCACCCCGCCGCCGGCGAGCCCGATCACGCTCGTCGCGCTTGATATCGCCGGGGTCGACGAGATCTACCGGGTCGGTGGTGCCCAGGCGATTGCGGCGATGGCGCTCGGGACCGAGACGGTCCCGCGGGTCGAGAAGATCGTCGGCCCGGGGAACGTCTACGTCACCGCCGCGAAGATGCTTCTCCGGGACGAGGCCGAGATCGACTTCCCGGCGGGGCCGAGCGAGATAGCGATCCTCGCGGACGGCACGGCAAACCCGACCTTCATCGCGGCCGACATCCTCGCCCAGGCCGAGCACGACCCAAACGCCGCCTGTGTTCTGGTGACGACCGACGCGGCCCTCGCCGGGAAGGTCGGCGAAGAGGTGAAGCGGATGGCCGGGGAGGCGAAGCGCCGCGAGATCGTCGCAAAAGCGCTCGACCACTCCGGCTACATCGTCGCCGGCGACCTTGACGAGGGTGTAGAGACCGTCGATGGGATCGCCCCCGAGCACCTCTCGGTCCAGGTGGCCGACCCGCTCGCCGTCATCAACCGGATCCGGAGCGCCGGGTCGATCTTCGTCGGCCCCTACGCGGCGGTGGCCTGCGGCGACTACGCCTCCGGAACAAACCATGTCCTCCCGACAGCGGGCTACGCCCGCCTCTACTCCGGCCTCGACGTGAACCACTTCTGCCGGCGCTCGACGGTCCAGATGATCACGCGGGAGGGGCTTGAAGCGATCGGCGACGTGGTGGAGACGATCGCCGATGCGGAAGGGCTCCACGCCCACGCGGAGTCGGTGCGGGTGCGAAGAAGGGGATAAGGAGTTACTCTTTTTTACTCCGTTCTCCCGGAACGGGGCTTGAACATCGTAAGATGCGCATCTTGACCGGGGAGCGATGGTCGGCACCACCCGGCCGGCCTTGCCCTGTACGGCGCACCTTCTCGTTTCTGAGGGGCGAGAGGAGATCGAGGGCCGGGAACCCGCAGTCCGGTTTGGTTCGGTCGCATAAGGTTGTTAGAAGGACAGCAACTAAGCCTCGCGTGAAGGACGTGAAGCGGCCAGGTGCTCCCGTACCTCGGCAAGGTGCGCATCAAGCCACCGCCGGAACTCCGGAGGGTCGAGCGCCCGCGCCTCGTGGCCGGAGAGGTGCAGGATACGGTCGGCCTGCGCTATGAGGATATCGAGCGACGATGCGGCGAAGAGGAGCGCCGTCTCCCCGAGCGTCTCGCGCCGGGTGGCAATCAGGGTCGAGAGGGGTGTCACCTCGCCGCTCTGGAGGCAGCCCGGCACCAGCAGGTTGGTCGCGGAGCGGTCCTCGTCGAGGATGAGGAGGGGCGCCGCAGCCTTGAGTGCGGTCTGGATCTCGTGCGCCATCACGAGCGACCCGCTCCCCTGGCCGGATACCGCCCCCGGATCGCCCCTGAGCCCGGGCGGAAGGCGGCGAAAGAAGAGGCTGACGTCTGCTCCCGCGAGGTAGCGCTCGCCCGCCTCCGCCCGGGCGATCCCGTTGAGGCTGACAAGGTACTCCCGCCCGTCCCCTGCGGCGTGATCGTCCTGTCCGGCGATGACCGCATGAAGGAGAGTGCTCTTCCCTTCGGCATTCGAGCCTGCGATAGCAAAGGCCTCCCGCCGCCGGAGCGCGAGGCCCGTCACGACCCTACCGCTCCCGGCGACCTCCACCTCGACCGGGTCGAGGTCCTGCGGGCAGCAGAAGGGGACATGGACCCCCTCCTTTGGCCCCGCAATACGGTGGTGGCACCGGAGTGGGGTGAGATTGCGGGCCGGGCGTGTGCCGTCGGCGATGAACGCGACAAGCCCCATGCCGGGCAGGGCGCGCCGGAGCGCCTTCTGGTCGACGGAGAGGTCGCACGCCGCAGTCAGGACTCTCTCCGGCACCTGGCGCACGACACGGTCGAGAGCTTCGGCGAGCGCCGAGAACCGTTCGAGAACCTCCCCGATCGCGCCCGGTGCGGGCGGGCCGGGGTAGGGGAGAGCACCCCTGACGACCAGGTGGAGCCCGTCGGCGTCAATCCGGTTCTCGTCGTCCGGCCGCCAGAGATCGGTCCCGATGGCACTTCTTGACGCCATCAGCGTGACCGGCTCAATGTTCGGCAGGCAGTGGCGGGGATGCTCCGTCCCGACGCCGGCGATCGGGCCGAGGTCCCGCTCCGTGGGGACCGCCGCCTTGATCGCCTCGATGATCACCCCGGCAGCCCCGTCGGCACCGGGACCGGGATCCCGCGCCGGGATGAGGAGGGGCAGGCTGAACCGGAGCGCCGTCGTATCGAGCGACCGGACGAGGTAGGTGTTGACGAGGTCACGCACCGCCCCCCGGTTGATGCGTGCCCGGCCGTCTTCAAGACCCGCGACGATCCGGTGAATCTGCCCCTGCCAGGTCTCCTCCGTTCCGGCCATGCCCTCTCATCAGGTAATGGCACCCTGGATCCCAAGGCTCTTTCCGCGCGGTCTCTCGCCACGCCCTTAAATATCCACACGGCCCACTATTCTATAATGGAACTGACAGTCCTTGCGAGCGGGAGCAAAGGAAACTGCACCTACCTGCGAGGGGAGCGAGGTGCGCTGCTCATCGACGCGGGGCTCTCAGCGCGTGAGACCCTCAACCGCCTCTCGGACGCCGGCGGGGACGCATCGCTCGTCGAAGGGATTCTCGTCACACATGAGCATATCGACCACATCCGGGGCGTCGACGTCCTGGCAAGACGGCTCGGCGTACCGGTCTACGCGACCGGCGGCACACTGGCGGCGCTCTCCGGGAAATGCAGGCAGTCGACGGAACTGCGGCGGTGCAGGTGCGGCGAGCCGTTCACTCTCGGCGATTTCTCGGTAGAGCCCTTCGCCGCCTCCCACGACGCCCGGGAGCCCTGCGGGTTCGCCGTCACCGAGAGCGACCTCCGCATCGGGTGCTGCACCGATACGGGCACCATCACCCCGACAATGTTTGACCGGCTCGCCTCCTGCGACGCCGTCCTCCTGGAGAGCAACCACTGCCCCGATATGCTTGAGAACGGTCCGTATCCCGCTTATTTAAAGAGCCGGATCCGGTCAAAACAGGGGCATCTCTCAAACCCGGATGCCGCCCGCTGCCTGCAACGGCTCGCCGACCATATCCACATGGCGGTGCTTGCCCACTTGAGCGAGATCAACAACACGCATGAGAAGGCGCTCCTCTCCGCGTTCGAGGGGCTCGGGTTCTACTCCGATCAGGTTGCCGTCACCGTGGCGCCCCAGAACCCGGGTCCCCTGCACCCGGAGTTCTGCGGTTTCCGGCTCTGACCTCACATCTTTTTGAACGTGCAGATCATGCCGATCACGGCGCCCGCGGCATCGATGATCGGGTCGGCGGATATGCGGGCCCACTGGTTCAGCCCGTCGTCTCGTACGAGCATTGCCCCTTCTATGCACTCTCCAGGCCTGCCCTGGCTGAGGACCTCCGTGGAGAGAACCTCGCGGGTGTCATCGCCCGCAAGGAAAGGCCATATCGGTCTCCCAACCAGTTCTTCCGCGGTGCAGCCGATCAGGTGCCCGGCCGCCCGGTTGGCGAAGACGACCGCCCCGGCGGCATCGGTGGTGATCCGTGCCACCTCATCTCCGGCCGCCTCCAGGGTGCCCTGCTCGATAGATGCGTCCAGCCACTCTTCTGCGGCCCTCCGCTCGGTCTTCTCGATGATGTAGAGGAGGTGTTCGAGCTGCCGGTTTGCGTGCTCGAGCTCGGCAGTCCGCTCGGCGACGAGGTCTTCCAGGTGCTCACGGTGGCGACGGAGTTCCTCCCTTGCCTGTTTCAACTCCGTGATCTCCCTGACGATGGCCATCACGTGCGTCTCGTGCAGCGGCACAACACGAGCCTCGTAGTGTCGCACCTCCCCCTGCTCCGTGTGGCTGAACTCCAGGGGTGCGGCAGGGGCATCGGCCCGGACGGTCTGCTGGATCGCACCAAGGAGCGCGTCTCCGGTCTTTGCAGGGAATAGGTCCTGTATTCGCCGTCCGAGCAGTGTCCGGGGCACAACCGGCACTTCCGCCAGCCTGCCTGCCCGGGAGTCGATGATCGTGCCGTCGGCGTTCAACCGGAGGAAGAGATCGGGAAAGGCCTCGATCACCGCTGTCAGTTCGGACGTGGTCTGCCCGAGACGTTCCTCGATCAGGACCTGATCGGTGACGTCCCGGACGGTCAGCAGGCTGCAACAGTTCTCAAGCGGTGACCGCCGGATCTCGATATCACGCAGTTTCCCGTCTCCGCAGACCACGCTCGAAACCAGGGTGCTCCGGTCGCCCTGGAGCAGTCCCTCCCACATATCCTGTATCTTCTGGCGGTATGCCGGGTTCGGATGGGCGTGTTCGAGCCAGGCGGTGATGGTCGGGAGATCCTCCCGGGTATACCCGGTGATCCTGGTGAACGCCCGGTTCAGGTACCGGCATCTCTCCTCACCGTCAACCAGGACAAACCCATCCGGCGCCTCGTAAAGGATCGAGCGGTAGAACTCCTCTTCAGGGTGCGGTTGGTCGCGAGGCTCCTCGACACCACCGGTCCTGGATACTTCTCTCTCGATGCTTTGAACTGTGTTATCTTCCTTCATCGTGGTTCTCCCCGATCTCTTCGCATCTTCCGGCCCGCAAGCGTCGTTCCTAGAGTGCTTTACCTGAAGGGGTTGATAAGTCTATCGTTCTGTGTTCTCTGCAAATTTCAGAGATTGGTTCTTTTTAGTGGATCTTTATGGAAATGTTGTGGATCCCGCTTAAATGTGGGTTCTCTGCTGTATCCCGGAACACGGGTGGTGACGGACGAAGGAGGGGGGTAATCCCGCTGCTGCAACGTCGAGGGTGAGAGTCTCACTCCCGGTATTCGCCGATCTTCAGGACGTGCATGCAGTAGCGGTTGACACTGGTGAAGAAGGTAGATCTTGCCCGCTTCCGTCTCTCTTCATCCCCTCCCGTGCAGTCTCTGAGGATGTACTCCAGGGCAGTGATGTAGTGGGTCTGCCCGGGCGAGGCCTTCTTTGCTGCTTCAAAAGAGAGATAATTCCCGGCCCTCTGGTTGCACATAACCGCGAGCGCGGTATCGAGCATGAGAAGCAGGTGTTGGGGGAACCGTTTTAAGAGTGCCAGTTTCCGGAAACTGGCGTATGACTCCGGCTGCGCCCCGAGGATTGCAAGTTTCATGCCGAAGTAGAGCGGCTCATGGTCGTCGGGATACCGCTGCATCATCTGCCTGACTGTCGCAGCGGCACCGCTCCCGTTGTGCAGTTCTATGCAGGTCTCAAACGCTTCCCCGAGGAAGTACTTGTTCTCCGGGAACCGCTCCGTTGCGCGGGCGATGAGGCGCTGGCGGCGCTTGATGTCGTTTTCGTATCTCGCCCGCAGGATCCCGAGTCGGTAGAACGCGGGTTCACCGGGGAACCAGGTGAATCCCAGATCAAGCATTGACCAGAAGATCCGGTTCAGCCGGGCGTCTCCGTGGTCGAAAACCTCAAGACGGTTGAGCGGGGCACGTGACCGGGCGAGATTCAGCATCTCCTCACGGGCGCAAAGTTCCATATCGGTCGGGTGAAGACCCTGCTTCCTGTTCGCTGCCCGGGACAGGGTATAGTAACTGTAGGCAATCGCGGCGCTGACCCGCCCGTCGTAGTTCCTGTAACGCGCCAGGCGCTCGACTGCCGGAGGATAGTTGCCGGTATCGATCAGTTTGAGGGCCACGAGCACATCGAGGGTTGTCCGCTCCCTCCTCCGCCGCTTGTTCCCCATGGCATATCGCAGGATCTTCTCGAAATATTCGGCTGTGGCGGCCTCGTGTGCGGTGTTGAGAATCGTGCTGGTGATCGTGTCGATGAAGTCATCGTAAGCCCTGTCGTCCAGGTCGGGAAAGGTCTTATTGAGCGTGGCGGCAACGTGCCCGAAGAAGACCGGCAGGTTTGCCTCCACCCGGGTGATGTTCTTCTCGATATAATGGTTCATGGTAGCCCGCAGCTGGTCAAGTCTCCTGTCCCTGGACGTCTCCGGCTGCCATGCGCCTTCCATGTATCTTAGAAGTGTTTAGGGTATGGATATGTGTTGTTATATGATTCCGCCTGATTTTTTCAAGCGGATGGACTAGAGGAGGGGCGCCGGAAGCACCGGGCCGGAGACCCGGCACCATGCCCCAACGACAGAAGCATTGATTCTTCCCGCCGGGAAATACTTCGGGAGATATGGGTATGCAGTTTCTGGAGTTCGCCCAAATCTGCGAACACCTGGAAGGGATCTCCGGGCGCCTGGAGATGATCGAGGAGGTCGCCGCCGTCCTGCCCCGGCTCGACGACGAAGACCTCCCGGTCTTCGTCCGGTTCATCATGGGGAGGGTCTTTCCCGACTGGAGTTCCAAAACCCTCGGCGTGGGCCCGAACCTCCTCTACGACGCCGTAGCCTACGTCGTCGGCACGAAGAGGGAGACGGTTCGGGAGGCGATCAACGCGACCGGCGACGCAGGCCTCGCTGTCGAGCACCTTCTTGCAAAGAAGGAGCAGACGTCCTTCTTCATCCAGGAACTGGACCTCGTCGAGGTCTACCGGGAGTTCGAGCGGATGGCGGCGACAGGTGGCCAGCGGTCGCAACGGGAGAAACTCCGTGTGGCGCAGGGCCTCTTCGGGAACGCCCGGCCGCTTGAGGGGCGGTATCTCGCGCGGCTGATGCTTGAGGAACTCCGGATCGGCATGGGCGAGGGGAACGTCCGCGACGCCGTCGCGAAGGCGTTCGAGGTCGACGTCCGTCTGGTCGAGCATGCCCACCAGGCGATGAACGATCTCGGGGAGGTCGCCGTCCTTGCCCGGCGCAAGCCGGCAGAACTCTCCCGCGTGACGATTGAACCCTTCCGGCCGGTGAAGATGATGCTCGCCCAGGCGGGGACGATCGCCGGCCAGCTTGCCGACCACGGCGAGGTGGCGGTCGAGTACAAGTTCGATGGGAGCCGGTTCCAGTTCCACAAAGTAGGTGACGTCTCGCGGATCTACTCGCGGAGACTGGAGGAGGTCACGGACAGCCTCCCTGACATCGCGAAGCACCTTATGGCGGCAACCGACCACGACGTCATCCTCGATGGCGAGGCGGTCGCCGTCCGGGACGGGAGGCCCATGCCGTTCCAGTTCGTCATCCGGCGGTTCCGCCGCAAGCATGGGGTGGACTCGATGATGGAGAAGATCGAGCTCGTCCCGAGGGTCTTTGACATTCTCTATCTGGACGGCGAGGCGCTGATGGACCGCCCCCTCGCGGAGCGGCGAAAGATCCTCGAAGAGACGCTCGGCGCAGACGTCGCGGAGCAGTTCCGGGTCACCGATGCAGCCGCGGCGGAGGCGATCTACACCGAAGCGCTCGGTCTCGGGCACGAGGGCGTGATGGTGAAGGCCCTCGACTCTCCCTACACCCCCGGCGTCCGGGGCCGGCTCTGGGTGAAGGTCAAACCCGGCGTCGAGACCCTCGACCTTGCGGTTGTCGGGGCCGAGTGGGGCGAAGGCCGGCGGGCGAAGATGTTCGGCTCGTTCCTGCTCGCGGTCCAGGACCAGGGTCGGCTCCTTCCGGTGGGGAAGGTGGCGACCGGGATCACCGACGAGGTCCTCGCGGAACTCTACACCCTCTTCAAGGACAGCGTCATTGCCCGCTCGGGAAAAGAGGTGACGCTTGAGCCGGAGGTGGTCTTTGAGGTCGGCTACTCCGAGATCCAGACGAGCCCGAACTACGCGAGCGGCTACGCGCTCCGGTTCCCGCGGTTCGTCCGGGTGCGCGAGGACAAGAGCGTCGACGAGGTAGAGAGCCTCGATACGCTTGCCGGGCGCTACCGGCAGCAGAAGAACGGGCAGGGGTCGCTCTCCGACTAAAAATCGAAAAGTGTCTTCTGCGTCGCAATCTCCGGGATGAGTCTGCTGTGCGGCCGCCAGTGGGTGAACCCGATGAGCCGGGATGCAAGGTCGATCCCCTCATCGAGGCCCGCGCATTGGGTCTTTTGCCCCTGCATGGCGTTTCGTGTCGCCTCCCGGACGACCCAGGTGCCGAGCGGCGCCCAGTAATCGCCGGTGACGTTCCGGAGCACGAGCACCCGTGCCGAGCGGCGCACGCTCTCCAGGTACTCCGTGACCGCGAGGCGTGCCGAGTAGTAGGCCCCCGCGATCGGCGAGTAGCCGGATTTGGTGAGCCCCTCTCCGTCCACGCAGATCGTCTCGCTCCCGCCGCCCCAGAGCGACTGCTTCCCCCAGACCTCGATCATCTCGAACTTCCAGTCGCCGGGGACGAGGAGGCAGACGATGTGGTTGCCGTAGAGCGCCGCAGAGAAGACTTCTATGCCGCCGAGCGGGGGGTAGCGGGCGATCTTCTTCTTGAGCTGCTTTGAGACCGTGTCGTCGACCGCCGTGATCGCCCACCGGGTGGGGACGACCCGCCGCTTCTTCTCGCTCCCGAGGAGGCCGGCGGTGAGGAGCTGGGTGATCCGGTAGACGTCGATGCCGGAGGAATTGAGGATATCACAGGCATCGGTCGCGGTCAGATCGGTGTCCGATGTCGCCCGGTCGACCGCCCGGTCCACCCGGGCGTTCTCGAGGACGTCCATCCTTCGGATGGCGCCGGTGAGCCCGACGGGCGCGATCGTCCCGTCGAACCGGAGGTCGAAGGAGACGGGTTTCACGAACCGGACCTCCACATCGAGCGGCTGGCTTGAGAGCGCGATCTCCTGGATACTCCCCGAGAGCCCCTTCGCCTCGCCGGCGCCGCGGATCGTCCGGGCCCGGAGCCCCACGATATCCTCGATCCCGAGGCCCTGTGCCACCCAGTCCGGCGGGTGGTCGGCGTCGTCGATCATCAGCGGTCCCCCCGCAACCTTCGGGTAGCCGTAACTCCCCACAAAGACCGACGGGGCGGCGCCCTGGTAGTGGTCGCTCTGCCGGACCGGGAGCCGGGCGTAGAACCGACTCATGATCGGGCAGCGTTCAAGCCCGCAGAACCCTCTTCCTTTGCACTCGGCGCACTGCATTCTTTACTCCTCACGAAGATCGAGGACGACCCGCACCCTCCCTGTGAGGATGCGGAGCGTCTCCTCAACCCACTCTTCCCAGCAGGCCGCTTCAAGGTCGCGGACGGCCGCAACCTCCCGGCCGATATCGTCGTCCCGGCCATCCAGGACCTCGACCACCACCGAGCCCGGGGCATACCCCGGCTCGACGATGGCGTCGGCGTCCCCGTCAATGACCCCGAAGACGGGGATCCCGGCGTGGGAGCAGATGTGGCCGCAGACGGCGGTTGTATCGTCCCCGATGGCGAGGACGCCGGAGACCCCCTCCCCGATCTCGCGGTAGAGGGTGTGGCCGCAGTGGTCGATGACCGCGATCCTGCCCGGGCGGGAGGTGCGCTCGCCCTGCCGGGGAGGAACTCTCCGCACCGGACCGCTCTTGCACCAGGCGGCACCGGGGTCCGGGCAGCCCGCCCGGAGGAGTTTCTCAAACCCGTGGGGTTTTGGGTCGAGGCCGGAGACAGCCCGCATGGTGCCGTCTTCGCTTGCGAGGACGACCGTCTCTTCCGTCGCGGTCCCGATGACGATCCCGTTCACAAAGACCGCTTCCCCGGGTATGCACCCCCGGATCTCCCGCACGCCCTCCCACCGGGCGCGGGTGCTTGCCGCGGGGACGAGGGCGTAGCCTGTCCGCTGCGCGATCCCGGCCGCGAGTTCTGCATCGGCGCGGTCCCAGCAGTAGACGGTCCCGCTTGACGTCTCGACATGGACGAGCCCTTCGAGCCGGCCGGCGACGAGTTCGCCGAAGATCCGCCCTGACTCCGGGGTCTTTCCGCGGTTGACCAGGCAGCCCGGCCCGGCGAGCGCGGCGAGCACCGTGCTCGGCCGCTCGTCCGTGCAGGTGACCGAAAGCCCGGACTCCTCCGCGGCGGTCCGGGCCATCACCCCTGCGACAAGGACCTGCCGGGGGGAGAGCAGATCGATCAGCCGCCCGACGTCCCCGGCATCGAACGCCTCGGGCCCGTGCACCACCATGACGAGGTCTGCCGTCGGGGAGTTCATGCCGTAACTTTGGGTTTTGTGGACTATCAGGTTACCGTCCAGACGAGTTCTGCTGGAGGGGGAGGTAGGGTATCAGGGAACTCGCGAGTTTTGCGATGTCCATCGACTGCAGAACGACCTTCCCCGGCCCGGTCAGCGTCGTCAGGAAGAGCCCTTCGCCGCCGAAGAGGACGGTCTTCACGCCGCCGGCAAGCTGGATGCTGTAATCGACGGTGCTCTCGAACCCGACGACGAGCCCCGTCTCGACCCTGACGACCTCGCCGGGCGCAAGCGTCATCTCTTTGATGTCGCCGCAGCAGTGAAGAAACGCCGTCCCCGAGCCCGAGAGCCGCTGGAGGATGAACCCCTCGCCGCCGAAGGCACCCGACCGGAGGCGCTTCGTGAACGCGATATCGAGGTCGATGCCCTGTTCGGAGCAGAGGAACGCATCCTTCTGGGCAATGAACTCATTCCCGGCAAGATTGAGGGTGAAGATCTTTCCGGGGATATTTCCGGCAAACGAGACGAAGCCCTCGTTCCCGGTCGGGGTGAACTCGGTCATGAAGAGCCCTTCGCCCGTCATCATCCGTTTGAGTCCCTTAAAGAGCCCGCCCTTCATGTTGGTGGTCATCTGCATGTTCCCGCTCATGTTGACCATGGCACCGGCCTCGGCGCAGATGCTCTCGCCGGGGACGAGGCGGAGGGTCACCATCTGCAGGTTGTCTCCGGTAATTTCGTATTGCATGGAGGATCTCTCGTGGTTTTGAGTAATAGGTTTTTTCTACTGCCTGTACACCTGTAGCCGATTCTGCCGGATTCGGTTGGTCCAAAGGTTTATTAACCGGAGCAGGTATCCACTCATCGCGATCATGGAGCGCGGAGGACAGACGGGGGTGTGCTGCGACGATGCGCTTACCCCGGGAGCATATCTCACGGACGAAGTCATACAGGCCGTCCTCGAGCGGCAGTGCCACCGGTGTGCCGGGTGCAACGCTCCGCTCGCTCCCGGCTCGACGCATTTTGACCTCCGGCAGCCGGTGATCTGCGGCGGTTCTCCTGTGACGGAGAACTTTACGGCCCTCTGTCCCTTCTGCCACCGGAACCTCATGCGCCGGATACGAGAGCGGTTCGCCGGCCATAGGAATAAGTAGTGACCGGGTTACACCCCGGGCTATGACCTGCAGACGGAGTGTATCGGAAGTGCGCGAGTGGCGGTCGACGGCGATGAACGCGGCGAGCGACCTTGCGGGGAGGTTCGCGTTCTCCTCGCCGCCCTCTTCCGGTGGATGGCGGTCCTGCGTGATGCAGACGCTTGAGGCCGCCGTCACCCCGGGGACGACCGCCTACCTCGCGGCCTCACTCGCGGTGACGACCCTCGTCCTCCCCCGGATCCCGAACCGTTTTATCGCTGCGGCCGCCGGGTTTGTCGTGGGCTCGGTCCTCCGCGGGGAACCCTGCCCCGCGCCGGAACAAGACATCTCCACGCGTTCCCGATGAGGTCCTCCCTCCCGGCCGCACGGAGCCCTTCGCAGACGAGCCCGTAATTCTTCGGGTCCCGGTAGTGCATGAGGGCCCGCTGGACCCTTTTCTCCCGGCCCTTCGGGACGTAGACCTCCTCAAGGGTGAAGGGATTGAGCCCGGTATGGTAGATGGTCGTCGAGATGCTCATCGGCGTCGGCGTGAAGTCCTGGACCTGCTCGGTGTAAAGACCGGTATCCCGGACGTACTCGGCAAGTTCGACCATATCGGCGATCCGGCATCCGGGGTGGCCGGACATGAGGTAGGGGACGAGATACTGCCGCTTCTTCTTTCCTCCCTGGAGGGTCTCGAACCGTTCCCGAAAGGCATCGAAGACAGCGCGGGAGGGTTTTCCCATGCAGGTGGAGACCCGGTCCGAGATGTGTTCGGGGGCGACCTTGAGGTGGCCGGAGACGTGGTGCTCGCAGACCTCTGCGAGGTACTCCCCGTCCTCCGGACCGATCAGGTCGTAGCGGATGCCTGAGGCGATGAAGACTCGTTTCACTCCCGGTATCTCCCGGAGGCGCCGGAGCAGGCGGAGTTGCTCCTTGTGGCTGCGGTCGAGCGCGGTGCAGTCGATACAGCGCCGGTCGGGGCATGTCCCGGCGGTCTCCCATTGGCCGCAGTGGATGGCGTACATATTCGCTGTCGGCCCGCCGACGTCCTGGACAACGCCCGTGAACTCCGGCATCGCCGCCATCCGCTCGACCTCGCGGACGATCGAGTCCACGCTCCGGCTCTGGATGATCCGCCCCTGGTGGTGGGTGAGGGCGCAGAATGAGCAGGAGCCGAAACACCCCCGGTGGGTGACGACCGAGAACCTGACCGGTTCAAGCGCGGGGATGGGTTCGGTGTAGGAGGGGTGGGCCCTTCGCGCGTAGGGGAGTTCGTAGATCCGGTCGAGTTCGCTGCCCGCAAGCGGTATCGCCGGCGGGTTCTGGACGACGACGGTCTTGGGGTGCGGCTGAGCCACAGGACGGCCTCTGAAGGGGTCCTGCTCATTGTAGTGGAGGGCAAACGCCCTTGCGTAGGCATACCGGTCCTCTTTGACTTCCGGGTATCCGGGAAGGACAACGTAGCCGGACTGGTCCATGCTCCGCCAGGCCTTCTTCTCGACCCGGTAGGCGGTGCCGGGGATGTCGGTGAGGGAGCCGACCGCCTTCCCGGCAGCGAGCCTCCTTGCGATCGCGACCACCTGCTGCTCGCCCATCCCGAAGACGAGGAGGTCGGCGGGGGCATCGGCGAGGATGGACTGCCGGACTGAATCGGACCAGTAGTCATAGTGGGCGAACCGCCGGAGGCTCGCCTCGATCCCGCCGATGACGATGGGGGTTCCCGGGAAGAGGGCGTGGACCCGGTCGGTGTAGACAAGGGTCGCCCGATCGGGTCGGAGGAGTCTTCCCCCGGGGGAGTAGACGTCCGAACTCCGGCGCTTCAGGTTCGGGGTAAAGGCGTTCACCAGTGAGTCGACGTTCCCGGCCGAGACTGAGAAGAAGAGCCGGGGCTCGCCGAGGCGCCTGAAATCAGCGTCGCCTTTCCAGTCCGGCTGGGCGATGACGCCGACCGAGTAGCCGGCATCCCAGAGCACCCGGCCGAGGAGCGCGGTCCCGAAGGAGGGGTGGTCGACGTAGGCGTCCCCGGAGATGAGGATGATATCGAACCGGTCGATGCCGAGGCTTTCCGCCTCCGCAACCGTCATGGGGAGGAACCCGGGTTCGCCGGTCATGGGAGTACCCGGTCAAAAACCGGCAGATCGACGCCGATCTCCTCGTCCGGGAGCCGTCGTGCAGAGATGCCGAGGAACTCCATGATGACCGCTTCGACGACCACGTAGACCTCTGCCTTCTCCCGGAGGCACCCGGCGAGCGACCGTATCCCTTTCCCCGCCGCCGTATGCATGTGGATGGACGGGCCCTCCTCGCCCGGGTAGATGGTGCCGACCCCGAGGAGCTCCCAGCCCCCGAAGATCTCCTCGCCCCGTGGTGACGGCGGGATGACCGGCTCCTTTGGCCCCGTCACAATCTTTGCGGATCTCACGGCGCCGAGGAAGTGTATCATGCCGCTCTGGATGTTCATCGCCGCGACGAACCGCTCGATCTCCCTGATGAAGTCTTCTCCGTCGTCGATCCGGACGGAAAAGACCCTGCCGACCTGTCCTTCAGAGTACTGCATGGACTCAACTCTCAAGATAGATGGTCTCTTTTGGTATTATAGTGCTTGACCGGTGGCCGGTGCAGGGGTTCATATATGCGGGCCATCAACGCTTTATGCCCACCGGCGGGCAAGGAGTGTGACTTTTGGCGGTCTGGTTCCGGGAGGTCGAGTACATGCGGGGGTTCGCCGCCCTCGCCGTGATCGCCGTCCACATATCGATGAACTACACCCGGATCCCCGGCGTGAACCTGCTTGCCCTCCTCGACGTCTTCATCTACATCGCCGCCCACTTCGCGGTGCCGGTCTTCATCTTTATATCCGGGTGGGTGCTTGCGGCGCGGTATGCCGGTGATTACCCGATCCGGGAGTTCTATCGCCGCCGGGCAAAGACGATCCTCATCCCCTATCTCTTCTTCACGGCCCTCTATCTTATGGTGAACGTGGAGGGGGCGATCGGGTTTGCCGGCGTGCCCACGCCCGATGCGGTGGCAGAAGCCCTTCTCCTCGGGACCGCCGCCTACCATCTCTGGTTCTTCGCGCTGATCATCCAGCTCTACCTCCTCTACCCGCTGATCGCCCGTGGCTACGACCGGCTCGACCGTGTCGGGGCGGGGCTCTTCCTCCTCTTCTCGCTCCTCATCATCCAGGTCCTCTGGAACGCGGGTGCCCATCTGGCGGGGGCGTTTGCCGGCACTGAATGGTACACGGTGCTGATCCGTCTCTTTCCCTCGCACCTCTTCTATTTCGTCCTCGGGATCCACGTCGCCCGGCATACCGACCGATCCCGGTCGATGCTCCGGTCCTTACCGGGAGCCGGGGTTCTTGCTGCGGCCAGCGGAGGGGCTCTTCTCCTCGGGGGGATCTGGATGGCGAGCGTCATCATCTCCGGGAGCCTCACCAGCACAACGCTCGCGGTCTTCTGCATCTACCGTCTCCTCGAACCCCTTTACTACGTCCCGGTAATCGCCGCGCTCGTCCTCGCGGCCTGGCGTCTGGAGGAGACCGTCGGCCGGCCTGCGGCCCTCTCCCGGTCGTTTGGCGAGCACTCCTACGGGATCTACCTCATCCACCCGCTCATCATCGCCGCCGGCGCGAGTATCTGGGCCTCCCTCACCGGGTTGTCATGGGCGGACTGGCTGACCTACCCGGTGCTCTTTCTCGGGACGGCGGTGGTGAGTTACGGGGTGGTGCGGGGGGTGTCGGGGGTCCCCTACGCCGGATACCTGTTCGGGGAGTCACGGGTGCGGCGGGGGCCGGGGCAATCCGGCGGTGTGTGACTTCACCCGGATACCTCTATATCAAAAAGGTTATGTTTTTAAATAATGGTGAATGCTCCCCCGTTTTAAAATCAGCACTTTCGACAAACCCTGTGAGTCAGGATATCTGGACAATACTGCCCCCTGAATTCTCTACCCTGTTACACCGCCAAATCCCACTTATTCTTCGAGAACTCGTCTAAATGGGTGATCTTTATTTTTATGATTCTATCCATATACTCTGGCTCTCCAGAACCGACCATTACCGCCGCAAGCCATCCTTAACACTCCTCCGTATATCTGAATGTGGGATAACTATATATATGATAATAGGTATCTCTAGGTCACGGTAGTTGCCAAGGCCAGCCGGGTGGGGAAGAGAACAGAATGCCGATGGGCACCCGGCCGGCCGATGAGGCAAGGCCATCCTGGTCCCCGGGAAAGAGCCGCACTACTGTGCCAGGTGGCCCGTCTCGCAAACCACCGCCTGGAAGCCTAACTACGGAGGAATGACATGAACTTTCGAGCACCGTTAGGTATCGTTACCGCGGTTATGATGATACTGGCAGTCATGGTTCTGCCGGTATCGGCGGCAGTTTCGCCGCAGGATGTTGACACGAAGGCTAAGATTGCGACGGGGGGAGGGTGCGCTCCCATTGTGCTCGCAAAATGGGAGGCCGACACAACTGGCTGCCTGGAAGACGGCGATCCGACACACGCTATCAATGGAAGTCAGTTCCTGCCCCCAGTAACATATGACGGTAAGAAGACTATTAAGTATTACTCTATCGTCTACGATGAGGAAGAGAACGGCAACGTGAATGTCGTTTCCTGGGATATCTTCCAGCCGAACAACTGCTGGGGCAACGGTGCATTTGTGTACCAGGTGATGGGCGAGAAGATCACCAACAAGGCTGAGGCTGTTGCTCTCTTCCAGGCGGCTGTGGACGCCAATCTCGTGGAGTTCGATGACGAGTACGACGCAAACCTCATCCTCACCGAGTACCTCGAGAAGGGCACTGCCGCTCTCTGGGTTGGCCAGTCAGATCTTTGCTACTGTTCTCCTGCCGGTGACTACCGCGTCGAGGCGTTCGCCGTCGACCACAACAACAACTGGGCCTGCGCGCTGGAGAACACCTTCTGCTACGTGCCCGTCACTGCCTTTGACATCGACTTCTGCACGGTCAACTACGGGTCCGTGAACATCAACGAGCCCAAGTGGATTGCAGGCAACACCATCTTCTCTGAGAACGATGGCAGGCCGACCGTCCGGAACATCGGCAACACCTACATGCAGGTCACCGTCGAGCAGGACGACATGCAGCTCGGGGAGAGCCTGAACGGCTGGAACGTCAAGTGGGGAGCCCGTATGGGCAACGATGACGCCAACGCGGTCTACTACGACCCCGAAGGATGCGCTACCCTGCCCAACTACCTCGGCCTCTGCGGCCAGGATGAGCTTGACTTCTCCATCGAGGTCTACAAGGGAACCACCGGTGAGAAGTGCGGCACGATGACCCTCGGTGCCGAGATCTGGGAGTGCTGCCCCGCGTAAGTCGTCGGGCATCTAGTGTAGGTTGTGACTATTTGCCGGTTATGCGCCGATCCCCGGCGCAACGACCGGTTTTATGACTGCGATACGCAGCCAGAGATTACAGAGGAAAAAGGAGAGGCGATGAATCTGAGAAGAAGGGTGGCGATGGTTGCCGTCATCGTAATGGTGGCGGTGATCATCTGCCAGCCCGTGAGTGCTGCAGGCATAGCCGTCGGACCATCCAGCCAGACGATCGAGAACGCGCTGCGCGGAGGGTCCTTTGAACGGTCGCTGACCGCCTTCAACCCGTCTGACACGGGCTTTGAAGTGGCTTTTAAGACCGAAGGTTCCGCAGGGGACTGGATCCGGTTCTCCACCCTCGCGAGCGAGAAGGAGATCCAGCAGGTCTACGTCCCGAAGAAAGGCCAGACTCCTGTCCTGATGCGGGTGACGGTCCCCGACGATGCGGCGAACGGCCGTTATACGGCAACCATCATCGTTGAGACGCTTCCCGGTGAAGAAGTGCCGGGCTCGGTGGGGATGATCCTGCGTGCGACATCCACACTGGAGATCACAGTAACCGATGTCGAGAAGGCCTCGGGTGCAGTCACGAGCATCGTGGTGAGGGATACCGAGGTGGATGTCCCGGCGGCCATTGAGGTCGGTTTCAAGAACACCGGGAATGTCGTCGTAACCCCTGAGATCACCGCCGTCATATCACGTGACGGATCGGTCCTTGACACTGTGACCTGGACCGAGACGCCGGTTCGGCCGGGGATTACGGAATCGATAGTGGTCCATTGGCCTAACGAGGGATTTGCTGCCGGGGCCTGTCAGGCGAACGTGACGGTTTCGCTCCGTGGTGAGGTGCTGGTGGACGAGGGTCGTACCTTCAATATCCTGCCGCTAGGGTCCCTGACCCGACAGGGTGAACTGACCGAACTCACGTATGACGGAGCGCTCGTTGTCGGCCAGCCGATCAAGGTCACAGGGGTCTTCAAGAACTCGGGATCTATCGCGACAAGAGCCAAGTTATCCGGTGAGGTTTACCGGGGAGGCAGCCTTATCGATGTGGTATCCAGCGATGAAATGACCGTTCTGGTCTTCTCCGAGGACCTTCTGACGGCGTACTACACTCCGAAGGAGCCGGGAGACTACACGATGAAGACCCGTGCTGTCTTTGAGGGTAAGACGACCGATTCAAAGGATATAGCCTTTAGCGTCCAGCCCGATTCGTCAGGTCTGAGTCTGCCGCTCTCCCCGGTCCCGGTTGCTGCAGCGCTCGCGTTCATCTACCTCTTCGCAATGGGAAGCCGTGATCGCAAGAAACGGTGACCGACAGCCCGTGCGTTTTGCACGGATGCGGTCCCCTTTACAGAAAAGAGGCAATTGATGACGAGGATTATAAAAGGGATCGCGATATTCCTCGCGATCTTCCTGATTTCAGTCTCCATCGTGCCGGTATTTGCAGGTTCGCCTGTGAATATCTCTGAGGATCCCCTTACCGAGGATACCCCGGGAACTGAGACCGGTGCCGGAGAAACCGGCAACAGCAATCTGCTGCCGGATGGGCCTCTTGTGGAACCGACTACCTCCGGTGAGGATTCGTCTGATCCGGATGAAGACTCTTTGAATTCTGATGGTTCGTCCGATGATGAGATGGACGATACGTCTTTAGAGGGCGACCAACCCGGGGAGACACCTGCCCCGGAAGCAGACGTGACCCCGACATCCACGTATCAGCCTGAAGAGACGACGATGCCTGTCGATCCGACTCCGTCAGTAACCACAGAGCCAACTCCTGCGGTGACTGTGGACCCGACCCCGACAGCAACTGTTGATCCGACTCCTACGACGACCGTCGATCCGACCCCATCAGCAACCCTGGATCCGACTCCTACGGTGACTGTGGATCCGACATCAACGACGACCGCCGGGCCGGATTCAGGCAACGAGACGTCCGGGAACACTACGGTGCTCAATGAATCGACACCGGTCCCGACGAACTCCACCGACCCGTTCCCTCTACTCAACGCCACGCCGGGTCCCGGAATCGCCGAGAATGAGTCCACGGGCTCGTCGCCCGGGGACAGTACTCTCGGGGAGGTCCCCTCTCGTATGACCGTGCTCTGCATCTGGGAGCAACTTGATCCCGCTGCTGGTTCGCTCGACGATGACCCGGTCCAGCCGGGAAGTCAGTTCTTGCCTCCCTGTGCCTACGGGGCTACAGAGACCGTGCAGATCCGCGCGGTTATTGCCGGGGGCGGTGCGGCACCCTACCCGGTCGTGGCTGAGGTAACGTTGCCCGATGGTTCAGCCTTCTCTCAGATCAACCTGACTTCTCAGGACTCCCCGGTGGGTGCACTCGAGGCGGCTTCGACCGCCGGGCTGATCACCTACGCTCAGCACACGAGCCTCAATGACGTTGTACGCGCCCTGGAGGAGGACAGTGCCACGGTCTATGCAGGCGAGGTTGACCTCTCGTTTTGCGAGGCGCCCGGCGACTACCACGTCGTGGTGCGGGTCCTGTCTGATGAGGAAGACCCGGCCGAGCAGTCGCTTGCAAGCATCTTTACGTACGTGCCGACAGCATCGTTTGAGATCGACTTTGCCGCGGTGAACTACGGAACCGTTGAACAGGGGATCGATGCCTGGGTCCGGGGTGACACCGTGTTCGGGACGGCACAGTACCCGACGGTGAGAAACACCGGCAACGTGCCGGTGAGTATCATCATCACCCAGGATGACATGGGGCTTGACGATTCTGTCGTCTATACGGCAAAACTTGGTAACGACGGCACTCTCGTCACCTTCGGGCCGATGGAGGAGGTAACGCTTCCCGGCGCCGTGCCGGTGAATGAAGCAACACCGCTCTCGCTCGCCCTCAAGATTTCCAGCGGCGAGGGCACACCGTATGGCAAACTCCGGGTCAGTTGCACCCCCGTAACGGGGGAGAACTGATCCGGTGCCCTCTTTTTGGGATTCGCTTCGTCCGGCAGGTTGCCGGACGACGCCTCTCCAGGCAGTTCAGAGCACTGCTTCTTTGAACTTATCGAAACCGACCCGCTCGATCGTCGCTCCCAGGCGTTCGGGGGCCTGCCCGTTCTCCCGGTAGAACGCGATGACCTTCCTTGCCAGCGCCACAGCCTGATCCTCCGTCAGCCCCTGGGCGAGCTCCTGACCTATCTTTGCCGTCCCGCCGCCTTTGCCGCCAACGACCGCCATGAATCCGTCATCGGTGCCGACGAACCCGAGGTCTCTCATCCAGGGGTCGCTGCAGCAATTGGAACAGCCTGAGACGGCCATCTTGAACTTGGCGGGCGCCAGTTTGCCATAGAACTCTTTGTCGAGGGCAAATCCAAGTCCCGGGCTGTCCTGTTTGGCGCGCTTGCACGATCGAGTCCCGGGGCACATCTGGATGCTCCGTATGGTCAGGCCGATGGCCCTGGAACTGTCGGCGAATTCAGCCCATGCTGCATCAAGATCCTCTTCCTGTATGCCGACGATGATCATCCTCTGGGTGCCCGTGAGTTTCACGAACTTCGCACCGTACTTCTCCGCCACATCGGCGATCTTTCTTAAGAATGCAGGTTCGACGAAGCCTCCGGGGATATGAGGCGCGATCGAGAACGTCTCAAGGTCTCTCTGGACAATCGCTCCTTTTGCAGGAATGTTTACTTTTGCCATGGTTTTAACCAACCTTCCAATATTCTACAATCATCATTACGTCTAGTTATAGTGTGTGAATTGTGTCCGGGGTTACTCCCTGACGCTCTTTGAGTTCGCCGTTTGATATCGCCCGGAACAAAGCCGCCATCCTCTTACCGAGTCATTCCTGCGGCGGCTCTGCAGCACGGCGGGTAACCTATAACACAGATGAAGTCAGTGAGAGGGGCGAAAGGAGATGGATAGAATGGCAGAGCAATCACGAAGAAGTGGCGAGCAGGCCTTAAAAGAGAGGAACCCCACCCGGATCACTGCAGAACCCGGGAAACAGGAACTGGTCGTCGTCCGGGAGTTCGACGCCCCGCGAGAACTCGTCTTCCGGGCCCACACCGACCCGAAACTCTATGAGCAGTGGATCGGCCCGCGGGGTTATAGCACGAGGATAGAGACGTTTGAGGCCCGGAGCGGGGGCAGCTGGCGGTATATCCAGACGGACAAGGAGGGGAACGAGTACGGGTTCCACGGGGTGAACCATGATGTGACGCCGCCCGAGCGGATCATCCAGACCTTCGAGTTCGAGGGGCTCCCGGAGTCCGGCCATGTCATCCTCGAGGAAGGGAAGTTCGACGAACTGCCCGGCAACCGGACGCGATTCACCGGCCGGTCGGTCTTCCTCTCGGTGGAGGACCGCGACGGGATGATGCAGTCCGGTATGGAGGAGGGCATGAAGGACTCCTACTCACGGCTCGACGAGCTCCTGGAGAAATTGCAGAAGTAGGGGCCGTCGGTGCGTATCCCGGTGCCCCGTGGTGGGTGGCGGTCACGGCGTCGATGGACTTCGCCTGCTCTGCCGGCATGTCGCCGTTACCCGGGCCCTCAACTCCCAAACAGCCTCGTGGATAACCGGGTATCACCTGTCAATACCGGATCCGTGGCAGATCTCCCGACCGCCACCCGGTGTGTTCCTTCTGCAATGCGCCACCTGCCGGTCTCGCCGTCGAACCGTGCAAGCAGGCGGGGATCGGCCTCGATCGTCACCTGCTGTCTCTCACCCGGCCCGAGCAGGACGCGCTGGAATCCGATAAGCCGCATCCGCCTCTCACCCGCTGCCTCCGTCAGGTACACCTGCGGCACGTCCGCACCCTCGCGTTCGCCGGTGTTCGTCACGGTGAACCTCGCCGTGATCGTCTCGCCGCCGCCGACCGCAAGATCGCTGTAGGCAAACGTCGTGTAACTCAACCCGTGGCCGAAGGGGAAGAGCGGCGTAGTACCCGTCTTTGCGAACCAGCGGTAGCCGACCTCCGCGCCTTCATCGTAACGGACGGTGATCGGTGTACCCCAGGGCGTGCCGAGGCCGGGCAGATCCGGCCTCGGAGTCCGGGCGAGGTCGGCCGGGAAGGTGATCGGGAGACGGCCGGAGGGGTTCACCGTCCCGGTGAGCACCTCGGCGATCGCCTGCCCGCCGGCCTGTCCTGGATACCACGCCTGGACGACTGCCTTCACCTTATCCAGCCACGGCATCGCGACCGGGTTGCCGGTCTCCAGCACCACGACGGTCTTCGGGTTGGCGGACGCCACGGCCTCGATGACGGCGTCCTGGCCCCAGGGCAGCGAGAGATCGGCGAGGTCGAAGCCTTCGCCCTCGACGCGGATCCCGAAGACGATGACGACGTCCGAGCGTCGTGCGAGCAGGGCCGCCTCCGCCGGCGTCTGTCCGGGGTCGAACTCGATCTCCGCCGAGGGCAGGAGGCTCTTCAGCTCCTCAAGAGGCGACGACGGGAGAAGGTAGAGGTTCCGTGCGCGCCCCAGCGGCCCCGGGCCGCCGATCTTGACGATACCCGCATACCCACCCACCGGGAGCACCGCACCCGATCCGGTGCCGCTGGGGACACCGAGCTGCGCGTAGCCGCCGATCACAGCGATCTTGAGCGGTCTCTCGGTCGCGAGCGGCAGGATGCTGTCGTTCTTCAAGAGCACGATACCCTGCCGGGCGGTATCGAGGGCGATCTCGTTGTGCGCCTCCATGTTGACCTCGGGCGCCGGCCCCCACGAGTCGACCCCGACCGCGTAGAGCGAGCGCAGGATGCGGCGCACCATATCGGAGAGGCGCTCCTTTGGAAACCTGCCTTCGGCGTAGGCCTTCCGGAGCGGGTCCGTGAAGGGCTCCGTCTTCCAGAAGACTGTGTCTGCCTGCACGCCGGACTCCTGGTCGAGTCCGGCGAGAGCGAACTCCCACGAGGGCGTCGCGCCCCAGTCGGACATCACCCAGCCCTTATACCCCCAGGCGCCCTTGAGCACCTCGCCTAAGAGATGGCGGTTCCCGCCGGCATACTCGCCGTTGATCTTGTTGTAGCCGCTCATGATCGCGCCGGGCTGCGAACGCTCGATCGCGATCTGGAACGCGAGCAGGTCGGACTCGCGGTGCGCCGAAGGATCGATGATCGCATCCAGCCAGTGCCGGTTGGTCTCGTTGCAGTTGAGCGAGTAGTGCTTGAGCGTCGATATGACACCCTGGCTCTGGATGCCGCTTACCGCCCCGGCGCCGAGGACGGCGGTGAGGAGCGGGTCCTCGGAGTAGTACTCGAAGTTGCGGCCGTTGCGCGGGTCGCGGGCGAGGTTGATCCCGCCGGCCAGCACGATGTTGAACCCCCGGATCCGGGCCTCGCGGCCGAGCAGCACGCCGCCGGCGCGGGCGAGGTCCGGGTTGAAACTCGACCCGACGACGATGGAAGCCGGCAGCGCGGTTGCGCCCGTATCGTCGGGGCGGTACCCGGGGTTGGTGATGCCCATGCTGGCATCGCTCGATCGCAACGCCGGGACGCCGAGCCGCGGCACGCCGGGCGTGTAACCGGCGCTCATGGCCACATCCTCCGGGATGCGCTCATCCCGGACTTTAATGATGCCGCCGGTGGCGCCCATGATGCTGATGATCATTGAGAACCGCTCGTCGTCGGTCATCCTCTGTTCGGTCTCGGCCGCCCGGGAATCGGCCGTCTTTTGCCCGGGCTCAAGCACCTGCGCGGTGGTCACCTCTTCTCCCCCTCCCGGCATTCCCCCGTCCGTCAAGCGGGGAACCGTGCCGCGGTGAGGGACGACGCTGGTGATAAATGTTCGTGTGAGACAGGGATCCGATCTCGACGTCAGTGGTGAGCGGTCGCGGCGGGACTGTCGGGTGACTGCACGCCCCATCATCCGGCTCCTGGCCGGAGCATGGCACGGAGTGAGTAAAAACTGCGGGAAAAACTGCGCGTGGACAGCCGGCAAAAAACCCGGTGGGATGCGGGGGCCGCGGATCATGCTCCGGGGAAGGCACAATCGTCCATGTGGCGAGAGGCATGAAAATACTGGATTTATCAGCCCTTTCCAGGGATGCATCTCCGGGGAAAGGACTTCAAGAAATCAATCGTTTCAAAAACGGTGATGGGCTCGCTGAGATTCGAACTCAGGACCTCCGCCATGTCAAGGCGACGTCATAACCAGCTAGACCACGAGCCCGTGTCTGCCCGACGATCAATAAGGTTGGTGTCGCGGGTATAAATATATTTCCTGTCCGTGTAAGGCCGGTTCGTGCCGGCTCCTCCTCATCGGGGGCCGGCACGCGGCATAAAGTGGGGGTGATTGACCGATCAGATCTCGGCGTGCTTCGCCGTGTGGATCCCGTCGATCTTCTTGATCTCTTCCATTGCGTCGGCCGGCACCGCGGAGTCGACCGTGAGGACCATCAGCGCCTCTTCGCCGGGCTTGTGCCGCCCGACCTGCATCCCCGCGATGTTCACGTTCACCTGACCAAGGATCGTCGCGGCCTTGCCGATGACGCCCGGTTTGTCGGTGTGGCGGGAGATGACCACGTGGCCGGTCGGGGTCAGGTCGGTCAGGTAGCCGCCGATGCTCACGATCCGCGCGTGGTCCGGGGCCGAGACGCTGCCGCTCACCGATTCGGCCATCTTATCGGTCTTTGCGGTGATGCTGATCATGTTCTTGAAGCCGTGCGCCTCTTCGGTGGTGGTCTCGCTCAGCCGGATGCCGCGCTCCTTTGCGACGAACTCCGCGTTCACGAAGTTGACCGGCGCCTGCAGGATCGGGTCGAGCATACCCTTCAGGATGACCCGGGTGATGAACTTCGTGTTCGGCAGAGCCGCCGCTTCGCCCCCGTAGGTGATCTTGATCGACTCAAGCCTTCCCTCGATGAGCTGGATGAGGAGGCTGCCCATCTTCTGCGCGAGTGCCGCGTAGGGCTCGACCAGTGCCTGCTGCTCGGCGGGGATCATCGGCGCGTTCACGACGTACTTCGCCGCCCCGCCCGATAGAACGCTGATGCACTGGTTCGCAACCGATATCGCGACGTTCTTCTGCGCCTCGACCGTGCTTGCCCCGAGGTGCGGGGTGACGATCACCCTGTCGAGGCCGAGGATGGGCGAGTCCGTCGGCGGCTCGTTCTCAAAGACATCGAGCGCCGCACCGGCGACCTTGCCGCTCGCGATCGCGTCCGCAAGCGCCTGCTCATCGATGATCCCGCCGCGGGCGCAGTTGATCAGCCGGACGCCGTCCTTCATCGTGGCGATCGTCTCTGCGTTGATGACGTGGCGGGTCTCCTTGATCAGGGGCGTGTGGACCGTGATCACGTCCGCCCTCCGGAAGAGTTCATCGAGCGGAACCATCTCAACGCCGAGGGTTGCGGCACGCTCCTTTGTGATGAAGGGGTCGTAGGCGATGCATTTCATCTCCAGCGCCTGCGCACGCTTCGCCACCTCGCGCCCGATTCGCCCAAATCCCATGATGCCGAGGATCTTGTCGTTCAACTCGACTCCCATGAACTTCGAGCGCTTCCACTCGCCCTTCTTCAGCGATGCCGTCGCCTGGGGGATATTGCGTGCGAGGGAGAGCATCATCGCCATCGTGTGTTCCGTGGCCGCGAGCGTGTTTCCTTCAGGTGCGTTCGCGACGACGATACCCCTGCGTGTCGCCGCTTCCGTATCGATATTGTCGACCCCGGCGCCGGCACGGCCGATGAACTTGAGTTTCTCTCCCGCATCGATGACCCGTGCAGTAACCTCGGTCCCCGAGCGCACCAGCAGGGCATCGTAGTTTTTGATAATAGCAACGAGTTGATCCTCGGTTAGCCCGGTGTTGACATCCACGTCGCTGAATTCTTTCAGGATGTCAATCCCTTCCTCTGCCAGCGGGTCGCTGACCAGCACTCTATATTTCACAGTTCAACCCATATTTGATACGACATCATGTGTATTGATGCTTTTTCCTCCCAAATCTTATTAGTAATGGTGAGAAGTATATGTGTGGTGCGAGCATGAAGGAAATGCCCAATGTTCTGTGGCTCGAAGAAATAAAAAAAGAAGATATTCCCTCGGTAGGTGGAAAGGGGGCCTCTCTTGGAGAAATGACTTCGATCGGTCTCCCCGTGCCGAAAGCGTTTGTGGTGACCGCTCAGGCATTCCGCAGGTTTCTTGTAGAGACCGGGATCGAAGATACACTCTTTCGCAGACTGGAGCGCCTCGATGTCGATGACAATGGAGCGCTGGAATCCGTCTCCAGAGAGGTGCAGGACCTTGTTCTGAGTGTTGGCATTCCCGATCAGATCCACGAGGAGATCACCGACGCATACACCCGGATGGGGGCAAACGGAACGGTCGTCGCCGTCCGTTCGAGTGCCACCGCCGAAGACCTGCCGGAGGCCAGCTTTGCCGGCCAGCAGGAGACGTTTCTCAATATCCTCGGTGAAAAAGACCTCATTGACGCCGTCCAGCGGTGCTGGGCCTCGCTGTATGGCGCGCGGGCCATCTACTACCGGGCAAAGCAGGGGTTCGACGACCGGAGCGTGAACATCGCCGTCGTCGTGCAGGAACTCATTCAGTCGGAGAAGTCCGGCGTTATGTTCACCTCCCACCCCGTCACCGGCGAGCCCCTGACGATCGTGGAAGGATCCTGGGGTCTCGGGGAAGCCGTCGTCTCGGGCAGTGTCTCCCCCGACAACTACGTCTTTGACCTGCGCTCCGGGCGCGTGGTCGACCGCCTGATCGCCGAGAAGGAGATCATGATCGTGCCGGAGGGCAGGCACGGGACGAAGATCGTCGAACTCTCAAGCGAGCAGCGGGTCGCTCCCGTCCTCTCCGAAGCCGAAGTGGCGCGCCTCGCAACCCTCGGCAAGATCGCCGAGGACCACTACGGGATTCCGCAGGACATCGAGTGGGCGATCGTCGGGGACGAAGTCTTCATCCTCCAGTCCCGGCCCATCACGACGATCAAGCGGCCGGAGATCCCCCGACCCGGGGCTGCCGGAAAGCAGAAAACCGCACAGGGCGTGGTCCTCCTGGAAGGCCAGGGAGCCTCCCCCGGTGTCGCGAGCGGCCGGGTCGTGATCGTGCGGGACGTCAAGGATACGAGCGCCGTCAAGGACGGCGATATCCTGGTCACGAAGATGACCAACCCTGATATGGTACCGGCGATGCGGCGGGTCAGCGCCATCGTCACCGACGAAGGCGGGATGACCTGCCACGCGGCCATCGTGAGCCGGGAACTCGGCACCCCTGCAGTCGTCGGGAGCAAGAAAGCGACAAAGGTCTTAAAAGATGGGCAGATGATCACCGTCGACGGGGAGAAGGGGATCATCTACGATGGAACGATCGAGACCGCGGCGGTCGCCGCTCCGGCACCTGTTGCAGCAGTGGCAGCGGCCGCCCCGGTCATCACCGGCACGCTTGTCAAGGTGAACGTCTCTCTCCCTGAGGCTGCACAGCGGGCCGCCGCCACGGGTGCGGACGGTGTCGGCCTTCTGCGGATCGAGCACCTCATCCTTGGCCTTGCGAAGACCCCCGGCTGGTATATCGAGCACGGAGCGGAAGAGGAGTTCATCGGTGAGCTCTACGGCGGCATCAAGACGGTGCTCGATGCCTTCCCGGGAAAGCCCGTCTGGGTCCGGACCCTGGATGCCCCGACCGACGAGTTCAGGAACATGGAAGGCGGCGAGAACGAACCGGCCGAACACAACCCGATGCTCGGCTGGCGCGGTATCCGCCGGGACCTCAGGAGCCCCGACCAGTTCAGGATGCAGATTGAGGCCTTCAGAAGGCTCTGGGCCGCGGGCTACGACAACCTCGGTCTTATGTTCCCGCTCGTCAACCACCCGAACGAGTTCGTCCAGGCCCGGGCGATGATGGAGGAATGGGGGGTCGACGTCGAGAAGGTGACCCTCGGTGTCATGGTCGAGATCCCGAGCAGCGCCATACTGATCGAGGATTTCATCAAGGCCGGGATCCGGTTCGCTTCGTTCGGGACGAACGACCTCATCCAGTATACGCTTGCCATCGACCGGAACAACGAGAACGTCGCCGATATGTACGAGCCCGAGCACCCCGCCGTGCTCAGATTGATCGACTACGCGATCAAAGCCTGCCGCGAACACGGTGTCGAGTGTTCCATCTGCGGTCAGGCCGGATCCGATCCCAGGATGGTGGCCTGGCTTGTCGAGCACGGGATCACCAGCGTCTCCGCAAACATCGATGCCGTCCCGCGCATCCGCGAGGCCGTAGCGCGGAAAGAGCGACAGATCCTTCTTGATGCGGCGAGAAGAAATGCGTGAGCACGGGTGCCCTGAGGAAGACCTCTTCTCCTTCCTCCTGTCGAAGCGGCAGGAGGACCTTGGCTACCGGAACATCTTAAGTTCGATGTGCACGCCGCCTCACCCGGTCGCAGCGCGGGCGCACGCGATCTTCCTTGAGACCAATCTCGGCGACCCCGGACTCTTCCCCGGGACGGTCGCACTTGAGGAACTCCTTGTCCGGAGGCTCGGCACCCTGATGCACCATCCCGGCGCGGGGGGTTACGCAACGAGCGGCGGGACGGAGTCCAATATCCAGGCGTTACGGATCGCAAAGAAACTAAAACCGGTCGGGTCGCCGAACGTTGTGGTCCCGGCATCGGCCCACTTCTCGTTCCTGAAGGCCTGCGATATTCTGGGGCTTGATATGCGGGTGGCACCGCTTGATGCCGATTTCAGGATGGATGCGGAGGCGGCGGCCGGCCTTATCGATAAAAACACGGTCGCTCTCGTCAGTGTCGTCGGGACGACGGAGTATGGTATGGTCGACCCCATCGCCGCTCTCTCCGACGTGGCGCTCGACCGGGACACCTTCCTCCACATCGACGCCGCCTTCGGGGGGATGGTCGTCCCGTTCCTCGACAACCCGGTCCCGTTCGACTTCAGTCTCCCCGGCGTCTCCTCGATCTCCGTCGACCCCCACAAGATGGGGATGAGCACCATCCCGGCGGGCTGCCTCCTCACCCGCGACCCGAACTACTTCGCGTGCCTCAACGTCGAGACGCCCTACCTGACGGTGAAGCGGGAGTGCACCCTTGCCGGCACCCGGCCCGGCGCCTCGGTCGCGGCGGCCGTCGCCGTCCTCGAGTACCTCGGGATGGAGGGCATGCGGGCGGTCGTCACCGGGTGCATGGAGAATGCGCGAAGGCTGATCGAGGGGATGGAGACGCTCGGCTGCCCGAGAGCCGTGACCCCGGACGTCAACGTGGCGACGTTCTCCTGCGACCGCGCGCCCGCCGGCTGGCGGGTATCGAGGACCCGGGCTGGGCACATGCGGATCGTCTGCATGCCCCACGTCACCCGGGACGTGATCGAGAAGTTCCTGAAAGATATGAGTGATATGCATGCTTGAACGCCTTATTCAGTCGCTGGAAGCCTCCCCGGTCATGAAGCGGGGAGAGTACAACTACTTCATCAACCCGATCACCGACGGGGTGCCGCTCCTTGAACCCGCCATCCTCCGCGAGATCGGGTGCGCCATGGTGCGCTGCCTCAACCTTACGGGCGTCGATAAGATCGTCGTCTGCGAGGCGATGGGCATCCACATCGGCGTCGCCCTCTCGATGATGACCGATATCCCGCTGGTTGTCGTCCGGAAACGTCCCTACTGCCTCCAGGGGGAGGTCGCGGTGCATCAGACGACGGGCTACTCGAAGGGAGAACTCTACTTAAACGGCGTTGACGCGGGCGACCGGGTCGTGATCATCGACGACGTCTGCAGCACCGGGGGGACGCTCAGCGCCCTCATCTGCGCTATCGAGAGCACTGGCGCCGAGATCGCCGATATCTGCGTCGTCATCGGCCGGGGCGATGCTGATATCTGCCGGCCGCTCAAGACCCTGGTCAAGATCGAGGTCTCCGAGGACCGGGTGCGTGTCGTTGATACCTGTTTCTGATCTT